>DASPQJ010000020.1:0-56599 GCA_035625025.1 Acidimicrobiales bacterium
GCGGCGGAAGCGCTCGGCGTCGCAGTGCGGCTCGTCGCGGGTGTTGACGATCGGGCGCTTCAGGGTGGTCTCCAACCCGACGACCTCTTCGAAGAACTCGGCGCGCTGGCTGAGCTGGAACGCCGGCGGCGAGGCCGCGCCTCGGTCGACCTCGGCGCCCACCTTGCCCGCGCCGACGACCACCTGGCGCGAGACCAGGTGGGGCACCATGGCCCGAACGACGTCGGCGAACTCGACCTGGCGGCTCACCAGGTAGTTCTCGTGGGTGCCGTAGGAGTTGCCCTTGCCGTCGGAGTTGTTCTTGTAGACGACGATCGCTTCTTGCGGCCCGAGGGGGCGCTGCGCCGCCTCGATCGAGGCCGCGAGGATCCGCTCCCCCGCCTTGTCGTGGGCGACGAGCTCGAGGGCTGTCGAGCACTCCGGCGTCGAGTACTCGGGATGGGCGTGGTCGACGTAGTAGCGGGCGCCGTTCGTGAGCACGGCGTTGACGAGATTCGTCTCGACCTCGGGCGAGACACCGAAATCTCGCACGAACCCGCGGGCGTCCTTCCCCGGGCTCTCGTCCTCGAAGTCCCAGCCGACCCGGCCCGCGAGTTCGGAGACGTAGCCGTTGATGAGCCTCGACGCGGCCACGGTCGGATTCGTGTCCGACACCCCGGCGAGCTGCACTCCGTACTCGGTCTCGATGCCGCAGACCTTCGGGATCGCCATGGGGCCGACCCTAGTGGACTCCTCGCGTCGCCGACCGTCGCCGGGTGATCGCGCCCGGCGACGGGCGGCTGGCGCCCCGGATTACAGGTACTGCCCGGTCCCGACGCGCTCGATCGCTCGGCCGCCGCGTTCGTCGCCGTGGTCGATCACGGTCCGGACGTAGACGATGCGCTCGCCCTTCTTGCCGGAGATCTTGGCCCAGTCGTCCGGGTTCGTCGTGTTCGGCAGGTCCTCGTTCTCCTTGTACTCCTGCTTGATCGACTCCAGCAGGTCGGCGAGGCAGATCCCGCGGGCCTCGCCGCCGAGGAGGCGTTTGATCGCCATTTTCTTCGCCCGCCGGACGATGTTCTCGATCATCGCCCCGGAGGCGAAGTCCCGGAAGTACAGGACTTCCTTGTCGCCGTTTTGGTAGGTGACCTCGAGGAAGCGGTTCTCGTTGTCGGCTCGGTACATCTCGGCGACGGTCCGCTCGATCATCACCCGGACCGCCTTGGCGGGGTCACCGCCGCCCAGCTCGGCCACGGCCTCGGCGTTGAGCGGCAGGTCGGCCGTCAGGTAGCGGGCGAAGATCTGCTGGGCGGCCCCCTCGTCGGGACGCTCGATCTTGATCTTCACGTCGAGCCGGCCGGGCCTCAGGATCGCCGGGTCGATGAGGTCCTCGCGGTTCGACGCCCCGATGACGATGACGTCGCGCAACGCCTCGACGCCGTCGATCTCCGCGAGGAGTTGCGGGACGATCGTCGACTCCATGTCCGAGCTGATGCCGGAACCGCGGGTGCGGAACAGCGAATCCATCTCGTCGAAGAACACGATCACGGGCACGCCTTCGTCGGCCTTTTCCCGCGCTCTTTGGAAGACGAGGCGGATCTGACGTTCGGTCTCGCCGACGTACTTGTTGAGCAGTTCTGGTCCTTTGATGTTGAGGAAGTAGCTGCGGACGTTCTCGTTGCCCTTGAGCTCGCCGACCTTGCGGGCGAGGGAGTTCGCCACCGCCTTGGCGATCAGCGTCTTGCCGCAACCCGGCGGGCCGTAGAGAAGGATCCCCTTCGGCGCGGGAAGCTGGTGCTCGGCGAAGAGCTCCGGGTGGAGATACGGGAGCTCCACCGCGTCAGTCAGCGCTTCGATCTGCTCGTCGAGGCCGCCGATGTCGGCGTAGGTGACGTCAGGCACCTCCTCGAGGACGACCTCTTCGATCTCGGGCCGGGGGAGCTTCTCGAGCAGGATGAGCGAACGGGGGTCCATGAGGACGCTGTCGCCGGCACGCAGGCGAGTGTCTCGGAGCGCGTCGGCGAGCTCGGCCACGTGCTCTTCGTCGGCCCGGCCGACGACGAGGGCGCGCTTGCCGTCCTCGAGGATCTCCTGGACCGTGACGACCTCGCCGGACTGCTCGGAGGCGCGGGCGAGCACGACGTTCAACGACTCGTTGAGGACGACCTCGTGGCCGCGGCACAGGCTCTCGGGGTCGATCGTGGGGTGGAGGGCGACGCGCATCTTGCGACCACTCGCGAAGACGTCGACCGTGCCGTCCTCGTTGTGCTGCAGGAAGGTCCCGTAGGCGTTCGGGGTCTGGGTGAGCTTGTCGACCTCGTCGCGCAGGGAGGCGATGTTCTCCTTGGCCTGCTGGAGCGTGTAGGTGAGTTTCTCGTTGTGCGAGAGCGCCTGAGCGAGTTGGCCCTTCACCTCGAGGAGGCGTTCTTCGAGCACTCGGACGCGCTGCGGGGCCTCGTGCAGGCGGTGGCGCAGCTCGGCGATCTCGCTCTCGGCGCCGGCGAGGCGGGCCCGCAGTTCCGCGATCGTGTCGTCATCCATCTTCGGGCACCTCCTCCGCGCGACGCCCGACGTCTCGGACGCTACACCGGGCGGCGCCGACGTCGATCGCGGATGATGACCCCTCCCACCCTCTTGTCGAGGGGGTCGGGCTCCGGGAACAGTTGCCGGCAAGTCGTTCGACCCCCCGGAGCCCGTTTGGGACGCGAGAGGCGGGGGGCGTGTTCGTCCCGGTTTGTCGACCTACGAGAGCTCAGCTGCTGCCGACAGGAACCAGCACGAGCGAGCACGATCATCAGCTCGGCCCGCGTTGACGATCGACGCTGCCCGCCACGTGGGGTGACGGCAACACCCGATCGAACGTGCACGGCGTTCGACAGGTCGTCGGGACGAATCGCGGCGCGAGGATGTGACGTTGGTGACTGGGCGCGATCGTGCTGGTACGGGCCTGTGATGGAGATCGATCGGTATATCGTGGAGTTGCAAGATCTCGGAGGGCGGCTCGCGACCGCGGCCGCGGCCGCCGATCTCGAAGCTCGAGTGCCGACGTGTCCGGGCTGGACGGTGCGCGATCTTCTCCGCCATGTCGGTGGCGTTCATCGTTGGGCGACCGCCTACGTCTGTTCCGGCAAGTCGGAACCGACGAGCGACGAGGAAGAGGCCGTCTTTTTTGTCGCTGTGCCCAACGACGGACTGCTCTCTTGGTACCGCGCCGGCCATGCCTCGCTCGTCACGGCACTGCGCGACGCCGATCCCGGGATGAGCTGCTGGACCTTTCTTCCCGCCCCCTCGCCGCGCGCGTTCTGGGCGCGCCGACAGGCGCACGAGACGGCGATCCATTGCGTCGACGCCGAGGCCGCGGTGGAATGGCCGTCGCGATTACCGGGCGATTTCGCCGCTGACGGGATCGACGAGCTGCTCAACGGCTTTTTCGCAAGGCCGAACGGCTGCCTTACCGCCGATACCCCTGTCACCTTGTCCATCCAGACCACCGACACCGGCCACGCCTGGACGATTCGGGTCGAGTCGGACCGACGTGTGGTTTCGTCGGGCTTCACCCGGGCGGACTGCACGCTCGTGGGCCCGGCGAGCGATCTTTACCTTCTGCTCTGGAATCGACGAGAGCTCGGCCCGCCAGTCGACATCACCGGGGATGGGCGCGTCATGGATCTGTGGCGGGCACGAGCAACGATCCGCTGGGGCTGAACCGCGCGGTCCGCGTCCAGACCGAGGATCACACCCCGTTGACCGGCGTTTTCGGATCGCGGGGAACGGCAGAGCGCTTCGCCTTCTGCGGACCGATTCTCCCGGTCGACTTCTGAGGCCAACCGCCCGTCCAATCAGGCGAATCCACCTTGAGCCTCCTGGAGCTCCCCGGCGACCGCCGGTCGTACTCGACGGGCCCGTGGTCGGACGACCGCTGTCCACGCGCGCTTGAGTCAGCAGTCCACGTCCGCAGCTCGTCGGGCACGACTTCGTTTCCGATCGTCTGATCTCGACCGCGAGACCGCGCTCGTGTCGCTGCGTTCGGTGTCATCCCGCTTGCCTCGCGTACTCTGGAACCGTGCGTCGCAGGATTGCCGCTCGCAAGGTCACCAAGGTGCTCGTCATCGCCCTGTGCTTCGCCGAGATCATGGTCGTGGCCCGCCGACGTGGCTTCCTGTTTGGTGCCAACACCGTCGTGCGGTGCCGTGATGGCCACCTCTTCACGACGATTTGGATTCCCGGCGGGTCCTTGAAAGCCCTCCGTCTCGGGTGGTGGCGACTGCAGCGTTGCCCAGTGGGAAAGCACTGGAGCCTCGTCACCCCGGTCAAGGTCTCGGACCTGTCGGAGGAAGACCGGCGGCTAGCTGCGCTCCGCCGCGATGTTCGTATTCCGTGACTGCGCCCAGACCGGAGATCCTGGTGACCGGGTGATCCCGGCCAGTTCTTTCGCGGGTGCTGGTGGCGTCGTCGTCCTCGCCGAGCGAGTGGGCGCAATCGCTCGGAGGGAAAGCCCTCGCCTTCCTGGAGTATTCCCGCGAAGGGCGGAACCGGGCAGATTGACGAGATCCGCACCCACAAGGTCATTCCCCGGTCAGCTGCCCGTCACCGCGGCCAGTCCTCCGGATCAAGGCGGCCGAGGCAGTCGAGATGGCGGCCGGCAGGTCGGAAACTCGGCCAGCACCCGATCGCGCCACTCGGGGTTCCTTGACACCCCCTGACCTGCTCGGTACGTTCGATTCAGCCCGGCAAGAGGCGATTCTGCCTCGCAGCCCCATTTGCTCCCGGTGTCGTTACGCTTGTCGTGCCGGCATAATTGCCCAGAGGAGGGCGCGCAGCGCGATGAAGGTCTGGATCGATCAGGATCTCTGCACCGGCGACGGTCTCTGCGAGGAGATCTGTCCGGCGGTGTTCACGCTGCAGGACGACGGGCTCGCCTACGTGAAAGACGGGGCCACCGTGATGACCGACCCCGGCGGCGTGAAGGGCATGGTGGTCGTGCCCGACGGCCTCGACGACGCCGTCACCGAGGCCGCCGAAGAGTGCCCTGGAGAGTGCATCTTCATCGAGCAGGGCTAGGGTTCGCGCTCGGCGTCTCACCCGTTCCGTTGTTCGTCCGTCTCCCGAGTCGTGGCGTGCCCGACGACGCGACGCGCCGCCGTGACGAACCCGGTGTGCGCGACCATCCGGTGGTCGGGCCGCACCGACCGGCCCTCGATGTGCCAGGTGCGCCGGAGGACCTCGAACGTCTCCGCCAACGCGAACGCGGAGCGGTCGAGCTCGGCGCGCAGCTCGGCCGTTTGGGTGATCGACGGCAGGTAGGCGAGGAGGATCCCGCCGGGAAGGAGCGCCTGGGCGGCGTGTTCGACGACCCGCCAGGGTTCCGGCACGTCGAGGAGCACCCGGTCGAGTTCGACCTCGTCGATGCCTTCGTAGACGTCGCGTTCTTCGACGGCGAAGGGCACGTCGGCGCCGAGGATCTCCGCGACATTGGCCCGGGCGCGCCGGGCGAAGTCGCCCCGCAGCTCGTAGCCGGTCACGCGACAACCGGCACGCAGCGCCGTCATCGACAGCGCCCCCGAACCGACCCCCGCTTCGAGGACGCGCGCCCCGGGGAACAGATCAGCGGCGAGGAGGATCGCGCCGAGATCCTTCGGATAGATGACCTGAGCCCCGCGGGGCATCTTTACGATCACGTCAGCGAGCGTCGGCCGCAGGGCGAGGAAGCGTCGGGCGGGTCCCGACCCGCTGTCGCGGCGCCAGGCGACGATCGCGCTGCCCTCGGGCTGTCCGATCAGACTGTCGTGCTCGACGACGCCGGCGTGGGTCTGGAACGAGGCGCCCTTGGCGAGGCGGACGAGATAACGCCGGTCGTGGTGGTCGACGAGGAGGACCCGCTCCCCCTCGGCGAGCGGCCCGCGGCGGGGATACCCGGTCGGCTCGGGGCGGGTCACGAC
The DNA here is from genome assembly GCA_035625025.1 of Acidimicrobiales bacterium. Classification (GTDB taxonomy): domain Bacteria; phylum Actinomycetota; class Acidimicrobiia; order Acidimicrobiales; family Bog-793; genus Bog-793. Next base: position 5,919 of record DASPQJ010000020.1, read on the forward strand.
CCGGCCGCGCCGTCCCCTGCGTGCCGGAGGACGTCGCGCCGTCGGCGGGGGCCCGTCTCGGGTCCCGGCACGTGCGTGACGATCAGGGATTCCCCGAGCCCGAGGTTCTCCCGCGCGACGAGCGGCGCTTCGGGACGGGTGACGTAGCGCACGACCCAGGCCGCGGCGCCGATGACGATCCAGGCGACACTGCCCTCGAGGAGACCCCGCCGCAGGCCGTGCCGCATCAGGCGGTGCGCCCCCTTGTGGACGAGCGAAGCCACGGATCAGACCCGGCGGATCTCGAGCACGCTGGCGCGCCGACGACCCTTATGGCGTCCGAGCAGGTAGACGGAGGCGAACCCCACGGCGAGGGCCGTGGCGCCCGCCGCCACGGCGGCGATCTTCGTCGTTGCGCCGCCGTTCGGGCCGAGAAGGTCGCGCAGCTGCCGCTCGACCTCGGCGAGCGAGACTCGCGCGTCGCCGCCGTCGCCCTTGGCGCGGTCCGGAGGTTCGCTCATCGTCGGCTCTTCCGGCTCTCGGATCCGGAGCGCGGCCTTGCACCGCGGGTGACGACACCTCGGAACCCGAAGGCGACAAATCCCGCCAAGGCGACGACGGCGGCCGCCGCGGTGAGCAGGTAAGGCGCGAACGACCAGTGCCCGGCGAAGGTGCGCCCGGTCTCGGTCTGCAGGGCCCGCAGCATCCCAATCAGCGCGATCACGGCACCGATGGCGATGAGGAGCGCGCCGGAGAGCCCGAACACGAGTCGCCGCCCGAGCTGGCGTAGCGGCGCCAGGGTCTCCTGAACCACGTAGCGGCGGAGAACGGAGACAGTTTCGCCGAACGCGGCGCGGCTCCGACTCGAACCGTCGTCCGCCGCCTTCGCCACGGTCGCTCCTTTCTCCTCGCCGGCCCGGGCACACGACCACGAGGAACTGTCGCAGGCTACCGCGCCCGCACCCGCGCGGCTCGTTCCGACGTCGTCGGGCGCCATTGCCGTAATCTCGTTGTGTCCACGACAATCTCCGCCGTTCGCGGCAGCTGGAGGCGCACGAGGTGAGCAAACTCGAAGACCTGTTCCGGGAGCAGGGCCAGAGCCCGTGGATCGACGACCTGAAGCGAAGCTACGTGCGTGCCGGGGGCCTCGAAGAACTCGTCGGACTCGGGATCCGGGGCGTCACCTCGAACCCGACGATCATGACCCGGGCGATCACGGACAGCTCAGACTACGACGAGCAGTTCGGCGGGCTCGTCGCGGCGAACGTGCCCGTCGCGGACGCCTACTGGGAGCTCGTCCTCGCCGACGTGGTCGGGGCGCTCGACATCCTGCGGCCCCTCTACGAGGCGTCGGGCGGAGGGGACGGTTTCGTCTCGGTCGAGGTCGCGCCCGACCTCGCGCACGACACGGCGGGAACGATCGCCGCCACCCGCGCGCTCCATGCCCGGGTGGCACGGCCCAACGTCCTCGTGAAGATCCCCGCCACCCCGGAGGGCCTGCCGGCGATCGAAGAGGCAATCGCCGCGGGCGAGAAGGTCAACGTCACGTTGATCTTCTCCCTCGAACGCTACGAGGCGGTCATCGAGGCGTACCTGCGCGGTCTCGAGCGGCTTGCCGCGGCGGGGGGTTCTCCGGCTGACGTCGCCTCGGTCGCTTCGTTCTTCGTGAGCCGCGTCGACTCCGAGGTCGACCGCCGGCTCGAAGCGATCGCGTCGGCGGAACCGGGGACGCCGCGAGCGGCGCGGGCCCTCGAACTGCGCGGCCAGGCCGCCCTCGCCCAGGCGCGGCTCGCCTACGAGATCTTCCGGGAGCGATTCTCGTCGTCCCGGTTTGCGAACCTCGCCGCCGCGGGCGCCCGTCTGCAGCGTCCGCTGTGGGCTTCGACCTCGACGAAGAACCCCGGCTACGACGACCTTCTGTACGTGGAAGGACTGATCGGTCCGGACACGGTGAACACGATGCCGCCCGAGACCGCCGACGCCTTCAACGACCACGGAACTATCGCGCGCACGGTCGACTCCGACGTCGCGGCCGCGAAGGAGGTTCTCGCCGCTCTTGCCGAGGTCGGCGTGGACCTCGACGACGTCACCGAGCAGCTGGAGACCGCGGGCGTCGCGGCCTTCGCGCAGTCCTTCGACGACCTCCAGGCCCGGCTTGCCGAGAAGGCCGCAGCGATTGGCGCCGTCCACTGAGCGGCGTGCAGGGGGCTTCGTGAGCAGCACAGAATTCTCCGCCGCGGAACTGGGACTCGGTGCCGCCGAAGGCAACCGCACCGCTTTGAGCGGCCCGACGCGTCGGCCCGACCCGCTCGCGCTCGTCATCTTCGGGGCCTCAGGGGATCTCGCGGGCCGCAAGATCCTCCCGGCGCTCAGCCGCCTCGCCGCCCGGGGCGCGCTGCCGGAGGAGTTCACCGTGATCGGCGTGGCCCGCACGCCGCTCAGCGACGACGAGTTCCAGGGGCGGGCCCGGGAGGCCGGCGAACCGGGGAACTCAGCCGAGTGGGACAGGCGCGTCGCCCACTTCTCGTACATCTCCGGCGACAGCGCCGACCCGGCGACGTTCGAACGCCTTGCCCAGAGGCTCGCCGTGGCCGATCGGACGGTGGGAACCGCGGGCAACCGGCTCTACTACCTCGCGACCGTCCCGTCGCAGTTCGCGGTCGTCGTGCGGGGCCTCGGCGGGAAGCATCTCAACGCCGCCGGGCGACGGGAGGGCTTCGCGCGCCTCGTCGTCGAGAAGCCCTTCGGCACCGACTTCGAGAGCGCGCGGCAGCTCTCCGCCGAGATCCACGCCCACTTCGACGAGGAACAGATCTTCCGTATCGACCACTACATGGGCAAGGAGACGGTGCAGAACATCCTCGCCCTGCGGTTCGCCAACTCGGTCTTCGAGCCGATCTGGAATCGGCGCCACGTCGACCACGTCCAGGTGATGGTCGCCGAGAGCCTCGGCGTCGAAGGCCGCGGCGGGTTCTACGAGCAGGCCGGCGCGCTGCGGGACATCGTCCAGAACCACCTGATGCAGGTGCTGGCGCTGACGCTCATGGAGCCGCCGGGGGCGGCCGAGGGAGACATCATCCGGGACGAGAAGGTGAAGCTTCTCCGATCCGTCGTCGTGCCCGAGGAGCGCGACGTCGTCTCCCGGGTCGTGCGGGGCCAGTATGGAGCCGGCACGGTCGACGGCGAGCCGGTCCCGGCCTACCGCGACGAGCCCGGCGTCGACCCGCAGTCCGAGGTCGAGACGTACGTCGCGATGCGCGTCGACGTCGACAACTGGCGCTGGGCCGGGGTGCCGATCTTTTTGCGGACCGGCAAGCGGCTCCGCCACCGGCGGACCGAGGTGGTCATGGTCTTCCAGCGCCCGCCGCACCTGCCTTTTGCCGGCAAGCTGGCGCGTGACTTGCGGCGGGACTCGCTCACGTTGCGGATCCAGCCCGACGACGGGATCAGCCTCTCGTTCGGCGCCAAGGTCCCGGGGCCGACGTTCACGGTCCGCAACGTCTCGATGGACTTCTCCTATCTGCAGAGCTTCCCCGGCCAGACCGTCGACGCCTACGAGCGGCTGCTCGTCGACGCCATGGTCGGCGATCCGACACTTTTCATCCGCGACGACGAGGTCCAGCGGGCCTGGACGATCGTCCGGCCGCTGCAGGAGGCCTTCGCCGCGGACGCGCCGCCTCTCGCGCCCTACGCCGCCGGAAGCTGGGGGCCGGAGGCCGCGGACCGATTGCTCGAATCCGTCGAGCGGCACTGGCGCAACTCCGACTAGCGGCGAAGGGCGGGGTCATGATCGGCGAGGTGCGCGTGGTTCCCGACGTGGGAGCCGCCTTCGCGGCCCTCGTCGCCGACGAGGTCACCGCGACGAGCGCGCCGCGCTTCCGCCTCGGTTGCTCGGGCGGCGCCTCCGGGGTGGCCTGCTTCTCCCGTCTCGCCGCGGAACCGGGGATCTCGTGGGGGCGGGTCGAGTGCTACTTCGCCGACGAGCGCTGTGTCGAGCCGACCTCACCCGACGCCAACGCGCGGGCGATCTCCGAGGCCCTCGGCGAAGTCCGCGGCGAACTCGCCGGATTTCACCCGATGTCGTGCGCGGCGGGCCCGGAGGCCTACGGCGCGCTCGTCGCGGCAGCCGGCGGCTTCGACCTGCTCCAACTCGGTCTGGGACCCGACGGGCACACCGCGTCGCTCTTCCCCGGGGCGGACGGACACGACGCGCCCCCCGGCGCGCTCGTCATCGCCAACGCCGACCCCTCGGGTCGGAACCCCTTCGAGCGCCTGACCCTCACGTTCGAGGGGATCGCCCGGGCCCGACTCGTCGTCGTCACGGTGATCGGCGCGGCCAAAGCAGGCCCGCTGGCGCGGATCGCGGCCGGGGAGGACCTCCCCGCCGGGCGGATCCGCGGGGGCCGGGTCGTCTGGCTCGTCGACCCCGCCGCGGCCCCGCACCCCGGGGGGGACGGGGCGTGACCGGGGCGATCCGCCCCCGGACCTGGCGCGACGACGAACTTTTGCGCGCGCCCGTCGCCGAGCTCGTCGCGGCCGGCGGAGAGGCCCGGCGGAGCCGCTTCGGGCGTCGCGTGACGTACTCGCCGAAGGTCTTTGTCGCGCTGACGATGCTCTGTCGCGACCGTTGCGGTTACTGCACGTTCGCCAAGCCGCCGGGGCGCCTCGCGGCCCCCTACCTGTCGCCGGAGGAGGTCGTGGCCCTCGCCGTCGCCGGGCGGAAGGCGGGCTGTCACGAGGCCCTCTTCACGCTCGGTGAGAGCCCCGAGGATCGTTACCGGGGGGCGCGCGCCTGGCTCGCGGCCCACGGCTACCGCTCGACCGTCGAGTACCTCGCCGCCGCGGCGGCTCTCGTCGGCGAGCGCGCCGGATTGCTCGTCCACTGCAACGCCGGGGCGCTCGGCGCGGACGAACTCGCGCTCCTCCGGACCGTGAGTGTCAGCCAGGGGATGATGCTCGAGTCGCTCGTGCCCGGGCTCGCCTGCCACCGCCTGGCACCGGACAAGGACCCCGGGAGTCGTCTCGCGACCCTCGAGGCCGCGGGACGACTGGCGATCCCGTTCACGACCGGGGTCCTCGTCGGCATCGGCGAGACCCGGCGGGATCGCCTCGACGCCCTGCGGGCGATCGCCGACGCCCAGCGCCGCTACGGCCACGTCCAGGAGGTCCTCGTCCAGGGTTTCCTCCCGAAACCCGGGACCGCAATGCGCGCCGCGCCGCCCTGTCCCCTCGACGAGCTGCGCTGGACGGTCGCGGCCGCCCGGCTGATCCTGCCCGGCGCGGTCCACGTCCAGTCGCCGCCGAATCTTGTCGACGACCCGGTCGTGCTCGTCGACGCCGGGGCCGACGATCTCGGCGGGATCTCGCCACTGACGATCGACGAGGTCAACCCCGAGCGGGCCTGGCCGACCCTCGCTTGTCTGGGCGAGGACCTCGCGGCCGCCGGCTACGAGCTGGCACCGCGCCTCGCCGTCCAGCCCGAGTACGTGGCGGCGCCGGAGCGGTGGTTCGCGCCGCCGGTACGGGCCGCGATCCTCGAGCACTGCGACGCCGAGGGGCTGGCGCGGGACAGCGCCTGGTGCGCCGGGTCCGACGTCGCTCCCCCAGTTCTCGTCGCCCCGGGGCGGGCCCCGGCCCGGGGCGTCGGGCCCCGTGGTCCCGTCGACGAGGTGCTCGCCGGGGTCGAGGCCGGCCGGGACCCTGGCGTCGAGGAGGTGGTGACCCTGTTCTCCGCCCGGGGGACGGAGGTGCGGAGGATCGCCGCCTTCGCCGACGAACTGCGCGCCAGGGCCGTCGGCGACACCGTCACGTTCGTCGTGAACCGGAACATCAACTACACGAACATCTGCACCTACAAGTGCCGGTTCTGCGCTTTTTCCAAGGGGCCGCTCTCGCTGAATCTGCGCGGGCAACCGTATCTTTTGAGCCTCGACGAGATCGCGAGCCGCGTCACCGAGGCCGAGGGCGCCGGCGCGACCGAGGTCTGCCTGCAGGGCGGGATCCACCCCGATTTCGACGGGAACTACTACCTCGAGGTCATCCGGGCGGTGCGGGCCGCCTCGGACAAGATCCACATCCACGGTTTCACCGCGCTCGAAGTGACCGAGGGGGCGCGCCGGCTCGGCGAACCGTTGGAGTCGTACCTGCGGCGGCTCTACGAGGCCGGGCTGCGGTCGCTTCCCGGGACGGCGGCGGAGATCCTCGACGACGAGATCCGAGCCGTTCTCTGCCCGGACAAGGTGACGACGGCCGAGTGGCTCGAGGCCCACCGCACGGCCCACCGGGTCGGACTGCGCTCCAACGTGACGATCATGTTCGGCTCGGTCGAATCGCCCCTCCATTGGGCGCGCCACCTCCTGGCGACGCGCGACCTCGCCCGGGAGACGGGCGGGTTCACCGAGTTCGTGCCGCTGCCCTTCGTGCACATGGCGTCGCCGATCTACCTCGCGCACCACGCCCGGCGGGGACCGACGTTTCGCGAGGTCGTCCTCATGCACGCCATCGGTCGCATCGTCTATGACGGGGTGATCGACAACGTCCAGGCCAGTTGGGTGAAGACCGGACCCGAGGGACTCCGGCAACTCCTCCAGGCGGGCTGCAACGACGTCGGCGGGACGCTCATGGACGAGAACATCTCGCGCGCCGCCGGGGCGTCGCACGGCCAGATGATGACGCCGGAGGCTTTCCGCGCCCTCGTCGAGCCGCTCGGCCGCCGACTGGAGCAGCGCACGACCCTCTACGACCGGTTGAAGGTGCCGGCGTGACGGCGCACCGGGACCGCGCCTCTCTCCCCACCGGCGAGGAGAGCCCGGAGGTCGCGGCGCTCGTGGAATTGTTCCTCGGAACCGCGAAGGTGAGCCAGGACCGCGACGTCGTGCGCGGGATCGTGCTCGCGACGCTCGAGCTCACGCGGGGCGACGCCAGCCGGCTCGACCTGAAGCTCGCCCGCGCCGCGCTCGGCGAGATGGCGGAGGCCTTCCAGATGTTCGCCCCCTACCGGGACGTGCGGAAGGTGACGCTGTTCGGTTCGGCCCGCACGGAGCCCTCGGACCGCACGTACGAGCTTGCCCGCGAGCTCGCGGCCCGCTTCGCGGCCGCCGGATGGATGGTCGTCACGGGCGCCGGGCCCGGGATCATGGCCGCCGGCAACGAGGGCGCCGGCGAGGCGATGGCGATCGGGGTGAACATCCGCCTGCCCGGCGAGACGGAGCCCAACCAGTGGATCGCCGACAACTCCAAGCTCGTCGAGATGAAGTACTTCTTCACGCGCAAGCTGATGTTGATCAAGGAGTCCTCGGGCTTCCTCGTCCTGCCGGGCGGCTTCGGGACCCTCGACGAGTGCTTCGAGCTGCTCACGCTGTTGCAGACCGGCAAGGCCGAGCCGGCGCCGATCGTGCTCGTCGACGGCCCGGGCGAGCGCTACTGGCAGGGCTGGGAGGACTTCGTCGCCGCCCAGGTCTTCGGGCGGGGCTTCGCCGACCCGGTCGAGGCGGCGCTTTACCGGATCACCGACGACCTCGACGTCGCGGTCCGGGAGATCCTCGGGTTCCATCGCAACTACCACTCCCGCCGGTTCGTCAACGACGCCATGGTCATCCGGCTGCGCTACGCGCCGAGCGACCTGGAACTCGCCTCGCTGTCGGCGACGTTCGCCGACATCTGCTCGGACAAGGGGATCTGGCGGACCGAGGCCTACCCCGTCGAGCGCGCCAGCCACGACCACGTCGATCTGCCGCGCATCGCCTGCGAGTTCAACCGGGTCCACCACGGTCGGCTCCGTCAGCTCATCGACGCGCTGAACGCCCTCAGCCCCCCGGGCGCGCCGACCCCGTCCCGGACCTAGTCGGAGCCGCCGGGTCGTCTCAGGCCCGGCCGAAGTCGTCCTCGAGCCGGACGATGTCGGCCTCGGCGAACGACTCCCCGTGCTGGACCTCGATGAAGACGAGATCGTCTACGCCCGTGTTCTCGATCCGGTGGGCGGCGCGCCGCGGCACGTCGATCGCCGTTCCCGGCGCGACAGGTTCTTCCACCCCGTCGACGGTGACCTTGCCCTGGCCGGCGACAACGAACCAGTGCTCGGCCCGCCCCTCGTGGCGCTGGTAGCTGAGACGCTTGCCGGGCCGGACGAGGATCGTCTTCACCTTGTGGTCGGTGGCGTCCTCGAGGACGGTGTAACTCCCCCAGGGGCGTTCGTCGTGCTCGCGCTCTTCCACCGCCCCATCATCGTCGTTTTGGCCTCCCCGGGCGACAGGGCTCAGCTTCCCCCGAGAAGATGGCGCGCCCGTTCGAGGGCGTGGCGCGCCCGGACGAGGCGGCGCTCGATCTCCGGCCGGGTCGTGGCGCCCCGCTCGACGGCGGCGCGCAGGGACTCGAGCGCGAGGTCGTCGAGCCGCTCGATGAGGGAATCGAGCGCCGAGCAGATCTCGTCGACGCGTTCGTCTGCCACCGTCCTCCTTCGGGCCCGGTCGCGCGCCACGGTATCGGGCGGGCGGCCCCCCGGCGGGATTGCCCCCCGAGGTGGTCCCAGCGGGCCCGTAGGATGACGAGATGGCGCCGGCGAAAAGGTCCGCGCTGCGGGCCGACGAGCCACCCCCGGTCGCCCTCACGATCGCGGGCACCGATTCGGGCGGGGGCGCCGGCGTCGCGGTGGACCTGAAGACCTTCGCCGCGCTCGGGGTCTTCGGGACCCTCGTCGTCACGGCGGTGACGGCCCAGAACACGAAGTCCGTGCGCGCCGTCGAGGTCCTCGCCCCGGAGCTCGTCGACGCCCAGCTCGACGCGGTCCTCGACGACTTCGCGGTCGCGGCCGTGAAGACCGGGATGCTCGCCTCGCTTGCGATCGTGGAGAGGGTCGCGGCCCGGGCCGCGGCCGGGGCCCTGCCGTGTCTCGTCGTCGACCCGGTGATGGTCGCCACCTCCGGGTCGTCGCTCCTCGCGGGCGACGACCCGGCCGCCTACCGCCTGCTCCTCCCCCACGCGACGGTCGTGACCCCGAACCTCGCCGAGGCCGAGGTGCTCGTCGGCCGGCCCCTCGCCGGCGAGGCGGCGATGGGCGAGGCGGCGCGGGAGCTCTGCGCCCGGGGGGCGACCGCCGCGCTCGTGAAAGGCGGCCACCGCCCGGGGGCGGAGGCCGTCGACGTCCTGTGCTTTGCGGGCGAGCTCACCTGGTTGCGCGCTCCCTGGGTCGCGACCGGCAACGTCCACGGCACGGGCTGCACGCTGTCGGCCGCGCTCGCGGCGCACCTTGCCGGGGGCGCCGGGATCGTCGAGGCCGCGTTTGCGGCGAAGCGCTTCGTCACGGACTCGCTCCGGCGTTCCGCGACCGGGGGCCTCGGCCACGGCGCCGGGCCGCTCCACCGGCTCGGGCCGGGGAAGGCCTAGGCCCCGGGCGCGCCGATCCTCGGCGGCGCGCCGAAGCCGACGAGGACCGGGGGGACGGCGACGGAGCCGTCGGCGCGCTGGTAGGTCTCGACGAGGGCGATGAGGGCGCGCGCCGTGATCGCCGTCCCGTTCAGGGTGTGGACCGGGCGCAGCTCGCCCGCGGCGCGCACCCGGATGTTCAGCCGGCGGGCCTGGTAGTCGGTCGTGTTCGAGCAGGAGGTGAGCTCGCGGTAGCGGGCCTGGCTCGGGATCCACCCCTCGATGTCGTACTTCTTCGCCGCCGAGGGGCCGAGATCCCCCGCCGCGATGTTGACGACCCGGTAGGCGATGCCCAGCCCGGCGATGATCTCCTCTTCGATCGAAAGGATCGCTTCATGCTCGGCGGCGCTGGTCTCCGCCGTCGCGAAGACGAACATCTCGACCTTGTCGAACTGGTGAACCCGGAAGATCCCGTGGGTGTCCTTCCCGGCGGCCCCGGACTCCCGCCGGAAACAGGTCGAGTAACCGGTGTAGCGCCGCGGCAGGGCCTCGGCTTCGAAGACGTCGCCGGAGTGGAGGCCGGCGAGCGCCACCTCCGAGGTCCCGGTGAGGTAGAGGCCGTCGGGCTCGACGCGGTAAAGGTTCGCCTCGTCGGTCGGCAAGAACCCCGTGCCGAACATCGCGGACTCCCTAACGAGCACGGGCGGCAGCACCGGGGTGAAGCCGTGCGCCATGACCCGGTCGAGCGCGTAGCGATACAGCGCCAGCTCGAGGAGGGCGACGTCGCCGATCCGGTAGGCGAAGCGCGTCCCGGAAAGCTGCGCCGCCTTGTCGATGGCGAAGACCCCGAGGGAGAGGTGGTCCCGGGGCGGGAAGTCGAACCGGGGCGGCTCCCCGACCCGCCGCAGCTCGACGGCGTCCTCGTCGCTCACCCCGTCGGGGGCCGCCTCGTCGGGCGGGTTCGGGATCCGGCCGAGGAGCTCGTCCCGGCGGGCCGCGCTCTTGGCGAGGGCGGTCTCGGCCGTCTTCAGCTCCGCCTTGGCAGCCCCGAGCGCCCGGCGGGCCGTCTCGTCGGGACGTCCCTTCGGCCGCGTCGCCGCCCGGAGCTGCTCGACCCGGGCGGCGTCGAGCCGCCAGGTGCGGTCGACCTCGAGGAACTCGTCGAAGAGGGCGGCCGCGCCCTTGCGGGCGAGCGCGACCCGCAACCGGTCCGGCTCCGCGCGGGCCCGGTGGACGTCGATCAGCGCCGGCCCCCTCTGCGACGACGGCGCGCGGCCGGCCGGTTCTTCGAGGCCCGGACGGGCCGTGCCGGGCCGGCGGGCCGGGCGGGCGGCGCGGTCGGGGCGACGGCTTGGGCGGCGGCTGGCGTTTCTGGCCGGCGGGGCGGGGTGCCGACCGGGCGGACCCGGCTGGCGACGAAGGCGGGCTCCCGCCCGCCCGCGGTGGGCAGTTCCATCCCGAGGGCGCCGGCCGCGACGGCGGCCGGGCTGAGGAGCACCGGGCCGATGCCCCGGTTGCGGAGGCGCTCGGCGAGGTGGCGGTAGTGGGTCTCGCGCTCTTTCAGCAGCGCGACGAGCGGCGAGGCGATGAAGATCGACGAGTAGGCCCCGGTCGTCAGCCCGATCAGCAGCGCGAGCCCGAAGTACTGCAGCGTCGTCGCGCCGAGGACCTGCGCGCCGAGGACGAGGACGGAAAGGATCGGCAGGATCGCGACGAGCGACGTATTGAGCGAGCGGGCGAGCGTCTGGTTCATCGAGAGGTTGACGAGATCCGAGAACGCCATCCGGTCCCGCTGCGCGAGGTGGTGCGCGTTGTCGCGGACGCGGTCGAACACGACGATCGTGTCGTAGAGCGAGTAGCCGAGAATCGTCAAGAAGGCGACGACGGTGTCCGGGGTCACGTCGAAACCGACGAGCGAGTACACGCCGACCGTGACGAGGATGTCGTGGAACATGGCGAGGATCGCCGCGAACGCCATCCGCCACTCGAAGAAGATCGAGATGTAGACGCTGACGAGGATGATGAAGACGATCAGCGCCTCGAGGGCCTTGCTCGTGATCTGGCGTCCCCAGGAGGGTCCGACCGTCTCGACGCTCACCGAGGCCGGGCTGACGTGGGCGAGCTTGGCGAGGACGGCGCTCACCTCGGCGGCGATCGCCTGGGACTGCTTCGAAGTCTGACCTTTCGGCAGCTTCGCCTCGACGTTGAGCGTCTTCGGCGGGGTGCCGAGCTGCGTGATCGCCGCCCCGGCGAGGCCGTAGGGCGCCAGGGCGTTGCGCGCCTGGGTGACGGAGACCGTCGAGGTCTGCACCGTCCAGGCCGTGCCGCCGGCGAACTCGATGTCGAGGTTCAGTCCCCGTGTCGCGAGCGAGATCACCCCGGCGACGATGACGATGCTCGAGAGCGCGAACCACCACCGCTTGCGGCGCACGAAGTCAAAGCGCGTCTGGCCGAAGTACAGCCGCCGCAGGGGGCCGCGCCGGCGGGGGGCCCGGCCCGGGACCCCGCTCTCGGGGGCCGGTGCAGTCGCTCCCGGGATGGGCCCCTCCGCGGTCGGGGGCGGGGCGACGGGGGGGCGTCCTTTGCCCGGCGGCATCTCCGGGGCCTCCTCGGTCTCCCGGGGAGGAAGGAAGGGAGGTGGCAGGGGTTCGCGGCCTTGTTGCGGTGGCGGGCCGGCCGAACCCGGCAGGATCCGGTCCGGGCTCATGCGGCCTCCTCGACGACGGCGGCGAGGCCCCGGGCGATGCCGAGGTGGCGGGCGCTCGCGATGACCCGGTTCCGGCCGAGCAGGATGACGAGCGGGCGGGTGAACAGGTACGCCGTCGCCACGTCGACGAGCGTCGACAGCCCGAGCATGAAGGCGAAGCCGCGCACCGCGCCGACCGAGAGCCACCAGAGCACGAGCGCGCCGAGGAACGAGACGGCGTCCGCCGACAGGATCGTGCGGTAGGCGCTGCGGAAGCCCTTGTCGACCGAGGCCCTAACGGATCGTCCGGCCCGCACTTCGTCCTTTAATCGTTCGAAGTACACGACGTAGGAGTCGACGGTGATGCCGACCGAGACGATGAGACCCGTCACGCCCGACAGGTCGAGCGTGAGCCCGAAGGACGAGGCGCTGAGCATCGAGATGAAGCCGTAGAGGAAGGCCGCCGTCGTGACGAGGCCGGAGACGACGACGATCCCGAGTGCCCGGTAGTAAAAGATCGTGTAGATCATGACGAGCAAGAGCCCGAGAAGACCGGCGAGAAGCCCCGCGCGCAGCGAGGACTTGCCGAGGAGCGGCGAGACGGCCTGCGAGGTCTGCGGCGTGAGCTGGACGGGCAGCGAGCCGTAGGCGAGGTCGAGGCCGAGGGCGTCGGCGCTCGACTGGGTGAAGTCACCGGTGATCTCGCCGGAACCGGGGAAGCTCGTCGCGAGGATGAGCGGGGCCGACACGATGTCGCCGTCGAGGTCGTTGGCAACGAGCGCGTGGTAGTAGGTCGCGGCGATCTTGTTGAAAGCCGTCGTGCCGGGTCCGGTGAGGGTGAACAGGACCTCCCACTGTCCTGTCGGGCTGAGCGTGCCGTAGGCGCCCTTGATTATCTGCCCGGTCGCGAGCGCCGGTCCGAGGACGAAGCGGGGGGCGAGATCGCTGTGAGAGGGGAAGATCACGTTCTTGTGCTCGTACTTCGCGTCCTCGGTGATCGGGGTGGTCTTGTAGCTCGCGTAGACGGGGTCGACGGAGTAGACCCCGGGGTCGTAGGTCCCGCCGTTGGCGGCGCTGTAGTACGCCGAGGTGTACAGGTACGACGAGGAACACTTCGGCGGCGTGGTATAGGCGTTCTTCGCTTTCTTCGCGGCCTTCGCCGGTGCGCTGTAGGCCGGCGCGCCGCACAGGACAGGCCGGAAGAAGAGTTGCGCCGTCGTCCCGATGATGGCGAGGATCCGCTTGGGGTTCTTCACGCCGGGCATCTGCACGACGATCTCGTTGCCCTGGGTCGTGATGTTCGGTTGCGTCACGCCGAGGGCGTCGGCGCGCTCCGTCATGATGTTCGCCGCGTTCTGCAGCGTCGCGGACGAGACCCTCTGATTCGGCGTGTAGACGACCGAGAGACCGCCTTCGAGGTCCAGCCCGAGGTGCGGGGACCATCGCATCCCGACGGCGAGCCCGAGCATCCCGAAGCACAACAGGCTCGTCAGCCCGACGCTCGCGAGCAGACGACGACGACCCACCTAGGAGAAACCTCCCGGGTTCCCCGTCGGAGGCTCGTCGTGATGGTCGGGGTCGTCCGAGGACGAGGGGAAGTTCCACTGGCCGCCGGTCGGGCCACCCCAGGTGGGCGCCTCCGGCGGGACGATGCGTTGGCCGATCATGCGCCGGACCACTTCGATCGTCGTGCCCGGCGCGACCTCGAGGCGGACACGCTCGTCGGTCATCGACTGGACGCGACCGACGATGCCGGCGGCCGTGACGACCTCGTCGCCGACGGAGATGGCGCGCTGCTGGGCGGCGAGATCGCGCTGCCGGCGGCGCTGCGGCCGGACGAAGAAGAAGAGCGCGACCGCGACGATGAGGAGGAGGAAGAACACCAGGCCCGAGTTGTTCGTCTTCGTGGCGGCCTTGGCGAAGATGAGCGCGTGCAACACGGGGAGAACGCTGACCATTTGCATCGGCATGGGACACCCGTCATCTAGGAGAAAGGGCGCCTCGCACTGTAGTCGCGGACCTGGGGGCGGAAGTCACGCCGTCCGCGCCGTTGGGCCTCAGGGGTCGAAGAGGGTCGACACCTCTTCCTCGGCGGCCGACGCGTCGAGGTCCGTCTCGGCCAAAGGGACGGGCAGTCCGAGGTGTGTCCAGGCGGCCGGGGCCGCCACCCGCCCGCGGGGGGTGCGCATGACGAACCCCGCTTGGAGGAGATACGGCTCGTAGACGTCCTCGATCGTCTCGGATTCCTCGCCGACGCTCACCGCGAGAGTCGCGAGACCGACGGGACGGCCGGCGAAACGGACGCAGAGCACCTCGAGGATCTGGCGGTCGAGACGGTCGAGGCCGCGCTCATCGATGCCGAAGACGTCGCACCCGGCTCGGGCCGCTTCCAGGGTGATCACCCCTTTCCCGCGCACCTCGACGAAGTCGCGCACCCGCCGGAGCAACCGGATCGCGAGGCGCGGTGTCCCCCGGGCGCGGCGCGCGATCTCGGCGGCACCCTCTGGCGTGCATTCGACGCTGAGGAGCCTGCCGGTGCGGCGCACGATCTCCTCGAGTTCGTCGGGCGCGTAGTGCTCGAGGCGTGTGACGAAGCCGAACCGGTCGCGCAGGGGCCCGGTGACGAGGCCGGTCCGGGTCGTCGCCCCGACGAGGCTGAAGCGCGGCACGTCGAGGCGGACCGAACGCGCCGTCGGCCCCTTGCCGATCACGATGTCGATCTGGAAGTCCTCCATCGCCGGATAGAGGATCTCCTCGACGGGCGGGGCCAGCCGGTGGATCTCGTCGATGAAGAGCACGTCGCCCGGCTGGAGTCCGGTGAGGATCGCCGCCAGGTCGCCTCCGCGCTGGAGAGCAGCCCCCGAGGTGACCCGCAGGCCGGCTCCCAGCTCCGCAGCGACGATGCCGGCGAGGGTCGTCTTGCCGAGTCCCGGCGGTCCGGCGAAAAGGAGGTGGTCGACCGGTTGCTCCCGGCGTCGCGCCGCTTCGAGGACGATCGCGAGGTGCTCTTTCACCCGGGCCTGGCCGACGAAGTCCGCGAGACGGCGGGGCCGCAGTCCGGCCTCGAGCGCCTCTTCGGGTTCGTCGGCGAAACGCGCCACCGCGGTAAGCGCCTGGTCCCGCCCGACGGCGACGTCGCGGCGTGGGCTCATCGCCGGGGCGCGAGGCTTTGGAGGGCTTCGCGCAGCAGCTCTTCGACGCTGCCCTCGCGGGACAGGCGCTCGAGGGCGTGGCGGACTTCATCCGGGGCGTAACCGAGGGCGGCGAGCGCTGCGCGGACCTCGGATTTCGCCAGGCGCGTTCCGTCGGTGGCGCCGGCGCCGGTCGGCACGGCGTCGATGGTGCCGAGGCGCCCGGCGAGCTCGACGATGAGGCGTTGCGCGGTCTTGCGTCCGACACCTGGGACGAGGACGAGGGCGTCGACGTCGCCGCCGGCGACGGCCTGGGCCAGCGAGTCCGGCGGATGGACGCTGAGAATGGCGAGCGCGAGCGCCGGGCCGACGCCGTGCGCGCCGATGAGAAGCTCGAAGGTGCGCCGTTCGGTCCGGTCCGCCAAGCCGTAAAGGGTGATCGCGCCCTCGCGCACGTGGGTGTACACGGCCACGGCGACCGGCGCGCCGATCGGGCCGAGCTGCGCGGCGTGGCGCGCCGAGACGACGACCTCGTAACCGACACCTTCCACGTCGACGACGATCGACGCCAGCGAGTCTGAGTTGTAGTCGGCCTCGGCGAGAACGCCCGAGAGCGACCCGATCACGATCGTCTCGCCCCGGGCGTCGCCGGTCGCACCGCCACGGCGCCGGAGAGGAGATCCCCGCGACGCCGCGCCGCGAGGTGGCACAGGGCGAGCGCGAGGGCGTCGGCGACGTCGGGCGGGTCGGGCACGGTCGTGAGGTGCAAAAGCCGCGCCACCATCTGCTGGACTTGGACCTTGTCCGCCGCGCCGTAGCCGGCGACGGCCAGCTTGACCTCGTTGGACGTGTACTCGACGATTCCGCAACCGTGCTCGGCGGCGGCGAGCAGCGCGACGCCGCTCGCCTGACCAACGGCCATCGCGGTGCGCGCGTTGGTCTGGAAGAACACCCGCTCCACCGCGACGACGTCCGGGTGGAGCTCGGTAAGGAGCGTGTCGATCTCCCCGTGCAGTTCGGCCAGGCGCTCCGGCACCGGCCGGGCGGGGTCGCTCGTGATCACGCCGGCCGCGACGGCGCGCCCCTCGCCGTGCTCCTCGGTGACCCCGCCGAAGCCGCAGCGCGACAGGCCGGGGTCGATGCCGAGGACAAACATGCGTTCGATTCTAGCGAGCAGCCCCGTCCCGGCGGGGGATGCGCCGTCCGTCAGGCCTCCTCGAGGGATTCGAGGATCTCGTCGGGGATGTCGAAGTTGGCGGCGATGACCTGGACGTCGTCGTGGTCTTCCAAGAGGTCGAGGAGGTGGAGCACCTTGCGCGCGCCGGACGCCTCGGAGACCTCGATCGTCGTCGTCGCCAGCCACTGCGACTCCGCGGAGTCGATCGGGATCGCCGCGGCCTCGAGTGCAGCCTGGAGTACGTGGAGCTCGGTCGGCTCGGAGACAAGCGTCCACTGGGTCCCGTCGTCGCGCAGGTCCTGCGCGCCAGCATCGAGGGCGACCGCCATGATGGCGTCCTCGTCGGCAGAACGGGGAATTGCAATGAGACCTTTGCGTTCGAACTGCCAGGCGACGGCGCCCGGCTCCGCCATCGAACCGCCGTGGCGCGCGAACAAGGCGCGAATCTCCGCCCCGGTCCGGTTGCGATTGTCCGTCAGGCACTCGACGATCACCGCGACACCGCAGGGCGCGTAGCCCTCGTAGGAGACCGGCTCGTAGCGGACGCCTTCGAGCTCGCCCGTCCCGCGCTTGATCGCGCGTTCAATCGTGTCCGCCGGCACCGACGCGTCGCGGGCTTTCTGGTACATCGTTCGCAGGTTGGCATTGGCGGCGAGGTCACCACCGCCCTCTCGGGCCGCGACCTCGACCTGGCGGATCAGCTTGGCGAAGAGCTTGCCGCGCGCCTTGTCCTTGGCGCCTTTTTGATGTTTCGTCGTCGCCCATTTCGAATGGCCTGACACCGGTCACTCCCTTCCCGGGACGAACGCCGCGCCCCTCCCCCGAACCCCGGGTGGCGCGGTCACAGTTCGCGCAGCGCCGCGATCCGCAGCGCGAGGTCGAGCTCGCCGGACCGGGAGCGGTCCGAGGGGCGGCGGGCGAAGGGCGCGCACCATTGCCAGGCCGTGATCCGGGCGACGGCGGGCGGGAGCGAGGCCGGCCGGACGCGGGGCGCTTCGGCGAAGGCCTCGAGCGCGTCGGCGAGCGCCGGCGGGTAGCGCGTGACGTTCATGGCGGCGCGATCAGCGAGCGCCTCGCGCTCGGTCGCCACGCCCCGTTCGGCGAGACGCGCTCCCCAGGGGCTGACGAGCGCGGCGAACCCGAAGGCCCGCATCGCGACCGCCGCCGCGGCCGCGTCGCCCCGTTTCAGGTGGGCGAGCTCGTGGGCGAGCACGGCTTCGAGCTGCATCCGGTCGAGAAGCTCGAGGGCGCCGGTCGTGATGATCAGCCGGGCCGAGCGCGCCCGGCGAGCGAGCATCAGGGCGTTCGGCGCGACGTCGTCGATGACGAGGACTTGTGGTTCCGAAAGACCGAATCCGAGACAGAGGCCCTCGGTGAGGTTGATGAGCCGCGCTTCCCGAGTCGGGTCCGCGGGTCGAGTGCCGAGGGCCCGCACGAGACGCCGCGTCGATCCGGCCAGGTAATCGGCGAGCGCGAGCGCCAATCCGAGGGCGCCGAGGACGACGCCGATCACCCGGGTAACGGTCGGCAGTGGCGACGTCGCCGCGAGGGCGGCTCCCGCGACGATGAGCAGGACCGGCGCGCCGGCGGCAAGGCGGGCCGGGGCTGTGAGACCCGCTCGGGCGAGAGCCGGGGGCTCGGCGGGAAGCGTCGCGGCCCGGACCGGCGTTACGGCGCGCGACCTACCCCGGGTGCCTGGGGCGGGCGTCTTCGAGGCACGGTGGGCCTGATTCGCCTTGGCGGAAGCCATCAGGCCCCGAGTGTACGGGCTCCGCCGTGTCCGGCTCGGCGGGAGCGACCGCGGCGCCTCGCCGCGGCGTGCGCCGCGGCGAGCGCGTAACGCTCGGCGTACGCCGCAGCGAGATCGGCGAAGGAATGTCGGGCCGCGACCGTTCGCCCGGCGGCGACGAGCCGCCGGCGCGCCTCGGGGTCGGCGAGGAGCGACTGGAGATGCCCGCGCAGCGCCAGGGCGTCGCCCGGGGGGGAGTACGCCGCGGCGTCGCCGGCGGCGAGGCGGTAGCCAGGGAGGTCCGAGGCGAGGACCGCGGTCCCCGCGGCCATCGCCTCGAGGAGCACGACCCCGAAGGACTCGCCGCCGCGCGAGGGCGCGACGAGGATCTCGGCCGCGGCAAGGCGGCCGGCGAGCTCCGCGTCGGAGAGGGCGCCGAGCCACTCGATCCGGGCGTCGGCGCCGAAACGCCGGCGCAGCGCGGGGGCTTCGGGCCCCTCACCGACGATCTGCAACCGCAGATCGCCGGGTAGTCCAGCAAAGGCCTCGGCGAGGACGTCCAGTCCCTTGCGGGCCTCGGCCCGCCCGATGAAGAGCACGGTCGGCGCCGCCACCGGGGTCGGCGCGGCGTGGTCGAACCGGCCGAGGTCGACGGCGTTGGGAAGGATCCCGACCGGGCACGGCCCGGCCGCGGCCCACAGCGTCGCCCGGGCGACCTCGGAGACGGCGACGCGGTCGTCGAGCCGGCGGACGAGGCCGCGCAGCGCGTGTCCGTAGGCGACGTAGACGGCCCCAGCCCGGGCGCGGTGAAAGGTGCCGACGACGGGGAGGTCGCGCCAGCTCGCCGCGGCGAGAGCCGGACCCGGGACGAGCGGTTCGTGGACGTGGACGAGATCGAGCGACCTCGCGGCGAGCGCGCGCCGCGTCCGCCGCATCGCCCCGGGCGTGGGCGCGACCGGGGCGCGCGACCCGTTGGCCGGGAGCCGCCGGACGGGTCCGACGGTGACGACCTCGAGATCCTCAGCTGTCGTCGGACGGGTCCCCGGGGCGATGATGACGACCTCGTCGCCGGCGGCGCGAAGCGCCCGGGCGAGCCCCATCACCTGGGCCTGCACCCCGCCGGGGACGGCGAGGTCATAGGCGGAGACGAGCGCGACCTTCATCGGTCGGATTCGACCTCGTCCGGCCAGTTCGCCTGGAAGACGTGCCACTGTTCGGGACGGGCGGCGATCAGCTCCTCGAAGGCCGAAACGATGTCCCGGGTCAAGCGGGCGACGTCGTTTCGGAGGTCACCCGAGCGCGTCGTGTCGAGCTCTGGGAGGATCTCGATCGTGAAGCAGCCCCGCGGCTCGAGGTAGATCGCGGCCGGCACGACCGCGGCGCCGGTCCGCAAGGCGAGGACCGCGGGTCCCGCCGGGACGCGCGCGACCGCGCCGAAGAACTCGGTGGCCAGCCCGTCGCCGACGACGTCACGGTCGGCGACGAGGGCAATCGCCTTCCCGGCTCGCAGCTGGCTGAGGAGTTGGGCCGTGGTCGTCGCCCCCGGGGCGAGCACGGTGAGCGCGGCCCGGCGTCGCGTCTCGACGAACCAGGCGAAAAGCTCCGGCGGCTCGAGGACCTCGCCGACGGTGAGGAGCGGGTAGCCGACCGACGCCGTCCAGATCGCCCCGGCCTCCCAGCAGCCGAGGTGCGGTAGGACGATCTCGAGCCCCTGACCCCGGGCCGCCGCGTCGAGCAACCGCTCGGGATTCCGCACGACGAGGCGCCGTCCGAGGACGCTCGGATCCGCGGCGTCGAGACGGGCGGCGTTGGCCCAGTACATCCCGTAGTTGACGTAGGCCCGCCGGACCGTGGAACGCAGCTCGGTCGCTGAGGCGCCGCTTCCGAGGACGTGACGGAAATTCTCCGTGACGATCTCCCGACGGCGCTGGCCGCTTGCCCAGGCGACGAGGGACACCCCGCCGGCGAGGGCGCGCCCGGCCGGGCCTGGCAAGCGGCGGAGGACCGCGGCGCTCCCCCGGTAGAAAAAGGCGACGAGTCGGACTCGCGCCGTGCTCATCGCTGCTGGCGGCTGCGGCCCGGGGGGCTTTCAGCGGTCGCTGTCGAACCGGCGGCCGAAGGCGCGCGCCTCGCGGTGTCGGCCGGGGCGTTCCCGCCGCCGGGATTCCCTTTCGCCGCTCGCCCCAAACACGACCCGCAGGCGGGTCGACAGCGGCACGAGGTCGCGCCGGCCCCGCCGGGACTGGTCGGCACGCGGACGGACGCGCCAGGCCCGCCCTCCCCCAGAAAGCAGTGCCCCCGGTCGCCGCGCCGCGGGGGCCGCCGCCGTCGCCTGGGCCCAGACGCGCCCGAAACGCCCGACGCAGGTCACGAGCGTCAGGGTGAGGAGTGCGAGGAGCAAAGGAACGAGCGCCGCGGGTGCGAAGAAGGCGATGAACAAGGTCACGCCGAGGAAGATGAGCCGTTCGGCGCGCTCCATCATCCCGCCCTGCGCCGAGAACCCGAGCGACTCGGCCTTGGCGCGTTGGTAGGAGACGAGATTGCTCACCGCGAGGATCCCGAGCGGCACGAGCGCGGCGTTGGCGTCGTGAGCCCGGATGAAGTACCAGGCGAGGCCGCCGAAGATCAACGAATCGGCGACCCGGTCCGCGACCGAGTCGAGAAAGGCGCCGCGCGCCGAGGCGGTCCCGGCCGCCTTGGCAACGTGCCCGTCGAGGGTGTCCATCAGCCCGCCGACGATGATCAAGGCGACGCTCACGATGAACCAGTGGTAGGCGATGAACACGGCGGTCGCCGCCGCGAGCAGCACGCCGATCGTCGTGACCGCGTCAGCGCCGACCCCGATGGCAACGAGTCGCTGGCCGATCGTGCGCCGCGGGCGCGGGGCTGGCGCGGCGGTGTCGCTCTCGGTCTTCTTGCCCCGCCGGCCGTCGATCATCGCGCCTCCTGCCGCGGCCCACTCCACGCTACCAGGAAGGACGAGATCCCCTTCGGGGCTTCCCGGCTGCTTGCCGCGGTCAGCGCGGCCACGCCGCGACGATGCGGCTGAAGCTGTCGGAGAGGGCCTCGGGCAGCACTCGCACCGAGGCGACCGTCGTCATGAAATTCGTGTCACCGACCCAACGCGGCAGGACGTGGAGGTGGAGGTGGTCGGGCAGCCCCGCGCCGGCGGCACGCCCGAGGTTGGCGCCGAGGTTGAGCCCGTCCGGCTCGTAGGCGCGCTCCAAGGCGACCGTCGCGTCCCGGGTCGTCGCCCACAGCTCGGCGCTCTCGGCCTCCTCGAGTTCGGTGATCCGGCGCAGATGTCGGGTCGGGAGGACGAGGAGGTGTCCGCTCGCGTAGGGATAAGCGTTGAGGATGGCCGCCGTGCGCGGTCCGCGGAAGACGACGAAGTGCTCGTCGGCCGCGACCGGCGCGAGGAGGCGGCAGAACACGCACTCCTCGGCGGTCGTCTCCTTACCCGGCGCCAGGGCGAGCTCTTCGGGCGGACCGAAGGCGTCGGAGACCGACGTCACATAGGCCGAACGCCAGCCCGCCCAGAGATGGTCGAAGGTCACGCCACGCCGTCTTCGGGCCGGCCTCGGCCGCGGACCTCGGCGGCGAGGCGCGCGAGGAAGTCCTCGACGGGGACGCCCCGGACAGCGGCCTCGGCGCCGCGGGCATTGACGCCGAGCGAACCGGCGCGGGCGTCCTCGTCCCCGACGACAAGGATGTAGGGGAGCTTCTCGAGCTTGGCCCGTCGCACCCGCGCCCCGAGGGGCTCGGCGGCCTCGTCGGCCTCGACGCGGAAACCCGCGGCGCGCAGGCGCGAAGTCACCGCTGCGGCGTAGGTGGCGTTGGAATCCCGCACCGGCAGGACCCGGGCCTGGACCGGCATGAGCCAGGTCGGCAGGGCGCCGGCGTAATGCTCGAGGAGGATGGCCAAGAACCGTTCCACGGCGCCAAAGAGCGCCCGGTGGATCATCTGGGGGCGGTGTCGTTCGTTGTCCGGGCCGATGAATCCCAGATCGAACAGGTTCGGCAGCTGGAAGTCGACCTGCAGGGTCGACAGTTGCCAGCGCCGGCCGACGGCGTCCCGGATGTGGACGTCGATCTTTGGCGCGTAAAAGGCCCCCTCGCCCTCGGCGATGACGTAAGGGATGTCCGCCGTTTCGAGGGCTTCTCGGAGTGCCTCCGTCGCCCGGTCCCATTCGGCGACCTCACCGACGAACTTCTCCGGGCGGGTCGCAAGTTCGGCCTCGAACTTTGTCAGGCCGAAGGCGCGCAGCACCTCGAGGACGAAGGCGAGGAGCGAGCTGAGCTCTTCACCGAGCTGTTCCGGCGTACAGAAGATGTGGGAGTCGTCTTGGGTGATGCAGCGCACCCGGGTGAGGCCGTGCAGGACGCCCGAGCGTTCGAAGCGGTAGACGGTCCCGAACTCGAAGAGACGGAGTGGAAGTTCGCGGTACGAGCGCGCTCGGTGGTTGTAGATGAGGATGTGCATCGGACAGTTCATCGGCTTCGGGTAGTACCTCGCGCCCTCCATCTCCATCGGCGGGTACATGCCGGCCGCGTACCACCCGAGGTGCCCAGAGGTCTCGAACAGCGTCGATTTGGCAATGTGCGGTGTCCAGACCTGTTCATAGCCGTGCGCCCGGTGCATCTGGAGCGAGAAGTCCTCCATCAGCTGGCGGACGAGGGCGCCCTTGGGGTGGAAGACCGGCAGGCCGCTCCCAATCTCCGGTGGGAAGTGGAATAGGTCGAGCTCGAGCCCGAGTTTGCGGTGGTCGCGCCGTTCGGCTTCCTCGAGGCGGTGCAGGTGCTCGGCGAGCGCGGGCGCGGATTCCCAGGCGGTTCCGTAGATCCGCTGCAAAGCCGCGAGATGCTCGTCGCCGCGCCAGTATGAGCCGGCGACCCGGGTCAGCTTGAAGTGGCCGAGCCGGCCGGTACGTCGCACGTGCGGGCCGCGACACAGATCGACGAAGTTCGGGCTGTTGCGGTAGGCCGTCACGACCGCGGCGCCTTCGGGGGCCTCGGAGGCGAACTCGGGATCGACCTCGCCGTGGGCCGCGACGACGCCTTCGATGATCGCGCTCTTGTACGGCTGGTCGGCAAAGAGGGCGAGCCCTTCGTTGATCGAGTGGACCTCGCGGACGAACGGCTGGTCCTGGGCGATGATCTCGCGCATCGCCTCTTCGATGGCGGGTAGGTCCTCGTCGGAGAAGCGCTTATTCCCGGGCAGTTCGAAGTCGTAGTAGAAGCCGTCCTCGATCGCCGGTCCGATCGCGTAGCGCGCCCCCGGATAGAGCTTGAGAACCGCCTGCGCCATCACATGCGCCGTGGAGTGGCGGATGACGGTGCGACCGGCGTCGACGTCCCCCGTGACGATCCGCACGATCACACCGTCTCGGAGTGGGGTGTCGAGATCGACGAGGACCCCGTCTACCTCGGCGACGACGGCGTCGGAGGCGAGCTTCTTGCCGATCGCCGCGGCGAGGTCGGCTGGCGTCGATCCCGCGGGCAGTTCGCGGGTCGATCCATCCGGGACGGCGACGGTGATCTTCGACGGCTCGCTCGGCACGCTTTCCTCGATTCCGCCCGATCTGGCGCCGGGTAACGGCACCGGCACGATCCTTCACGCGACGGGGCCAGCCTAATGGGTCGGCCCCGGGCGACTTTGGAGGGTTCAGAGCGCCACGCCGAGGAGGGCTGCCGCTTCGGAGGCACCGGATCCCTTGCGGACGGCGCGATCGATCGCCTCCAGCGCGCCGGGGGTGTCGAGGTCGTCGTCGAGGCGCGTCCGCACCTCGCCGAGCGCGGCCCGGCCCGCGCCGGCACGCCGCCAGGAGGAGAGTCGTTCTTCTGCCGTCTTCAGGAGTCCGTCGTCCCAGTCGAGTTCGGCGCGGTAGTGGTGGGCGGCGAGCGCCAGGCGGAGCGCCGCTGGTTCATGGGTGCGGAGCAGGTCCTCGACGAAGACGAGGTTGCCGAGGGACTTCGCCATCTTCTCGCCGCCGAGGCGGATCATGCCGGCGTGCATCCAGTGGCGGACGAAAGTCTCCCCCGTCGCCGCTTCGGACTGGGCGGCCTCGCACTCGTGGTGCGGGAAGACGAGGTCGGTGCCCCCGCCGTGGAGATCGATCGTGAGCCCGAGCTCCCGCATCGCCAGGGCTGAGCACTCGATGTGCCAACCGGGCCGTCCTGGTCCCCACGGGGACTCCCAGGCCGGTTCGCCAGGCAGCGAGGGCTGCCACAGGGCGAAGTCGAGCGGATCCTTCTTGTGGGGGTCGTCGACGTTGCCACCTCGCTCGGCGGCGAGCGCGAGCATCGCGGCGCGCTCGAGATGGCTGATCTGACCGAAGCGCCCGAACGACGAGACGTCGAAGTAGACCCCGCCGCCGGACTGGTAGGCGTGTCCCGACTCGAGCACCATGCCGATGTAGCCCAGGATGTCCGGGATCGCCGAGGTCGCGCGGGGCTCGGAGTAGCTCGGCAAAACACCGAGGGCGCGCATCTGGTCGTCGAAGCGCGCCGCCTCCTGCGCGGCGAGGTCGAGGTAGTAAACGCCGAGGCTGCGTGCCTTGCGTAGGATGTCGTCGTCTATATCGGTCACGTTGCGCACACAGCGCGTCTCGTGACCGAGATCGCGTAATCTGCGTTGCAAGATGTCGTAGGTGAGATACGTCGCGGCGTGTCCGAGGTGAGCCGCGTCATACGGCGTGATCCCGCAGGTATACATCGTCACGATGCGCCCCGGCTCGAACGGCACGATCTCCCTCCGGGCCGTGTCGTAGAGCCGCATCGTCACCGCTTCGTCCCCTCCTGGCGTGGCGGCAGGCCGGCGAGGTGGAGCGTCGTGTGCGCCCGGTAGCGGACGTTCACGTTGACGAGCACTGCGGTGAGCTCTTCCACCGCGCTCGCGGCCGCGAGCGACCCGGCGCGGACCGCCCGCAGGCCCGGGATCGTCTCGACGAGGCGGGCGGTCGCCTCGCCGGCGCCCTCGTCATCAGCGCAGACGAGGACATCGGCCTCGATTGACCGGTCGAGCTGGCCGAGCCGCCCCGCGGGCAGGTGCTGGAAGGCGGCGGCGACGCGAGCTTGTGGCACGGCGGCCTGAATCGTCGCGGCGATCGAGCCACGAGCCGGGACGAGCGCCTGGAACTCCGGGCCGACCCGGCTGATCGCGTTGGCCATGGACACGACGACACGGCCCGCAAGCGCCGGCGCGAGGCTCACGGCGGTCGGCACGGCAGCGTCCCACACGGTTGCGATAACGACGATCTCGGCTTGGGCGGCTTCCTCGTTCAGCCCGCCCGTGATCTCGAGGTCCAACCCGGGCCACTGGGCCCGGATCTCCTGCGCGGCCGCTCCGGCCCGGGCGGCGTCCCGGGAACCGAGCACGACCGAGCATCCTGCCGCCGCGAGGCGGGCGCCGAGGGCGCGCCCCGCGGGTCCCGTCCCGCCAACGATCCCGACCAGCATGCTCCTACCCTTGCACATCGTCCCGACCGGGCACGTGAGGCGGCGACGGAGCCGGTCGCGTCGAGCGCGGTGCCGAGAAAGAGGAAGTGCCGATCGTCGCTGTTTGCCGCGTCGGCTAGGACGAGGCCAGCTCGCGCAGAGCCGCCAGGGCGCGATCGGCGTGCGCCGACATGCGTGTCTCGCTCTTGATCACCTCGGCGATGCGACGGTCCCGGTCGATCACGAACGTCCAGCGTCTCGTCCCCAGGGCGCTGGGGCGGCGACGAACCCCGTAGGCCCGGGCGACGGCGCCGGCAACGTCGGAGAGCAGCGGAAAGTCAAAGTCGTGCCGCTCGGAGAAACGCCGCTGCGTCGCGACCTCGTCGTGGCTGACCCCGACGCGCACCGCACCGAGAGCGGAGAACTCCGCCCCGAGGTCGCGGAAGCGGCAGCTCTCCGCGGTGCATCCCGGGGTGAGCGCGGCGGGATAGAAGAACAGCACGACCCGACCTGCGGCGAGGAACTCCACCAGGGTGCGCGTCCGCCCCTGCTGGTCCGGGAGCGCGAAATCGGCCGCGAGATCGCCACGACGCACAGACCGAGGATACGGGGCTGGCGCGGCGGTCGTCTCGCCCGCCCCCGACCCTCCGCCTACGATGCGGTCACCTCGCCAACTGCTTTCCAAGGAGGTGCGGTCGTTGAGCAACCTGTCGCCCGGCCAGATCCGGAATGTCGTCCTCATCGGACACGGAGGGACCGGAAAGACGACGCTGACCGAGTCCTTGCTGAACCTCACCGGCGTGCTGGCGCGCAAGGGCCGTGTCGAGGACGGGACGACCGTCTCGGACTTCGAGCCCGAGGAGATCAAGCGGCATATCTCGGTCTCGATGGCCATCGCCCCCCTCACCTGGCAATCCCACAAGGTCAACCTGATCGACACGCCGGGATTCGTCGATTTCATCGGGGAGGTCGAGCTCGCCCTCGACGTCGCCGATCTCGCCGTCCTGGTCGTGAGCGCCGTGGAGGGCGTCGAGGTGCAGACCGAGGCGGTGTGGCGCCTCGCGGCGGAGCGCGGCGTTCCCCGTCTCATCTTCGTCAACAAGCTCGACCGGGAACGCGCCGACTTCTCCCGCACCCTCGACGGCCTCCGGGACGCCTTCGGAGGCGGTATCGCGCCGCTAGAGCTGCCGATTGGTGCCGAGGCGGCCCTCCGGGGGCTGGTCGACCTGCTTGGTGACGAGGCCATCACCTACGACGCCGGCACATCGAGGACCGGCCCGGTGCCGCCGGAGATGGTCGACGCCGCGGCCCGGCTACGGGACGGCCTCATCGAGGGCATAGTCGTCGCCGACGACGGCCTGATGGAACGCTACCTCGAGGGCGACGTGCCAGGCCCAGCCGAACTCGCCGGGGCGCTCGCCGTGGGCGTCGGCGCGGGAGCGGTCTTCCCCGTGCTCTGCGGCTCGGCGACCAACGGCGTCGGCCTGGACCGGCTGCTCGACCTCGTCGTCGCGGTCCTCCCGCGTCGACGGGTGAAAGCCCAGGCGGGCGACCAGTCGGTCGAGGTGACTGACGACGCCTCCTCCCAGCCGCTCGCCCGGGTCTTCAAGACGATCGTCGACCCCTTCGTCGGGCGGATCTCGCTCCTCCAGGTCGTTTCGGGCACCCTGCGGCCGGACATCGTGCTCGTCAACACCCGGACGCGCTCCGACGAACGACTGCACGTTCTCGAGGCGATGCGGGGCAAGGAGGCGGCTCCGGTGTCCGAGGCCGTCGCGGGCGACATCGTCGCGATCCCGAAACTCGCCGAGACGCGCACCGGAGACACCCTGGCGCCGAAGTCTTCGCCGGTCACGGTCGAGTTCCGGCCGGTGACCCCGCCGGCGTTCTCCATCGCGGTCAAACCCCGGACGACGGGCGACGAGGACCGGATGATGACGGGTCTGCACCGCCTGCAGGAGGAGGACCCCTCGTTCGAGGTCCGCCGCGACGACGAGACCCACCAGACCGTGCTCTCCGGGATGGGCGAGACGCACCTCCAGGTGATCTGTGAACGCCTCCACCGGAAGTTCTCCGTCGACCTTGAGACCGAGGAACTGCGCATCCCGTACCGCGAGGCGATCACGAAGCCAGCGGAGGCGGAAGGTCGACACAAAAAGCAAAGCGGAGGGCACGGCCAGTTCGGTGTCGTCCACCTGAAGATCGAGCCCCTCGAGCGGGGCGCCGGCTTCGAGTTTGTCGACAAGATCGTCGGCGGCGCGATTCCCCGCCAGTTCATCCCAGCCGTGGAAAAGGGTGTGCGCCGGGCCATGAACCAGGGCGGGACCTACGGCTATCCCGTCGTCGACACCCGGGTCATCTGCGATGACGGCAAGTTCCACACGGTCGACTCGTCGGAGGCGAGCTTCGAGATGGCGGGAGCCCTGGCGTTCACGCTTGCCTTCGAGCAGGCGGGACCGACGGTGCTCGAGCCGATCGACCGCGTTGAGGTCTTCTGCCCGGCGCGGTTCCAGGGCGACGTGCTCGGCGACCTCAACAGTCGGCGGGGCCGGGTGCTGTCGAGCGCGAGCGACGCCGACGGCTCACAGACGATCGTCGCGCTCTGCCCGGCGAGCGAGCTCGGCCACTACGCCGCGGACCTCCGCTCGCTCACGGGGGGGCGGGGGCGCTTCCGGGCGAGTTTCGACCACTACGCCGAGCTGCCGGCGCACCTCGCCGAGAAACTGGAGAAACGGAAGGTGGCAGCCTCCTAAGAGGCCTCGGTCATCCGATCGCGGTTCCCCGGTCCTTGCTCGTCGAAGCCGGCGAGGAACGCCTCGACCTCCTCGCTTTCAAGCACCGGAGCCCGCTCGCCTGCGTCACTCTTGCCCATCTCGGGTCGCCGGGTCGTGTTGAGTGCCGGTTCGTCGCCGACGATCTCCAGTCCCAGGGCCGCGCCGAGCTGCATGAGGGCGACGATGAATGCCTGTGCTTCCTTGGTCGGCGCGAGATCCTCGGGGACGGGACGATCGATCTTCACGGTGTCGACCGGAAAGCGCCGGAGATTGGCGATGGAGGCGTAGCCCGGGTCGACGGCGGCGAGGCGGACGCCGAGGTCCCGCAGGGCCTGGAGCCGTCGGGGCAGCGTGACGTCGTCCGAGAGCAACGCCGCCTCGGCGATCTCAAGCATCAACAGCGCAGGCGGGAGCGCCGTCGCGCCGAGGATGGACCGGACGTCGTCGAGGAAGGTCGGCCGTTCCAGCTGTCGAGGCGAGACGGCGACCGAGATCGTGAAGCGATGATCGAGGTCGTGCCAGCGCGCGGCTTGTCGGCAAGCTGTCTCGAGAACCCACCGTCCCACAGGGACGATCAGGCCGCAGTTCTCCAGCTCGCTGAGGAACTGCGGCGGCTCGAGGACGCCCCGCGTCGGGTGACGCCAGCGGAGTAGCGCCTCCAGGCCGCAGGCACCGTCTGTCGCGGCCCGCGGCGAGGGTCGATAGACGAGGAAGAACTCCTCGGCCGCGAGGGCTCGACGCAGGCCGAGCTCGAGGTGGCGTCGCTCGCGGACGGCCATCTCCATCTCGGGCTCGAAGACCACGAACTGACGCTTGCCGGCGGTTTTGGCGCGGTAGAGCGCAATGTCGGCGTCACGCAGGAGGTCCTCAGCTGCCGGGCGTTCCCCCGTCGCGATCCCGATGCTCGCCGAGGCTTCGACGAGGTCGTCGCTCTCGGGGATGGACATCGGCGCCCGCACGATCTCGAGGATGCGGTTGGCGAGGGGCTCGACCCCGTCGGCGAGCGAGTCCCCCTCAACGAGCACGATGAACTCGTCGCCGCCGAGACGCCCCACGGTGTCGCTCTCCCGCACCGACGCGGCGATGCGCTTGCTTACGTGGACGAGAACACCGTCGCCGGCCCGGTGCCCGAGCGTGTCGTTGATGTCCTTGAAGTCATCGAGATCGAGGAACAACGCCGCCAAGGGCGTTCGCTCGCGTCGCGAGCGAGCGAGCATGTGCTCGGCGCGATCCATGATGAGCGCCCGATTGGCGAGTCCCGTGAGCGGATCGTGAAGAGCGAGGTAGTGCAGGTCATCGGTGCGGCGAGGGCCGCGATACTCGCGGGCGCGCCACGAGCGTGGGTTGAACCACATCGAGAACGTGATCCTAATCGCCGAACCGCGTCGGCTACGTGAACTTTTTTGGCCAGACGAGCGTCACTCCCCGGTAGATCTCTGTGAGGAAAGCCGTGTCGAACGCGGTGGAGATATCCACACCCGGGGCAACGAGGTGCAGGTGCACGTCCTGGGCGTACTCGGCCTTGATGAGCGAAAGATCGAGCCCGCCGATCGGTTCGGAAGCTGGCGTGCTGTGGATGACGAGGCTCGACTCGACCCGCCAACGGAACCTCCCGACGGGCCGGGTGATGCCGAGCTGCGGTGGAACGAGGTTCTCGCAGTAGGCGACGGCCTGGTCCTGGTGCCTGTAGGCCCACCAGAACCCGGCGATGTCGGCGCGGAGGAAGTCCGCCACCGCTGTCGGGTGAGCCCGGGCGAAGTTGGTGTTGACGACCAGTGCCGCGAACGACGCCGCGACGTCGTATCTTGTCGGGTCCCAGGCCGTGTACTTGTCACCGAGCACGTTCAGCTCGCGGATCTCGTTCGACTTGTAAACCGGCAGAGCCATGATGCGGCCCTGGTCGATGATCACGGGGTTGTAACCGACCTGGACCTGGTTGAGCGAGGCGATGTCCACGCCGAGCTTGGCGAGCATCGCCGAGACCTCGTAAGGAAGAGCACCCTTGATGCCGACGGTCTTGCCATCGAGCTGTTTCAGGCTCGTGATCTTCACGTCGCCCGGCGTGATGAGCTCGGAGATAGCGGTGTGGCCGTAGGTGAGGATCCCCTCGAGGTTGGCTCCCTCCGCCCGCGCGGCGAGGACCTCGCTGTCGGAGCCGAGCGACGTGATCTGGACCCTTCCGGCGCTGACGAGGGCGACATTGTCCGTGCTGAACCCCGGTTGCAGGGCGACGTCGAGGCACATGTCCTTGAAAAAGCCACGACGCGCCGCGACGACGACGTCGGCGATCGAGGCCGCCGGCGCGTAGCTGTAGCTCG
Source organism: Acidimicrobiales bacterium (assembly GCA_035625025.1). Lineage (GTDB taxonomy): Bacteria > Actinomycetota > Acidimicrobiia > Acidimicrobiales > Bog-793 > Bog-793. The sequence continues at coordinate 36,510 of DASPQJ010000020.1, forward strand.
TGACGAAGATGATCCTCCCCGCGCGGCGGTTGGCCGCGCATTCCGCCTGAGAGATTCCTTGAAAGGTCACGCCGGTCGATGCCGAAACGGGCAACGGGCGGCTGGTTCTCGTTGGCGCGGCCGCCGCCCCGGCGGAAAGGCCCAGCGAACCCAGGAGGGCGAGGCAGCAGACGGCGAGCATGCCCCGTCCCTTGGGCCTGTGCGCCGTGAACCTGGGCACCACCGATCCCTTCTCTCAGTGTCCCCACAGTCGCAGGGACCATGCGCTCACACAAGCCGGCGAAGGGACTAGACCTCGCCGGGGTCGACTTCGGCCCAGCCGAGCAGCCGGTGGTGGAGGAGCGTCACGATCCCGACGAGCACGACGCCGAGGAAGACGAGGGCGAAGATCGCCGCCCACACGACGTTCGCTTCCTGGTACTGCTGGGCGTTGGCCATGATCCAACCGAGCCCGGCCGAGGAGTCGAAGAACTCGGCGACGACGGCGCCGATGAGGGCGAGGCCGACGCACACTCGCGTCGCGGCGAGCAGGTACGGGAGGCTGTGCGGGACACGCAGGCGGAGGAAGATCTCCGGTTTGCTGGCGTTGACCGACCGCAGGACTTCGAATGTGGCCGGATCGATGGCCCGGAAACCGACCGTCGCATTCGTGAACAGCGGGACGAAGGTGATGAGCGCGGCCATGACGATCTTCGGTTGCGGTCCGAATCCGAGCCAGACGACCAGCGGCGGGGCGAGGGCGAGGATAGGCGTCACCTGGAGCATGACGACGATCGGGGTCAGGGCGCGGTCCATCACCTTGGAGTGCACGACGACGATGGCGGCGAAGATGGCGACACCGAATGCGACGAGGAAACCCCAGAACGCCTCCTGCATCGTGATCCAGGCGTTTCTCGCGAAAAACCCTGGTGCCCGCCAGAGCTCCGCGAAGATGGCGGAGGGCGCGACTAGCTCGGTCGCGCTGATGTGAGTGACGCGCACACCGAACTCCCAGCCGCCGAAAAGGACGAGAAAAGCGACAATCCCGGGGGCCACGCTACGCGTCACTCGACGTGCCCAACGCACCGTCGGCGGACGGAATGGACCGACATCGGTCGTCGCCTCGTCGCGGCCCACGGGCACCCCCTCATCGCGCTCGCTCACGGCCCCCGTCCTTCCCAGCTCGCGCGCAGTGACCTCCGGACGTGGTGGGCGTGGACCGTGAACTCCTCGGAATCCTCCATATCCTCGGTGCGTGGGCGGGCGAGGGTGATCTCCTCGACGGACGCCACCCGGCCGGGGCGGGCCGCCATGGTGATCACTCGGTCCGAAAGGATGACGGCCTCCGAGATCGAGTGCGTGACGAAGACGACCGTCGTCGGCGTCACGCTCCAGACGTCGAGCAATTGGTAGCGCATCGCGTCGCGGGTCATCTCGTCGAGAGCGGCGAAGGGCTCGTCCATGAGGAGGATCGGAGCCCCGAGGGAGAACGCCCGGACGAGGCTCACTCGTTGCTGCATGCCTCCGGAGAGCTCCCGGGGGAAGGACTTGGCGAATGGGGCGAGCCCCACCTGTTCCAGCAGAGCCATTGGATCCCGGGTCCGATCCTCGGGCGTCTTCGTCCGGCAGTCGCGGCGAAAGCGCCGCCCCAGACGTCCGACATCCCGTAACAGCGTCACGTTGCCGATGACGGTTCGCCAGGGCAACAGGGCCGGGGTCTGGGGCACGAGGCCGAAGCATTTGGTGGCACGCGCCTCGTCGGGTGACGCGTCGTCAATCCGGACGCGGCCCGCGTCCGGCGTGATCAACCCGCCGATGATGCGGAGCAGCGTCGACTTGCCGCAGCCGCTCGGCCCGATGACACTGAGGAACTCCCCCGCTCCCACCGAGAGGCTCACGTCGCTCAGCGCGGCGATGGACCGGCCGTTGTGGAAGAAACGCTTGTGCACGTGGTCGACGGAGATACCCGCGCCGGCGGATACGGCGGGAGCGGCGGCGCGCATCGACGTCACTGCGGCGAAGTCCCCCGAGGTGTCCCGTCTTTGTGACACGAAGACTTGTCGAGGTAGGGCGCGAGCAATTTCTCGATGTGTTTGGCCGTCACGTCGACTTCGATATTCACCTCCTGGCCCAGCGACTTCCCGCCGAGGGTGGTGTGCTGCACCGTGTACGGGATCACGGCAACGGAGAAGCTCTCGGCGTCGAGGTCGAAGATCGTGAGGCTGACGCCGTCGACGGCGATGGAGCCCTTCTCGACGCAGTAGCGCATGAGGTCACGCGGGATCCGGACGCGAAGCTCGGGTGCTGGGGCCAAGACTTTCCCGATCGCGTCGACGTGCCCTTCGACCAGATGTCCGGAGAGCCGGTCATTGAGGCGGACGGCACGCTCAAGATTGACGGGATCGCCTATTTTGAGGCTCCCAAGGGTCGTTCGTCGCCGCGTCTCTGGAGAAAGGTCTGTCTCCAACCAGTCCGGTCCGCACTCGACGACGGTCAGGCACGCGCCGCTCACCGCGACGGAGTCGCCGATCTTGAGGCCTTCGACGACGAGGGTGGCCCGCCAGCGATAACGCGCTGCGACCACTCGCTCCAGGCTTCCCAGCTCCTCGACGATTCCGGAGAACATGCGCCTCCCTGTGGCCTCGTCGCCTCGACATCGGTCGAAATCTCGAGCCGTTCACTCGTGACGAGCGACTTTCCACCCGTGCCGGGTGGGCCGTCGGGCAGTCGAAGATTAACCGGCACCGGTCGCTTGCCTGAGACGGGTGGTCACGCGTCGCTGCGAGGACGTAGCGGCGCGCGGCCAAAGATCCAGCCGCGAGACGGCGGCGATCTGGGGACGCATCGGAAATGGCTACGCGGCCGACGGGCGAACGCAGTGGCTCGCGCGCACAAGAATCACGACACTCGAGACCACGAGCCACACGCGGACTTCCAAGAACCCGGGCCACGAGAGCACGAGAGCAGTGATGCACGAGCACTCCGAGCCAGGCCAGCCGGGCTGTCGGCGGAGCTTGGCTGCGGATGCTCGCGGCGGTCGTCACGATGAGGAAGGCAGCGAGGAGGACCGAGCAGGAAGTTTGGGGCGTTGTCGCTGGGCACATTCAGGCTTGGCATGAGCGAGGAGCCGAAGTGTCCAACGGCGTCGGCGAGTGACCAACTGCTTCCGGCGCGCCGGACCCGCGTCACAGCGAGAAGCACCGTTCTCCCGAAGACCCCCAACCATCTCTCGACGCGGGGCGTCATCTTTCCGCCCCTATAGGAACGCCCTAAGTTCCGTGACGACCTTTGCTAGCCCACCGCCAGCCGCGCACGATCCCAGCGCTGCGGGGGCGCGTCAGGAGTCCGGGTCGATGCTGTTCGACACGTGCTTCGGCAAGGACGAGCTCAGTCCTCCCAAGAAGGGGGCCGACCGGATCGCAGGTCGATGTCCCATGGCGTCGTCTCCGAAGCAGCGACTTCCTCCGCGGCGAGCTCGGGAGATCCGCCCTGCGGACGGAACTGCGTCCGGTAGAGCTCGGCGTAGAGGCCCCCTCGTTCGAAGAGCTCGTCGTGGGTCCCCCTCTCGACGATGCGACCCCCGTCGACGACAAGCACGAGATCGGCGTCGCGCACGGTTGAGAGGCGGTGGGCGATAACGAGTGATGTCCTCGCAGAGAGCGCGGTCTTGAGAGCCCGTTGCACCGCGGTTTCCGACTCCGAATCGAGGTGCGCCGTCGCCTCATCGAGAATGACGACGTCGGGTGCCTTGAGGAGCAGGCGTGCGATCGCCATGCGTTGCTTCTCGCCGCCCGAGAGCCGATAGCCGCGGTCCCCGACGAGTGTGTCGAGACCCTCCGGGAGGCTTTCGACAAGTGAGAGGATCTGCGCGCCGGCGAGCGCGGCTCGTAGTTCCTCGTCCGTTGCCTCGGGCTTCGCGTAGAGGAGATTGGCGCGGATCGTGTCGTGGAACATGTGCGCGTCCTGGGTCACCATCCCGATGCTCGCCCGCAGCGAGTCGAGAGTGACGTCGCGTATGTCGAGGCCGTTGACTCGCACGGTCCCGCCGCTCACGTCGTACAAGCGCGCGACGAGATGCGTGATGGTCGTCTTGCCGGAACCAGACGGCCCGATCAGCGCGACGAGTTCACCCGGCTCGGCTCGAAACGTGACGTCGAACAGGACCTGAGAGGGCTCAACGTTCTCGAGCACGGCGACCGACTCGAGGGAGGCGAGGGAGACTTCGGTCGCGCTTGGGTAGCTGAAATCGACGTGATCGAATTCAATGGTTGCCGGGCCGTGCGGCAAGGCGAGGGCGTCCTGCCGTTCGGAGATCATCGGCGCGAGATCGAGCACCTCGAAGACCCGGTCGAACGAGACGAGCGCGGTCATCACGTCAACGTTGATGTTCGAAAGCTGGGTGAGAGGTCCGTAAAGACGGTTCAGATACGCCGTCATCGCGACGAGGGTGCCGAGTTCGATCACCCCGTGGACGACCATCGACCCGCCCCAGCCGTAGACGAGTGCGGTCGCGAGCGAGGCAGTGACGGTGAGCGATATGAAGAAGATCCTGCCGTACATCGCCTGGAGCACGGCAATGTCGCGCACACGCCCGGCGCGCTGGGAAAACAGTTGCTCTTCCTCCCCGGGACGACCGAAGAGCTTGACGAGGAGCGCCCCGGCGACGTTGAAGCGCTCTGCCATGGTCGAGTTCATGTCGGCCGCAAGGACGTAGCCCTCGCGGGTGATGGCCCCGAGCCGGCGGCCCATGTAGCGCGCCGGAATCGCGAACGCCGGCAAAAGGGCCAGGGCAACGAGGGTGATCTGCCAGGACAAGATCAACATCGTCGTGAGCACCATGACAACGCTGAGGACGTTGCCAACGACCGAGGACAAGATGTCTGTCGTCGCCTGCTGCGCGCCGAGCACGTCGTTGTTCAGCCGACTGACGAGGGCGCCGGTCTGAGTGCGAGTGAAGAACGCGAGCGACATTCGTTGAACGTGCGCGTAGACCCGCGTGCGAAGGTCGTAGATCAGACCCTGGCCGACCAGGGACGAGCAGAACTGCTCGCCGAGAGAGAGCCCGGCGTCGAGGACCGCAAGTCCGCCGATTACCAGCGCGAGGACGACGATCAATCGGATGTCCCTGTGCCCGATGCCGGTGTCAATGATCGCCCGGTAGATAAGTGGGACGGCCACTCCTATCGACGCGTCAACGACCGTCAGCAAGAAGAAGACCGTGAGCTTGGCTTTGTACGGCGCGAGACAGCGCAGGATCCGTCGCACGGTCCCCTTCGGGACCTTGCTTCCGACCACGGAGCGGTCCTTGATGAGGGAGTGCAGCGATCCGCCGAAGCCCCGTCCCCCGCCCAGACCCATTCCTGAGCCGCGCATCATTGGCGTCGCCTTTCTCCCTCGTCCCCTGGGGCAAGACAGTCGCGGGAAGCTGCCCACTCGCGTTCGGCGACTGCGTCAAGCGCGGTTAGCAGGCGGAGCAACTCCGCGCTCTGAGCTGGTGCGAGGTCACTGCACATCGCGATAGCGGCCTCGCTTCGGGCCCGGCTGATCTCGTCCAACAGCTGCAACCCGGCGCCAGTCAAGCGCACGAGGACTGAGCGCCGATCGTCGAGATCGATCTCGCGGACGACGAGCCTCTTGGCTTCCAGCCTCGCGATGATGGTTGTCGCCGACCGGGGAACGATTTGGTTTTGCCGCGCGATCTCGGACATGCAAAGAGGCGAACCTGCTCGTCCGACCGTGCGAAGTGCCCGCGCGTCACCGTCGGTGAGTCCGAAAGGTGCCAGGCGTCTCGCCGAGTCCGCCCGTAGCCGCCGCGCGAGGCGCGCGACCAGCTCGCCGATCTGCGCCGCAGCTGTCCCCGAACTCGTCTCGTGGCGATCTTTGCTTGTCGAGGATGCCGTTGTCGTCCCTACGATTGGTCGGCAGAATAATGCTGAGTATCACTCATAATAGAGCTTCCTCCGTGACGCACCGACAGGCGCCGACGAGTTCACGGGGCTTGGCCAGGATCAGCTCGGTAACGCCAGCGTGCTTTTGTCAGCTGGGACGTGGGCGAAATGGGTCAGGGCAACTTACTTGACAACGGCAGGTCGGGCTGTCGTCCGAGTGCCGTCCGCGAGAGGCCAGTTGTTACACTCGGTCTTTGGCGCAGGGTGCCCGTTGCAGCTGGGCTGAGAGATACCTGTTGAACCTGATCTCGTTCGTACGAGCGGAGGGACGTCACGATGCACGCCGAAGTGACCTGGGCAGATGGTCGCGTGCCGGCGGCCTTGCATGAAGTGACCGAGCGGCAACCGCTGATCCACTGCCTCACGAACATCGTTGTCGCGCAATTCACCGCCAATGTACTTCTCGCGGTCGGCGCCTCTCCGGCCATGGTGGAGAACGCCGTCGAATCCGGACCCTTTGCCACGGCGGCCGGCGCGGTCTTGCTGAATCTCGGGACTCTGTCGGCTGAGCGTGAGGTCGCGATGCGCTCAGCCGCGACCGCAGCACACGAGCACGGCCGTCCGTGGGTGTTCGACCCGGTCGCCGTGGGAGCGCTGGCGCACCGCACCTCGTTTGCAGGTGAGCTGCTCGAACTGCGCCCGGTGGTCGTACGAGCGAACGCCTCGGAAGTGTTGAGCCTGGTCGGGTCGGAGGTTGGGGGTCGTGGGGTGGACTCGCTCGCCCCGTCCGAGGCGGCAATCGGCGCCGCCACCCTGCTCGCTCGGGAACGAAACTGTGTCGTCGCCGTGAGTGGCGCGGTCGACTACGTGACCAACGGGAAAGACGTTGTCGCGATCTCTGGGGGAAGCCCGCTTCTGACCCGGATCACCGGAACGGGCTGCGCACTCGGCGCGCTTGTAGCCGCGTTCGTGGCGGTTGAAAACGACGCACTGTTCGCGGCAGCTGCCGCGTCGGCTGTTTTCAAGGTGGCCGCGGAGCATGCAGCGTGTGGGAACCCCGGCCCGGGCACGTTCGCGGTGAACCTCATCGACCAACTGGCCTCCCTAGCGCGCGGAGAAACCAAGAGGCCGCTGTGAACCGCAAACTCGACCCGACGTTGTATCTCGTCGCGGATGGCGAGGCCTGTAGCGGTCGTGGCCTGCTCGAGATCGTGCGGGCAGCGGTCGCTGGAGGCGTGACGGCGGTGCAGTTCCGCGATCACCGCGCGACGACTCGTGGACTCTGCCAGGCGACGGCTGAACTTTGTGAGCTTCTCTCTGGAACGGGAGTGCCCCTGATCGTGAACGACCGGCTGGACGTGGCGCTCGCAACGGGTGCCGACGGGGTACACCTGGGGCAGTCGGATCTTCCCGTCGTCGCTGCGCGCGAGATTGCCGGTCCTGAGCTCGTCATTGGGTGGTCGGTCACGAACTTCGCGGAGGCAGAGCTTGCAGCTGCACTACCCCCGGGAACAGTCGACTATCTCGGCGTTGGGCCGATCTACCCGACCCCGACGAAAAGCGATGCCGCCCCGCCGATCGGGGTGGCGGGTCTGCGCGCAATCTGCGCCTTCTCGTCGTTGCCGTGTGTTGCTATCGGCGGGATCAACGCGGATCACGTTGCCGAGATCGTCGCCGAAGGAGTTGCAGGGATCGCGGTGGTGGCGGCAATTTGCTCCGCCGAAGATCCCTGTGCTGCTGCGGCCGAACTGCTTCGCCGGGCTGAGCACTGATCACAACGCCTCGATGCGCGTGAGGCAGTCGATGTGCGTCACGGCGGTCTCGCGACGGGGGGTGTTTGATCACGGGCATTTGCCTCCCCCGAAAGTGATGCAAGTCTCGTCCACCAGCGTGGCGATGTACGAAACAACCCAGAGAATTCTTCTGGTCTGCTGCCCCACACAATGTGGAAGACGCGGAGCCTGCCGAGTAACCGCTCCGCTCCCGGGGTTCATGACTGAAACAGCGGCACCCCTCGGCGAGCGTTCTGTCCCGGGGCAGAACAAATCCGAGCGAGACCGTTGAATGAGAAGGTGATTCCTTACTGCGAGCAAGGCACCGCGTCGCTACCTTATAGTTCCACCGTGGCATTGAACACACCCGCGGTCGACGCAATCAAAGACGTGAGAGGGGAATCGAGCCAGATGTCGGTTGGTGATAATGGTGATATCGCCGAACGGTTTAAATTGACGATTGTCGTTCCTGTATTCAACGAAGAGCGAACAATCCGCTCGGTTCTTAATGCCCTGAAACTCCAACCTGTCCCCGGTGACGTAGAGATCATCGTCGTTGATGACGGCTCGACTGACCAAACGCCCGAGATCATCTTTAACATGCCTCACGTGCGGATCCGCCACGAAATGAACCTCGGTAAGGGCGCTGCAATCCTGACAGGGATTGAGCGCGCGACAGGAAGCCACCTGCTTGTCTTCGATGCGGATTCGGAGTACGACCCAGCCGATATACCGAGTCTGGTCGTGCCGGTCGCTGCTGGTCGTGCCGAAGTCGTCTATGGCGTGCGGGTGCGCGGCGCGCGGACGAATTTCCCGTCTCTTGCGTATGCTATAGGCAATCGCCTGATGACAGAGTTCGCCAACATTGTCTACGGGTCGGCGATTTCCGACCTTCACACATGTCTGAAACTTCTCCCGTTGCCGCTGCTGCGCAAAATGCAATTGAAGGAGCGTGGATTTGGACTCGATACGGAAATAAGCGCCGAAATGCTCCGGCTCGGTTTCCGGCCTTACGAGATCCCGGCCTCCTACGTGGGGCGAAGCCGAGAGGAGGGCAAGAAAATCCGCCTGAGGGACGCCCTTCGCTGCGTTCTGGTGTTGTTGAAGGTTCGGATGCGCGGAAGAACCCGGTATGGAGCGAGGGACCACTCGTTGGCCCCTCGTGTCGTGCCGGCTCCATGGAGCCCCGAAAGGAGGCGCGCGGATTGGTCTTCAGAGAGAAGGCGAGTCCAGCTGTGAGGGGTCGCTTCGCGCCCGTTGATGGCTAGATCCGATGGCCTTATCTCCGTCGCGATGGTGAGCGACGCCCTTTACCCTTATCACCGCGGAGGCAAGGAAACCCGGCACCACGAACTGCTGTCGCGGCTCCACGGTGTTCTCAACTTCACGCTGTACACGATGCACTGGTGGCCAGAGCGACAGCGGACACGTTGGGAAGAAGGCATTGAATGTCGAGCTATCTGTCCACTGTTCCCGCTGTATCGAGCGGGCCGGCGTTCTCTGCTGGAAGCGATCGCGTTTTCTCTCGCGTGCCTCCGACTTCTCGGAAGGCACTTCGACGTCGTGGCGACGGATCAGGTCCCTCATCTCCAGCTTCTCACCCTCCGCCTGGTAACCAAGGTCAAGCGACGTCCGCTCGTGGTCACGTGGTACGAGGTCTGGGGTCGGGAGTACTGGACAACGTATCTCGGGCGCTTTGCGGGAGTCATCGCCTGGTGGGTTGAGCGTCGAACAATGGGATTGCCCGATCAGATCCTGGCGGTGTCGGCGGGGACCGCTGACAGATTGCGTTTGCAAGTGGGCGATGACGTGCCCATCCGGGTAATTCCGCCCGCGATCGATTTGAACCTCATTGCTGAAGTTGCTCCGGCGGGGCCAGACGGCGCGTCAGAGTTGCTCTTCGTCGGCAGGCTTCTTAAGCACAAGGGCGTGCACTTGCTCATCGACTCCCTGACCAGGCTTCGATCCGTGCGGCCAGTGCGTCTGCTCGTCGTGGGCTCTGGTCCCGAGCGGGCCAACTTGGAGAAACAGGCTTTCGAGAAGGGCGTTGGCGCGCTTGTTCGCTTCCGGGCGGATGTCACGGACGCCAGGGAGATCTACGCGCTCATGAAGGCCGCGCGAGTTTTCGTGTGCCCTTCGGTCCGGGAGGGATTCGGGATCGCGCTCCTCGAGGCGCTCGCGTGCGGCACCGCGGTCGTCACGACGTCCCATCCCGACAACTATGGTCGTGAACTCGTCGCTCGCTCAGACCGGGGGTATCTGGCAGAGCCCACGGTCGAGGCGATTACCGCTGCTATCGAAGCAGCTCTGGCAGACGGACCCTTTGCGGACAGACCGACCGAACCGTGGCTCAGGGAGTTCGATTGGACGCGCGTCGCCGAAAAGTACTTCGAAGCACTTGTAGATTCGGTTGCTCCTCGAGCACGTCCGCGGTCACCTTCCACGACGGCCGACGCCTAGCGTGTTCCCTGCATAGGTTTGGAGCTGCCGGTTCTAATGTCGAAACAACCCGTAAGGGAGAAAACAAAGCTCGTGACGAACCCGGACCCGATGGTCATCGGTTCAGCGAGCGTGACGTTTGTCGTCATTGCCTACAACGAAGCGGACGGGATTGCAGACTGTCTGAGGTCGATCGCGGCCCAGCAGGGGCTCTCGAAGTACGAGATCGTTGTCGTGGATGACTGTTCCAACGACGCGACTCCGTTCGTGCTCGCACAATTGGCGAAGGAGATCCCCGAGCTGCGGGTGATTCGACATGACACCAACCTCGGTCGCGGGGCAGCCCGAGCAACCGGCGTGCGCGAGGCGCGCGGTGAGCTCTTGGCGATGGTTGACGCCGACATCCTGCTTCCCGCAGATTGGTTTGCTCGATGCCTAATAGGACTTGAGAGGTCCGACGTCGTAAGCGGCACGGCAGTTCCGGATGGCGACGTCGGCTTCCTGGCCAGGCGATTCGGCTTGAAGCCCAAGCTTGTTCCCAGCTCGACTCGCACTACGGGTAACAATGCCTTATTTCGCCGGATGGTTTTTGATCGAATTGCCTACGAGGAAGATCTGCGCGAGGGGGAAGATGTCGCTCTGGACCATCAAATGGATGAAGCTGGAATCGGGCGCGAGGTCGTACCCCATCTGCGTGTGGAGCACCGCGAGAACAAGACGTTCTCACGAGAGCTTCGGTGGCTCTTCCAGAGCGGCCTGGGTGCTTCTCGTCAGCTCGAACGGTACCGGAAGGTGCGCGGACCGGACATCGCCTTCGGACTGACCCTTCTGAGCTGGCTTGTGTCGTGTCTGGCATGGCGCGGGCGAGCCAGACGCCTTGGTGCCGCGCTTCCGCTTTGTTGTCTGGTGGCAATGTCCTTCGCGCATGTTGCGACGAGATTTGAATACCGGCGAGATGGCCTGCGCTATCTCGGTGCCGTGACGGCTGACTCGGCGCTGCTGTCTTCGTACTTTCTCGGTCGGCTCGTCGGACACTTCCGACTCCGATTCGTCAATCGCGCACCATGACCGGCGCCGTCAAGCACATCCCGTCTCCATCCCGATCACGGCAGGGCCGTTTCGCGGCGCGGCGCCGCTCTGCCAGGAACCTCCGCGATTCCTTGACGCGGCCTTACTCCTCTGGGACGGAGTCGCGCACGACCTCGATGCCGAGCAGCGATTCATAGAGCCGGCGCACCGACGCGGCAACTCCCTGTGGTGATACAGCATCTGCTTCGTTTCGGGCTTTGGTCCCGTTGCTCCTATCGCCCGGAATCGTGACAACCCGTGACCGGTTCCGATTCGAGTGCGCCAGAAGCTCATCCCTCCGCCCTGATGAAGCGACTACCAGGACATCCGCGAACCATGGCACCTCGCGAATCTCGCCTCGGTCCCACGCCACCACCCGGAGTCCGCTCCAACGAGCGAGCCTGAGAACCGTAACCCAGCGACGAGCAGCTTGAACCTCATTGAGTGTCGCGACATTGCGGAGATCGACAATGCGAACTCCACGAAGCCGGCGCCACACGAGCCGAAGTCCCAAGCACCGGCTTGCCGCCTTGAGGATCTCGGTTCGAACCCCGAATTCCGCGAGCTGCTCGCGTGAGGGCGAGAACCGAGCATCATTCTGGTCCGAGGTGATGAACACCACGCGAACCTTCTGATCCATAACGACAGCGGCCAAACCCTGAAAGAAGCTCACCGACCGGACCCATTTCACACGGAGGAAGGTCCCGGGAGTGCCGGTTCGAAGGGCACGATAGACCGGCAAAACAAGCAAGCCTGTCCAGACAACAGGTATCCACCATGAAACTGGACCGAGCGCCAACGAGATCGGAAACCCAACGAGCCACGCTGGATACGCGAGAAGATCCGGCCACATAGCAAATTGCTCCGGGATCCGATTCGGGTGCGTCACGAAGAGCATCGCCGTGCCTTGGCCGTAGTGCCGACCACGAATCACCTCGCGTGCGGAATCACCCCACCGCATCGACATCCTGGCTCTCGCTGCGCAAACGACGCGCAGATGCGCGTCCTGCATTCGCCAGCCGAATTCTGTGTCTTCGCCGTACGCGAAACGCTCGTCAAAGGGCCCAATCGTGTTGAAGACGGAACGCTTAACCGCCATATTGGCGGTCACGGTGATACGAATCGGCGCTCCATCGGGGAGTTCATTGATCGTGCCCATGAACGGTGAATCGAGGCTAAAGATCGGTCCGCACGTCGCATCGGCTTGTCCTGCGGTGAGGGGCGTGATCAACTCGGAGAGCCAATCCCCCATCGGCACTCCCCCTGAGTCGCAGAACGCAATGATTTCGGCCCGCGCGGCATTTACGCCAACGTTGCGCTGATGGGCGATCGTAACCGTCACCCCGAGGGGCCCGACGAAGTCAATCCAGCGAACCCACGGATGTGAAACGCGGATGTTGTTGAGGCGTTTGCGCGATGCATCAACCACGATGCATTCGCCTTCGTTTTCGTCGACGTGTCGTCGCAAGGTGGCCAGCGTCTCTGCCAGCTGCGGCTCGTCCTTGGAAACGATGACGACACTGACTCGCGGCGTGTCAGTCATCGACTCCGACCGGCTTACTGTGCACCTGAGGAGTCTTCATACTCAGATACCTCATCGTCCTGAATCAAGTGGAGGCCCAGAAGGCTGACTCAAGCCGATCTTCTGCGCTCGCAGCCTGCGAGCTCCAGCAAATAACACGCTGGCGCCGACCATGTTGACCGTGTTCGCCGTAAATGGCGCCATCGTGTCGACCAGTGGTATTCGCAGCACCAATTGAAAAAGGACCAACTCTAGGGGGCGACTTGGAGCGCTCGCTCGTAAACGGCCTTCGTTGCCACAGCGACATCGTGCCATGTCCATGCGGTTGTCCACTCATATGCCGCGGCTACCCGGGCCGCGGTCTCTTTGGGCGAAGCCCGCAGGGCGGCTGCGAGTTCGTCGCGAAGCCCCGTTGCTGCTGAGTGGTCATACCGGAACACCGCCGCGGCGGGCACATCACGGAGCTCCGGGAGGTCAGGAACTAGCACCGGCACGCGTCGTGACATCGCGACGCGCAACGAAGTCGAGTTCGTGATCCAGCGGAATGGGATCGCGACAAGGTCAGCAGCAGAGAGAAGCACGTTTAGTTCCTCATCGGGGAAAACCCCGTTATCCCAGCGAGCGTCACGTCCTTGTCGATTCAGACGGCGGACGAGGTCGTCGAGCTTCATCGCGTATTCCGAGTCGCGGGCTTTGCCGAGCAGACGGAGGCAAAGCTCGGTAGTAGAGGGAAGCTCGAGAATCGCCTCGAGTAGCAGGTCTACGCCCTTATAGGGGTCAAGGTGCCCGAACATTGCGACCAACGGCGTGGCCGTTGGTACGCCGAGCTGTTTCCGGGCGTCTTCTCGGGGTGGAGCAGTTCCGAGCGCCGGTGCGCCTTCGGGGATGACCTCGATCAGCTTGGGATCGACTCCAAAGAACTCAGAGAGACAACGCTTGGCGTCTTCGGTAATCGTGATCACCACCCGTGAGCGCCGGAGTAGTGGGCGGCGCCCGGCTCTGTCGTCATCAAAAGCAGGGGCCAGCGGGAGGGGTTCATGTGAGGTGTAAACAATTCGGAATCCGATCGCGTTGGCAAACCACAGCATAAAGGCGAACCACCAACGGGGCACCTTATTCACTAACGGCAATCGTCGTGTCCACCACCACGAGAACTTGTAAACCCAGTGCAGGTGAATGAGATTGAACCCTCGGAGCCGACAGACCACCAACTCAAACGGGGAAAGGAGGGTGTTCAAGGTCTGGCTTGGCGTCCATGCTGTTGCGAGCCAATCGGAATCAACGCCGATTTCGTGCAGTGCTTTCCGCAGCTGAGGCAGGTAGGGGTTCTCCTCGTTCTGTGGCGTCATTAGGACCTTGGGGATTCGGGAGCGAGTCACAGGGCGTCGGCCCTTGCGCGCGACCCTGTCGATCCGGCATGGCATGGTCCCATTGGTCTTGAACTCCGCACTGGCAATTCCCGGCTTCGGCTAGGGCGCCCAGATCTGACGGCTCACAGGCGTTGGCCATGGACGTTTTCGTCCAACTGAGGCATTTTTCTCTCTGGCCACGAAATCGTAGTCAACGTTTCGAATCGGCACGTATGTTCAACGGGCGTTGGCGAATCTAGGGTCACAGCACATCCGAGGGGGCGAGTGTGTTGTCGACGAGTGCCAAAGCTCTGGTTCGAATGGGAACATCGTCGGGTACATGACATCTCCTCGTGACGAGACCACGGTACGAAACGCCACGCGAAAAAGGGCCCCGCCGACGGCTGTTGCGGCAGCGATGCTCGGCCAGGCCGCGAGCCTACGGGATGTTCATCTTCACCCGCGGTCCGGTGTGCAATCGTTGCCGATCGTCAGCGTTGGGAAACTCATCCTGTTCGGATGAGCTGACGATGCGTGGCAAAGGTGGTTCTTAAAGGAGGGTCGGCGTAGGCGGCTGTCCATACTTCATCGCATTGCTTTGACGTCGCCCCATTGCTTCTAAGATTCAAGAAAGTTGCGGCCCTTCATGCGGAGACGGATGAATTATGCCGACTATCGCCGTCGTAATGGCAACCTTCAACGGTGAGGCTTGGCTTAACGATCAGTTAGCGAGCATTGCTCAACAAACTCGGCTTCCCGATCGGCTGGTCATCTCCGACGATGGATCCACCGACAATACGGTCGAACTCGCCAAAGACTTCGCACGGGGCGCGCCCTTCGAGGTCGTCTTGCTTGAAGGCCCACACGCCGGCATCGCGGAGAACTTCTGGTACGCGGCGCGACATGCCCACACCTCAGTCATCGCTTGGTGTGACCAGGACGATGTCTGGTTCCCGCAGAAGTTAGAGCTATGCGAAAGTCTGATGGAGACGAACAACGTACCCTACGTAACCCATTCCGCTCTCGTCACTGATGCCGCTCTCGTACCGCGGGACCAGCTGTTTCCTCGTTACCGGAAAACTCGCGTAGTCCAGGCGCTTGCAGGAGATCCGTGGTGGTGCGCGCCTGGGTTTACGACGCTCTTTCGCGCGGAGCTCCTGCAACTCGCACGGTGGGATGATCGGCCTGTCTTACAGATGGGCTCGCGCTTGGGTCACGATAATGTCATCGCGTTACTCGCGTTCGCGACAGGTCCACGCCTGGAAATAAGCGATGTAATGGCGAACTACCGACAGCACGAGTCGAATAAGGCCGGAGCTCCCAAGAAGATCGGCGTCCTTGAGAAATCCCGGTTTGCGCTTGCTCTCCCGTCAACCGCTCATTCCGATCGAGCCGAAATCGCCAGTGTCTATGCGGAGTTCATTGCCATGTGCGACCCCCTCAATACGGAGGCGATCGACTACTTCTCCGTTCTTCAGGCGCGTTCCCTGCGGCGGGCCAAGATCCAACAGTCCCCAGGCCGTCTGAGCGGGGCGTGCAATCTTCTGGTTGCGCTTGCACAAGGCGATTTCGGTCGTAAGTCGCGCGGTCGCTTCGGTGTACGCGCGCTCGCACGCGACTTGATGGCACTCGGCCTCGGCGCGCATCGTTACCGGCGCTCGTCTCAGAAGAGAGTCTCACCAGGGTCCCCGTCGGACTGAGGGAACCATATTCGCCGTCAATGATGCGAACGCATTTGGGTTCATGATCCCGCTCGGATTCGCATTTGAGCGCGTCGCTTGGACCTCTGGATAATTCGCCGATATGCGGCGCGGATCAGCGTCTCGGCACGGCTCGCCCACACCGCACCGCCCCCTACCCCGTAGGAAGCGTTTGCAAGTTTGAATTTATACGGGTCTTGCCCTGCACCGAGGTCGATTCGAGTTACCCCTTGATTCCCGGCGTGCTCAGCAAGGCTTAGCCACATTATCGTCCCGGGTGAGAACCGACTGAGACTCGCATCGAAGGCACAGAACCACCCGCAGAGCGCCTGTGGTCCCATTATCCCGAGCAATAGCGCGATCGGGAGTTCATCCGCGAAGACGCCGCTTAGTCGACCTGCACAATCCCTGTTCTCCGACATCGTGACGTCTTCCACAATCCGCAAGGCGCTTGAATCTGACAACAATCTCTGCACCCCGTAATGCCTGGATGACTCCCAGTCGATGAGCTGCGGGAGATATTTCAATCCTGGGGAGCACCATTTATACGACAATGGGCCGGCCACCCGCTCGAGATTCCGACGTTTACGGGTGGTCTTCGTGACGAGGGATCGGCTTAAACTCTCAACGTATGATTTATATCCGTCGGCGAGGCTGATCACTTGGCATTGCACCGCCGTCTCAGGATAATGGTATGGGACAAGAACGCCTTGCTGTTGAGGGGCCGCCTGGAAGCGCCATCCTCTCAGGCCCGCGGCCCTCACGACCGAGCGCGGATCGAACGCTGTCCCGGAGCCGATGAACCCGTGGAGATTGTTCATGGGCCAGCCGATTGGCATGCCGATGTTGTTCGAGTGAATCTCGTAGGGAAGGAACGCCGCGATCTGGCCGTCCTCCTCGACCACGGCAACGCGGGCATTTGGCCGAGCTCGCCCGACGATTTGTGTGAAGGTGAAGGAGAAGAACGGGTTGAGCGTGATAGGTGACAGTTCTTGGAAGTTGGCCCACAGTGCGCCCTCGGCGGGCCCAAGCTGGTCCGGTCGGACGACGCTGACGTGCACGGCAGTACCTCTCAATTCAGGTGATATACCTCGCTGAAATATGCCGCAATAGCCATCGGGGCACTACGACCATGATGTGACCGTCTCCAGCACCAGTATCAGCATCTATACCTGAGGTTAGCAGCCTCTATCGGGGGAACTCGGGGGCCTCCGTCGTCATGGCACTGGGGAATCGTGAGCCCGCGAAAGTGCCTCGGCCGCGGTTTGCCCTATCACGAATCGGAGCAGCTCTGCCCTTCCTGGTGAGCGTGCATCTCCTGGCGGATAGACAAATCCGAGACCGTTGGCGATCCAGCACGTCGTGCAGCCTTGCGGTGCCTCCGACGCCACGCACCCGACCTCGGATCAACGCTCCTCAATCTGCCCTCGTCCTCCGACGATGCAACTTCCAAGCGTGACGCAAACGAGCGATGATCTTGTCCGCGATGCCGGACTCTGTGACGACTCCAGCCGGGCACTCGGCCGACCTTCCTGATTTTCGAGACTTCGTCAGGCCGCGACGCCGCATCTTCATCAGCACGTCCTCACTCTTCGCGTCGAATGTGCTCATCGCGGCTCTCGGTGCCGTGGCGCTCAGGCTGATGACCCATCGGCTAGGTCCCGATAGTTACGGAATCTTTGTTGCAGCCGGAACATTCGTCTCTGCGTGGGAGCTTCTGACCGACCTAGGTGTGAATGCCCTCACGGGACGTGAGATCGCGCGCAGCCCGAAGGATGCGGGGCAGATTCTCAGCTTCAACCTCGGTCTCCGGCTTTCCCTGAGCGCCTTGCTGATCCCGGTCGTCTGGGTGGTCGGAGATCTCGTGTATCGGAGTTCGCCCGGAAACGTCCGTTTTGGCGTTGTGATCGTCGCCATCACAGTTCCCTTTGACGCTATCCGGGCTGTATCGCTCGGCTACTACGTGGCCAGCATCGCGAATCACTGGGTAGCAGCGATCAATCTGCTTCAACAGGTTCTGTGGGTAACTGCGTTGGCAACGGCTCTCGCCTTGGGCGCCGGCGTCAGGGGATGCTTCTGCGCCTATCTCGGATCGATGGTTGTCCTTGCCACCGTCGCATACCTAGTCGTCAGGCAACAGGTTCCTTTTCGTCCGCGGTTCGGCTTCGGAGACTGGGCCAAGATCATCCGTCAGTCCATCAGTATCGGTGTGATCCAGATCGTCAGCGTTGTGTACCTCAGGGCGGGCGTTGTCATGCTCAGCCTGATGACTTCCGTCTACCAAGTGGCCATATACGGAGTCGCCTACTCCATCGTCGGGTTCTTTGTCCTCATTCCGGCAGCCTTTATGACAAGCCTCCTGCCCCTCATGACCCGGAGCCGGACAGAGGACTTGAAACACCTCATCGACTGGGCAGTGTCCTATATGGCTGCGGTCAGCTGCCTTATCGTGGCGGGCACCATCTGCATTGGCACTCAGGTCATTCGACTTCTCGCGGGGAGCAAATTCGCGGGCTCCGCAGTTCCGCTGTCCATTCTCGCGTTCTCGATCATCTTTACCGCATTCAACAACATCTTTGGATTCGCGAGCTTCGCCCGCGACCGTCATCACAAGTTGGTGTACATCAATCTTGGTACCCTCGTCCTCAACGTCGTTCTCAACGTCCTTACCATCCCTCGTTGGAAGGTCACCGGCGTTGCATGCAGCACCGTGATCTCGGAAGCATTCGCGCTCGTTGGCACGTACCTCCTATTCCGCTACGCCGTTGGCGTGCGGGCGGCACTCGCGCGACCGCTCCTTCGTCCGCTGGCCGCTGCCGGGACGGCCGTCGCCGTGTTTCGCTTCTGGCTCTGGTCACCCCACGCGGACGCGCTGCTGACCATCGTGTTGGGCGCCGGCGTCACGGGGCTTTTCCTCGCGGTATTGGGACTCTTGCGAGGCCTTCCCCCAGATCTGCGTGTGGCCAGTCGACGAGCGATCAACGTTGTGTTGGGCCACGAGCGCTAGGGGATTGCGCCGCGAACAAGGTCCCGGCTGACTCCGATGCGAGTGCGACCAGAACTTGACGCGCCTGGTCTTTTCGTTAACCGCTCCTGATTTTCGCGAGCAAACCCTCGACGAATCCGAGTTCTCCGGCAAGGTCCTCGATCAAGCGCACGTAGGGATACAGCATCGGTTCCGCGGTCGATGTTTCCTGACACCGACGAAACCACCCTCGATACAAAAGGAGCGGCAACAACGCGAGGGCGAAGGTGCCGAGTTTGAACCGCCACGCAAACAAAGGGGCCAGCAGCCCCGCAATGAGAAGCGGGATCGGTTGGACGGTCGGAATACCTCCTTCTCGCGCGTACCTCTCCCCATGGGACCGCCCGTAGGCTCGAGCACGTCGCAGGGAATCCCCTAGATTCGGACGAAAATCATGAGGCATTTCCATATCCGGCACGAATTGCACCGTCTCGGGCCCGTGTGCGTCCTGGAGACGCCTGCAGACCTCCTCTTCCTCGCCGCCGAAGTGAATCTTCGGATCGAACCCCCCGACTTCCCGCAAGGCAGACAACCGGACCGACATGTTGGCACCCGCCGTGCTGCGAACGGCGCGTCGACCAGTTCCGTGCGGGCACGGGAGTAGGGCCCGACGAAGCCGTGAGGCGAACCCGGGGTTCCGATCGCCCTCAAGTTCCAGCGCCCGAAGCGGTTCCCGGAATTCGACGTAACGTCGATTGAAGGAGTCGACGGCAAGAGGCCGCACGCTCCCTCCAATGACGGTCACTTCGCGAGGCGCCTGCCGCCATTCCTCGGCAAGCCGTTGGACCCAATCCGGTGAAGGAACGCAGTCGTCGTCCACCATCGCGAGGATCACACCCCGGGCCATCTTCGTGGCCTGTTGGAGAGCGGAGCCGCGCCCGAGGTTCTCGTCGAGCCGAATCACGGTCGCCCCCGCTTGCGCCGCGATGGCAGCCGTATCGTCACTGGAACCATCGTCGACGACGATGACTTCAAAAGGCGTCGAGTGAACCTGTTGATTCAGTGCCTTGAGCGCTGCTCCGATCCTGTCCGCTCCGTTGAACGAGCAGACCGCGACAGTGATCACCGGAGCGGCGGGAACATCGTCAGGTGTCCCACCGCCATGTCGTTGATCGATCGATTCGATCACGGCATCACCCCTTCTCCGCGGCACCTCGGGACGTTCGCGGCCACGCAGCAGAAACTCTGCGCTTCACGACGGATCCGGGCCATAGACGACGTCACTCCTCGAGGCATAGAGAACGGAACGGGTACGTCCGAAGTAACGGCTGGGGAAGACGAAGGATCCCGAAAGGTCGCCGATTGTCGCCCGCGCCGTATGATCCGTAACGTTCGTGGTCGTCGCCAG
>DASPQJ010000021.1:0-5493 GCA_035625025.1 Acidimicrobiales bacterium
AACGCTTGGAGCAGTGGGCGTCGTGGCCGGCCTCGCGCTCCTGGCCGCGGCGGGCTTCCTCGCCACAGGATCCCGACGACACCCACCGGCGCCGCTGCCAAGCGAGGCGGGCCCCGACCTCGTCGCCGTCGATCCAAAGCGACTGACCGCGGAGATCGCCCGCGCGGCCGAAGCACTCGGCCTCGCCCCGGCACCGGCGCTCGTCGAGGTCGAGGCGGCGGCCAGCCGCCTCGCCGAGGAACAGGACGACCGCCGCCGGATCGACGAGCTCGACCAGGCCCAACGCGAGATCGACGACAGACTCGACGATCTACGGAAGGCGCACGAGCGCCTGACGCGGGCGATCGAAGCGGAGACGGCCACCGTCGACGCCTTCGAGGATTCCGTTCGCCGCACCGCGGTGGCGTGCGGGCTCGCCACGGACGAAGTGGCGGCTGAACTCTGTGTGCGGCTCGCGTCTGCTCTCGACGAGGCGGAAGCCGCGGCCGAGACCCGACGCAACCTTGTCGCCACGATCGACCAGGCGAAGTCGGATCTCGCCGAGGCCGGCGGGTTCGGACCCCAGGCGGACCGCCTTCTCGCCGAGCTCTCCTCCGGGGACCTGGCAGCCTGGGATGCCGGGGGAAAAGCGGTCAAGGAACAGGTCGCCGCGGCCGAGCACGATTTCCAGGAGGCCCGCGATCGCCAACGCGACATGGCTTTGGCGCTCGAAGGTCTCCGGTCCTCGGACGAGATCTCCGCCCTCGAGGTGGAGCGGGGCTCGCTCGCGACCCAGCTCGAGGACGCCCTCGAGAGGTGGACGGTGCTCAGTCTCGGACACGCTCTCCTCGAAGCGACTTTCACTCGCTACGAGCGCGAGAAGCAGCCGGCCGTGATCGCCCGGGCGAGCGAGCTGTTCAGGGACGTGACCGCCGGTCGCTACGTCCAGCTTGTCGCGCACGAGGGCGATCACGCCGGCCACCACGGCATCGACGCCATCTCGGCGCGAGACGAACGGGTCGATTCCGGATCGCTCAGCCGCGGGACCGCCGAGCAGCTCTATCTGTGTCTGCGCCTCGGACTGGCCGCAACGCATGCCGAACGCACCGTCTCGTTGCCTTTCGTCCTCGATGATGTGCTCGTCAACTTCGACCCGGGACGCGCCGTCGCAGTCGCCCGCGCCATCGCGCTGCTGGCGCGAGCGCACCAGGTGCTCGCTTTCACGTGTCATCCCCACATCGTCGAGGTCTTCCGAGAGGCCGAACCCGACTGCGCCCTGATCGACCTTCCGCTCGCCGACGCGACGGGTTCGCGATCAGACTCTTAGCCGTCCACCGACTCTCGCCGGATATCAGTCGTCGACAGCGCCTCCACGTGCGAACGCCGTGGTCTCGCCCCACCCGGTGACGACAGCGACGAAGACGACCAGAGTGAGGATGTGGACTCCGGTGCACCACAGGCAGATCTTTCCGATCTCGTAGAGCTCGGCGTAAAGCAGGTAGAAGACGAATCCGATCCCGGCGATCGCGAGCGCGAGGCGCGCCGGGGCGACGAGGGGATGGCGCGATCTCCATGCGGCCGGCAACGAGAGCACGAGCACCGCCAGGAAGTAGAGGAGCCCGAGGACGGCGACGGGAATGCCGAACAGCATCGACTCGGGACTCGTCGTCACCGCGGAACAACTGACCGCACCGCTGTTCGGACAGGACAGCACGACGGCCGTCGTGTAGTGGGCGAGCGTGAGATAGGTGGCGATGCCGAGACCGGCGATCGACGACCCCAAGACGACGAGCATGCGCGCGCTGAGGGGCGTCCGAGGCGCCCGGAATCCGGCCGGCACGGCCGCCATGGGGCGACGCCGACCGAGCACCGACCTCGCGGAGAGACGCCGCCGCTCCGGGGGTGGTGGCGGGGGAGCCGCGGTGCGCCGCCCGCGCGCCGCGGTCGGAGGTTTCGGCACGGCTACGAAATCTTCTTTGCCGCCGCGATCACCTTCTCCGCGGCCACAACACCGGGCGTCGCGCAGACACTCGACGGCTTGCCACCGTCCGAGCGGCAGATCGCCGCCGTGATGTAGTTCGCCTCGATGACGAACGCCGCCGCGTCGATGGCCTTGCCGACGCTCGAGGAAGGATCGGCGATCGCCTTCGCGATGCCCAACATGCCGGGGCCACCTCCCGCGAGCGGGTCGACCGTCGGGGCGAGGAATCCCGGATCGCCCGAGGAGACGTGCTCGTTGGCGATGTCGAGGAACGGGAGGCCCGACGAGGGCCCCCCGGTGAAGCGCGTCGCCTTCGTGGCCGTGCCGTCGTAGGTCGTGTACAGCTTGGCCACGGCCTGGGGCTCGACCTGGAGGTTCGCGCCGTTGCGGTCCGCCGTCTCGTACGGCGTGAAGGAGATGTACTTACTCGTGTACGTCGTGCCGAGGAAGCTGAACGTCGGGATCGGCGGGACATCTGCCGACGACGAACTCTCCTTCAGGTTCTTGAAGGTGCCGAAGCGGCTGAGCGCGGCGACGAGCGACCAGCGCATCAAGGCGCACCAGGGGCAGTACTCCGCGCCGACGTAGACGATGCGGGGAAGTCCGTGCTCGGTCAGGCTCGGCTGGCCCTTCGTCTCGACGAAGGCATCGGCTTCCCCGCCGGTCCCGACGGCGTTGTACGTCGCGGTCGAAACCCTCGTCAGCACCGAGACGACCGACGCCGGAGCCGGAGCCGGGTCGCGGCCGGACGTGACGCCGCCCGTGTCCGAACTCTTCGAAGCCGTGACCTTCACGACGATGAGCACGGCGACGACGGCGAGGACGACACCGACCGCCAACCAGCCGAGGCGCGAGGATCCCTGGCGGTGGGAACGCTGGTAGCGACGGTTGGCGCCGGCCGAACGGGGCGCTGACGCCGCCTGGCCGCCGAGACGCCGCGGCGCGGATCCGGGCTGCTGCGGACGGACGGGACGGCGTGAACGTCGCTTGCGTGAGGCCATGTCCCTGCTCACCCCTTTGTCGAGACAGTCGGCATACTACTGGCCAAAGCTGGGGGCGAACTGAGGCTGACCCGTCTGCTTCGACGACGGCGCGAGGCCGAACTCAGACGTCAGGTCCGTCTCCCCCGTCGGAGGTGAGCCGCCCGCCGAGGGTCTTGCGGATCCTCAGGACGACCTCCTCGGAGCGGTTGGCGTCGGCGCCTTTCTGAGCGATAAGGACCTGCCGGTCGGCCGCGGCTTCGGCCTCGGCGCCCGCGTCGGCGGCCGCGAGGCGCGCCTCGATCCCCTCGGCGACGACCCTCTCCGCCTCGGTGACGAGGGCCTCGACCATCTCGGCTTCGGGAACGACCCGGACGATCTTGCCCTTGATGAACAGGTGGCCCTTGTGGCGACCGGCGGCGATGCCGATGTCGGCGCCGCGCGCCTCCCCCGGTCCGTTGACGACGCAGCCCATCACGGCGACCTGGAGCGGAATCTTGCGCTTCTCGAGAACTTCCTGGGCACGGCGGGCGACGTCGATCACGTCGATCTCGGTGCGGCCGCACGACGGACAGGCGATGAGGTCCAGTCCCTTGCGCTCGCGCAACCCGAGCGCCTCGAGGAGCTTGCGACCGGCACGGGCCTCCTCGACGGGATCAGTGGTCAGCGAGAAGCGGATCGTGTCGCCGATCCCCTCGCACAAAAGGGTGGCGATTCCCGCGGTCGTCTTGATGAGCCCGCCGGGAGGCGGTCCGGCCTCGGTCACGCCGAGGTGGAGGGGGTGGTCGAAGGTCTCGGAGGCGAGCCGGTAGGCCGCCACCATGAGCGGGACGTTCGAGGCCTTCACCGAGATCTTCACGTCCTCGAAGCCGACCTCGGCGAAGTAGGCGAGCTCGATCCGCGCCGACTCGACGAGCGCCTCGGGGGTCGCGCCGCCGTATTTCTTGTAGAGATCGGGATGGAGCGATCCGGCGTTCACGCCGACACGGATCGGCACCCCGCGGTCACGCGCTTCCGCGGCGACGAGCCTGATCTCCTCGGGTTTGCGGAGATTGCCCGGGTTGAGGCGGAGTCCGTGCACGCCGGCCTCGAGCGCCGCGAGCGCCATCTCGACGTGGAAGTGGATGTCCGCGACGATCGGCACCGGCGCGCGTGGCACGATCTGGGCCAGCCCTTCGGCGGCCTCGGCGTCGTTGCACGTGCACCGCACGATGTCGGCACCCGCCGCGGCGAGCTCGTAGATCTGCTGCAGCGTCCCCTCGACGTCGCCGGTCTTCGTCGTCGTCATCGACTGCACCGAGATCGGGGCGCCAGCGCCGATCGGGACCGAACCGACCATGATCCGACGGGTCGGCTTCCTCGGGGCCAGGTTCAGCTCCGCGATCTCCACGCTCGTCCTTTCGGGTTCCCCCGCCGCCACCTCCTGCGGCCGCGCCCCCAGCCTACGGCCGGCGCGCCGGGCGGCCCCCCGCAGCCCTTCTCAGCCGCCCGGGAGATGGGGCGGCTGCAGGATGTTGACGTAGAGAGCACCGAGCCCGACGACCGCGATGAAGGCGAGAAGCGCGTAGGCGAGGGGCATCAGCTTGTTGACGTCGACGTGGTAGGGCCGGCCGCGCCGGGAACGAATCCGCTCGTAGACGGCGATCACGACGTGCCCCCCGTCGAGCGGCAGCATCGGGAAGAGGTTGACGATGCCGACGAAGACGTTGATCGCGACGAGGATGGAGAGCAGGTCCGTCACGTTGATCTGCAGGGCCTGCACCGCGATCTCGACCGCGCCGGGAAGCGACAGGATCTCGCCCTGCTTGGCCGAAGCCGACGAGCTCGACGTCGTCTTCGCGGATCTTGCGGACGGCGCGCTGTTCGCGGTGGCGACGTCGTGGGCGAAAGCGCGCAGCCCGTGGAGCGAGAAGACCTGGCCGATCCCCTCACCCGTCCAGGCGAATTCCTGGCCGAGCACCGTGCCCGCCCGCGCCACGGCGTCGAGCGGGTTCGCCGTCACGAGTACCTGCCCGCCGAGCTCGACCCCGATCACGCCGACGGGTCTTTTCCCCGTCTTCTCCGGTGCCAGCCGGTTGTCGCTCAGCCGGACGTCGGCAGATCGACCGTCGATCGGCCGAACGTGGAGCGCGACGAGACGTCCGTCGCGCCGAACGACCAGTCGGAGCTCGGCACCGCTGTGTCCTTCGATGAACGAGATGAACCCGGCTACCGACTGGAAGCGGCGTCCGTCGACGGCGACGAGGACGTCCCCAACCCGCACCCCGGCGGCCTTGGCGGGGTTCGGCCTGTTGACGAAGGTGATGAGGGCGGTCACCTCCTGCCGGGGGACCGCGACCGGCAGGCCGGTGAAGGCGACCATCCCCCAGAGCAGGCCGAAGGCGATGATGAAGTGCATCGCCGAACCGGCGACCGCCACGGAAATGCGGCGCGGGAAGCTGGCCTGGCGGTAACTGCGCGCCTCGTCCGCCGGGTCGACATCCTCGAGCATCGTCATGCCGACGACCCGCACGTAGCCGCCAGCGGGAAGCGCCTTCACCCCGTACTCGGTCT
>DASPQJ010000022.1:0-3512 GCA_035625025.1 Acidimicrobiales bacterium
ATCCCGGGGGCGGTCTGGCACCCCCCGGCGGTACCCTCGGAGAGTGGAGTCGACAGAGCCGCTGGTCTATCTCACGACGGTCGTGGGATCGGTGGCCGGCCAACTCGTCGTTGGGCGATTGCGAGCCGAAGGCATTGCGGCGACGATGTGCGGACCCCCCGACGGGCCCTACCCGTTCCCGGCGGAGATCGACGTGCTCGTCGCTTCGGCCGATCTCGTCCGGGCCCGGGAGGTCCTGCTCGCCGATGCCGTCGAAGCGACCTTCGAGGCGCGCGGCGCCCCGGTCGTCCCGCGTCTCGGACGCCGGAAGACCGGCTCGCGACGACGGCCGTTCAGGCGGCGACGAGGCTGCTGAGCTCGGCCCGCTCGATGCGGCGGAAGGCCCGCCGTTGCGCCGATTTCTCGAGCACGCCGACTTCCAGGTCGTCGACGCCGAGGGTCCTGTCGGGACCCGCGAGGCACGCGACGCAGCTCTTGACGGCAGCGCCGAGCGTCCAGGTCGGATCGAAGGCTTGCTCGAGCCGCGCGGCGATCGCCTCGGCCTCGCCGCCGAGAACGGTCCAGTTCTCCTCGTCGACGACGGTCCCGTCGTACGAGATGTGGTAGAGGCTGTTCTCACCCGTCGGCGCGAGCTCGGCGACGAGGATCTCGACCTCGAGGGGCTTCATCTCGTGGGTGAACACCTGGCCGAGGTACTGGGCGTAGAGATTGGCGAGTGAGCGGGCGTCGACATCCTCGCGGGAGTAGGCGTAGCCCTTCGTGTCAGCATGCCGGATGCCCGCGACGCGTAGCTGGTCGAACTCGTTGTACTTGCCGACCCCGGCGAAGGCGACCCGGTCGTAGATCTCGCTCACCTTGTGGAGCGTCCGGGAGGGGTTCTCGGCGACGATCAAGATGCCGTCGGCGTAAGCCGTGGCGACGAGCGCCCGGCCCCGCGCGATCCCTTTCTGCGCGTACTCTGCCCGATCCTTCATCACCTGTTCGGGCGCGACGTAGTACGGCATCGTCATGGGCTTGACCCGCCTGTCGTCGTCTGTCCCCGCCGAGAGAGGATGGCGGCGAACCGCTCGGCGACCTCTTCGTCCTCGAGGCGGGCGAACCCCGTCGCGTCGACCGTCGCGATGATCGGGTAGATGCCGCGCACCGGGTCGGGCCCCCCCGTTGCCGAGTCCTCGTCAGCTGCTTGGTACAAGGACTCCACGGCGAGCTCAACCGCCTCGACGCGGGTGAGGTCCTCGCGGAAGCCGAGCTTGATCGTCGTCTTGGCGTCCCGCCCCCCAGAACCGGTGGCGTGGAAGTCGGTCTCCTCGTAGCGCCCGCCCGTGAGGTCGTAGGTGAAGATCCGCCCCGTCTGGCGGGTGGTGTCCCAGCCCGCGAACAACGGCACGACACCGAGGCCCTGCATCGCCATCGGCAGGTGGTCGCGCACGAGCTGGGCGAGCTGGTTGGCCTTGCCCTCCAGGGTGAGCGCCGCGCCCTCGACCTTCTCGTAGTGCTCGAGCTGGACCTGGAAGAGCCGCACCATCTCCATCGCGGGGCCCGCGGCGCCGGCGATGGCGACGGCCGAGTAACGGTCGGCGGGGAATACCTTCTCGATGCTGCGGTGGGCGATGGAGACGCCTTCGGTCGCGCGGCGATCCCCCGCCACGACGACGCCGCCGGCGTAGCGCAGCGCGGCGATCGTCGTCGCCCGGCGGACTTGGTCTAGCGGTGACGAGCTTCCCGGCAGCGCGATGTCCCGCTGGGCCCGGCGCAACAGCTCGACGAAACTCGGCCCGGGGTCGTCAGCCGGCGGGAATACGTACAGGGCCATCGGGGTCGAACCCTAGTTGCCGGCAAGGGCCGGCCGCTCACTGCCCTCCCTTTTGCACGTAGTTGCGCACGAACTCCTCGGCGTTGTCCTCGAGGACGTCGTCAATCTCGTCGAGCAGGTCGTCGATCTCGGCCTTCAGGCGCTCACCCTTGTCCGAGCCCGGAGGGACTTCCTCGGTCTGCTCCGGGGCCTGGCGCGCTGGCGCCGAGTGCCGCTTGAGCTCGCGTTCAGCCATGTCCCTCCTCCTCACCGCCGAGTCGCCCGAGGAGCTCGGCGGCGCTACCGCATTCCTCAAGAAGCGTAGCGACGCGCGCCGCAGTCCCCCGCAACGGCTCCATCATCGGGACGCGGCGCAGGGGGTCCTCGCCGAGGTCGAAGACGACTGAATCCCAGTTGGCGGCCACGATCGACTCGGCGTAGCGCTTCAGGCACTCCCCGCGGAAATAGGCCCGCGTCGTCGTCGGCGGGTCGGTGATCGCGCACTCGATCGCCTCGTCGGTGACGACGCGCTCCATGCCGAGGCGGCGGTGCAACGATCGCGCCGGACGCACGTCGTGGTACTGCAGGTCAAGGACCTGTACGCGGTGGTCGGCGAGGTCACAGCGGTGGCGGGCGCAGTAGGCGTCGATGAGCTCGAGCTTGGCGACCCAGTCGAGGCTCCGGGCAAGCGTCGAGGCGTTCGACTCGAGGCCGGCGAGCACGGATTCCCAACGGTCGAGCACCAGGGTGCCGACGGCCTCGTCGCCGAGGGCCTCGAGCCCGTGCACCTCGTTGTACTTGCGGGCGAGGTCGAGAAACCGCCACTGCACCTCGATCGCCGACATCTTCTCGCCGGAGGCAAGCTCGACGGGCGCGGCGAGCGTGAGGTCGTGCGAGACGGCGTGCATCGCTTTCACCGGTTGGGCGAGCACGAGCTCGTTGGGGCCCAGGGCGTCGTCCTCGATCAAGAGCAGGACGATCGCCGTCACACCGACCTTGAGGAAGATGGCGACCTCGGCGAGATTGGCGTCGCCCGTGATGACGTGGAGGCGGCGGTAGCGCTCGGCGTCGGCGTGCGGCTCGTCGCGGGTGTTGATGATCGGCCGCTTCAGCGTCGTCTCGAGGCCCACCTCCTCTTCGAAGAAGTCGGCCCGCTGGCTGATTTCGAAGGCCGCGGCGCGTCGCCCCGGCTCCTCGCAGCCGACCTTGCCCGCCCCCGTGTAGACCTGGCGGGTGACGAGATGCGCGGTGAGGTCGCGCGCGATCCGGCCGAAGGGCACGGCGCGGTCGACGAGGTAGTTCTCGTGGCAGCCGTAGGAGTTGCCCTTGCCGTCGGAGTTGTTCTTGTAGAGGGCGATCGCCTCGTGGGGCTCGAGCGAGGCGTTGGCCGCCTGCAGCGCCCGTCGCATGACCTCCTCACCCGCCACGTCGTAGAGCGTCGCCTCGAGGGGCGTGCGGCACTCGGGCGACGAGTACTCGGGGTGAGCGTGGTCGACGTAGAGGCGCGCGCCGTTGGTCAGCACGGTGTTGGCCAGGTGGGTCTCGACGATCGGGGCTAGGGAGCCAAAGCCGGCCATCCCCCGCGCGTCCAGGTCGGGCGTCTCCCCCTCGAAGTCCCAGTTGATGCGCGACCGGCCCTGCTGGGCGTAGGCGTTGACGATGATGCTGGAGGCCACGATCGGGTCGAGGTCCGGCCCACCGGAGATGCCGTACTCGGTCT
>DASPQJ010000023.1:0-26921 GCA_035625025.1 Acidimicrobiales bacterium
ACGTCTCCGTCGCGGGCTCGGAGTACGGGCCGGGACAGATCTCGGCGACCCAAGTCGCGCGCCAGATCGCCTTCGGGCATCCCCGGTATCTGATGATCTCGAGACCAGCTATCTCGCGCCGCTCGGTGTCCGGCCAGATGAGGATGCGAGACGCGAGGAGCTTTGGGTTCGGCACCGAACGGAACCCTTCCACGAGCTGTCCGATCTGGTTCCAGTCGCTCGGGTCGGTGATCCGTCTCGCGGCTGACTTGGAGCGCCCCAGTCGTTCGATCGCGGCGACGAGCTCACGCACCGTCGGTCGCACGCCGGTAACGACGCCGGCGCTGTTCGGGCAGCCCGGGTGCGAGTCTCCTGCCGCGAAGGCGAGTGGTGCCGGATACAGGGGGCCGCTCGGCAGCGCGCTCGAGGTGCCGCCGGAGGTGAACGACACCGAGAGCCCAACCGCCACGCCGATAGCGGCAAGCACGGGGACGAGGACGACCACGTGACGCTTCACGCTGGTCGATCCTATGCAGACCATTATCTGGCGGCGGGCGCGCCAGGCGAGACCGGTTTCAGAACGCTTCCTTAGATTCCCCGTCCGCGCGCGTCCCCCATCAACTGGGTCGCGGTCATGGAAGAAGGACAGATCAGCCCAGTGCGCGGCTCTAACCCGGCAAAGCCTCGATCTCAGTTCGATCTTGGGTGTTGAGCCTCCCATCACCCTCGGTCCTGACGCGACAAGACCCTCATCACGTCGGCGGTTTCCCCGCGTTCAACACGTCGTGCGAGGGGACGACTCCTCCGAGAGTCGCACCGAATTGGACGGTGCTCTTGGGGAGTCCGACACCGGGCGCGCGCAGACCTGCTTCGAACCCGTAGAGCTCTTCGCCGTCGGGATCGAGCAGGCGACCCTTCGCGAGCGCCCACGCCGCGAGATCGACGGAGCCGTCTTGATCGAGCGCAGACGTTGCGAGGCTCATTGCGGCTGTGGTGACCTCGCGGCGACGTCCCCGAGGATCCCTGCGGTGTCGAGCCAGGCGAAGCGGTTGGAAGCCGCGGCAGAGACGCCGTACACGAGCTCCAACGCGGCGACGAGCGCGCCGCGATGGCGTTCGCCGGCATCGCCCGCGGCGTCGGCGACGGCGGTGAGGTCTTGGAAGCGTGCCCAGTCGCAGCTGATGTCGTCGGCGAGCGTGTACGGCTGGTTGCCGTTCGCCGAGGTCAGCCGGTCGGGACCGAGGACCGTGCGCGCCACACCGGCGACGGCCCGGATCGTCGAGGCCGCCTGGGAACCCGGCGAACGCGGGGTGCGGAACTCTTCGCGGAGCAGCGCGAGACCGACGCCGAAGAGACCTCGCCGAAGCCGCATGGGCTCAGATCGGAACCGGCGCGCCGAACGATCCACACCGTCCGGGAGACGCCACCAACCGCGGAGGCGCAAAGGCGTAGCCAACTGCAAGGCATACCCAGTGGTCGTTCACCTCATGTCCCGGCGTCATCTCGGCGCAGGCGCTTCCGCTGCCCCCTCCCCAATTGACTTCGGCCTCCTTGGACCCGTGTGACGCGACGACGCAGTTGCTCGAGTCGAACCCTCTCACGGGGAATTGGGGAGTTATCAGAAAACGAAGCGACCAGCACTGACAACGATCACCATTAAGAGCAGCACGCCGGCGAACTGGACCACAACCTGGACGGCCTCGCTCGACGCGCGACCCTGTGCCGGCCCCTTCGCCCCGCCTTGCCGGACTTACTCCAGCGTGAACTCATCGTGCCAGTCGCCCGCTTCCAAATCAGCCAGAGACTCGTGGCCACCGGGTTGGCACAGTGTCCAGCTGTATCCAGGCTGTCTCCAGAGGAAGTCGTAGTTTTGGATGACCGGTATCTCCCCGAAGGTGAACTGGACCGTGCAGTTGCCTGAGGCCATAACACCGCTCGTGCCGCTGTCGATCGTGACGACCCGAAGTTGCTTGTTGTACTGGTCCGTTATCTCTATCTGCACGGTGTCGGAGGAGGTGCACGAAGACCCGTTAGCGCTGAACAAGTCCTCACCTCCTTCGAACGTCAAACTGGACGTCAGGCTGTGCTCCGGCAACGTCGTGGTCGTGCTGGTCGTGGTCGTTGTTGGCACCCCTGTTCCCTTGGCGGTCCCGCGTGACGCGCCCCAGTTGCTGCTGTATTGCGAACTGCCAAGGATCAGCCCGCACCAGGCGAAGTGCTCACCTCCGCTCCATGCATTTGGCATGGGAATGAGGCTGTCAATCGCGTATCGACTGCGAGGGTAGGGCTCGCCGCCCAGGTACGCGACGCCCAGCTTGTAGCACTTCCCACCCGTGTCATCCAGAGCAGACCACTGATTCTGATTGGGATATCGGCCGGCGAGCATGTAGCCCCTTCCGGTCACCTCGAAGATGTGCGACTGCGTGCACGGGACAACCCGTGGTTCCGAACCTGCTACAGCCTGATTCCACATCACACAGCTGCCAACTCGGAAATTCCGCCACCGAATCGGCACATTTGTCGTCGTCGTCGTCGTGCTGGTCTTACCTTGCTCGCGAGCCTGGCTCATTGCCGGGATGGTGACAATCCTTGCTGCTGCGCGCGGTGTATTGCTGGCCGAAGCAGCCGACGCACCCGGCGAGTGGCGGAGGGGTCCTGTAACGAGAATGGCGACGATCGCAACGACAAGCAGCGCGCAAATTGTCTTCCGGTGTTTTATCCCCATTGGGACCTCCCCTTTGCAGGGTGAAGCTACTTGTGCCGCGTCGGCGACGCCAGCCTTTTTCCATCCCTCAGGACCGCCCGCGACGCCTGCACTTCGAGCAACACGGGACTGCGCCGGCAATGGAGTGGTGCCGGTCTGGACCGAAATCGCCAGCCCGCGAATCCTCCGGGACAGGGCGCCGCACGTTCGCATTGTTCTCGCCGGACGGGACCGTGAGGACGCCAGCAAGGCCAGGTGCCGGGAACGCGTCTCCGATCCGGTGGGGCCGCCAGGGTTGTATTCGCCGATCGAAGAAGGTTGGTGGGAACGGATCGCCGAGGTCGCGAAGTGGCAGGCGGTAGGTTGCCCCCGTGTGTTTCTCACCGCAGGCGGATCTCGTCGGGGGCGCGGTCATCAGCGGGATCGGTGTCGACGCCCTCCGGCACGTTGATCGCCGGGCGAGCCACGTCGCGCTGGCGAGCCTGCCGGTGCTGTTCGGCGCGCACCAGCTGGTCGAGGCGGTCGTTTGGTTCAGTCTGCAGGGCCACCTCTCGCACGGTCTCGGGCGCGGCGCGCTCTGGGTCTATCTGGGCGTTGCCTTTGTCGTCCTACCGATCTTCGTGCCGATCGCGGTGGCCGCGATCGAACCGTCGCGTTGGCGAAAACGTCTGGCCACCTCCCTCGCCGTAGTTGGTACCGTCGTCGGCGCCGTACTGCTCGCGGCGATGGTGCGCGGACCGATGACGGTGGCGATGCGTCCCTACCACCTCGCCTACGGTGTCCGGCTCTCCGACGGCTGGGTCGTCGCCGTCGCCTACGTGCTCGCGACCTGTGGAGCAGCGCTGTTGTCGAGCGACCGCCGGGTCGTCATCTTCGGCGTCGCCAACCTCATCGCTGTCGCCCTCATCGCGCGCCTGACGATCGACGGGTTTGCCTCGGTGTGGTGTGCCTGGGCGGCCGTGATCTCGGCCGCGATCGCTCTGCAGATGCGCTGCGGCAAGTCTCGACGTCCGGCGGCAGTCGCGACGTCCTGAGGCACGGCGAGCAAGCCCCGCCGCGCTAACGACCGTTGGATTCGCCGGGGGCTCGGGGCGCGAGCTCGGTTGCGGCCGGCGCGGCAAGCCCGCGTTGAGGGTCCCGCACGCCGGGGATAAAGACGACGAGGGCCATCGCCGCCGCGAGCAAGCCCCCGCCCGCGATGGCCGGGCGCACGCCGATGGCCCCGGCCGCGACCCCGGCGAGGAGGAGGCCGATCGGGGACAGGCACATCGAGAACAGCCAGTCGACCGACGAGGCGCGACCGAGCATTTCGGAGGGCACGAGCTGCTGCATCATCGTGTTCCAGAGCATGTTGGCGTACTGGAGCAGGCCGAACGCGACCGCCCCCAGCGCCGCGACGACGAAGACGTCCGGCGCGAGGCCGATCAAAGTCAGCGCGGCCGCGGCGAGCGCCCAGCTGCTCCACATCACGCTCACGCGTCGTCGGGGCGACCCGAAACGGATGACGGCGGCCGAGGCGGCCGCGCCGCCGAGCCCGGCGGCGGCGAACACCAGCCCGTACTGCGTCGGACCCTGGTGGAGGACGTCGCGAATGAGCAGGGGGCCGAGCACGGCGAAGGGCATGAAGGCGACGAAGTTGGCGACCGAAGCGGCGACGATCGTGTCCCACAGCCACGGCTGTGACCTCGTCCAGCGGAGCCCGGCGGCCGCGTCCGCGAGCATCGACTTGCCCGAAGGCCGGGGAGCGGGCCGGGCGTGCATCGCCGCGACGCAGCCGGCGGCGACGAAGAAGCTCGCGGCGTCGACGGCGAAGGCCGACGCCGACCCGAAGGCCGCGATGAGCACGCCGCCGATCGCCGGTCCCGCGAGGGACTGGCCGAGTACCTGGCTCGCGTTGTTGAAAGCGTTGGCTTCGATGAGGAGCGTCGACGGCAGGATCTCGGGGACGATGGCGGCGTAGGCGGGGAAGAAGAATGCATCAGCGGCACCGACGGCGGCGGAGATCGCGCCGAGCTCCGTGACGGTTAGAGCGTGGGCGACGACGGCGCCGGCGATCGCGCCAACGGCGACGCCACGGACCAAGTCGGCGGAAAGCACCGTGAAACGGCGCGGCAGTCGGTCGACGACCGCTCCGGCGAGCAGCAAGAGGATCACAGTCGGGGAAACGCGGGCCGCGATGACGTACGAGAGCGTGCTGGCGTGGTCGCTCACACGCAGCGTTTCCAAGGCCAGAGCGACGTTGAACACGCCGTCTCCGAGGATCGACGCGGTTTGGCCGCCCCACAGCAGAGCGAAGTCGCGCTCGGAAAGAACGCGGAAGGCTCTTGGCACGGCGCGACGGTAATTCGTCGCGTCGACCGTGCCGGAGATGCGCCGCCCCGCCACCTCTCACGGAGGGCGGGCGCGGGACCGCGATGTCGCGGGCTTGCGCGTTGTCGTGGCGCGACTGCGAAACTGGCTCGGATGGCCCGCATTGACGAGCTGCTCCGATCGGGCAGTTCGCTCTCCGTCGAGCTGTGGCCGCCGAAGACACCTGAGGCGCTCGCGCACCTGAAAGAGTCGTTGTCCCGCCTATACGAGCTGCACCCGACGTTCGCCTCGATCACCTACGGCGCGGCGGGCTCGACGCGCGACCGGACCCACGATCTCGTCGTCGACATCCGCCGCGCCGGCCGGACCGAGCCGATGGCCCACCTGGCGTGCTTCGCGCACCGCCGCGCCGAGCTCGTCGAGATCCTCGAGCGCTACGTCGGGGCGGGCGTGGAGAACGTCTTGGCCGTGCGGGGCGATCCCCCTCGCGAGGCGACGGGACCGTTGCCCGCAGGCGATCTCCGGCACGCCTTCGACCTCGTCGAGCTCGTGAAATCGGTGGCGCCGTTCTGCGTGGCGGTCGCGGCCCACCCGGAGGGTCACCCGGATGCACCGGATCTGGCGAGCGACCGGCGGCACCTCGCCGCCAAGCTCGGCGTCGCCGATTTCGCGATCACGCAGTTCTTCTTCTCGATCGCCGACTACCGGCGGCTCGTCGAGGACCTCTCGGCACTGGGGGTCACGAAGCCGGTGATCGCCGGGATCATGCCGATCACGAACGTGCGATCGGTCCGCCGGATGGCCGAGCTGTCCGGTGCCACCATTCCCCGGGAGATCACCGACCGAGTCGACCGCGTCGCCGACGATCCCGACGCGGTGCGCGCCGTCGGCATCGAGATCGCCACGGAACTGTGCGCCCAACTCCTCGCCGAGGGGGTTCCGGGACTGCACTTTTACACGATGAACCAGGTGAGCGCGACCGTCGCCGTCTGCGAGGACCTCGGGCTCGTGCCGCCGACGCGGCCCTGAGCGCCGCGGCGTGCCGCCGACGGGGAAGGGGGCGAAAAGGCGACGGTAGGCTGCGGATATGCCCGAGAGGATCTCGAAGTCCGTCGGCGGAGTGCTCACGGTTCCGGACGATCCGATCATCCCGTACATCGAAGGTGACGGCACGGGGGTCGACATCTGGCCCGCCACGCGGCTCGTCCTCGACGCCGCGGCCCGCAAGCACGGCAAGCGGGTGGCCTGGAAAGAGGTGCTCGCGGGGGAGAAGGCCTTCCGGAAGACCGGGAGCTGGCTTCCCGAGGAGACCGTCGTCGCGTTCCGGGATCATCTCGTCGGGATCAAAGGACCGCTCACAACCCCGGTCGGCGGGGGCATCCGCTCGCTCAACGTCGCGCTGCGCCAGATCCTCGATCTCTACGTCTGTCTGCGGCCGGTGCGGTGGTTCCGGGGCGTGCCGTCGCCCGTCCGCCACCCCGAGCGGGTCGACATGGTGATCTTCCGCGAGAACACCGAGGATGTCTACGCGGGTCTCGAGCTTGAAGAGGGCACCCCCGAGGCCCGGCGGCTCCTCGCCTGGCTCGCCACCGAGTTCGGGTGGGAAATCCGCGCCGACTCCGGGATCGGCCTCAAGCCGATCTCGAAGACCGGGTCGCGCCGGCTCGTGCGCGCCGCGCTGGAATATGCCGTCGCGCGCCACCGCAAGAGTCTGACCCTCGTGCACAAGGGCAACATCCAGAAGTTCACTGAGGGTGCCTTCCGGGCGTGGGGCTATGAGCTCGTGGCGGAGGAGTTCAGCGACGTGGCCGTCGGCTGGGACGACTGTCAGGGGAACCCCGGGCAAAGGATCCTGGTGAAGGACACGATCGCCGACATCACGTTGCAGCAGGTGTTGACCCGTCCCGACGAGTTCGACGTCATCGCGACGACCAACCTCAACGGGGACTACCTCTCCGACGCGCTCGCCGCCCAGGTCGGCGGGATCGGCATGGCCCCAGGGGCGAACATCAACTACTCGACCGGTCACGGCGTCTTCGAGGCCACGCACGGGACCGCGCCGAAGTACGCGGGGCAGGACAAGGTGAATCCGAGCTCGCTCCTGCTCTCGGGCGTGATGATGTTCGAGTACATCGGCTGGGACAAAGCCGCCTCGGACATCGTGCGGGCCCTGGAGGCGACGCTCGCCGACGGGATCATGACCTACGATCTCGCCCGTCAGACAGAAGGGGCCCGTCAGGTCCGCACGAGCGAGTTCGCCCAGGAGGTCGTGGAGCGCCTCTAGACGCCGACCGGGTCTTCGCGGGTTCCCGGCGCGCGCGGTCGGCAGGATCGCGGAGGTCGCCGTTAGCCTCGTAGCGATGTCGGAGCCCCGGGACCGCGGAGGAAGACCCCCCGTGACGGTCACGGTCACGGGTGCCGCGGGCAACATCGGCTACGCGTTGCTCTTCCGACTGGCGGCGGGCGAGCTCTTCGGGGCCGACCAGCCGATCGTGTTGCGGTTGCTGGAGATCGAGCCGGTGCTCCCGGCCCTCGAGGGGATCGTCATGGAGCTCGACGACTGCGCCTTCCCGCTTCTCGCCCAGGTCGAGGCGACGGCGAACCTCGGCGTTGCCTTCGAGGGGAGCTCGTACGCGTTCCTCCTCGGGTCGATCCCTCGCAAGCCCGGCATGGAGCGCCGGGACCTGCTCGCCGTGAACGGGGGCATCTTCCGCCCGCAGGGTCGGGCCATCGCCGAACACGCCGCCTCGGACGTCCGCGTCCTCGTCGTCGGCAACCCCTGCAACACGAACTGCCTCATCGCCCGGACGAGCGCTCCCGAGTTGCCGGCCGACCGCTGGTTCGCGATGACGAGGCTGGACGAGAACCGCGCCAAGGTGCAGCTCGCGCGGCGGGCGGGCCGGACCCCCGGGGCGGTGACGCGGCTCGCGGTGTGGGGGAACCACTCGACGACCCAGTTCCCCGACTACGAGAACGCGCTGATCGACGGGGAGTCGGTGCCGAAGGTCATCGACGACGAGGAATGGTTGCGGGGCCAGTTTCTGCAGACGATCCAGGGCCGGGGCGCGGAGGTCATCGCGGCGCGGGGTGGCTCCTCGGCGGGTTCGGCCGCCAATGCGGCGATCCAATCCTTGCAGAGCATCATCAACGCCACGCCGGAGGGTGACTGGTGCTCCCTCGGGGTCGTCTCGCGGGGCGAATACGACATCCCCGAGGGTCTGCAGTTCGGCTTCCCGGTGCGTTCGGACGGCTCCGCCTGGCACGTCGTCGAGGGCCTCGAGCACAGCGCGTTCGCCACGGAGTGCATCGTCGCCAGCGCGGCGGAGCTCGTCGCCGAGCGAGACGAGGCCGTCGCACTCCTCGGCTAGGCCGGGCTCCCCGGCCCGCTCCCGGGATCGTCCAAGGGCCGGTGGTGCGCCAGTTCTCTCCGCCCGCCGAGGTGTGGGCCGACGATCCTGTACCAGTGGGGAAAGGCGGCGGACTGCCGGAAGCCTTCTCGGGGGCCGCGACCGATTCCACTCGATCAGGAACTGGAATCTTGGCGGCTCCGCGATTTTCTCGGAGAGGTGCACGGTGGGACAGCCGGGGGAGGAGGCGAGGAGGGCGCCGCTTCGTGGAACGCCGCCCTGGCGGCGTCCTTAGGCCCTGGTCGACGCGGAGAGGTCCTTTCTCGATGATCATGGCCCTTTCTGGCCCTCCGTCTCGGTCCTCGTTTCGCGCTGCAAAGCGGCGAGCGACCTCCCGAGCGTGACCAGGCGGACCTGGCCGGCGAGCAGCGCGTTGGCGTCCCCGCGCAGCGTGATCCGGCCGGCGGCGAGCAGTTCCGCGACCGGAGTCCCGGCGACGATCGCCCGGGCGGTCTCCCAGTCCTCGACGAGCGTGACGGCGGCTTGCTCCGTCGAACCGACGAGGAGCTTGACTCCCGTGGCGTCCATGAGGACGGTGTAGCAGACCGTCCCGTGCGGTGTTCCGGTCACGACCTGTCCGAGGGCGAGCGGCGGCGCCCCGGGGTCCGGGCCGACTTCGGCGAGTTCCTCGGAAAAACGGGCGAACCACGGCGCAGAGAGGAAATCGAGCACGATCGTCAGCTTGACGCGGCCGGCGGCGCGTCGGCGACGATGACCTCGCCGAGTTGTGCCGCGGGCGTCGACGCCGCGACGACGCCGGAAGGCGTCGGACGGGGCCGGCGAAGGATCTTGCGACCGAGCCACGCCACGGGGTCGTAGCGGGCGTCGACGACCCGCTCTTTGAGGGGGATGATCGCGTTGTCGGTGATGGGGATGCTCTCCGGGCACACCTCCGTGCAGCACTTCGTGATGTTGCACAGGCCGAGGCCGAGGTGTTCCCGTGCGAAATCACGCCGGTCGACGGTGTCGAGGGGGTGCATCTCGAGTTCGGCGAGACGGACGAAAAAACGCGGACCCGCGTAGCGGGGCTTGTTCTCCTCGTGGTCGCGGATGACGTGGCAGACGTTCTGGCACAAGAAACACTCGATGCACTTGTGGAACTCCTGAGCCCGATCGACGTCGAACTGGGACATCCGGTAGATGCCGTCCGAAGGACGCGGGCGCGGCGCGAACGGGGGGATCCTCTTCGCCACCGCGAAGTTGAACGACACGTCGGAGACGAGGTCGCGCACCGCGGGAAACGCCCGCAGCGGCGAGACGGTGATGGGCGCGGCCCAGTCGAGCGTGCTCATCCGGGTCATGCACATGAGGCGCGAATGGCCGTTTATCTCGGCCGAGCACGAGCCGCACCTGCCGGCCTTGCAGTTCCAGCGGACGGCGAGGTCCGGTGCCAGTTCGGCCTGGATGCGGTGCACGACGTCGAGGACGACCTCGCCCTCGACCGCCGGCACGGTGTAATCCCGGAACTCGCCGCCCTGGGCGTCGCCGCGCCAGATCGCGAGCGTGACGCGGGGCTCCTCTGCGGTCCCGCCCGTCGGACCGGGGACGTCGGGCGTCATCACCGTTCCGCTTCGAGGAGGGCGGCGAGGTCGGCAGGCAGGGCGGCGCGGGGCTGTTCGCTGACCGCGATCGCGCCCTTCTCGAGGCGGACGACCATGTTCACGTTTTCGAAGTGCCCGGGATCGGCCGCCGGATAGTCGTCACGGGTGTGGCCGCCGCGGCTCTCGCGGCGCGCGATCGCCGACAGCGTCGTCGCGCGCGCGACGGCGAGCATCGACTCGAGATCGAGCGCGAGGTGCCAGGCGGGGTTGAACTGCCGGTGGCCCTCGACCGCGCACAGACGCGCCCGGTCCTCGAGCTCGCCGAGCGCCTCGAGGGCCCGTCGAAGCTCGGTCTCGGTGCGGATGATGCCGACGAGCGTCTGCATCGCCTCCTGGAGGTCGTGGTGGACGGCGTACGGGTTCTCGCCCCCTTCGTGGTCGAAGTAGGAGAGCGCGGCCGTGGCGAAACGCTCCACCGCGGCGGGATCGGGCTCGACGGCCCCCCGTCCTCGGGCGTACTCGGCGGCGCCCATCCCGGCGCGCCGCCCGAAGACGAGGAGGTCCGACAGCGAGTTGCCGCCGAGGCGGTTGGCGCCGTGCATCCCGCCGGCGACCTCACCGGCGGCGAAGAGACCCGGCACCGTCGCGGCTTCCGTCTCGGCGTCGACGCGGACGCCGCCCATCATGTAGTGGCAAGTGGGGCCGACCTCCATCGCCTGGGTCGTGATGTCGACGCCGGCGAGCTCCTTGAACTGGTTGTACATCGTCGGCAGACGGCGGCGGATGTACTCGGGCGACCGACGCGAGGCGATGTCGAGGTACACGCCGCCGTGGGGAGAACCGCGGCCGGACTTCACCTCGGCGTTGATCGCCCGCGCGACCTCGTCGCGCGGCAGCAGTTCCGGAGGCCGCCGGAACGTCTTGTCGTCGTACCACCGGTCGGCTTCCTCGATCGTGTCAGCGGTCTCTTGGACGTAGTAGTCGGGGATGTAGCGGAACATGAAACGCTCGCCGTCTCTGTTCGTGAGGATGCCTCCGTCGCCGCGCACGCCTTCGGTGACGAGGATCCCCCTCGCCGACGCCGGCCAGATCATCCCGGTCGGGTGGAACTGGACGCATTCCATGTCGATGAGATCGGCCCCCGCCCAGAGCGCGAGGGCGTGACCGTCACCGGTCGACTCCCAGGAGTTCGACGTGAACTTCCAGATCTTGCCGATCCCTCCCGAGGCGAGGATCACCGCCTTGGCGGCGAACACGACGAACTTGCCCGTCTCCCGCCAGAGCCCCAGCGCCCCGCAGACCGCCCCGGTGGCGTCGGCGAGCAGCCGGAGGATCTTGCACTCCATGAAGACCTCGATCCTGGCGGCGACGGCGCGGTTCTGCAGCGTGCGGAGCATCTCGAGGCCGGTGCGGTCGCCGACGTGGGCGAGCCGGGCGTAGCGGTGGCCCCCGAAGTCGCGTTGCAGGATCCGCCCGTCCGGGGTCCGGTCGAAAAGCGCTCCCCAGCTCTCGAGCTCGAGGACGCGGTCCGGCGCCTCCTGGGCGTGGAGCTGGGCCATACGCCAGTTGTTGAGCATCTTCCCGCCGCGCATCGTGTCGCGAAAATGCACCTTCCAGTTGTCCTCGGGCCAGACGTTGCCGAGGGCCGCGGCGACCCCGCCCTCAGCCATCACGGTGTGCGCTTTGCCGAGCAGCGACTTGCAGACGACGGCCGTCGCGGCGCCCGCCGCCGCCGCTTCGATGCCGGCGCGCAGCCCGGCGCCGCCGGCACCGATCACGAGGACGTCGCAGGAGTGGGTCTCGTAGTCGGTCATCAGATGATCCTCGGGTCGTGGATCGCGCCACTCGCGACGAGCCAGATGTAGAGATCGCTGAACGCGATCCAAAAGAGCGACAGCCACGCGAACAGCTGGTGGTGGGGGTTCAGTCGCCCGGAGACGTTCTGCCAGAACCATCGCCGGACCGGGGCTTTCGACAGCGCGCGCAGATTCCCGCCGCAGAGGTGGCGGCAGGCGTGGCATCCGAGGGTGTAGGCCCAGATGAGGACGGCGTTCACCGTCAGGACGAGAGATCCGACGGCGACCCCGACGCCGTCGCGGAAGCGGAAGGCGCTGATCGCGTCCCAGGTGAGGACGCCGGCGAAGGCAACGGCGACGTAGAAGAAGTAACGGTGGACGTTCTGGAGCACGAGGGGCCAGCGCGTCTCGCCCGTGTAGCGCGCCCGACGCCTCCCCGGGCCCGTCGACCCGGCGTCGGCGACGCCGCAGGCCGGGGGCGAGAGCCAGAAGGAGCGGTAGTAGGCCTTGCGGTAGTAGTAGCAGGTGAGCCGGAAACCGAGCGGGAAGACGAGGATGAGGAGCGCGGGGGAGACCTCCCACCACGGCCCCGTGATCGGTCCCCAGACGTAGCCGTGGCAGTTGTCCGTGAGACAGGGCGAGTAGAAAGGTGACAGGTAGTCGCGCCCGACGCTTCCGGCGAAGTAGTCGCCGTTGCGGAAAGCCGCCCAGGTCGCGTAGGCGACGAACGCGAGGAGGCCGAGCACCGTCGCCCCGGGCTGCCACCGCCAGTGGTCCCGGCGCAGCACGACCGAGCGCGGCGGCCCCGCCCGCACGCCGCCGATCCGCACCGGCGTCGGTTCGGCTGGCGGGTTCGTCTCCTCGACGACGGTCACCTTCCTCCTCAGATCTCCTCGGGCCAGTCGTTGCTGGCGAAAGCATTCCCGGGTCCGCGCTCAGCCGGTCGCTCGCGGTCGCGACCGGCTCATCCTTCCACTCCGACCGGCGGGGGGCGAGGGCGACGGAGTCGACCGGCTGCGCGCGGAGCGTGGCGAGACAAAATACGAATTCCCCCTTGCATCTCGTTGAGCTGGGCGTCATCATAATACGAGCCGTGTAATTTCACGGTTGCGACTCGCACTGAGTGGCGAACGCTAAGGGGGTGTCGGTGGACGTCCAAGTGCTCATCGGTCAAAGTCCACGGGCGTGGCAGGCACGGGCGAACTGCATGGGGGTCGACCCGGAACTCTTCTTCCCCGAACGGGGATCGTCGACCCGGGAGGCGAAGGAGGTCTGTCGAGGTTGTGTCGTGCGGATCGACTGCCTCGAGTTCGCGATCGCGAACAGCGAGAAATTCGGCATCTGGGGCGGGATGAGCGAGCGCGAGCGTCGGCGGGTGCGCCGGGCGCGTCTATTGCAGCAACGCGAGGTTGCCGCTTCCTAAGCGAGGGGCGCAAGACCGCGCTCGGCGAGCCTCGTCTCGATCGTCGAGTTCTCGTCGAGGCCGAGCGACTTCCAGCGGCGCGCCGGGATCGCGTCGAGGACCTTCCGGGGCAGGAGCCCGACGAGTTCGGCGCGTTCGATTCTGGCGGCCCCGGCGACCCTGTCGTAGACGTCGGCCGGGCCGACGCTCCAGGGCGCGACGAGATTGCAGGAAACCTGGACGGCGGATTCGACCGCAAAGCAGGCGGTGCGCACCTCGGGCGACCGCAGCGCCGAGGTGAGACGCCGGGCGAGTGCGAGATCATCCGCGGCGAGCCAGAGGTTGTAAGCGACGAGGGCGTGGCGCGCTCCGACGCAGCACGCCCCCGCCGACAGGTGGGGTCTGGCCGGCCCGAAATCGGGCCGCAGCTCGCCAAAGGCCCGCTGGCGGATCTCGGGCAGCGAACGCTCCGGTCCGTAGACGAAGCAGGGGA
This sequence comes from Acidimicrobiales bacterium, assembly GCA_035625025.1. GTDB lineage: Bacteria > Actinomycetota > Acidimicrobiia > Acidimicrobiales > Bog-793 > Bog-793. The sequence goes on from DASPQJ010000023.1 coordinate 13,633, forward strand.
GTTCGAGTTCGTCCGAGGCCCAGCGGCAGAAGCGGTCCCGTGCCGTGATCGCCTCACCGAGGTCACCGTCGGGCCGCATGCCATCGTCGCCCAGCGGGACGAACGGCACGACGTCGACGACGCCGAGGCGGGGATGGACGCCCTCGTGGCGGCGGATGTCGAGGCGGGCGACCGCGGCGCGGGCCAGGTCGACCGCGGCGTCGAAGACGGCGGGCCCGGCGAGGGTGAAGACCGAGCGGTTGTGCGACGCGTCGGAGTGCAGGTCGATCAGAGCCGCGCCGACGAGGCTGCCGAGGTCCTCAATCTCAGCCCTGTCTCGGCCCTCGCTGACGTTGACGACGCATTCCAGCATCACAGCGGGGATCGCCGCGGAAGGCGAACGCGCCAGCTAGTTGGACTGGTAGACGGTGAGGTGACGTCGGCCCCGGGCGAGGCGACGTCGTTCCCGCTCGGACGTTCCACCCCAGACGCCGTGGTCGATGTGGTTCGCCATCGCGTATTCGAGGCACGGTGATTTCACCGGGCAGTCCTGGCAGATCCGCCGGGCGATGTCGACTCCGACGCCGTCGCTCGGGAAGAAGGTCTCGGGCGGAAGCATCCGGCACTTGCCCCTCGCCATCCACTCGAGTTCCATTACGCCACCGTTCCGCCGCCCGGTCGGACGGCCCCCCAGGACATCTCTCCTGTCCCACGCCCCACGTGGGCCCGACCTCGACGCTACACCCGACGTCGTCGTTTCCCGCCGTCTTCTGGCGAATTCATAGGGTCTTCACAGATTCCGGTCCCGTTCGGAACCTGGTGCGCCGGGCGCCGAGGGAAAGACCAGGCCGTCGATAGACTCGGGTCGGATCACCCGGAGGAGAGCCGATGACCACGCCGCTGAGCGGCCAGAACGAGACGCCGGAGCCCCCGCGCGGCCACGTCCGCATCGTCTACCTGGGTCCTGTGGCTCCGCACTGGGAGATCGAGTCCGAGTTCGGGGAGCGGGCGGTGATCGAAGCGTTCCGTGAACGGGCGCTCGCTCGCCTCGTGTTGCTCCCGCCGCACGACCCGCAGTTCCGGCGCAATCGGGAGCGCGTCGCCCGTGACGCCGAACGGGAGAACCTCCTCCTCGAATGGGACCTCGGCATCCCGGACGAGCCCGCGCCGGCCGAGTCCTGACCGGCTCGAATCCGGGCTAGACCGCGCCGCCGAGTTCCGGCAGGTTGACCCGCGCGATCCAGAGACCGGGAGCGTCGACCTCCGCCGGCGTCGGGAGGTTCCCCTCTTGGGTCCACAGTTTGCCGAGTTCAGCGTCGCCTCCCCGTTCGACGACCCCCCGCACGAACGCCTCCCCGCGGTCCAGCGCGTCTTGGTCGAGGCAGAGCCCGAAAAGCATCTCCGCCGCCCGTTCCCCCTCAGAGCGCTCGACGCGCCGGCGCCGCAGCGCCTCGCGGACCGGTCGATGGGCGCCGATCACGCGTGCGGCGACCGAGTCGGTGACCCATTCGACGTAGCCCGCGATCGCCGACGTGAGCGCGGCCAGCTCGGCCCGGATCCGTCGCAGTTCGGGCGTGTCCGGTGGTTCGGCCAGCGCGGCCGGGTCTCCAAGGAGCCGACCCAGTTCTCCGAGGTCTCCCGGTTCGCCGAGTGACGCCTCGCCGAAGCTCTTCTCGAGCGCGCTGAGATCGGGCCGGAAGCTCGTGGCATGGGCGACAAGGAGAGACTGCAATCGGGCGTGCACGTGGGGTCGGGAGAGAACGGCGTGCGTCGCCAGGTCGTGCGTGGCGAGCCACATCGTGACGTCATCGACGTCGAGGCTCCAGTCCGACGCGAACTCGGCGACGTTCGAGGGCACGACGACGATTTCGTCGCTCGGCAGGCGGGGAAGAGGAAGTTCGTACTGCCCGAGCGTGCGGCGCGCGAGATGTCCGATGATGGAACCGACCTGGAGCGCGATCATCGTCGGCGCCATCGCCGCGGCCCACTTTTCCAGCAGCGCGGCGAGCCCGACTTCGCTGTAGTCCGAGTCCTCGGGAGCCGGTTCGGCCGTGATCGGGGGACGGATCGCCGTCGCGAACTCCTCGATGAGCGGCCGCCAGGACTCCAGGCTCCGCCTCGCCCACTCGGCCGGGCCGGCCGCGAGGACGCCGGCGGGGCGGCCGCTCGGCGTCGTCGGCATCCCGGTGAGGTCGCCGACCTGCAGTTCGGCGATGCGGGTGAGCTCCTCGATCCGCATCCGTTGAATCGGATCGACGTTCGGTTCCGGTTTGCCATCCGAGGCGACGGTCAGCGCGAGCTGGACCGCGAGGTCCCACTGGAGCGGGGCGTCGGTTCGCATCAGGCGGAGGAGGTCGCCGAGCAGCCCGGGCAGGAATCCGCCCATGTCCGACGAGGATTCTGAGGCCACGCGACGAATCTAGGCCCCGCGCGCCGGTGCTCGTTCGTCGCCTCGGGGCCGCGACCGCGCGTTACAAGGAGGGGATCGTCGCCTGGTGCGAGACGAGGCCCGGCGCGTCTCGCCCCGGCGGCGTCGCGCGCCCGGTGCCCGATCGGGCGATCGCAACCGCGGCCAAGACATCGGAGCGCGTCACGCTCGCTGCTCGCCGGGAGGGAGGAAGGTCGCGATCTTCGCCGACCCGCCGAGTCACGAGTCCGGCGTCCCCCCGAGGACGACGGCGTGCTCTGTGGTGACGGCGCCGCGCACGACGCCGATCCTCACCCGGGTTCCGGGCTTCAGGACGTAGAGTCGGGCGCGCAGCTCGGCGAGCGAGACGACGGGCGAGCGATCGAGGGAGACGATGACGTCTCCGGGCTTGATCCCGGCTGACGCGAGCGACCCCTTGGCCATGACCGCCGTGACGCGCACGCCCGCCGGCACACCGGTTTTCGTCGTGCCCTCAAGTCCGAGCCAGCCGTGGCTCACCTTCCCTGTCGCTATGAGCTCGTCGGCGACCGGGGCCGCGAGCCACGAAGGGGCGACGACTGCACCGGCCCTGGTCGAACCGGTGATCACGCCCTCGACAGCCCCCGTCGAGGCGAGAAGCGGGCTCCCGGGTGGTCCCGAGGACGGCGAGAGGTCCGTGCTGAGCGCGCCGAGGAGCCTGTGGCCGTCGACGCGAGGCCGGGAGTACAGGCCGCGCACGGTGCCGAGCGAGAAGGCCGTGCCGCCGGGCGTCGTCACGGCGAGGGCGAACGAGCCCTTGGCCATCGGGTCCGGGGAGAGCGCCACGGTCGGCAGGCCCGTCGCTCCGTTGATGTGGACGACGGCGAGACCGCTCGTCGTGTCCGTTCCGACGAGGGAACCGACGTAAAGGTCGCCGTTGGCGAGCGTGACGAGCAGGCTCGCCGCTCTTGTCACGCCGGCGGCCGGGACGAGGATCATCCCGTCGGAGCGCACGATGAGCCCGCGGACGCGGACCCGGGTCCTGCCGCGGGTGGCATCGACGAAGACCATCGCGTCGCTCACCCGCGTGACGTTCGCCACGAGCGCGGGGCTCAACTCGTAGCCGGGGGCAGGCGTGATCGCATTCGACTGGAGAATCCCCGGCGCGTTCCCGAGCCGGGCAAGTCCTGCCCCGCCCATCGAGTCGGCCAGGTGCGTGCCGAGGGCGACGACACCGGTCGCCAGCAGGGCGCCGACGACGCCGGCCGTGAGCGCGCTCCGACGTGACGGATGACTGAGCAGCCAACGTCGACGGACGGCGACGGGGTCGAGCGGCAACGCGGGTTGTCGCCCCCCGACCTCGGAGGGGTGGCGCCACAAGCGGTCGTCGGGGGGAAGGAGCGGAGAGCGACGGTCATCGTCAGTCGGCTCGTCGAATTCGCCCGGAGTGACCGTCACGCATGGGCAGGCTAATTGTCCTGGAATCGAAAGGGACGTCAGCGGCCCAGCTCCGTCGGACCGGCCGGTACTCGGGTGTCCCCACCCCCCCTACGATGGCGGGAGTGCGGATCGGGTCTTCGCTTTGAGCGCGGAGTTCGCGCTCGACTTCGGAACGGGTTCGACGCGCATCGCCGACGCCAGCGGCGTGCTGCTGGTCGACGAGCCGACGGTCGCGGCCGTCAACAAGGACACCGGCCGCGTCGTCGCTTTCGGTTCCGAAGTGCGCAGTCTCGGTGCGCGGGCTGCCGGTCGGGTCGCGATCCGGCGTCCGGTGCGCAACGGTCAGCTCGTTGATCTCGACCTCGTCGAGGAGGTGCTCGTCGAGGCGCTGCGGAGGGCCGGGGCCTCCCGGCTCTCGCGCCCCCGCGTGCTCGTGTGCACCCACGTCGGGGCGACCCGGGTGCAGAACCGGGCGCTCGACCGCGCGGTGCGAAAAGCGGGGGCGAAGGACGTGCTGTTCATCGCCCACCCGACCGCCTGCGCGATCGGGGCGGGAATCGCCCTCGACGAACCGACCGGATCGATGGTGGTCGACGTCGGGGCGGGAACCACCGACGTCGCAGTGTTCGCCCTCGGCGGCATCGTCGTCTCGTCGGCGTTGGCCCGCGGGAGTGACGATCTTGACGAGGCCGTGCGGAGCTACCTCGGGCGCCGCCGCGGGATCCTCGTCGATCGAGAGACGGCGCACGCGACGCGGCTCGCGCTGGGGACTGCCGCGTCCCGACGCGCCGATTCCGACTTCGAGGTGGTCGGCCGGGAAGCGCGATCGGGTCGCCCGGCAAGAGCCACGGTGACGACGGTCGAGCTGACGCCGATTCTCGAGCCGCTTGTCGCTTCGATGCTCCGCGCGGCGGTGCGAGGCATCACCGAAGCTCCCCCGGAGCTCGTCAATGATCTCATCGGTTCGGGGCTGCTCCTCGCCGGCGGTGGCGGGCTGTTCGACGGGTTCGACCGGCGTCTCGCCCAGGTGACCGGCGTGCCGGTCCACGTCGCCGCCGCGGCCGGGCGCTGCGCAGTTCTCGGCGCGGCACGGTGTCTCGAGCTGCCGGACGGGTTGTCCTACGCCGTGAGCGTGGCTCGGATCCGCTGAGCGCGCCACGGCGACGGATTCGGCGAAGCGGGCCGGCATCGGTCCGCCAAGCGACGACCAGCCGGCCTCCTTTCTTCGTTGGGCTGTTCGGGAATGTTCGAGCGATTCACGGAACGTGCGCGAGGTTCTCGTGCTCGCGTGGGAAAAGGCTCGCCTTTGCCACCACAACTTTCTCGGTCCGGGACATCTCCTTCTCGGACTCATTGTCGAGGGGGAAGGCATCGCAGCGCAGGCGCGCGAGAACCTTGGCGGATCGCTCGAAGCGGCGCGGGACAGAGTCGAGGGGGCGATCGGGCCAGCCGGATCGACGACGAGGGGTTCGCCGCCTTTCACACCGCAGGCGAAGAAAGCCTTCGAGCTGGCGCGGCCCGAGGCGCTGCCGCTCGGTCACAGTTGCGTCGGCACCGAGCACATCCCGCTCGGCCTGGCGCGCGAGGGCGAAGGCGTTCCGGCGGAGGTGCTTGCGATCCTCGGCACCGACTTGTCGCGGCTGTGCGCCGAGGTCATCAAGCTCAGCGTGGCTAATCCCGGTGGCAAGGCGAAGAAAGCTCGCGCGGAATTCCCAGGCGAGCGGACCTCCCGATAGCTCCGCGCGGTTCTCGAGGCTTTCGAACGACGAGAGGCGGACCTCGCCGCGCCCACCGAGGGGGCGAGACGGCTGGAGAACGGTCGCCGCGAGCAGCGGGGGAGGCTCGGCCGCGGGCACCCTAGCCGCCGGCCGTCGCCGCCACCCTGAGCTCAGAGATGACGGACGGTGATTGGGGGAGTCGGCTCTCCGACACGAAGCCGTTTGGGGTGCCGATTCTCTGCCGCTGTTGCAGATCCTGGTGTCCGAGGTCCTGCGCCGGTCCGGAGCACCTCGGGCGTCGCCCGGCGGACCTGCCAGTCTTTTTCCGTAAGGCGCTGACGCAACGGGTCCTCGATCCCCGGTCCCGGGAACGCCGCAAGCGCGACGACGGCCCCGACACATCGCCGGAATGCCGCCGAGTACCCCGAGGACGGCTGCCTTCCCCGATGCGCCGCCGACGGTGCTGAGCGCGGCGACGGCGGATCCGCGGCAAACCGGATCGGCGTCGGACCGGGCGTTCTCCGAGAGTCTCGGCAGGCCCGGGAGTCGTCCGACTCGCCGCCGGCGAGGCCGGCGCGCCCAGCCGAGAATCGTTGGCGGGTTTGCTCGCAGTGGGCGTGGCGTCGTGCGTCGCCTGATGTACCCGTTCGAATCCCCTCTCTCGTGGCAGGCTACGGGAGATGGCGGGCAACGAATCCCCGAGGATGACAAGCGACGAGGACTGGTTGGTCGCTGGTCACAGGGGCGGAGGAGCTGCCAAGCGCGGCGGCCCGCATCGGCGACGGCGGATCGGCTGGCGAATCGTCTTGGGCGTCGTCGGGGTCATCGTTGTCGCCGGACTCGTGGCCGCCAGGTGGGTGGTGCCCTACTACGCGATCACGCCGGGCACCGCGCTCAACGTCGCCCAGCTCATCTCGGTGCCGCGGAGCGCGTCGCACGTGCACCGGGGGAGCGTCGTTCTCACCGATGTCCAGCTCGTCCACCTGACGGCGCTCGGATACCTCTACTACCGCTTCGATCAGCACGCGCAAATCGTTTCGTCCGGGGACCTCACGGGAGGGTCGAGCTCCGCGGCCTACGACGAGGAGGGTGTCATCGAGATGGCCACGGCGCGCCAAGCGGCCACGCTCGTCGCGTTGCGGGAGCTCGGCTACCACCCCCGTGCCGTGCCGGCCGGTGTCGTCGTGTTCGCGATCGAAACCGGGGCGTCACGTGCCTCGACGCTCGGCGTCGGGGACGTCGTCACCGCGACCGGGTCGACCCAGACGGCCGAGCTCGGTCGACTTGTCGCGGCGGTCGGGGCCGTCTCGCCGGGAGGCTCGATTGAACTCACCTTCCACGAGCTCGGGTCGACGCGCGTGCGTCGGCGCTCGGTCGTCGTCGGCGAGCTCGAGAGCTCCGGACCTTCGGCGTCGGCGACCCTCACCTGTGTTCGGGTCGGTTCGATCCGCCCCGGGCGGATCGTCCGGCGCGCCGGTCGAGCGGCGAGCTGTTTGCCGTTCTACCCGGAGCAGCTCTATCGGGACGAGCACGAGCCCTACCGGGTCTCGATCGACAGCAACGGCATCGTCGGTCCGTCCGCGGGTCTGTCGTTCACGCTCGGACTGATCGATAAGCTCGACCGCGCCGACCTGACCGGAGGGCGTCGGGTCGCCGCGACGGGGACGATGTCGAACGACGGATCGGTCGGGGCGATCGGCGGCGTCGCCCAGAAGACGGCCGCCGTCCGGGCGGCGGGCGCCACGGTCTTCCTCGTCCCGCCCGCGAACGCGGCTGTTGCTCGCGCCAATGCTGGTCCGAATCTCCGGATCATCCCCGTTTCGTCGATCGGCGAGGCCGTCGCGGCGCTCGAGCAGCTAGGCGGCAAGCTCGCGCCCGCGACTGCCGCCCGGTGACGTCATAGGCTGCGCAAGTGCCCGATCCGCGACCGATCCCGATCTCTTCGCATCCCAACCTTGAACCCGATGCGATCGCTGGTCGCAAGTTCCCGGTCGCCTGGCGCGGTTACGACCCCGAGTCCGTACACCGGTTCCTCGTCGAGGTGGCGCAGCTCGTCCGGCAGTCGAGATCGAGGCAGCACGAGCTGATCGACCGCCTGAGCGAGGCGGAGCGCCGTGCCGCGGAGCCGGAGCTCGACGAGGCGACAATCTCCGCGGCGCTCGGCTCGGAGACGGCGAGGATCCTCCACGTCGCGCACGCCGCCGCGGGCGAGGTGCTCTCGAAGGCGGAGACCCGGGCCGCGCACATCGTCGCCGAGGCCGAGGCGGCGGGACAGGAGTTGCGGCGCCGGGCCGATGCCGAGGCATCGGCGATCGTGAACGAGGCGCGCGGCGTCGCGAGTGCCGCGGTCGACGCCGCCAAGGAGGACTGCCGGGCGATGATCGACGAAGCGCGCGAGGTGCGCCGGCGCATTCTCTCGGACCTCGCCGAGCGCCGACGCGTCTTTTACTCCCAGATCGAGCAGCTGCGCGCCGGCAAGGACACGCTGTCCTCGGTCGTCGCCCACGTCGCCGAGACGATCGACGCCGTGCGGGAGCGGCTGGACGGTTCCGAGGACGACGCGCGGGCCGCGGCCGAGGTCGCCCGGCGGGCGATCGAGCTCGAAACGGGCCCGGAGGACCTCGGAGGGCAACAAGCTCCCCAAATGGAGGTCTCGGGGGCGATGGACGAGCTCGCCGAGCCCGCCGTGGCCGAGGGAGCGACGGCGTTTCCTGACGCCGCGACGATCGATTCCGTCGCGCCGCCGGAGACGGCGGGAAAGAGCACCGGGGCTCCGTCAGACGGAGAGCTCGCCGATCAGGCGGCGGTCACGGGGGACTCGGCCGGAGCCGCGGTCGTCGACGAGCTGTTCGCGCGGATCCGCCAGTCGACGGCCGCGCCAGGGCCGCCGGAGGACGCTTCGGCGCCGGCTCGCCACGGACCGCGCCGGGCTCGTGGCGCCAAGGGCGGCAAGGGGGCGCCGGCCGGCGAGGCGTTACCGGTCGCCGCCGGCGGAGACGGCCCCGCACCGGCAGGGTTGCGCCTCGGCGACGTGACCGTGGAGCGGAGCGTGCTTCTCCGCCGGCGGGACGAGCTCATCGAACGGCCGCTCGGTGAACTGGTCCACGTCCTGAAGCGGACGTTGCGCGTCGAGCAGAACGAGCTGATGCACCGTCTGCGCGAGGCGCCCCGGGGAACGGAGCCGTCGACCTTGTCCTCGCTGACCGACGAGGCCCAGCGCTTCGCCCAAGCGTCCGTCGTGGCCTTGTCCGCCGTATGGCGCGAAGGGGCATCGTTCGCCCGGGAGAGACTGGCTTCGACAGGCCGCACGGCATCCGACGCGTCCGACGAAGCCGCGTGTCGCGCCGCGGCCGAGGAGGTCGCGACGGGCCTCGGCGCGGAGATCGCGACCTCGATCGCGGACCGACTCGTTCGGAGTTTCCGCGGGGGCGACGGCGAGCCGGAATCGCTCCAGCACGCCGTCGGCGCGGCGTACCACGACTGGCGGGGCGAACGGATCGAGAACACCGCCGGCGACTTCGCGACACGGGCCTTCGCGCTCGGGACTCTGGCGGTCGCGCAGACCGAGAGGACGCCGGTCTCTTGGATCGTCGACGACGGCGCCAGTCGCTGTTCGGACTGCGACGATGACGAGCTCGCCGGGCTCCTCGAGCCCGGCGCGTCCTTTCCGACAGGCCAGCCCCAACCTCCGGCGCACGCCGGTTGTCGTTGCATCCTCGTGCCGGCGGGAATGTAGCGGGTCGTGAGGATCGAGCCGGAACCGCGGAGCCGGCGGCCCGTCCGGCGCCGCAACGTCGTCATCCTCGCGGCCGTCGTCGCGATCGTTATCCTCCTGCTCGTCCTGCAGGGCCTCGCGGGTTTCTACGCCAACTTCCTCTGGTTCCACTACGACGGCCTCGGGAGCGTCTGGACCGGGATCACGGCGACGAAGATCGTGCTCGCCGTGGTGTTCGTCGTGATCGCTTGGGCCCTCTTGTGGGTGTCGTTGTTCGTCGTCGACACCGTCACGCCTCGGGCGATGTTCCTCGCCTCCGACAACGAGCTCGTCCGCCGCTACCAGGAGACGGTCGCACCCCACGCGCTCGTCCTGCGCACCGTGATCTCGTTCGTCATCGCGCTCATCCTCGGGACCGGGGCGTCGGGGCAGTGGCAACACTGGATCCTGTTCGAGAATGCGGTGCCTTTCGGCCGGCTCGACCCGATCTTCCACCGCGACGCGAGCTTCTTCGTCTTCCGGCTGCCGTTTCTGTCGTTCCTCGTCGACTGGATCTTCGCCGCGCTAGTCGTCACCTTCGTCGTCACCGCGATCGCCTACTTCCTGAACGGGGCGATCCAGTTCCGGCGCTCGGCGCGGGTCGAACCGCGGGCGACCGCCCACCTCTCGCTCATCCTCGCCCTCGTCGTGCTGGAACGGGCCTGGGCCTACTACTACGTCGACCGGTACGGCCTCAACCTGTCGTCCTCGGGCGTCGTCCACGGGGCGTCGTACACCGACGTCCACGTCCGCCTGGCGGCGCTGACGTTGCTCGCCGTCGTCTCGCTTGTGGCGTTCGTGGCGTTCAGCGTGAACGTCTATCAGCGTTCGCTCGCGCTGCCCGCGATCGCCCTCGGCCTCTGGGCATTCCTCGCTCTGGTCGTCGGTGTCATCTACCCGGCGATCTTCCAGGCGCTGCGCGTCACCCCCGCCCAGAGCACCCTCGAGCTGCCGTACATCAAGGACAACATCTCCGCGACCCGCTTCGCGATGGGGATCGAGAACGTGAGCCGGCACACCTTCCCGGCGAACGAGGACCTCACTCCCGCCGTGCTCACGCAGTACCAAAAGACGCTGTCCGACGTGCTGCTGTGGGACCCGTCGGTCGCCGTACCGACCTTCCAGCGGTTGCAGCTCATCAAGAGCTACTACCAGCTGACCACACTGGCGGTCGATCGCTACGAGATTGACGGGAAGACGACGCCCGTCGTCGTGGGCGTGCGGGCTTTGAACCCCGGCGGACTCGCCCAGCAGAGCTGGGTGAACACCCATCTGCAGTACACCCACGGCTACGGTGTCGTCGCCGCGGCCGCCAACGTCGCGAATTCGAGCAACCTGCCGAACTTCCTCGCCGGGGACATCCCGACGACCTCGTCGTCGCCGGACCTCTCGCTCGGTCGGGCCGCTGTCTACTACGCACCGGGCGACAGTCAGTACGTGGTCGTCGACACCAAACAACCCGAGGTCCAGTACCAGGCGGCGAACGGGACGAACGTGGAGAGCCACTGCCGCGGCTGCGGCGGCATCCCGATCGGCTCGCTCCTCAACCGACTCGCGTTCTCGATCCACCTCCGGGATCTGAACCTGCTGATCTCCAACCTCGTCACGGGGCAGTCTCGGCTCATCTACATCCCCGACATCGAGGCGCGCGTCCAGAAAGCACTGCCGTTCTTGCGCGTGGACTCTCACCCCTATCCGGTCGTCGTGAACGGCGAGATCGACTGGGTCGTCGACGCCTACACGACGAGCGCCTCCTACCCCTACGGCCAGCCCGCGGCGACGAGCGAGCTCCCTTCGGGGAGCGGGCTGGCGGGGAACTACAACTACGTGCGCGACGCCGTCAAGGTCGTAGTGAACGCCTATACGGGCAAGATGTCCTTCTACGTGATCGCGCCGTCGGATCCCCTCATCCGGGCCTACGAGCACGCCTTCCCCGGGCTGTTCCAGCCGCTGAAGAAGATGAATCCGGTCCTGCTCCGGCACCTGCGCTACCCGCAGGACCTGCTCATGGTGCAAGCCGATATGTACGGCCGGTACCACATCGAGTCGCCCTCGGGCTTCTACAGCCTTTCGGACGCCTGGGACCTCTCCCAGACCTCGAATTCGGCGAGCGGTTCGCCGTCGAGCCAGCTCGCGCGGTCTTCGAACGGCTCGGTGGCCCGCTACACGCCGGTCTACGAGCTCCTGCAACTCCCCGGGCAAGGCTCGTTTACCTTCGACGCCGTCGAGCCCCTCGTCCCGTTCTCCTCGAACGACAACCTCCAGACCCTGCGCGCGCTTTTCATCGCCGATTCCAATGCCGGTGGCTACGGCAAGCTCGACGCCTTCGTGACACCGGGTGAGTCCATCCACGGTCCGGCACTGGCCAACGCCGACATCAACGCCAACCCGACGATCTCCAAGGCGATCACGCTCCTCGACAGTCGGGGATCGACTGTGTCGCTGGGGACGGTGCAGATACTGCCGATCGCCGACTCGCTCATCTACGTCCGGCCGCTCTACGTGTCATCATCCCAGACCCCGTTCCCGCAGCTCGTCGACGTCGTCGTCGTCTACGGGAAGGAAGTCGCGATGGAACCGACGCTCGCCGGCGCTCTCGCCGACGTCTTCGGCAGCGCCCCGGCGAGCACCGGACCGCAGAAGGGCTCAGGCTCGAAGAACGCCGTTTCCCAACTGGCGCGACAGGACATCGCGCAAGCGGTCGCGGACTATCGGGCAGCCCAGACCGCGCTAGCGCACGGCGATCTTGGTGCGTACCAGAAGGATGTCACCCAAGCGGGCAAGCTCCTCGGCGAGGCGAACTCGATCGTGAACGCGACGCCCGTCGGCTCGACGACCACGACGACGATTCCCCGCGCCAAGGCCGCGGCGCGCACGTCGTCGTCGGCGGCATGACGGAAGCCTTGGATGCACCGGGTCCAGGTGCCGCGACAAGTCCTGGTCGCCTGGTCTGAAGCAGGTGCCAGGGCCGGTCGTTGCTGGTCGCCGGCGAGATCGGCGATGGTAAGCTCAGGCGCCAATGCGCCGCGGGGTGGAGCAGTCTGGTAGCTCGTCGGGCTCATAACCCGAAGGTCGCAGGTTCAAATCCTGCCCCCGCCACCAAGAAAAGAGCAGGTCAAGGTCGGCGCGGGAGCACCGGCCTTTCCCTTGTCCATCAATTCATCCCATGAGTCATCCCATGAACGGTCGCACGATGTCGCTACCATGGGATGCGTGCGTGGGTCGAAGCGCCAGATTCGTCCAGGGGTGTGGGAGCTACGGGTGTCGCTTGGCAACGACCCCGTCACCGGCAAGCTGCGCCAACTCTCCAAGACTTTCCACGGTGGCTCACGCGCAGCGGACGCCGCACTCCGCGATCTCGTAGACCAGCAAGCCCCGGGCCGAGCTGACGGCGTCGGAGCGACCGTTGGTCAGCTCCTCGACCGCTGGCTCGAAGAGTGCGAACGGCTCGACCTCTCTCCGACGACGATCCGTACCTACAAGGCGCAGATCACGCAGACCATCCGTCCTCGGCTGGGCAAGCTGAAGCTCAGCCAGCTCACCGCCCGTCACCTGGATGACCTGTATGGCGCCATGAAGGACGTTGGCAAGTCCCCCAAGACCATCCGGAATCACCATGCCATCATCGCTGCAGCCCTCCACCAAGGCGTGCGCTGGGGATGGGTCCGCGCAAACGTCGCCGAACAAGCAAAGCCCCCTCGGGTTGCAAATCGCCGAGTGCAAGCGCCATCTGTCGATGTCGTCCGAGAAGTCATCGAAGAGGCAGAGCGTCGAGATCCACGGCTTGCTCCGCTTCTCATGCTTGCTGCGCTCACCGGTATGCGCCGTGGCGAGCTATGTGCCCTCCGTTGGACCGATATCAATCTCACCCGCGGAGTTATCGAAGTCGTTCGCTCTGTCGTCGTCGTTGAGGGTGGGCTTGCCGAGAAGTCCACCAAGACGGATCGCTCCCGGAAGGTCGCTCTCGATCCCGTCGGCGTCGCTCTCCTAACCGCTCATCGAGCGCACGTCG
>DASPQJ010000024.1:0-14783 GCA_035625025.1 Acidimicrobiales bacterium
CCCGAATACGTCGCCAATTGCAAGTTGATGGTCACCGAGATGCACGGCCTCAATACCGGAACTTATCTCCGGCAACGCGGTCGCCAAGGCAAGGAATGTGGCACCAAAGACCACACCGTTGATGCCCGCGCGGTTCGCTAGCTCGTTGCCACTCACTTCCAGCAGAACGCCTGCGACGAGCGTCACGACCGACGAGATGGCGAATACCGTTGCCACGCGCAGTGTCGAATGTCTTGCGCGCGCGGCATCCGCGATCCGATGACGGATACGACGATGAGGCCGTCCAGGCTGGGCGCCTTCCATCGTGATCTTCCACCTCGGATGCGCCCGGGTCCGGTTCAGGACCCAAACACCGCCAATCCAGACGACGACGATTGCGAGCGACGCCGGACTGAGGCGCCCCGCGATGTTCGCCGAGGTCGGCAGCAGAGCACCCATGAGGACAACCGCCACGAGGAGCACGACGAGCAGGCCCTCGAGAACCGGCAAGAGCGAACCGACGAGATATGTCAGCGGACGGGGTGCAAAGAAGTCGCATACGACAAGCACCATCGTTGCCGTGGCGATACCACCGATCAGGTTGCCTGCTGCCAAGCCAAGATGCCCCGACTCCGCCGCCGAGACGGTGACCGCCAGTTCCGGCAGGCTGCCGGCGATGGCGAGCAGCACCATCCCGCCAATGGCGTCGCCGAGACCCAACCGTCTGTCGAGTTCATCGGTGGATTTCGACAGTTGCACGCCGGCGACCCAAGTAGCCCCGGACGCGGCAACGAAGATGACCAGCACCAACAACACCGGGAGGGACGACACGTCAGAATCTTGACCGATCCGGTGAGGCGAGAGCGAGCTTCGACGCGAGGCCGAGTCCTGCTAGTTGGCTGACACGCCTGGCGGCGATAATCGACTAATCGCCAGCTCCACTCGGTCCCGCCGATCTGGGTTACCGGGATCTGACTCGATCGCGGGGAGTCGCCGCACCTTCGCCGGGTTCGCGCCCGCGAGTCGGGATCACCAATCTCGGTAATTATCCCAATCTCCGACTGGCGGTTGCGACGATGGCAGGGAATCGGTATCGGAAAAGGAACGCGCTCGATCTGGTTGGCGCGGCTTAGAAGCTGGCTTTGACCCGATCGAGCGTGGCGAGGACCAGCGTGGTGGTCTCCGGGCCCAACCACGAGCGACGCTTCGTGACCAGCGATGGCTCCAGGACTACTTCGCGCCCGGTCCACCCGGCGGGCGAGGACACGGCGGCATAGTGGTCACGCAGGCGGCGGTAGGTGAAGACTCACGGTGAAGCAAAGTGTTGCGCAATTCCTTGATGCTCGCCCAGGTCGGATCCTGGCGCAGTTCGGTTAGCGCAGAGGCGAGCATCGTCTCTCCGACACCCGCGTTCTGCGACTGGCGACCGTGATCGTGGTCCTAACGCCAAGGCTGCGAAAGGACTCGCGGCTCCGTGTGATCGCGCTCCATCCACGTCTCACCGAACCGGGTGGGAGCCGGTCGCATGGTCCGATAAGCCCACGGGCGCACCCAGAAGGCCTTCGGCGGCGCGCTGCGCGCAACAGGAAAGGCGCGGGGTAAGCGCTCCCGCTTCCCGCCTGTTTCCTATCGCCCAGCCAGGGTGAGCTGGTCGCGGCCGGGGCGGTTACCAGTAAGAGTCGAGAACCTTCTCGGTCAGGGCCTCCATTTGGTGAGCTTGAACCCATAGGCTGAGATGGCGCACCCCAACGGCCCCTTCTGAACCGCCAGAGTCCGAAGCTCTCGACGTTTTCCCTAGGTCAGAATGCCGCGCATGATATGCACGTGAGATGAACGTGTTCGCCCGCTGATTCAGGCGTCGTCGACATCTCAGCTCCTAGCCCTCTAGGCCGCTTTCGGATCGTCGTCCTCGTCTGAGTTCAGATGGTGCCAGGAATGATCTCGGGATTCAGTCCCCAGTAGTGCGGACCCGCGCGGCCCTGGTGAGTGGATGGCGCAAGCGGTAGAGACGAGTTCCGCGCTCCCCCCGTCCTCTCCCTTCCGCGCGTGGTGGCTCTGTCTCGGGCGAGTGGAGGAAGACCAGCAGCGTTAGGGGCGTGTATCAGCCCGACTTGCGCGGTCGTCGCTTTCGTCTTTGCCGCCACGTGGCAAGGTGGGTGCCATGCCGCACAGTGCTGACAGCAACGCCGAGCAGCATCACTTCGATCCCGACGCGTACCTCGACATGACCGTCGCGAAGGTTCCCGGCTATCTCGACCTGCAAGATGAGGTCGCGCGGGCAACCGTCGGCGTCAGCGGGAACGAGATCCTCGAACTTGGCGTCGGCACCGGTGAGACATCGGCCCGGGTGTTGGCGGTGCACCCCGCGGCTCGCCTCGTCGGGATCGACGAGAGCGCGGCGATGATCGAACGTGCTCGGCAGCGACTGCCGAACGCCGACCTTCGGGTCCAGCGGCTCGAAGAGCCACTGCCTTGGGGCAGCTTCGACCTCATCGTGTCGGCGCTCGCGGTACATCACCTCGACGGAGCCGGAAAGGCAGACCTGTTCCAAAGGATCGCCGGTCGCCTCCGCCACGGCGGGCGATTCGTCCTGGGTGACGTCGTCCTTCCCGACAGACCGGATGTCGCCGTGACACCGGTTGACAGGACGTACGACAAACCCAGCCGAGTGGTTGATCAGCTCCGGTGGTTGGAAGAGGCCGGTCTCAGGGCGGATGTGTCCTGGACACGGGACGACCTCGTGGTCGTCGTGGCTGATCATCACTAGACGCCGTGCCAATGGATCCGGGGACTTGGGTGTCACAGAGGGCGCCCCGCACCTACCACGATGTCGAAATGATCCGGGCTGCTCGACGGTGACTGATTCAGTTGAAGCTAAACGCTCCCGAAGGCCGGTGAGCGTGATTCCACGGCGAAATGAGACGGAATCGACGGCTCGCCTTCCGACAATCAGTGACACGGTGCCGAGGTCGTATCCCTTCTTGCTGCTCCATCTCTCCGAAAGTTTGCTAACCGGGATTGCGAGCACGGCGACGTGATCGATCAAGGACGCGCTATCCGCGAGCTCGCCGCGATGGACCCACCGCGGCGTTGCTCCCGACGAACGCTGCGCGCCGAGTACCAAGTCCCCCCAGGACCCCATTGCCACAATCGACATCGGAAGACAATCCCGCTCTATTGCGGCCGAGCTCTCCTTCGGGCTCCCGTCCCCAGCGATCAGGTCGCGAGATGGCGCTCCGCAGTCGTGACCGTCTCTATGTCGGTCAATCTCTCGGTCTCGGCCCGGCTGTGGTCAGGGATGAGTCATGGCGGCGTTTGCGGGCGGGCGCCTTGCCGGGGAGGGTTGTAAGCGCGATCCCGGCGGCGGCGAGGACGACGACTGCCGCGGTGAGGAGGCCGAGATCCATCCCGCTCATGAAGGCCGCGTGGGCGGCGCGGGCGAGCAAACCGCCAGTCGTCCCCCCGACCTGGTGGGCGGCGGCGAGTGCCGCGCCGAGTGTGCCGAGGACGGTTTGTTCGAGCGTGTGCGGAAGGCGGTAGGGGACGAGGGCGTTGGTGAGACGGTCCTGGTAGCGGTTTGAGAGCAGGCTGCCGATCACGGCCACTCCGAGGGCGCTGCCGACCTGGAGGAAGGTGCCGTTCGTGGCCCCACCGACGCCAGTGTGCTCTTTGGGGAGAGAGCCCATCGCCGATGCGGTCGCCGACGGGATGACGAGCCCGGCGCCGACGCCGCTCAGGGCCAAGCCGGTGACGATGCCGCCGTAGGCGGTGGAGACCGTGGCGCCGGAGATCTCCCAGAGGCCGGCAGTCGCGCAGAGCAGGCCGGCGGCGATGGTCAGCTTCGTGCCGAGCGCCTGCACAAGTTCGCTTGAGAGGGGCGCGACCAGGGCAATCGCTCCCGCGGCGGGGAGGATGCGCACGCCGGCCTCCAGCGGGGTGTAGCCGAGTTGAAACTGGAGGAACTGAGTGAGTACGAAGAGACCGCCCAATACGCCGAACATCACCAGGGCGATCGACACGACCGCGGCCGAGAAGCGCCTCTCGCGGAAGAAGCGCAGTTTGAGCATCGGATGCGCGCAACTTCGCTCCCAGATCACGAAAGCGATGAGGATCGCGAGCCCGTCGACTCCGGTGGCGAGCACCAGCGTCGACGACCAGCCGTGCACGGGCGCCTCGATGATCGCGCAGAGGAGCAGACCCAGTCCGGCGATCGACAGCAGAGACCCGACCAGGTCGGGGCGTTGCGCCCCAGGATTCTTCGAGTCGGGGACGAGCGGAAGCGCGAAGACAAATCCGACAACGGCGATCGGGACATTGATGAGGAATATCGACCCCCACCAGAAGTGCGCCAAGAGCAGTCCACCGACTATCGGGCCGAGCGCGATCCCGGCCCCGCTCGTCGCCCCCCAGAGGCCAATCGCGCGCTGCCGCTCGCGCGTCTCGGTGAACGTGTTGGTGATGATCGCCACCGTGGAGGGCATGATCAGCGCGGCTCCGATGCCCATGCTCGCTCGGGCCGCGACCAGCGTCCCGACTGAACCGGAAAAAGCGGCCCAGGTCGAGCAGGCCGCGAACGCGGCCAAGCCAGCGAGAAAGGTGCGCTTGCGGCCGACCCGATCGGCGAAGCTCCCCAACACCAGCATCAGCCCGGCGAAGAACAGCACGTAGGCATCGACGATCCACTGCAGATCGCTCGAGCTGGCGTGCAATTTGCGCACCAGCGTCGGCAGGGCGACGTTCAAGACGGTGCCGTCGAGCGACACGATCAGCAGCGACACGCACAGCACTGCCAGCGACAACCAGCGCCGCGACGAAACGGCTCCCGGAGGGCTGTGCTCGGCCCCCTCAGCCCGCTGGTAGGATAATTCATCATATGAAGAAGTCATCGTAGGAAGAATAACCGGAGCGTCAAACTCCGATGTCGACCACCGCAGTCCAGGACCAAGCAAGACGCCCGGGCCGTCGCCCCGGCTCGAGCGGCGCACGCCAGGCGATCCTTGCCGCCGCGAGCTGTCAGTTCGCCGAACACGGCTACGACCACGCCGCGCTTCGCGCGATCGCCGCTGACGCGGGAGTTGACCAGAAGCTGATCGCCTACTACTTCGGTTCCAAGAAAGAACTCTTCGTCGCCGCCGTCGGGCTTCCGCTCAACCTCGCCGGGATGGCGCCAACCATCCTCTCCGGCGACCCCGCGACCATCGAGCAGCGCCTCGCCGCCTTTCTCGCCGCCATCTTCGAGCAGCCCGACCTTCATCGACGACTGACCGGGATCGTCCGCGCCGCCGCCGGCGAACCCGCCGTCGCGCCCATGATCCGCGAGTTGCTCACCCGCGGGCTTTTCGTCCCCCTCGCCGAAACCCTCGACAGCGGCAACCCCCGCCTCCGACTCAACCTTTTCTGCTCCCAGATCGTCGGACTCATCCTCGCCCGCGACGTCGCCGGCCTCGAACCGCTCACCTCGATGCCACCGCAGGCGCTGGCCAGAGCAGTCGCCCCCACGCTCCGCCGTTATCTGCTCGAACCGCTTGACTAGAGCCGCAATCAGTTTTCCTGCCACAACCTGGCGCGGGTTGTGACCGACGATCTCTGGCCCAGCTTGTTGACAGTCCGACCCGCGGAAAGTGCCTGTGACCACTATTCGCGCCTCCTTCGAGCGTCGATAGGCCGCAGTTTGCGATCAGGCCTCCCAGATGATCTGGGACACATCGTGGGCGGGAAGTCCTGAGCCGTGGAACTCGCATTCGGCCCGATTCAGTGGTTCGCGGAGGTCGCCTGCTCCCGCGTTCACCTCTCTGGCGGGCGAGCCTAGAGCGGCCACGAATCACGAAGTCCGGACGTTCGAGCACCGCTCGGCGAACTCCGCGCTCACTGGCCATTTCGACTGCGACGGGGCTGACAGCCCTGTAGCGCAGCTTCTCGCAATTCCTGAGCTAGACCCGCCGACGGCGATGCTCTCCCGGCCAGCCCAAGTCGCGGTGAGTTTGGAAGCGCGAGGCGTCCTCGCCACGTCGACCGAGCGGTGAGACCCGAGATCGTCCGCAAGAACGTCGTTGCTCGCGGGCCTGGCGAGGTGCCTTGTTTCCGAGGGAGAGCGGCGAACTCGACCAGGGCGCCGTCGGTCCAGACCACGGGACACCCGCCCTCGGTCGGTGCCCATGTGCTCCACCGCCCCGTCTCGAATTCGCAGGCGTTGACCGGCCCCGGCCATTCCGGCGGACACGGCTCCCCGGGAGACAGGAGTAGCCGTTGACGAAAAAGACGCTCGACCCGGTCCAGATCGCCGGCGCACCACAGGAGCAGGCCCGCGTCGTCGGCGGCGAAAAGATGTGCCCGGCCTTCGCGCCAGCTCGGAGGACCGCGACCTCCTCGGACGAGCGGGGCTGACCGCTCCTTCCGAGCCCCACCTGCCCGACGAGGGCGGGAGGAGCCCGCGTCGAGTAGTTGTGGAGCCCGAGCAGGGCAACCGGGCTGGTATGAGGGAAAACCGGCGAGCGGTCGTCATCCCTTGCTTCGGCTCCTCGCCCGCGCCGATCGGCCAGCCACCGCTCGGGCCCGATCGGTACGCCACCCGCACGACGGGAACCGGACGGCCGGGCAGCGTTGTCTCGATTCGCCTCGTGTTCGCGAACAGGATCCCGTAACCCGCGAGGGGACTCCCCCAGACGGAGGGCGGGCGCTCTTCGTGGTCGCGGCCACCGGTATTACGGCGCGGATCCCCGAGCGCAAGGAGTGGGCCGCGTCGATCACAACGCCGATCCCAGCGGTAATCGTCACTGCTGGAACACCGGAAAGGAAGTGGCGCACTAACCCGCTCTCCTGATTGCAGGTGGCGACCAAGACGAATCGACGGCAAGCCGCTCCAGCGGAACGAGCCGGGGTTGCGGTTCGATTCGGACCCATCTGCGGGATGGTGACGCGCGAATAGAGCGAACCGTCCATGAAGTTCCGGCGTTCGTCTGCCGCCATCCCGGCCGTCTCGGCCACTCCGAGCACCCGTCCCGGCCGGGCATCAGAGGAGATTTACGCTATTTGGCCCAATGGTCGGCCTAGATGACGGAGAGCCGTCGATCGGGCCCGGCTCGGCCCCGCTCGACCCGCCCGATCGGGGGGGCACCCCGGTGGAGGGGCCCGGCGTTCGCTGCGCCGGTCCGTCCGCGACAGCCCGGATCGGCAGCATCTGGGATGCCCGTGCTTTCGTTCGCGAGCGAGTTCCGGCACCACCCGCCAAGACGACGAAATGCCTGCCCGTGCGGCTTAGAGGCGTCACCGGTCGCACCGCCTGGTGTGGGAAGGCTCGTATGCCACTATTGCGTCGTGCGCGCCGGGTCGATACTGGCGGCGATTGCGCTGGCCGTTCTCGGTTCGTCCAGCGCGATGGCGGTCGGAGCGGGGAGTTACGGGTCGGCATCGTTGCCTTCGAGCACTGGAACGGGCCGCTCGTCCGCTCGAGCAGCGCGTCGGACCGCCGCGGTCGCCGACGAGTACCCGTTCGGTCAGCTGTCGGTCGCGACGAACGGCACCCTCTACTACGTCGATCAGGAGTACGGCCAGATCGACGAAGCGACGGCCGTCGGCTCGCGCGTCGTGCTCAGCTCGTTGCCCGGTACTGGGGCGTCGAGCCGGTCAATCGCCGGGCTGAGCGGGTTGTGCGTCAGCGGCCGGAGCATCTGGTTTACCGCGGACAACACCCTTTACGAGGCGTCGCTCGCCGGTCGCGACGTCCGCCGGGTCGGCCGCGCAACGGGCGCCATCGACCTCGACCTGTTGCGCGACGGGACCGCCTACTACACGACGACGTTCGCCGTGTTCGAAGAAACCCCGCCTGGGCCGCCGCGTCGCGTTGCAGGCGGCGGGGACATCGGGACCGCCCAACAGTCTGTGGCCCAGCAGGCGACCGCCGAGGCCCTTACGCCTGTCAGCGTCGCCGGCGTGAGTCGCCAGGACTTTTACTTCGTGAACGAGAACATCCTCTACCTCGTCAAACGCGGCGTTGCTTCCATGCTCCGGCAGCCGTCGTCCAACTTTTTCAATGGCGAGCTCGCGACCAACCCCAAGGGCGTCGTCTACGGGATCTGCAGCTGGTCGATGTGCCGGATCCAGGGTCGGACAGCTGTTGAACTCTTCCGACTTCCGAGCAGAGTCAACGGGGGCTTCCTGGCCCCGGATGCGCTCGCCGTCGCTCCGAACGGCTCCTTCTACGTTTCGTACTCGAACCAGGCTTCCCCAGGGACGTCAACGGGAATCGTCGAGCTTTCCCCTTCCGGACACGTGATGCGCGTCGTCGAGTCGAGGATCACCTGACCTCCCGGCCTATTGAGACAGCGGATCAGCTCTCCGTCAGCATCGCCCGACGAGGTATCCCGGCCGATTTCCGAGACGCGCCAGGTCGACGGGCGGTTCGGATCGTCTGGTCGCGCCGGACTCGGTGTTCGGCGCTTCAAGACGTGGGCAACAACGCGCGCCCGAACGGGCACCGAGGGCCGCCCGAATGCCGTTCGGGGACGATGCGGCTCGAACGGAAGGCATCGGGGTCTCGGGACGGATCCTCCGGTGGTGCACAGACGCGCGGGCCTCGGGGACGGATGACGTGAGCGCAAGAGCCGGGCCCCGCTCGCCCCCGCCCTCCTCGCGCGCCTTGCGGTTGTCCCTCGGATGAGCGCGTCCAGGGAGATAGGTCGCGACCGCGATCCGGCTCGGCGCGGTCCCGTCCTCAGACCGCCACGCTGAATGGATCGCGACGCTCCGGGTCGGCCCTCCCGTCTACCGGCTCGCCTCCAGTCGGCGGCGGGCGGCACGCACCGCGTTGTGGAGGAGCATCGCCCGGGTCATCGGCCCGACCCCGCCGATCCGGGGGGTCATCCACCCGGCAACCTCGGCGACGCCCTCGTCGACGTCGGAGAGCAACCTGCGCCCCGCCCACGACGTCCCCGCGCCGACGACCGCGGCGCCGGGCTTCACCATGTCCGCCGTGACGATGCCGGCGTGGCCGGCGGCGGCGATGACGATGTCGCCCTGGCGCACGTAGTCGGCGAGATCGGCGATCCCCGTGTGGACGACGGTGACCGCGGCGTTGCAGCCCGGACGCTTCAGGGCGAGGAGCAGCGCGAGCGGGCGACCGATCGTCAGCCCGCGCCCGATGACGACAACGTGTCGACCTTCCACCGGCACGCCGTAGTGGCCGAGCAGCTCGACGATCCCGGCGGGCGTGCAGGGCAGCGGGCCGTCGACACCCATGACGAGCCGACCGAGGTTCACCGGGTGAAGTCCGTCGACATCCTTGTCCGGGTCGACGGCGAGAAGCGTCGCGAACTCGTCGAGCTGCGCCGGCAGCGGGACCTGGACCAAGAACGCGTCCACCGCCGGGTCGGCGTTGAACCGCCCGATAGCCGAGAACAGCTCGGCTGGGCTTGTGTCCGCGCCGAGGTGCTCCTGGAACGACTCGATGCCGACTTTGGCGCAGTCCTCGTGTTTCAGGGCCACGTAGCGCGCGCTCGCGGGGTCAGCGCCGACGAGGATCGTGCCGAGGCCGGGCCGGATTCCCTGTTCCCGCAGCCGCGCCACCTCGCCGGTGAGATCTGCTCGCATCAGCTCGGCGAGCCCTTCGCCATCGAGAACCTGGGCCGTCACCGCTCACAACTTTCGCCGGTGTTCCTGGGTCTCCGAACCAAGTCGATCACCCTCGATCTCTCGCTAAGACCACGATACGCGCGGCATCCGGTGTGACCGAGGGCGCCTCCGCCCCCACGACGCCGCGTCCCTCGCCCGCCCGCCGATTCCCTCCGGGCCGTCGCGAGCCGGCACGGTTCACCCGGGCGAGTCCCGCGGCGTCAGTGGCGGAAGTGCCGCTCTCCGGTGAGCACCATCGCGACGCCCCGCTCGTTCGCCGCCGCGATCACCTCGTCGTCGTGCACGGATCCGCCGGGCTGAACGACGACGGCCACACCGGCGTCGCAAACGGCGTCGAGCCCGTCGCGGAACGGGAAGAAGGCGTCGCTCGCCGCGGCCCCGTCCTCGGCGCGTCCCGCGGCCTTCTCTGCGGCGAGTCGGGCCGCGTCGCGCCGGTTCTGCTGGCCGCAGCCGACGCCGACGACCTGACCGTCCCGGGCGAGCACGATCGCGTTCGACGTGGTCCGGGCGCAGACGCGCCAGGCGAGTTCGGCGTCGTCAAGCTGCGCGGCCGTCGGCCGACGTTCGGTGACGACCCGCCAGCTGCCGCTGCGCCCGCCTGCCGGGTCCGCGTCCTGAACGAGAAAGCCCCCGGAGAACTGCCGGAAAACGAGGGAGCCGGCCCGCGGTGCCGGGGCCGCGAGCACGCGCATGTTCTTGCGCCGGGCGGCAAAGACCGCGAGGGCGTCGGGTTCGTAGCCGTAGGCGATGAGCACATCGGCGAGCGGGTTCGCGACGATCGCCTCGGCGAGACCGGCGTCGATTCGACCGGAGATGGCGACGATCCCCCCGAAGGCGGACACGGGGTCGGCCTCGAAGGCGCGTCCGTACACGATCGCGAGTTCCGACCCGACGGCGACACCGCAGGGGTTGGCGTGCTTCACGATCGCCGCGGCGACACGCGCCTCGCCTCCGGCGAGAACGGCGTGGCACAGCAACCAGGCGGCTTCGGCGTCGACGAGGTTGATGAAGGAGAGCTCTCGCCCGCCGTGCTGGGTCACGCCCTCCCACCAGTCGTCGTCTGCGCCGACCCGGCGGTAGCGGGCGGCTTTCTGGTGCGGGTTCTCCCCGTAGCGGAGCTCCTGCCGTCGTTCCAGCACGAGAGCGATCGACGGCGGCAGGACCTCTCCCGAGCGACCGCGAGCGGCGAGCCAGGTCGCGATGGCGGTGTCGTAGGCGGCGGTGTGGGCAAAGGCCGCCTCGGCGAGACGCCGCCGGGTCCCAGCCATGACGTTGCCGTGCTCGCGGATCTCGGCGAGCACGGCCCCGTAGTCGTCCGGGTCGACGACGACGGCGACATGGGCATGATTCTTCGCCGCGGCCCGCACCATCGTCGGCCCCCCGACGTCGATCAGCTCGATCGAGGGCGAGGACGAGAACGGATAGAGGTTGCACGCCACGAGGTCGATGGGCTCGATCCCGCGGGCCGCGAGATCCTCGAGATGGGCGGGCTTGGCGCGATCGGCGAGGATCCCGCCGTGGATCGCGGGGTGGAGTGTCTTCACCCTGCCGTCGAGCATCTCGGGCGCCCCCGTCACCTCGGCGACGTCGCGGTGGGCGAGCCCCGCGGCATCGAGCTCGGCGGAGGTGCCGCCGCTCGCGACGAGGTCCCAGCCGAGTTCGCTGAGCCCGGCGGCGAACTCGGCGAGCCCGCGCTTGTCGTAGACCGACAGGAGCGCCCTCATCGCCGCCTCATTTGGCGACCCCCGAGCGGGCCGCGACCTCGTCCGTCACCGGTTCGGCCGAGTCGAGGAACGACAGGATCGTCGCGGGGTACAGGCGCCGCTCCACCTGCTTGATGCGCTCGTGCAAGGTCTCCTCCGTGTCGTCGGGGCGGATGGGCACCTTCTCCTGGGCGAGAATCGGGCCGGCGTCCACCTCGCAGGTCGCGACGTGGACCGTCGAACCGGTCGTCGTCTCGCCGGCCGCGAGGACGTCGCGCACGGCGTGCCAGCCCTTGTACGCCGGCAGGAGCGCCGGGTGGGTGTTGAGGACCCGACCCTCGAACGCCGGGAAGAAGGTCGGGCCGAGCACGGTGGCGAACCCGGCCATCGCGACCGTGCCGACGCGGTGGCGCGCCAGAGCGGCGACGAGTGCCTCGGTGTAGGCCTCCCGGTCGAACGACGCCGAGAAGTCCCGCCGCTCGACGAACTCGACCGGGATCCCGGCGCCTTCGGCGATCCGCGCGGCGCGACACGATCGGTCGACCCCGACGACGACGATCGGCAGCTCCGCGGCGATCAGCGCCTCGAGGATCGTGCCCGTCCCCGAGGCGAGCACGGCGAGTCGGCGGCGGCAGTTGCCGGGGGTACCCCCGTTGCCACCGCCTTTTCCCTCAGCCGGAGCCACGGACAACCTCTACCATGATTTCCCCCGCCTCGGAAGGGTTGCGCGCGACGCGCGCCCCGGCGGCCTCGAGCGCCGCGATCTTCGCCTGCGCGGTCCCGGCGCTTCCCGAGACGATCGCCCCGGCGTGACCCATCGTCCGGCCCGCCGGCGCGGTGACACCGGCGACGTAGGCGACGACCGGCTTCGTCATCTTGTCGGCGATGAACTGGGCCGCGCGCTCCTCCTCGGAACCGCCGATCTCGCCGATCAGCATCACGGCCTGCGTTTCGGGATCGTTCTCGAAGGCCGCGAGCACGTCGCGGAACGACGTTCCCGGGACGCGGTCGCCCCCGATCCCGACGCAAGTCGTCTGGCCGACGCCCTTTGCGGACAGCTCGTGCAGGGCTTGGTAGGTGAGCGTCCCCGACCTGCTGACGACGCCGACGGGACCGCCCGGCAAGGCGATCTCTCCGGCGGTGATGCCGATGTTGCACCTGCCGGGTGAGATCACGCCGGGACAGTTCGGCCCGACGAGTCGCGTCGCCGGGTATTCCCGCCGCAGCCGGTTGAACAGCAGCACCTCGTCTTTGGCCGGGATGTGCTCGGTGATGCAGACGACGAGTTCGATCCCGGCGGCGGCGGCCTCGAGGATCGCGCCCGGCGCGGCCTGCCGAGGGACCGCGACGAAGCTCGCGTTCGCCCCCGTCGCGGCGACGGCCTCGGCGCAGGAGTCGAAGATCGGAATGCCCTCGAGGAATCCCCCACCCTTGCCCGGGGTGACCCCGGCGACCACCTTCGTGCCGTAGGCGCGATTCCTCAGCCCGTGGAAGCTCCCCTGGCTCCCAGTCAGGCCCTGCACGACGACGAGCGTGTTCTCGTCGGCGAAGATGCTCACCGACCGCTCCCCGCCGCGATCTCGACGGCGCGGCGCGCCGCGGCGAGCATGGTCGGTTCCAGGACGAGCCGGTCGGACAGGTGCGGTCGGAGGATCTCGTGCGCCTTGGCCGCGTGCGTGCCGTCCAGGCGGACGACGATCGGCGAGGCGAGTGCGACACGTCCCGTCGCGCCGAGGATCCCCCGGGCGACGTCGTCGCAGCGGACGATGCCGCCGAAGACGTTGACGAGGACGGCGCGGACTCTCGGGTCGGAGCTGATCACCTCGAGGGCGTCAGCCATGACGTCGGCGTTCGCTTCGCCACCGATATCGAGGAAGTTCGCCGCCGAGCCACCGACCTCGTTCACGACGTCGAGCGTGCTCATGGCGAGCCCGGCCCCGTTGGCGATGATGCCGACCGACCCGTCGAGACCGACGTAGCTCAGTCCCTTGCTCCGGGCGGACCGCTCGCGGGGATCGTCGGGCTCGGCGTCGGCGAACTCCGCCCACTCCGGATGACGGAACGCGGCCTCGTCGTCGAGGGTGACCTTGGCGTCGAGGGCGAGGACCTCGCCAGACGAAGTGAGAACGAGGGGGTTGATCTCGACGAGGTCGGCGTCGCCTTCGATGTAGCCGCGGTAGAGCCGCACGATGACGTCGGCGACGCTCTCGGGCGCGCCCCCGTCGATCCCGGCGCGCGCGACGAGCGCCCGGGCCTGGTCGGGCGACAACCCGTCGATCGGGTTGATTTCCAGCCGGGCGATCGCCCCCGGATCCGCCGCGGCGACTTGTTCGATGTCGACGCCCCCCCTCGCCGAGACCATCGCGAGATGGAGCCTCGCGGCCCGATCCAAGGTGAAGCTGACGTAGTACTCGGCGGCGATCCACGACGCCCTCTCGATCCAGAGCCGATTGACCGGGTGCCCCTGGATCACGGAACCGAGAAGGTCCTGCGCGGCGATGACGGCTCCAGAGCGATCGGCGACGAGCTGCACGCCGCCGGCTTTCCCGCGCCCGCCGACCTTGACCTGCGCCTTGAGGGCCGCGGGATAGCCGAACTCGTCAGCGGCCGCGACGGCCTCGGCGACGGTGTCGGCGACCCCTCCGGGCGCGACCGGGAGGCCGAAGCGGGCGAGATACCGCTTGCCTTGGTACTCGTAGAGGTCCACGAACCTGCCTTTTCGCCGCCGTGATCCTATTTTGCGGGGTCGCGTCGGACGAACCGGAGGCTCGATCGGTCTTTACAGCGCCAAGTTCTCGGACTTCGCTGCTCGGGACGGAGGAGGTGCTCGGCCGGCCAGGGCGCGCCGGCACGCTGGGGACGACGCCCCGGAGGCCCCGGGAAGGCGCGGGCCCGTCCCGGGCGGCGCTCGAGAACGCTGGCTCGTCGATAGGCTCGCCCTCTCGCCCGCCGCGGCGAGCTCCGAAAAGGAGGGCGTCATGCACGCAGTCATCATCCCGGCGACCTTCAACGACCGGCCTGCCGCCGAGAAAGAACTCGGCGGACTGGTGGCCCAGGTCTCCCGGATGCCGGGGTTTGTCGCCGGCTACTGGATCGCGACGGCACTGGACAGGGGCACCGCGTTCATCGTCTTCGACAGTGCGGCGTCCGCCCAGGCGCTCGTCGCCCTGGCGCACGGAACACCGCATCGAGCCGTGTCGGCGGGGAACATCGAGGTCGGCGCGGTTCTCGCCCACGCTTAGTCGCAGCTCGCCCCGGCGGCGCGCCGACGGCTCCCGCCGGCACCCCGTGCCGACCGGCGAGGCCGTCGTCAGGCCCGCTTGAGGGGCGTGGCCGACAGCAGGAAACGCCTCTCGCCGTGACGCTCGAAGGCGATCACCGCTTCGGCCTGCAACCCTTCGCCGCGCACCTCGACGACGACGCCCTCGCCCCAGCGGGCGTGGACGACGCGCTCCCCGGACTGCAAGCCGAGCC
>DASPQJ010000025.1:0-2267 GCA_035625025.1 Acidimicrobiales bacterium
TCCTCGCCGCCGCCTGTGGCGGCGGCTCGACCGGTCTCGGCGTCGCCAGCCTCGGCTCGACGACCTCGACGACGAGCACGGTTCCGGAATCAGCTGGTATCACAAAGACCGCCTTCTACGCGCAGGAGCTCGCCTACTCCCAGTGCATGCGCGCCCACGGCGACGTGAGCTTTCCCGACCCCAACAGCGCTGGAGCGTTCGGCACGCCGAACAGCCGACCCAACGACAACACCCCCCAGTACGCCTCGGCGAACAGGACCTGTGGACACCTCCTCCCCAGCGGGGGCTTTCCCCCGGCCGTCCTGGCGATCCTTTCCTCCGAGCTCTTGAAGTTCGCCCAGTGCATGCGCGCCCACGGGCTGACGAACTTCCCCGACCCCATCGTCAACAGCCACGAGCTGGGGTTCAAGATCAGCATCGATCTCGGCATCGATCCCCGTTCACCGCAGTTCCAGGCCGCCCAGAAGGCCTGCCGATCTTTCCTGCCCGGAGGTGGCTAACGCCATGAGCACTAGACCTTCGCCGTCGCCGGCCGCGCCGAACCCTCCGTCGGGCGGTCGGCGTTGGCTGGCCACGAGTCGTGGGCGAGTTGTCGCGGCCCTCGCCGCCGTCGTCATCGTCGGGGGCGTGGTGGTTGGCGTCACCGATCCTTTCGCCGGTTCCGGCCGGTCGGGAGGCGGGGTCGTTGACAATTCCTACCCGACGGCGCTCGCGACCGTTCGCGAGCGTTCGATCTCCTCGCAGACTGAGGTCAGCGCGTCCCTCGGCTACTCGGGTTCCTATGCCGTCGCCATCCCGACGGGAACGCCGGCGAGCGCCATCATCCAGGACCGCTCGGCCGTCCAGTCCGCCCAACAGCGGTTCCTCGCCGACCAGCAGGCACTCGCCAGCGACAAGCGTCTCCAACACACCTCGGACAAGGCGACTGTCGTCGCGGCGAACGCCACGGTACACAGCGACGAGGTCACGCTCTCCCTGGCAAAGACGATGCTTGGCGAGGACGAAGCGCTCGCCTGCCCGGTGGCGTCGGAATCGACCGTGACGACGCCGTTCGGTTCGTCAGCCTCCACGGGATCGCGCGGGAGCGGTGACCCGTCCGGCGACTCGTCAGCGGCCGACGATGAAACGACGACAACGACGCTGAGCACGCCCGAGGTGACGATCGGAGCGGCGACGACGGTCTCGCAGACCTCCGAGTCGCTGTCGGGCACGGTCGACCCGGGCAACCTCGACACGACGTATTACTTCGAGTGGGGCACGACGTCGGCATTCGGCTCGCAGTCGACGGCGGCGGACGCCGGCGACGGGACGACCCCGGTCCCGGTCACGGCCACGATCTCCGGGCTGCAGCCCGACACGACCTACGCCTTCACCCTCTTCGCCGAGAACGCCCGGGGGACCTCGGTGGCTCCGACGGAGACCTTCGAGACCGCGCAGTCGTCCTGTGCGGCGGAGCGCCAGGTCATCGCCGAAGACGCGCGAACACTCGCCCAGGACAGGGACGCGCTCGCCGCCGACAAGGTGAACAACAAATCGACCCTCGCCCAAGCGGAGTCGACCGTGGCGACGGACCGGGCGAGCCTCGCGGCTGCTGAGGCGGCGCTCCTCGCCGACGAGGCCGAGGCGACCAACCCCGGGTCGGTGTTCACTGCCCTGCCGAGCCTCGGCGAGCGGATCTATCGCGGACAGAGCGTCTACTCGCTCGGCGGTCGCCCGGTTCCCCTCTTTTTCGGGACGACCACCCTGTACCGCGCGCTCTACCTCGGGGTGTCGGACGGTCCCGACGTCACCGAGCTGAGCGACAACCTGATCGCTCTCGGCTTCGGCCGCGGGATCGGCGCCAGTCCGCACTTCTCCGCGGCGACGAAGGCCGCCGTCGAGGCCTGGCAGCGATCACTCGGCCTGCCCGCGACGGGGATCGTGAGCCTCGGCGACGTCGTCGTCGAGCCGGGGCCGCTTCGGGTGACGACCGTGACCGCGGCCCTCGGCGGCACCGCCCAGGCCGGCTCGCCGGTGCTCACGGCCTCGTCGACGGCCCGCGTCGTGACGATCGATCTCGACGTCTCCCTCGTCCCGGACGTGAAGGTCGGTGACACGGTCGGCATCACCCTGCCGAACAACGTGACGACGCCCGGGGTCGTCACCTCGGTCGGCACGGTCGCGACGTCGGCTGGTTCTGGCGCCACCGGGCAGGGTGGGCCGACGGTCACCGTCCTCGTCGCCCCGCTCCATCCGGCGGCGACGGGCCTGCTCGACCAGGCGAGCGT
>DASPQJ010000026.1:0-21209 GCA_035625025.1 Acidimicrobiales bacterium
ATCTCCAAATGGATGGCGATGAAAATGTGCGCCGAACTGAGTCCAAGTCACGACGGCAGCCGAAAACGCAGCTACGCCATACTGGACCCCTTGCATGTATCCGCTAGTCTATGGCCTCGCGAAACGAGTTCCCAATAGGCGTGGATACCGCGGGACAACGCGATATACACCGGTTCCGTTAGACGCTTGCTCGGGTGAGCGACTAACGAGGCCGTTATGGATCAATCTCCCAAGAGATGCCTTGACCTGATCGGGCGCGATCCCCGAAACGTCAACAAGCTCAACGAGGTCGAGCGGGCCATGACTCTTGAGCGTGTCAAATATGCTTTCGTCCGTAGCATCCAGTCCTACATGGGACAGCTCTTCTAGACGAGTACGCGAATTCATCCCACAGCCCTCCGCCTCGCCGCGGCTCCTTGCCGCGCTATTTGCTGCCTGCGCGTCGAACTCAGTACTCGTGCCCTAGCTAAGCCGCCCTCGCGGCCGCGCGCGACAGCCGCGGCGTCCTTCACGGGGATTGGAGCCGGACTAGCTTGACCAGTCGCCTCGCGGACCACCGTCCAGGCTCGCTGGCTCGCGTCGCGCGGCTTAGGATTGCGCTTCACGTGGCTCCTCGCTGGCGTTCATCAACTCGGTATAGCCGACTATACCGTCCCCCACTGACGAACGGGATCACTGAAGCCTCAGACATCAGCGCTCCTAATCAACGGATTCTCCCTGCTGAAACTAGGCCAGTGCCCACCCGTCGATCGTGGCCCAGGGAAACCGAGGCTCGCTGCTCGCGCCCGACGTCAGCCTGGTGACCACCGGTGGGGGTCCGATTCCCTCTCGCTCCGCCCCGAGAGAAGCGAAAAGGCGCTGGTGAAACCCCGCGCCTCAGCTCGGTCCCGTGTGCTCCCCATGACTCGTCGGCCTTCCCCGGTCCCCTCGTGTGGAATTCATTTTTCCGGATGCCTCCGAGAGGCGACAATCCTGGGAAATCTCTGGCCGCGGAAGCTGCGGCTACGGGCGACCCTCGAGATCTCGGCCTTGCTAACTGGCTCGTCGCGACCTTCCACAGGAAGCCTTCCGGGTCGCCGAAGCACCCGAGGTAATCACCCCACGATGCGGCCTCCGGCTCCTTCACGACGGTCCCACCCGCCGCAAGAGCCTTGGCTATGACATCAACGACGTCCTTGCGCGAATCCACGATGCAGTGCAACGAGAAACCGCGGACCCCGATCCATCGGGAGAGACGCCAGCGTCCTTAGCCTTGGCGTTCCATTCGTAGAGCGCCAACGATGTCGATTCCTCTCCGAGATTCCGCGACACGGATCTCGGGCAATCCTGGTCGATCGGGAGACCGATACCGTCACCGCAGAACCTCTGGGATCGCGCGAGGTCCTTGACGCCAAGCATGAGAACCAGGACCTTGAAACCCAGTTTTCCCCGTCCCTCTCCTCGGCGGGTGGCCCCGGCCTCTGCGATCTGTCGTCCCGCTTGAACGTGAAGACACCCGATTGAAACTGGGCCGCCACCTACTCGTCGTCCCCGCGGTCCGACGGCCGGCGTGCCCGTGTTCGCAAGGGATCGCGGGCGACTGTCATCGGTAGATCCGCGTTCCGCCTGGGGTGTCCTCGACGACCCAGCCGAGTTGCTCGATCTCGGCTCGCAGCCGATCGGCCGCGGCGAAATCTCGCGTTGCACGAGCCCTATCCCGTCTTCTCACCAGCTCCTGGACGTCCGCCCCCGCCGCCATTCGGCCGGCTTCGCCCTCGACGCCGAGCACCGCGAACAGGTCCAGCACCGCGCGGGCGAGCGCCCCGCCACCGCGCAGGTCACCCGAGTCCCCGAGCGCGTTCGCCCGACGCAGGGCGGAGAACAATCCGGCCAATGCCCCCGCCGTGTCGAGATCGTCGTCCATCGCCCGCCGGAACCGTTTTCGCTCCTCGCCCGCCTCCTCCGAGGTGGCGTCGGTCGGCGCGTCGACGAATCGGCGGGCGAGGCTGTCGACACGCTGTAGCGCTGTCGTCGCATCCTCGAGCGTCCGCTCCGTCACCTCGACGGGCTGGCGGTAATGCGATCCGAGCACCACGAGCCGATAGGCACGGGCGTCGGACCGATCGAACAGGTCCGACATTGTCGTGAAGTTGCCGAGCGATTTGGACATCTTCTCGCCGTCCACACGGACGAGCCCGTTGTGCATCCAGTGACGGGCGAAGCGCTTGCCTCTCGCGACCGCCTGGGCCCGCTCGTTCTCGTGGTGGGGGAAGATGAGGTCCTCACCGCCCCCATGGAGATCGAAGTTCTCCCCCAGTAGCGCGAGCGACATCACGACGCACTCGGTGTGCCAGCCCGGCCGCCCGGGTCCAAACGGCGCGTCCCACGCCGGCTCTCCTGGCTTGGCGCCCTTCCAGAGGACGAAGTCCACCGGTGACCTCTTGTCCTCGTCGACCTCGACGCGCGCGCCCGCCCGGAGCGACTCGACGCTCTGGTGCTTCAGAAGCCCATAGTCCTTGACCGTCGAGGTGTCGAGGTAGACACCGTCACCGGTCGCGTACGCGGCCCCGCGTCCGAGAAGGTCCGACACGAGCTCGATCATCTCGGCGATGTAGTCGGTGGCGTGGGGCGTCGTTGTCGGCCGCGCGACGCCCATCTTGTCCATCGCCGCCCACCACTCGATCTCGGAGTCGTGTGCGACCTCCTGCCAGTTCCGTCCCTCGGTGACGGCACGCTCGATGATCTTGTCGTCGATGTCCGTGACGTTGGAGACGTGATCGACTCGTAGCCCCTCGAACTCGAGGTAGCGGCGCAGGACGTCGTACACGAGCGCGAAGCGACCGTGGCCGACGTGGGGAGGGCCGTAGACCGTGGGTCCGCAGACGTAGAGGCCGACGACACCAGCATCTCGTGGCTGCAGTTCGGCGACGCGACCGGTCACCGTGTCGCGCAACCTGAGCACACGACTACGGTACTAGTCCGATGCGAGTCGAAGACGAGCCCACGACGGCACGCGCCTTCGGCCCGGAAGCCCCGCTTGCGTCGACCTCGGACTCGGGCTCACCCGGCGCCGCCGCCGACCCGACCGGTCGTTCGCCGCGGATACCGGACCGCCCAAGACTCGAGGGGCTCGAGGAACGCTGGTCCGCGCGGTGGGACGCCTGGGGAACGTACCGCTTCGATGCTGCAAGGCCTCGCGAGGGCGTCTACTCGATCGACACGCCCCCTCCGACCGTGTCGGGGGCCTTGCACGTCGGCCACATCTTCTCCTACACCCAGACGGACATAGTCGCGAGATTCCAGCGCATGCGCGGCAAGGCCGTCTTCTACCCGATCGGGTGGGACGACAACGGATTGCCGACCGAGCGCCGAGTGCAGAACCATTTCGGGGTCCGGTGCGACCCTTCGATCCCCTACGACCCGAGGTTCTCGCCTCCGAAGGATCCTCCGAGGCACCCGCTTTCTATCTCGCGGCCGAACTTCGTCGAACTGTGCCACGCCCTCACGGCGCAAGACGAACAGGCCTTCGAGACGCTGTTCCGTCGACTCGGACTGTCGGTCGACTGGGCGAACCAGTACACGACGATCGGATCGCTCGCCCAGCAGACCTCCCAACGCGCCTTCCTCCGGATGGTGCAGAACGGTCATGCCTACCGCCAGGAAGCGCCGACTCTCTGGGACGTCGACTTCCAGACGGCGGTCGCCCAAGCCGAACTCGAGGACCGGGAAGTCGAAGCGCGCTTCTACCGGGTTCGCTTCGTGTCGGGGTTAAGCGGCGAACCGATCGAGATCGACACGACTCGACCCGAGCTCCTCCCCGCCTGTGTCGCGCTGGTCGCCCATCCCGACGACGCGCGTTACCAGGAGCTGTTCGGCACGACCGCCCTGACACCCCTCTTCGGGGTCGAGGTCCCGATCCACCCCCACCCGCTCGCCGATCCGGACAAGGGGTCGGGAATCGCCATGGTGTGCACCTTCGGCGACCTCACCGATGTCGCGTGGTGGCGCGACCTGGACCTCGCGACCCGGACGATCGTGCAGCGCGACGGACGACTCGGCCACGCTCCGTTCGGATCCCGCGGTTGGGAATCCCGCGACGCGGACCGCGCCGCGGCCAGCTACGCCGAACTCGAAGGACTGAATCTCCGCAGGGCACAGCGGAGAATCGTCGAACTCCTCGCGGCTTCCGGCGACCTCGTCGACGAGCCGCGCGTCATCACGCACTTCGTCAACTTCTACGAGAAGGGTGAGCGACCGCTCGAGGTCGTCTCGTCCCGCCAGTGGTACGTCCGGACACTGGAGCGGCGGCGAATTCTCATCGACGCGGGCCGTCAGATCTCTTGGCACCCCGAGTTCATGCGCACCCGCTACGAGGCATGGGTCGAAGGGCTCACTGGGGACTGGAACATCTCGCGACAGCGTTACTTCGGTGTGCCCTTCCCGGTTTGGTACGCGATTGGCTCCGACGGGTCGATCGATGACTCTCATCCGATCCTCGCCGAGGAGAGCCAGCTCCCGCTCGACCCCTCGACCGCTGTCCCCAACGGTTACCGCGACGACCAACGCGGCGAGCCCGGGGGGTTCGTCGCCGATCCGGACGTCATGGACACCTGGGCGACCTCTTCGCTCAGTCCGCACATCGCCGGGCACTGGGTCGACAGGCCCGAACTCTTCGACCGCATCTTCCCGATGGACCTGCGCCCCCAGGCTCACGAGATCATCAGAACATGGCTGTTTTCGTCCGTCGTGCGCGCCGAACTCGAACACCGCTGCGTCCCCTGGCACCACGTCGCCATCTCGGGGTGGATCCTCGATCCCGACCACAGAAAGATCTCCAAGTCCAAGGGCAACGCCGTCGTGCCAAGCGACTCGCTCGACGCGCACGGAACCGACGCCGTCCGTTACTGGGCGGCGTCCGCCCGTCTCGGCGTCGACACGATCTTCGACGACCAGCAGATGCGCATCGGGCGGCGACTCGCCATCAAGATCCTCAATGCGAGCAAGTTCATCCTGCAACGACTCGCCGACATCTCCCCTACACAGCCGAGAAGCCCTGCGGCGGCACCGAGCCATCCCCTCGACCTCGCGATGCTTCATCGACTCGCTGCCGTCGTGCGAGACGCCACTTCCGCTCTCGAGGACTACGAGCACGCCCGGGCGCTCGAGCGCATCGAGCACTTCTTCTGGACCTTCTGCGACGACTATCTCGAGCTCGTCAAGGGCCGCGCCTACGGCCAGGGAAGCGACGCCGACTCGGCCCGTCGGGCCCTGGCACTCGCTCTCGACACCCAATTGCGCCTATTCGCTCCCTTCCTTCCCTTTGCGACCGAAGAAGCGTGGTCGTGGAACCACGAGGGATCGATCCATGCCGCGGCGTGGCCGACCGCCACAGAGCTCACGACGGGCACCGCTGGCCCCGATGACCGCCTCCTCGACGACGTCGGCGCCGTCCTCGGCGCGGTCCGGCGCGCGAAGACCGCGGCGAAGCGATCGATGCGGGCGCGGGCCCGACGGGTGAAGGTCACCGCTCCCGCTGCACAAGTGGACCTCATCCGGCTCGCCGCAGACGACCTCGCCGCCGCCGGTGTGATCGACGAGCTCGAGTTCGCGCCAGCAGAGGGTGAGCTTTCCGTCGCGGTCGAGCTCGCCGAGACCGACGGCGGGGCGCCTAGCTAGCGCGTCAGCGCGCTGTCGGCGGCGCCCGCGTAGAGCTCGCAGGCGCGCCAGCAGTACCAGGCAGCGACGGACCGGTAGGGCCGGAAGGGATCTCCGAGCGGTTCGAGCTGACGAGCGTCGGGCGTGGCCACCCCCCATGCCAGTCCGTAGCCCCGACGGACCCCGAAGTCCCCCGTCGGCCAGACGTCGAGTCGTCGCAACTGGAAAATGAGGAACATCTGGGCCGTCCACGGTCCGATCCCGCGCACCGTCGAGAGGTGCGACACGATCTCGGCGTCGTCGGCCCGCGCCAGGCGCCTGGGCGCCAAATCGACGGTCCCGTCCAGCACCTTGGCCGCGAGGTCGCGCAGTGACTCGGACTTGTTGCGGGACAACCCGATAGCCCGCAAGGCTTCGTCTGAGAGGCCGAGCAACGCCGCGGGGTCGTCGGGGTCTCCCATCGCGACGACGAGCCGGCCGTGGATCGCCGCGGCCGCAGCCCCCGCGAGCTGCTGGTAGGTCACCGACCGCACGAGCGCCGCGAACGACGTCTCGCTCGGCGGCCGTAAGACGGGCGGGCCGGCGGCCCGGAGCAGCGACGCGAGCACGGGGTTCCGCGCCGCGAGCTCGAGTGCCGCCGACTTGTGGGTGACACGTCGGGTCGCGGAACGCTGCCGCGGATTCACCACGGCGAGAGTCTCCGTGATCGGGCGGGGTGGTCGCAATCCAGACGCCCCGAACTGCCCGGTCGGGGCTGCGGTCGTTGCCGGCCCGCGACACGTCGGCTGGGCGTCCCTCATCCGAGGGCTGCCGGTGTGATGACTGGGGACGACGCCGATCGCGCGACCGTCGGCGTCCACGCTCATCTCGCCCAAGGCAGGATC
This sequence comes from Acidimicrobiales bacterium, assembly GCA_035625025.1. Classification (GTDB taxonomy): domain Bacteria; phylum Actinomycetota; class Acidimicrobiia; order Acidimicrobiales; family Bog-793; genus Bog-793. The sequence goes on from DASPQJ010000026.1 coordinate 6,519, forward strand.
GACCCCCGTCGGCGGGAACACTGTCCTGGCGCGATGATCGACGCCATGGTCGCGATGACGAGCGAGAGGTTCGAGGAACTCGTCGCCTCGGCCCTCGACAGCCTCCCGGAAAGCCTGGGCCGCGCGATGGAGAACGTGTCCGTCGGAGTGGACCCCTTCGCGCCAGCAGGTCGGCTCTTCGGCCTCTACGAGGGCGTCCCGCTGACGCATCGAGGTATCGGGTACTCGGCGGTGATGCCCGACCGGATCACGATCTTCATGCGGAGCATCTGCGCGAGTTGTCGGAGCGAGGAGGAAGTCACCGTCGCCGTGCGCAAGACGGTGATCCACGAGATCGCCCACCACTTCGGCATCAACGACACGCGCCTCACCGAGCTCGGCTGGGCCTGATCACAGGGGTCCCCCGACCACACCGCCTGAGGCCGGACGTCTCCCGGGACTACTTGCTCTTGGTCGGCAGCCGCTCGCGGATCTGCTCGGCGACCTCGGATTCTGAGCTCGGAACCTTGAACGTGATGAGCGCCGAGTCGTCGGAGGGCTCGAAACTGACACGGTCGTCATGGAGGACGCACGTGCCGTCATCGAGGGTCCGGAATCCGACGAGGAGGTGGATCTGGTCGATCCCCAGGAACCTCGCGGCCTTGTCGAGCAGGGCGTAGGCGCCGTCTTTGGTCGCGAAACTCCACCGGTAGCGCCTCCCCTGCCTCTCGATGAGGATCTGGGGATCGATCTCCGCCGCCACGGCGACCGCCTCGCTGACGGTCTTGAGAGGCGAGAACGCGAACGCGCTCTCGAGCAGTCCCATCCGGTTCGCTTCCGGAGGTATGTCAGAGGAAACTGTCACTGATCCGTCGTCATCCTTCGTCACGTTCTATCGCGCCAATCCCGGACGTGCCGCGTTGGGGCGGAAGCAAAGCATTCCCATTCTTCCACTCCACCGCGGACGCGCCCCTAATTATCGCAGGGCGATCCGCCCGCCCCCGGTCGGTTCGTCCTAGGCAGCCCACCTCACCTCGATCGGCGGAAACGAATCGAGGATGGCAGCCGCGGCTTTCTGAATCCGTCCGCCCGAGGCCCTCAAGCCGGCGAGCGCTTCCTCGCCGCCACCAGCCCACGCCGTGACGTACCCGAAGGAGTACTCGCCGCTGTCCATCCCGAGCGTGGCGCAGACGACGTAAGCAGTCGACTCGGCCTCGAGCTCTGCAAGTTCCCGGCCTTCAAAGTTCTCGTGGAGCAGGGCGTGGGCGAGCTCGTGAGCGAGAGTCTTGACCCGCTGGCTGGGCGTGTTCCGGCTCTCGATCCGGATCCGACGCTCGGCGTGTGAGCAGTCGCCGTTGATCGTCCCGGTGAACTCGTACTCCTCGACCGCGAATCCGAAGGACCGGGCGGCCGCGACGAGCCGATCGAAGTGGCCTGTGGGGTCGTCGCCGACCAGCCGGTTGCAAACCGACGGCAGTTCTTCACCCTCGGTCTGGGAGACGTCGAACACGGGCACGAAGCGGAAGCCGCGCACGACGTCTTCGTCGCCGCCGTCTCTGGCACCGACTCGCCTCTCGACGATCGGGGCGAGGATCCAGATGGCCCTCTCCCCCCTCCGCACCGAGCGGTTGACCTTCCGCCAGGCGCCGAATCCTGCGACCTGGGTCGCCTCAGGGCACTGGGCGGCGATGAGAAGCACGTTGTTGAAGCTGTAGCGATGGAACCGACTCTGAAACTCCAGGTAGCGCCGCCACTCGTCCGAAGACGCGAGGTCGGCGATCCCCTCGGTGAGCCGGATCATTGCTTCTGAACGCGTGAATCGCGCGGTCACTGGTGTCCCTCCCTGTCGTGCGGGTGCCCTGCCTGCCAGTCCCGGGCGAGGCCGAATCGCAAGCCGCGAACGCCGCAGGCGCACTGGCCGGCGAAGACGAGAACGAAGCTTGGGACGGTGACACCGATACAGAAGCCCAGGGCACGAGATGGCCTGAGAGATCCGAAGGCGTCCAGAACAGGGACCGGAGGATCTCGAGCGTGATCTGACCCTCCGATCACGCTACGTCTGCGCTGTGACGCCGCTCCTCGTGCTGGGACCGTTGCCACCGACGCGAGGTCGACGATCGTGGTCGCTCGCTACCGTCCCCGACCCGAGGAATCGAGATTCGGGCTCCCCGGCATCGTGAGGGCTCCGCACGGCACGTCGCCTAACCCCCCACCCGACTCCGAAGCTGGCCGCGTCTCTTTCGTGCCTCGACCACACCAGTCCTTGCGGCGGGCGGCGACAAAGTCCAACGCGGAAATCACTCGCTGGCTCCCAGCCCGGACCCGCTGGAGCTGGGACGTTTCCGCCCTTCCCTGAGATCACCACGAACGGTTCCGGACACCACCGTTGAGCCGGAGTGTGGCGTGGGCATGCGATCGCGATTCTCTCGCACCACCCGATCGCGAGGCTCTACACGTTGTCCACGATCGAAGCGCCGAGATGTCGAGCGATGATGGCCATCCGCATGGGAATCATGTTCGCCATTTGTTCAACGTCCTTCATTCTCGGATCGGGGTCGACGCTGGGGTGCAGTTCGTCCCGCCTCGGCCGCGGATGCAACACGATGCTGTCCGGCGACATTTTTTGGATCCTCTCGTAGTCGACGATCCAGCTGACGTAGTCACGGGCCAATTGCTGCGCGCGCACAATCTCCGCGGGATCCTCCCCCGTGTACTCGTCCGGATTGCGGCCCAGGTACAGAACATCGGTGTCGCGCATCGCCCCGTCCAGATCACTGGTCCTCGTCAAACGCGCCCCGAGCGTCTCCACCAACTCCGGGGGAACCGGGGCCGCCGACGATTCCACGGCGACGAGGCGCATGCCGAGCGTCGCGGCCGCGATCATGAAGGAATGGTGGGCACGGTAGCGCTCATGGTCACCGACGACCGTGGCCACGAGCCCGTCGAATCTCTTGAACTTCTTGTGAATCGTGAACATGTCACCGAGGGCCTGCGTCGGGTGTTCGTGGTGCCCGTCGCCGAGGTTGATGACCGGCACGACCTGCGAGAGCTGTCCGTACTCCACCGCCTTGGCGATGACGTGGGCGGCAAAGGCCGGACCGTCGTTCTCGGCCGTTCGGATGCCGAGAAGGTCCGCCTGCGTCGCGAAGGCCACCCAGGAATCGGCCAGCGATTCGCCCTTGGCCTCGGAAGAGCCGCTCATGCCGCTGATCAGTTCGGCGGAGCCGCCGAGCTTCCGCATCGCGGAGGTGCAGCTACCGCCGGTTCGGGTCGAGGGTTGTCGCATGATCGCCTTCATGACCGCACCAGGAAGCAGCGAGATCCCGCGACGCGAGGGATCTCGCACGACTGTCTCCGCGGCGTAGGCCTCCTCCAGATAGACGCGGATGTCGTCGGCAACGAGCTGGTGCATGGAGAGCAGGTTCTTCGCCGTGGCGTCTCCGGCGATCGGCTGCGTCACCGCCGACAGGTCGAGCACTTCCACGATTTCCGCTGCTGGCATCATCTTCTCTCCTGGACACGAGGCACTGGTCGCGAGTCGACGTGCGGGTCGACCCGATTCTCAATCACGTCGCGAATACCCACCCGGATTCGGCGAGGACTGGAACCCGCCGAAATCCGGCGCAAGCGACCGACGATCTGGATCCCCTCCCGGCGACCTGGGCTCCTTCCCAACGACGGGATCCCGCGTCGCCAGGCTAATTGGGCGTTCGCTACCAAGGCGGAACCACTAATCCGGACACGTCGCCTCCAGACGGATCCACGAACGACCGGCGCGAGGCACCAGCTCAGGGAACCTCGAGCTCGGACACGTCGACGATCGGTCGCGAACCCTGGCCCCAGTCCGATCCTCCGGCCCAGGTCTCGCGCTTCCAAATCGGCACCGTCGCCTTGACCAAGTCAAGACACGACCTGGCCGCCTCGAAGGCGTCAGATCGGTGTGGCGCGGAGACGACGACGAACACCGACACCTCGCCGACCGAGAGCGTCCCGATGCGGTGCAGAAGCGCGATCCGCCGCACTTCCGGAAAGCGCGTTCGCACGGCGCGAACCACGTCCGCCATTTTGCGGGCGGCGTAGGGCTCGTAGGCCTCGTACTCCAGGCTGACCACACCCGGCCGACCCTCGGACGCCTCCCGGACCGACCCGCTGAACGAGACCACGGCCCCACATTCCCGGCCTGACGCCCAAGCCAGCGCCTCCGCGACCGGCAGTCTTTCGGCCACGACCGCGATCCAGTTCTCAGCTCCGGCATCCGACATCGCGGGTCGATCGTAGGCCGGACGTTTGCTCGCGCCGGCGGCGACCGCCAGCTCGGGACGTCGTCGAACTCTCCGGACTCCGACCACACCCGGGACCTGCCGGGTCGGTGAAGGGGCCCGCCCGGCGTGCCGATCGGCACATCACGCCGTGCCCGGGCCCGCCGGGGATCGCACTTCGACGGCGACACCCTTACGCTGGATCTCGTGCAAGAGCTGTTCGAGGAGATCGACCGCTGGAGGGCCGCAGGTCGGCGGGTGGCGCTGGCGCGCGTCGTCGGCATTGAGGGCTCGGCCCCCCGCGAGCCCGGAGCAACGATGGCGGTCAGCGAGGACGGCGAGGTCGCCGGATCGGTCTCCGGGGGATGCGTGGAAACGGCGGTCGTCACCGACGCCCTCGAAGTCCTGACGACGGGCAGAGCGCGCCTTACGACCTTCGGTTACTCCGACGATGAAGCCTTCGCCGTCGGTCTGACGTGCGGCGGGACCGTCCGCGTCTTCGTCGAACCGCTGGGACCGCAGGGGACGGGCAGCCTGATATTCCAAACGCTGCACGAACTCCTGTCGACACAGCAACCTGTGGCGCTCGCCACGCTGATCGGGACCGAAGTCGACGGCGAAGAGAATGCGACGGGCGAACGCTCCACCCTGCTCGGAGCGACGATCCTCGTCCGGCCCGGCTCTCCTTTGATCGGCTCCCTGGGACACCCCGGCTTGGACGACGCGGTGCGGCGCGACGCCCTGGGGTACCTCGACGCCGGGTCGACTGCGATTCGCCGCTACGGTCCGCGCGGCGAGGCCAGCCAGCAGGAGCTGGCCGTGTTCATCGAGGCCTTCATCCCGCCACCCCGCATGCTCATCTTCGGCGCGGTGGACTTCAGCGCGGCCCTCGCCAAGGTGGCCAAGATCCTCGGTTACCGGGTGACGGTGTGCGACGCCCGCCCCGTCTTCGCCACCCCGGTTCGGTTCCCCATGGCCGACGAGATCGTCGTCGACTGGCCCGACCGCCACCTGACGAAGGTCGGTCCGACCCTCAACCAGAGGGACGCGGTCTGCGTCCTCACCCACGATCCCAAGTTCGACGTCCCCGCCCTCGTCGCCGCGCTTCGCACCAACGCCGGCTACATCGGCGCCATGGGGTCTCGCCGCACCACGGCCGAGCGCGCCCGACGGCTGCGCGAGGCGGGCGTCGCCGAGGAGTCGGTTTCCCGGGTGATGGCGCCGATCGGCCTCGACATCGGTGCGCGCACCCCCGAGGAGACGGCGATCTCGATCTGCGCTGAGATCGTCGCGACGCGTTCCGGCGGTCACGCGGGCTCGCCCCTGCGAGTCGCCGAAGGCTCCATCCACGAACCCAGCCGGTAAAGGCCCGTTCGCGGTGACTTCCCCAGTCCCGACGAAGTGACGCGACCCGCCCGCTAGCGTTCAGCTCGAGGTAGCACCGTTGACGACGACCATCGCTGTCGGAACCGGAGGTCGGATCGGCGAGGCCGTCCCGCGCATCGACGGGGTGCCGAAGGTGATGGGGGCGTTCGCCTACGCGAGCGATTTGCACCGCGACGGGATGCTCTTTGGCGCGACGCTGCGCTCTCCTCTGGCACACGCTCGCCTCCGGGGAGTCGACATCTCTTCGGCCCTTCTGAGTCCCGGGGTCGCGGCGGTCATGGTCGGTGCCGACGTGCCGGGCAAGAATCGGTTCGGTCTCAACTTCTTCGACCAGCCTGTGCTCGCCGAGGACGTTGTCCGCTACTCGGGCGAACCGATCGCGATCGTCGCCGCGACGTCACCCGAACGCGCCAAGCAGGCAGTGCGAGGAATCGACATCGACCTCGAGCCCCTGCCGGGCGTGTTCGACATGGAGGACGCGCTCGCGCCGCACGCGCCTCGCCTCCACGAGTTCGGCAACGTCCTGCGCCACGTCCACATCATCCACGGCGAACCCGACACAGCCCACGCTGAGGTATGGGTCGAGGGTTACTACGAGACGGCGATGCAGGACCAGGCGGCCCTCGGGCCGGAAGCCGGATTGGCCGTACCGGCCGAGGACGGCGGTGTCGACCTCTACGTCACGACGCAGTGGCTGCACGTCGACCGGGAGCAGATCGCGCCGTGCCTCGGGCTTCCCGAGGACAAGGTCCGGTTGCACCTCGCCGGTGTCGGCGGCGCCTTCGGGTCCCGCGAGGACATCCACATGCAGATCCACGCCTGTCTCCTGGCGTTGCGCACCAACAGACCCGTGAGATTCAGCTACGGGCGCGAGGAGTCGTTCCACGGTCACGTCCATCGTCACCCTTCGCGCATCTGGATGCGCCACGGCGCCAACCGCGACGGTCGCCTGGTCGCACTCACCGCCCGGCTGCTGTTCGACGGCGGCGCCTATGCCTCGTCCTCGCCGGCCGTCCTTGGCAACGCGGCGAGCATGACTGCCGGCCCCTACGAAGTGCCCCACGTCCACGTGGAGGGAACCGTCGTCTACACGAACAATCCCCCCTGCGGAGCGATGCGGGGATTCGGCGCCCCCCAGGTGTGCTTCGCCCACGAAGCCCAGATGGACAAGCTCGCCCGCGCCCTCGGCATCGACCCGATCGAGCTGAGGGTGCGTAACGCGCTCTCCACCGGGTCCGTCCTCCCGACCGGACAGATCGTCACGGGCAGCGCCCCGGTCAAAGAGCTGATCGAACGCTGCAGGGCCATCCCCCTTCCCGAGCCGGAGCCGGTTTGGGGCCGAGACCTCCTGCGCTATCCCGGCGGCGCGAGCAACGTCACCCATGGCGAGGGGATCAAACGTGGGGTGGGCTTCGCCGTCGGCTACAAGAACGTGGCGTTCAGCGAGGGTTTCGACGACTCTGCCACGGCGCGGGTGACGCTCACCCGCACCCCGGACGGGCCGCAAGCCGAGATCCACACGGCCGCGGTCGAGATGGGGCAGGGCCTGTACACCCTCCTCACCCAGGTCGTACGGACCGAGCTCGAGATCGACCGGGTCGTCATGCACGCGATCGACACGCTGATCGGCGGCGCCGGATCAACCTCGGCGTCGCGCCAGTCGATGATGGCCGGCGGCGCGGTGCAGATGGCCTGTGCGGCGGTTCGAGAGACCCTTTTCGCGCGCGCCCGGGCCCGGGCGGGGTCCGTCGCTCCTGGCAACGGGCTCACGCTGGTCGAAGGCTGGGTCGTGGACGACGGATCCCCCCTCGTCGCGCTCGCGGAGCTGCTCGACGACCCGGTCTCGGCCGAGGCCGTTTACCACCATCGCCCGACCGGGCAATTCGACGAGAACGGCCAGGGTGACATCCACGTCTCCTTCGCCTTCGCGGCCGAGCGGGCCGTCGTCGAGGTCGACGAGGACCTCGGTCTGGTGCGCGTGTTGCAGGTGGCCGCGGCGATCGACGCCGGGCGGGTGCTCAACCCCCTCGGCCTCACGGGTCAGATCGAAGGGGGAACCGCCCAAGGGCTCGGCCTGGGGTTGATGGAGGAGGTCCAGCTGCGGGACGGCGTGATTCGCAACCCCTCCTTCACCGACTACCTCATCCCCACGATCCTCGATATGCCACCCGTCGTCTCGGTGGCGGTGGAGGAGCCCGAACCCGGTGTCCCCTACGGCTTGAAGGGCGTCGGCGAGTCGCCGACTGTCGTGGCCACCGCGGCGGTGGTCGCGGCACTGCGCGACGCGACCGGGCGGGAGCTGAACCGCGCCCCGGTGGCGCCGGACGAACTCGTCGGGCTGCGCGGGCCCGCCACGACGGGTGGTCCCCCGCCGCTGCCCGACGTGCCCGGACAGAAGTCCGTGCCCTTCTACTTCGAGATGAGTTCGGGCCAGCAGAAGCTCATGTGACCAGCCGACGGGCGCACCCGAGGACTCGGCGCAACCAGGCGCGGCATCAAGCCTCGGACCGCCTCTGTGGCAGCATGGCGCGGTGACGTTCATCCAGCCGACGAGCTGGGCGGAGGCACTCGAGGCGCGGGCGGAGCACCCTGAGGCCGTCGTCGTCGCGGGCGGAACCGACGTGATGGTGGAGTGCAACTTCGGTCGCCTCCGCCCGCCAGCTCTCCTCGACCTGTCCCGGGTCGAAGAGCTGCGCGCCTCGAGCCGCGAGAACGGTCAGGTCCGTGTCGGCTCCGGGGTCACGTACGCGCAGATCCTGCGCGACCTCCCGGGGGACCTTCCCGCATTGGCCCTCGCCGCCCGCACGGTGGGCTCCCCGCTGATCCGCAACCGCGGCACGATCGGCGGCAACCTCGGCTCGGCCTCCCCCGCCGGGGATTGCCACCCGCCCCTCCTCGCCTGCGGTGCCGAGGTCGAGCTGTCCTCGATCCATGCGAGCAGGACCGTTCCCGTCGCGGACTACTTCCGCGGCCCGAAACAAAGCGTCCTCGGCCCCGACGAGCTGATCGCGGCGGTATGGGCGCCGGCGGCGACTGGCCCGCAGACCTTCTCAAAAGTCGGGTCGCGCAACGCCATGGTCATCGCAATCTGCTCGTTCGCCCTGGCCCTCCACCCCGAGACCGGCCGCGTCGGCACGGGGATCGGTTCGGCCGGGCCGGTGCCGTTCCGGGCTCGACGCGCCGAAGAGTTCCTCGAGGGCCACCTCGGCGAGGTCGGCGCCTGGGACTCCCGTTCACCGTTGAGCGACGCCGTCGTCGACCACTTCGGTCGCCTCGTCGCCGAAGCGGCCCGACCGATCGACGACGTGCGCGGCTCGGCGGACTACCGGCGGCACGCCCTCGGGGTACTGGCCCGGCGCTCACTGTCGTGGTGCTGGGAGGACTACAGGGGCAAGGTCGCATGAGGATCTCGTTGACAGTCAACGGCCGGGGCCGCGTGGCCGAGAACGTGGAGGAGAGCGCTAGCCTGCTCGGCCTCCTGCGCGACGGGCTCGGTCTGTTCGGTACCAAGAACGCCTGCGAGCAGGGTGAGTGCGGATCGTGCGCGGTCTGCCTCGACGACCTGCTCGTCTGCTCGTGTCTCGTGCCGGCCGGCCAGGCCGAGGGCCACGAGGTGCTGACGGTGGAGGGATTGTCCGACGGCGGGACCCTCGATCCCATCCAGCGAGCGTTCATCGAGGCTGGCGCGGTCCAGTGCGGATTCTGCACCCCGGGCCTAGTCATGGCCACCCATGACCTGTTGCGGCGGGTGGGCGACCCGGACGACGCGCAGATCCGTGAGGCGCTGTCAGGCAACCTCTGCCGCTGCACCGGCTATCAGAAGATCATTGACGCCGTTCACCTCGCCGCCCACGGCTAGAAGCTCCAACGCGACGTCAACTCCACCACCGACCGCGGTGCGGACTTTCAACGAGACCTTCTCGTTTCCCGAAGGATCAAAGGATGGGGCGCCCTGGTCCACCCGATTGCGCGTTGCCTCCCAAGACCGCAAGCCGAAAGACCTCATCGGAAAGAACCGCTCTTCTGGCTTGAGATGTCGTCAAGATCGGTCTCACCCGTCCGGCTGATCTCACCACGACCGCCCGGGTGCGGCACCTGAGGACCTTCGGGTTGCTCCGGGGCGCGCCTTCCGAGGTCCACGCCAAGAAGGGGAACAGGGAGCAGAACGCGAAGACGAACATCACTCACGAAGCGTGGATGCCGCGTAACTCCCGCCCAAACTCCTGCGGTACGATCGGCGCGCCAGAGTGCTTGTGTACCTCCTCGGCGAGAGTCACCCCCAACGAGGGACCCACGAAGATTGAGGACAGACCGGACGGGTCGGCCAGCCGGCGGCACGAGTTCTTTTCACCGGCTCTGGCCGACCGGTCCCCTTCTCGCCCTCCTCGTGTCGACCGGCGTCCTCGCCGTGGCCTGCGGCCGCGGGTCGTCCCCCGGCGTGGCAAGCGTCGGGTCTGCGACGAGCAGCACGGCGGTTTCGGGCTCGCCTGCTGGCGCGAGCGGTCCCCCGCCATCGCCCGCGCTGCAGAAGGCGCAGCTCGCTTACACCAATTGCATGCGGGCGCACGGCGTCCTGAACTTCCCGGACCCGAACTTCGGCGGCGGCTACCCCGGCGGGTACATGAAGAAGATCAACCCGAACTCGCCACAGTACCTAGCCGGGACGAAGGACTGCCGGCCGCTGGCGAAGGCGGCCGGCATGGCGCCGTGGACGCAGGCGCAGTGGGCGGCGTACGACGTGATGATGCTCAAGATCTCCGACTGCATGCGGGCGCACGGGATCACGAACTTCCCCGATCCGAAGGGGGATGACAAAGGAGGCTTCGGGATCCCCGCGGGTCCCATCGACGTGAGCTCCCCCCAGTACGCGGCCGCGGCGAAGGCATGCAACGGACCGCCCCCGCCCGGAGCGGCGGCGAGATCCAGATAGGGACCAAAGGCCCGAACTTCCGCCAGAACGAGCCTGTGATCGAGGGATACGCGAGCACCGACCGGTAACGCCCCCAGCAACCAGACCACGGGATCCGAACGAATCGGACCGCTGCTCGGTCCCGACGAGATCCTCCGAGATCGACGGCCCGACACGGGGAGGGCTGACCGCTCGGCAATTCGCCACCGAGTTTCCAGGCTTCTCAGGCGCGAATGAGAACGTTCCCGATCGCCTGGACGGCGACGTCAGCGAGATGAAACTCGCGGCTCTGCCGCGATGGCCCACTGAAGCAACGGGGGCGGGCAGCCTGAGACACCCGCCCGAGACAAGGGGTGCAGTGGCGCGCCGACCTGCCCCACGAGTGGTTCCGAGTTGCCGCTCGATGCGGTTGCTCCCAAGGGTCCTGAGAGAAACGGAGCCCTCACGAGAGACCTTAGAATCCTCTAAGAAGTGAATGGCATTGCCGAGAGCAGGAAGTGTTACCCGGCTCGAGGCGGAATAGGAGGAGGGCGCAATGCATTATTTCGCTCTGTTCTTCTTCTTCTCGTTTGGCGTGATGGCGTTGACCATGCTCGGCGAGCGTGGCTATCGACGCATGAGTGAGGGGCGCGTCAGCGTCGCTGGCTTCTGGGGTATCGGCCTCGCCTGGTTGGCGAATCTCAACATGTGGTCCGGGTGGTCGATCGGGCACCTGCGCTACGGCTGGGTTGGCGTCACGGTCACCGGAATCGCCATCGCTGGTACGGCCCTGCTCCTGTCAACGATCTTCGGGATCTTCGCGAGCCTTCACAGCAAGCTCACAAGCTGAGCTGTGACTCGATCTCATGCTGGCAGAAGCGGCGTTCTTGTGGTTGCGGCGTCAGTTCTCCTGGGCGCGCCGAATCTTCATCGTCGCTCGATGAGCTCTGATCGGGACCAGACGCGGTATTCCCGCATCAAGCGTCGAGTCGATTCGTCGCAGTACCACGGTGTCCCGCCCTGTCGTTCGGTCGCGCCCGCCGCCCGGCTCTCGGCGAGACGAGCGCAAGAGCCGATCTTCACCCCGGGTGTTGTAGCGCCGCGCGCGCCCGTGCCGAACCTTCGGCTCGCGTTCGGTCGGTCAGGCCGTGCCCCCTCGGACCAGCGCCATCTCCGCGGCGAATGCGTCGGAGCCGCCGCCGAACCACATCGCAGACACCGGCGGAGGCAGCTGGGAGCGCATCTCCTCTAGCAGGTCGGCGGGCATCGCTTCGGTCGCGAGCCCGAAGGGCAGCCACACTCGAGTGCCGGAATACTGCGAGAGCGCGTGTGCCGGAAGCGCCCCCCACTCAGCCGGCGAAATGACGCGAGCCGCAATTGGCAGCACCTCCTCTTCCTCCTGGCTGAGGTGCACATCGAGCGTCTCGAGGAGCGATTCGCATGCGTCGGCGAGCGCTCGGCCGTCGGCAACCGACCCCGTGATCCCGAACCGCTTCGCGGCGTACTGGGCCGCTTCGAGGCTTGGCGTGATGGCAAGATGTTGGGCATCCATTCGTGAAAAGAGCTCCCGGTGTTCCGGCGCCCGCTCCACGAGAAGCGGGTACAACAGTTCGTCCTCGCTGGAGTGATGGACGTGCAGAAGCCAGAGCAGCTCGCCGAGGTAGTCCGCGAAGCGCAGAGCGCGCTCGGTTTCTCCGTCGCGTACCGACGCGACCTGGCCTGGTGCGTCTCTGAGTCCACGCCTGAACCCTTCGTGTACCGAGTACATGTCGCGCACGTCGGTCAGATCCGCCTGGTCCGCTGTCATCGGGTCCCCCCTCCCGCCGGCACAACAGCTTCCGTGGTGACCATAACGGCATCGCGCCTTAGGCGATGCGGTCGGCAGCTCGCACCGCGAGGGAAACGATGTTCCAATCAAGTTACGAGCCGGCATCCTCGATGACCGGGCCGCAGACATCTCGCAAGCGCCGCCAGAGCTCCCGGCCGTGACCCGCCACCAGACGCCTTCTGACACGCAACACGGCACAGTCGCCGCGATACCGCTCGCGAATCTCGTCTCCGCGCGGCATCGCACTCCTGTCACTCGTTTGCCGCACAGTTGATACAGGTCGATGCCGTTGGCGCGCGTGTTTGGCGTGTGCCGTGCCCGCCGCCGGGTTGAGCGCGCCCGCCGCCTCGTCGGACCGGGTGGCCGGGTACCAGCGCTGGCGAAGCTCATCCCCCCATACCCGGAGCGATCCTCGGCATCCCCGTCGGAGACGGCGTCGTGCCTGCCGGCCGGCAGGGATGGCTCGACGGCGCCCGCCACTCGAGCACTCCTCGGCGTGCTCGTTGTCACGCTCCTCATGGTGACGCTTCTGACGGCCATTCCATCCCGCATCGGATCCCGGCGGACTCTGGCTGAGATCTTCCGGACAGAGACCGCATGACCGCCACCTTCGAGGTGCCGGGCTTTCCCAGTAGCGAAGGGTCGTCGTGACCATCGCCGGTGAGATGCACGCCCCGACCGCAGGGCGGGAATGGTCGCCTATCCCGCTCGGTTGCTTGCTTCGCCAATCGCCGGAGCGGCGCCTCGCGCCGCGACAGAATGGCCCCATGATTCTCGAACATGCGGTTCTGGACGTAGTTCCTGGCGAGGAGCAGCGCTTCGAAGAGGCGTTCGACCAGGCCCGTCCGATCATCAGTTCCATGCCAGGCTTCCGGTCGCGGCGACTTGCGCGGTGCATTGAGATTCCGTCGCGCTACCTGCTGTTGGTCGATTGGGACAAGCTGGAAGACCACACCGAGGGATTCCGGGGATCCCCTGAGTACGAGGAGTACCGGCGAAGACTGCACCACTTCTACGACCCGTTCCCGGTCTTCGAGCACTATGAGCCGCTGGCCCGCCTCTGATCGAAGGATGTCCCAGATCGCACACCGGAACGAGTGAACCCGCCGATACGGGACAGAGCGCGTCTGAGAGCTCCGCCGGCTCATTCCGCAACGAATCCTGGGAAACGAGCCGTACGCCAGAGCGCCACCTCGAGGGCAACGTCTTCTTCGGGTATCCAAGTTTTCGCGCGCCGTCGCCTCGACAAGAGTCGAGGCCGACCGGCTGGAGTGCGCACGGTTCAGCCCTTCCGAATCTCGCGACAGCCCCGTGACCAATTCCGCGGGAAAGGGGAATGGTGAACCTACCCCTTCCCGACGAAGTCGACAGCACCCTGGGGCACGGCGACCGCCTCAGGAACCCCGAGGTTGGCGAAGTCGACCGTCACGCTCGACTGCGTCGTCTGTGGACGGCAGTCAACGGCGATGCCAGCCGCCGCGGCCGCCGCGCGCGCTGCCGGCGTCTTCCCGGCAGCGATCCCGTTGGTCCCCGCGATCGCGTTGAGGCCCCCCCCCCCTTCAGCTCCGGTTGGGGCCGCATCAGATCGAAGGCGCAGGCGTTCTCGGTCTGAGAGGAGGTGAACGCCATCTGCTGCACGACGTCGTTCTCGTCGGTCCAGATCTCGAACGAGCTGAACGTACCGGTCATCAGGCTCGCGAGCGCACTCGTGCTGATCGCAGCCGGGTCGAGCGCCTCAAGGTGGGTGAGCGTCACGCCGTTCGAGGTCGTCGGGCCGAGGACCGCGAAATCGGCCCTCGGGTTGAACTCGCCATAGAGGGTGCGCGGGTCGGGAAATTGCATCGATACGTCGCTGCCGCTGCCCGTGTCGTGGAGCCACTCGGTCACGTCGTTCGGGCCGAATGTATAGATGTAGAACTGCCCGTCGACCAAACGGTCGTCAGTAGTGAAGATCTTCGCCGAGCCTGGCGGCTCGGGATTCACCGTGATCTTCTCATCGATATTCGCGCCGTCGAAGGTGACAGCGATCGTATCGCTCGTTTGTGCAACGCCGTTCTCCGTCGTCGTGTCGGTGACCTGAGCCGTGCCGGTCGAAGCCATCGCAGTGGATGAGCTTGCGGCGATGGCGTGGACTTCAGCAGCAGTGAGTACAACCCGCGTCGGCTTCGTGGCGTTCCGTACACCAGAGCCGCCGGAAGAGCTCACGCCCCAGGCGATGCCCGCCCCGACGAGGGCGAGAACGCCGACGACAAGGGCCACGACTAGGCGGAGACTGCGCGACGACGGCTCGCCAACTGCTCCCGGAGAAAGGAGGGACGAACCGTCTTTCGGAGAGCTCATCGCGCGAACGA
>DASPQJ010000027.1:0-52425 GCA_035625025.1 Acidimicrobiales bacterium
GCCCGGCCCTCGTGGAGGTCTCGTCGGCGGGCGTCGCCACGGTCCATGCCCTTGGTCGAGAACAGCCACCCGACGTCCGCGTGACACAAGCCCTTCACCGCCCCGGCGAAGCCGTCCCCGGACAGGTGGGGCGAATGCGGGTCGCCCGCGGCGTCGGCGAGGGCGTGGTGTTGGCGCTGGTCGGTTACCCACTGGGTCAGTGGTCCCCGGAGTGTCATCGCCCCGGGCACGGCGAGGGCCATCCTCACGGGTTGGACGGTCCCGAACGAACGGTGGGCGAAGCAGCGGTGGTAGCCGACGATGCTGCCGAGTCCGGTGAAGACATAGAAGATGAAGAACAAGACGAGATCGAGCGTCGGAAGGCCCCGCCCCACAGGACGTCTGCTGCCGAGAGGATCCCTGCAGGCGGCACGACGACGGCGACGAAGGTGACGATCTGGCTCACCCGGGTCGTGCGGGAATGCACGGTCGCGGCCCTGAGTTCGCCCGGCTCCTAGCCCAGCGATCCTCCGACTTCGGTGGGCCAAAGTGTCGCGCTCGTCCTCCCGGCCGGTCCGGTCAGGAGATCTCCCCCCCGTCCCCTAGGCTGTCCGCTCGATCGTGCGCTCACGCCCTGAGGAGGTCTCGCCATTCTGCCGCCGAGGCGTCGATCTCCGGGATCGTCAGTCGCAACGTCGACTCCGGGATCCGGTTGGCGAGCGCGCGCTGGGCCCAGTAGTCGTGGCTGACGCCGTCAAAAAGGCTCCTGCGGAATTCGACCAGCTCCGGCGGCGCCGGGGCCCGGTAGCCGAAGAGGTCGAGCGCGCACTCGATGTCGACGGACACCGGGGCACGACCAAGAAGACTGGCGCGTCGCAGCGCGATCGCCACCGCGCCGGCGAGGATGTCCTCGCGACGCTCTCCGGGCTCCGCGACGATCCGGTGCGCCAGGCGTTCCGCCAGCAGCAGGGCGAAGCCCTGGTCGGGCCCGGCCGAGCCTGTGCCCCGTCCCGAAACGGGCCGATTTGCGCGGAAGTCAGCAGGGCGATCGGCGGTCCACGGTCGCGGCGGGCCGAGACGGTACCCCGGCCGCACCTCATCCTCGATGGCGATGGGGGCGTATCTCGGTTGGGTCATCGGCTCCGTCTCCTGCCGCTCGACCGGGTCGGATCGTGGCGCGACTAGTTGACGTAGTCCAGCCAGTCCTTGTACCCGTCAACCTCGCCTCGCACAGCCTTGAAAAAGACCCCCTGGATCGCGCGGGTCATCGGGCCGGGCGTGCCGTCCCCGATGACGCGGTCGTCGACCGAGGCGATGGGCACCACCTCTGCCGCGGTCCCGGTCAAGAAGGCCTCTTCGGCGATATACAGGTCGGTGCGGCGCAAGGCCTCCGCGGCGACCTCGTATCCGAGGTCGCGCGCGATGGTCATCACCGAGTCCGCCGTCACTCCCTCGAGCGCCACGGACGCCGAAGGTTGCGGCGTGAGCAGGCGGCCCCGGCGGACGACGAAGACGTTCTCCCCGGAGCACTCGGAGAGGTAGCCCTCGGTCGTGCACATCACGGCCTCCTCGTAGCCCGCGACGATCGCTTCCACCTTGGCGAGCGAGGAGTTGATGTATGTGCCGGTCGCCTTCGCCGAAGCGGGCACCGATCGTGGGTCGTTGCGGGCCCAGGAGCTGACCTTCACCCGGGCGCCGCGGGACATCGCCTCGTCGCCGAGGTACGCGGCCCAGGGCCAAGCGGCGATGGCGACGTGGACTTCGCAGGACAACGGATTGAGGCCCAAGTCGCCGTAGCCGTAGTAAGCGATGGGACGGATGTAGCAGGCCTCGAGACCCGCTGCCCGCACCGTCGCCTTGATGGCCTCGAAGATCTCGGTCTTGCTGAACGGCAGCTTCATCATCAGGCTGCGCGCCGAATTGTCGAACCGGGTGACGTGATCGGTGAGGCGAAAGACGGCCGGCCCGTTCGCGGTCGCATAGGCGCGGATGCCTTCGAATACCCCGGTCCCGTAGTGCAAGGAGTGGGTGAGCACGTGGATTTGCGCGTCGGCCCAGTCGATGAGCTCGCCATCCATCCAGATCTTTGCCGTCGGAGTAAGCGGCATCTTTACAACCTTCCTGCGACGGCGTCGCCGATGGCCGTCGTCGTCAATTGTGCACCTCGCGTCGCCATTTCGGACTGCACGTCCAGCACCGCCTTCATCATCCTCGCCCCCGCTTCCTGTTCGCCGAGCCACTCCACCATCATCGCGGCGGAACGGATGGCAGCGAGCGGGTTCGCCCGTCCGGTGCCGACGATGTCGTGGGCTGCTCCGTGGATCGGCTCGAAAAGCGACGGTCCCGTGCGTTCCGGATTGAGATTGCCGGACGCCGCGAGCCCGATCCCCCCGGTCACCGCGCCGGCGAGGTCGCTCAGGATGTCACCGAAGAGATTGTCCGTCACGAGCACGTCATAGCGGTCGGCCTCCGTCGCGAGGTAGATGCACGCCGCGTCGACGTGGTGGTACGCCGTCGTGATCCCCGGGAACTCGCTTGCCACTTCGCCGAAGACGCGGCTCCAGAGATCACCTGAGTAGGTGAGGACATTCGTCTTGTGGACGAGCGTCACCGACCGGCGCGGCCTCGTCCCGGCAAGCTCGAACGCGAAACGCACACAGCGTTCGACCCCGTGGCGCGTGTTCACCGAGCCCTGTGTCGCGACCTCCCAGGGCGTGCCGAGCCTCAGCAAACCCCCTTCTCCGGCGTAGGAACCCTCGGTGTTCTCCCGGACGATGCAGATGTCCGCGTCGGGTGCGATCGAGCCCGGAACCCCGGTGCACGGACGCAGATTGACGTAGAGGTCGAGCTCGAATCGCAGCCGGAGCAAGAGACCCCGCTCCAACGCCCCGGGGGGTACCTCCCGGGACCCGACAGGTGGTCCGACCGCACCGAGCAAGATCGCGTCGTGGTCGCGCAGTTCGCTGAGAACGCCGTCGGGAAGCACCTCGCCGGTTCTGGCGTAGCGGTCCGCGCCAAGGTCGTAGTCCGTGGTGTCGCAGGGGACGTTCGCCGCGGCGACTACTTTCAGCGCCTCGGCGACGACCTCGGGGCCGATGCCATCCCCGCCGATCACTGCGACTCTGTAGCTGCCCAAGTTCTTCCGACTCCGATCGCCCCAACCGAACGTTGGCGGAAAATCGCCTGGGGGCGCCACCGACGGCGAAACCGTCCACGGAAACGACAACGGTGCTCGCCCCTAGATGACGTCGGTCCGTGGCCCGATCGCCAAGACAGGACAAGTCTGACGAGCCACCTGCGACTCCGTCAATCCGCCAGACCCGTCGTCCGTCCAGATTCGGCTGCCCGACCCGGTATCCTCGGATCGGTGAGCGAGACGCATCTGTCGCCGGAGACGCACGCTCGGCTCGTCGCCGAGCTCGAGGATCTGACGACGCGGGGTCGGATTGAGATCGCCCGGGCCATCGAGGCGGCGCGGGCGCTCGGCGACCTGTCGGAGAACGGTGACTACCACGCGGCCAAGGACGCCCAGGGCAAGATGGAGTCTCGGATCCGCCAGCTCCAGGAGATGCTGAGCACTGCCGTCATCGTCGAATCATCCCCGGGCAGTGACGGGTCCGTCGCCGCCGGCTCGATCGTCGGCATCCGCTACGGCGACGACGAGGTCGAGCGCTACCTCGTCGGCTCGATCGAGGAGCGGCGCGATGACGTGGCCGTGATCTCGGTCGGATCCCCGCTCGGGCAGGCCCTCCTCGGGCATCGCGTCGGGGACCACATCTCGTACGAAGCGCCGAACGGCCGGCTCGAGGTCGAGATCGTCACGGTTGACTGAGAGTCCCATGGCTCGCCGAACACTCGCCGACAAGCTCTGGGACAGTCACGTCGTGCGCGCCGGCGCCGACGGTTCCGAGCCGGACCTGCTCTACATCGACCTCCACCTGGTGAACGACGTCACCTCGCCCCAGGCCTTCGAGGGGCTTCGACTCGCGGGGCATCGTGTGCGCCGACCGGACCTCACCGTCGCGACTGCGGACCACAACGTCCCGACGACCGAGGTCAACGGACTGATCGCCGACCCGGTCTCCCGGCGCCAGCTCGAGGCTCTCGCGCGCAACTGCGCTGAATCCGGCATCACGTTCTACCCGCTGGGCCACGTCAACCAGGGAATCGAGCACATCATCGGACCCGAGCTGGGGCTGACGCTTCCGGGAACGACGATCGTCTGCGGTGACAGCCACACCGCGACGCACGGGGCTTTCGGCGCCCTCGCTTTCGGAATCGGCACTTCCGAGGTCGAACACGTGCTCGCCACCCAGACGCTTCCCCAGAAACGGCCGAAGACGATGGCGATCGAGATCGACGGCGAACTCGCCGAGGGCGTGGCGGCCAAGGACATCGCCCTGGCTGTCATCCGCACGATCGGCACGGGTGGCGGCGTCGGCCACCTCGTCGAATACCGAGGCAGCGTCATCCGCGCCCTCTCAATGGAGGCGCGCATGACCGTCTGCAACATGTCGATCGAGGCTGGCGCGCGAGCCGGCATGGTCGCGCCCGACGACATGACGTTCTCCTATCTCGAGGGGCGCACTTTTGCTCCAAAAGGTGCCGACTGGGAACGGGCGCTCGCCGCCTGGCGCCAACTCGCGACCGACGAGGGTGCGAACTTCGACACCGTCGTGCGCCTTGACGGCGCCGCGATACGCCCCAGCGTCACCTGGGGAACAAACCCGGCGCAGGCCGTCGGGATCGACGACGCCGTGCCAGAACCCGATTCGTTCGGCGACCCGCTCGCCCGCGAATCAGCCGCGCGGGCGCTCGCCTACATGGGCCTCGAACCCGGCACCCGGATGGTTGACATCGCGGTCGACACGGTATTCATCGGTTCCTGCACGAATTCGCGCCTCGAGGACCTGCGGACCGCAGCGCACGTTGTCGCCGGGCGCCGCGTGAAGCCGGGCCTACGCGCCCTGGTCGTCCCCGGCTCGCACCGGGTGAAGGCCCAGGCGGAATCCGAAGGCCTCGACCGGATCTTCCTCGAAGCCGGCTTCGAATGGCGCGAACCGGGGTGCTCGATGTGCCTCGGCATGAACCCTGACAAGCTCACGGCCGGCGAGCGGTGCGCCTCGACTTCTAACCGGAACTTCGAAGGACGACAGGGCCCCGGCGGCAGGACGCACCTCGTCTCACCGGCGATCGCCGCCGCGACGGCGATCGCCGGACACCTTGCGACGCCAGATGCCCTCCACGACCCCGCAACATCGGATCAGTAGGGAACGGGAGATGGAACCTGTACGGGTCGTGACAGGACGAGCGGTGCCGCTCGACCGCTCCAACGTTGATACGGATCAGATCATCCCGAGCGAATGGCTGAAGCGCCTCGAACGCACCGGTTACGGTGACGGACTCTTCTCCGAGTGGCGGGAGGACCCGGGGTTCGTCCTCAACCGGCCGGATTACGCCGGTGCCGTCATCCTCGTGGCCGGCGAAAACTTCGGCATCGGCTCCTCGCGAGAGCACGCCGTCTGGGCGCTCGTCGATTACGGGTTCCGCGCCGTCGTCAGCCCACGTATCGCCGACATCTTCAAGGGCAACTCCACGCGTTCGGGACTCGTCCCGGCGGAAGTGACCCCCGAGATCGGACGGCGGTTACTCGACGCGGTCCGCGAGGACCCGACAGTTGAGATCACAGTCGATGTTGGGCGACGTACCGTCGAAGCGCCGACCGTCGGAATAGATGCCGACTTCGCGATCGATGACGCGGCGCGGGAACGCCTTCTGCAGGGCCTCGATGACATCGCGTTCACACTTGGCCACGCCGCCGAGATCGACGAGTTCGAACGGCATCGGCCGACCTGGCTCCCCCGCGTCACGGCGTAGAAAGACCACGGGCACGTCCAGGGCGACGAGCCCCGGAGCGTCCGGCGGGCGCGTCTCGCCTGGCTCGAGCCGCGCTGCGTCGTCGCCGGCCGGCCGGCGATGCGAGCGGCGAGGGTCGACTCGAAGAGGCGCACTCCGAATCCCTGAGGCTCGCGAATCCCGTCGGAAAATGGGCCTGAGGGCTAACCTGCGACTAGAAGTGGCAGCGACATAGGGGGCAAACCGTGTCGGGAACGAAGCCACCTGACAAGGAACCGGGCACCGGGCGCCCGGAGGAGCACGAAGGCTGGCACGATGGCAAGATCTGGGTCGAGCCGCCACCACCGCCCAAGCCCCGTGAGATCCCGACCTTTGGGCCCGACGCGCTGGCCCCTCCCCGCATCGGTCTTCGTACGGCCGATGGAGGCCTTTCCGCGCGGCCCGTGCCTCATGCGATGGCGAGGCGGGCGACCGCGAGTGGCGCGTGGCTGCTGGTGCTCCTGGGTGCTGGCGCTGGGATCATCGCCGGTTCGTACAACTCGTGGTTGGCCATGGGTTCACCCTTCGGTTCGCCAAGCGCGTCAGCCATCGTCGACGACGGCCTGGGAGAAGTGTCGCTCGTCGCCGGGATCGTCCTCAGCGTCGTGGCTCTGCTCATCGTCGGCACCGGCGCCGGTACGCTGCTCAAGCAGCTGGCGGCGGCCGCGTCGGGTGCCGCGCTCAGCGCCGCGATCTACTACTTGGTCCTCAACTTCGCGATTTTGCCGATGCCTTCCAAGGCGTACCCCGGGTGGGGGTTGATCCTCGTCATGGTCGCGTCCCTCGCGGCATTCGTCGCCTCGTGCGCGATCACCGCGTCGACGACCGACTAGACCCGGGAGGGCGCACCGGCACTCACCAGCCGTAACACGGCGGAGACGTTTCCAAGGTCGGCGGCGACAAGGCAATCCGGACACAGCGATCGGCCGCGTCGGGGCGCGCCGGCGATACTCGTCGGTCGGGACCGCCTAACGGAATCGATTCCGGGCTTGTGGGTCAGCTCTCGCCCGCATCACGCCTTCTCGCGTTCATCGCCGAGACGACAGCCTTGATGCCCGCGGTCGCGATGTTCTCGTCGAGGCCGACCCCCCAGCGCAGGATCCCCTTGTCGTCGGAGGTCTCCACGTAGGCCACCGCGTTGGCGTTCGCACCCGAAGTGATCGCGTCCTCGTGGTAGTCGAGGACGTCGATCTCGCATCCGGTTGCGTCGCACACCGCGGCGACGAACGCCGAGATCGGGCCGTTGCCTTCGCCGGTCACGATGACGTGCTTTCCGTCGAGGATGAGGTCGGCTGTCACCTTGTCGCTGATGCCGCTCGTCGCCATCTCAAGATTGGACAGCTCAACCGGCCCACCGGAGAGATACTCCGACGTGAACACCTCCCAAATCTTCTCGGAGGAGATCTCGGTCCCCGCGACTTCGGCCACGCGCTGGACCGCCCGGGAGAACTCGATCTGGAGCCGGCGCGGCAGCACCATCTGATGCTCCGTCTCCATGATGTAGGCGACGCCCCCCTTGCCGGATTGGGAGTTCACCCGGATCACCGCTTCGTAGATCCGCCCGACATGGCGTGGGTCAACAGGCAGATACGGGACCTCCCAGACTTCGTAGTCGTCGGCGAGGGCGGCCATGCCCTTTCTGATGGCGTCCTGGTGCGATCCGGAGAACGCCGTGTAGACGAGATCCCCGGCGTAGGGATGACGCGGGTGCACGGGCAGGCGGTTGCAGCGCTCCGCGACGCGCCGAAGCTCGTCGATGTCGGTGATGTCGAGACGTGGGTCGATACCCTGCACGAACAGGTTCATCGCCAGCGTGATCAGGTCGACGTTGCCCGTCCTCTCGCCGTTGCCGAACAGGCACCCTTCCACGCGTTCGGCTCCCGCCATGACGCCGAGCTCGGCCGCGGCGACTGCCGTGCCGCGATCGTTGTGAGGGTGGATGCTCAAGACGACCGCCTCGCGCCGCGGGATCTCCCGGCCGAAGTACTCGACGAGGTCCGCGTAGACGTTCGGCGTCGACATCTCGACCGTCGCCGGCAGGTTGAGGATGATCGGCTCCTCGGGTGTCGGCTCGATCGCGTCCATGACCGCCGAGCAGATCTCGAGCGCGTAGTCGACCTCCGTCCCGGTGAACGACTCCGGCGTGTACTCGTAGCGAAAGCTGGTCCCCGGGAACGTCGGCTCCAGGCTGCGGCACAGCCGCGCCGCTTCGACCGCGATGGCGGTAATGCCGGGCTTGTCGAGGCCGAACACGACCCGGCGCTGCAGCACCGAGGTCGAGTTGTACAGGTGCACGATGGCACGGCGCGCCCCGCGCAGGCTTTCGAACGTGCGCTCGATGAGCGGCGCCCGGCACTGCGCGATGACCTGCATCGTCACATCGTCGGGCACGAGGTCCTCCTCGATGAGCTGGCGGATGAAGTCGAAATCCGGCTGCGACGCCGAGGGGAACCCGACTTCGATCTCCTTGAAGCCCATCGAGAAGAGCTTGTCGAACATCTCCCGCTTGCGGGATGGGCCCATCGGGTCGATCAGGGCCTGATTCCCGTCACGCAGATCCACCGAACACCACTGCGGCGCGCTCGTCACGATCTTGCTCGGCCAGGTCCGGTCGGGTAGGTCGAAGACGGGATAGGGGCGGTACTTGTCGAACGCCATCTTTTTCGGGCTGGCTGGTGTCCGTGGCATCAGTTGTCCTATCGGCTGTCGAGTTGTGGAACCCGGGTACAAAAAACCTCCTGGCCAGCGGCACAGGAGGTCGGACGAGCGCGGCTGTGCGCCCGTCGTCAGGTGATAAGGAGGACGTCCAGTGTCACTCGCATTGCGGACCAAGTTTCGTTCACGAGCCCCGACACGTCAAGACGGCGAGCTCGTCGTCGCGGCGAACGTATCGATCACCCACTGTTGGAACTCCTCGGGGCTGAGCGGCCTCGACCAAAGGTAGCCCTGGCCATACTCGCACCCGAGCGCGTAGAGCGCGACACGCTGGTCCTGACTTTCGACACCTTCGGCGCACAACTCCAGATTGAGGGTGCGGGCGAGGTTGATGATCGTCTCGACGATCGCGGCCGAGTCGGGCGACCCGATCGCATCGATGAACGAGTGGTCGACCTTCAACAACCCGACAGGGAGTCGGCTGAGGTAGCTGAGCGACGACTGCCCGGTCCCGAAGTCGTCGATCGCGATCTTTATTCCGATGGCCCGCAAGTCCTCGAGCCGGCTGATCGACTTGTCGATCTCCTGCATCACCGCCGTCTCTGTGAGCTCGAGCAGGAGCGCGTCGGCTGGCGCACCAGTGGCGGCGAGCGCCCAGAGGCACATCGTGACGGGATTCGTGATGAGCAGTTGCCGCGACGAGATGTTCACCGACACCCAGAGGTGCTCGCAGCCCGGGAGCTCCTTGCGCCAGCGGACGATCTGGTGCAAGGCCTTCTCGAGGACGTGCGACCCGATCGCCGAGATGAGGCCGCTCTGCTCGGCGACAGGGATGAACTCGTCCGGAGCCATGAGGCCCCGCGTCGGATGGTCCAGGCGCACGAGCGCTTCGACGCCGACGAGCTGGGCGCTGCCGACGGTGAGGATCGGCTGGTAAAGGACGCGCACCTCGTCTTGCTCCAGCGCGAGGCGGATCTCGCGTTCGAGGTCGAAGCGACGCGCGACCTCCTCGCGCATCTCGTCGTCAAAACGCTCGACGTGGTCCCGGCCCCTGTCTTTCGCTCGGTGCAGTGCCGCGTCCGCTGACCGCAGGGCGTCGTCGACGCTCTCCGAGCCATCGACGACGGCGACGCCGCAGGAGACGGTGAGGTACACCGGCTCCCCGTTGACGACGAAGGGCTCGTCGAACAGTCGGATCGCGCGTTCGGCGACAGCGTCAGCCTCCGCCTCGTCGGCGATCCGGTCGCAGAGCACGACGAACTCGTTGCCACCCATCCGGGCGACGAGATCCTGCGACCCGCTGCCGGCGACGAGCCGCTGGGCGACGTCGACGAGAAGGCGGTCACCGGCGACGTGTCCGAGCCCGTCGTTCACGACCTTGAAACGGTCGAGGTCGATCGCGAGCACGGCACTGAGGCTGCCGCTGTTCCCGTTGCGGGCAAGGACGCGGCCGAGCCGGGTCGAGAGCATCTCCCGGTTGGCGAGCCCCGTCAGCGGATCGTGCAGCGCCCGGTACCCGAGGTCTGCTTCGCTCTTCTTCCAGCTCGTGACGTCCTGGACCTGGCAGAAGTGGTACGTCGTGCCGTCGTCGCCCCGGATCGTCGACACTTCGACGAGCGCGGTGACGACCGTCCCGTCGGCGCGGACGAAATGCCGCTCGCCCGGGTAGCGGCCGACATCTGCGACCGACGCAGACGGGCCGCGGCGGGCTTCGAGGTCCCCGACGTGGAGGAATTCGGCCAGGGAGTGGCCGAGCAGTTCATCCTCGTCGCGCCCGAGCAACCGACTGAGCGCTGAGTTCACGAGCGTCAAGCGGTCGGAGTCGTCGATCATCGCCATCCCGACCGCGCCCTGTTCGAACCCGAGTCGGAACCGGTCTTCGATCCCTCGCGGTTCGTCACCCCCCAGCCGTCGCGCCGACGGTGCTCGCGACGTCGTCGATGAGCCGATCAGATTGCCCGCCGAGTCGACGAGCGGCGTGACCGTCAGCGCCACCTCCACGAGCGACCCGTCCTTGCGCCGTCGGACGGTTTCGGCGAGCTCGACCCGCTTGCGCTTGAGCACACGGGAGCGCATGTCGAGGACACCGTTCAACCGGTCGGCGGGCACGATGATGAGCGAGCTCCCGCCGACGGCCTCGGCCGCGGCGTAGCCGTAGAGCTTCTCGGCGGCCGGGTTCCAACTCGTGATCACCCCGTCGAGCGTCTCGGAGAAGATCGCGTCGTCTGTCGACTCGAGGATCGCCGACAGCCGCATCGCCGATTCCTCGGCGAGCTTGCGGTCGGTGATGTCTCGGAGATTGACGACGATCCCGATGAGCGTGGGCTCATCGAGCCGATTGGCGAACGTGAGCTCGGTCCAACGGATCTCCCCCCGCGCGTCGAGAACCCGTGCCTCGGTTCGCAAAGGTGAGATCCGGCGGGTGACGACGTCCTCGAAGAGCGCGGCGAGATCGGCCCGGTCGTCTTCCACGACGAGTTCGCGCACGTCCCGCCCGACGACACTCTGTTGCGGCCAGAAGCGCCCGACGAGCTCGCTCGCCTCCGCGACGATGCCGTGCGCGTCGAGCAGGAGGTAGCCCTCGCCGGCGTGTTCGAGCAGCAACCGCTCCCGGCGCTCGGCGCTCACCATCGTCTCCTGCGCGGCCTGCGTCTCGGTCATGTCCCGGAACGCGGTGACGACCGCGTACGGCTCGTCCTGGTCGGCGCGCGTCAACGGCGACGTCGTCGCCTCGAACCAGCGGAGCTCGCCGTCGCCACGCCGCACCTGCAAGAGCACGGGCGGCACCGGGCTGCGGGTCCGGCGCGCCACCGCGTCCGGAAGCTGGTCCCGATCGAGCAACCTCCCGGCGGCCGAGCGGATCTCGACACCGGCGGTGGTGAGATCGGAAGAGATGAGGACCTCGCGGGGGACCTGGAGCATCTCGAGCGCGCGATCGTTGGCGAGCACGACGCGGCCGGTCGCCGACTGCACGATGATCCCCTCGGCGACCGCGGCGAGCAGCCCCTCGACGTGCGCGACGCGTCCCGTGATCTCGTCCCGGGGATTTGACGTCTCCACGAGGCGCGTCACCGCCGAGGCGAATTCCGGCGAGGTGAGCCCACCTCGAGGGAGGGCTTCCTGGGCGCCCCGGCGACGGACCTCGTCGGCGAAGGACGGGTCCGGGTTGTCGACGAGCGCGAGGACGACGCTCGAGGGGAAGGCGACCGTGACGTCGTCGAGGACGGTAAGACCGTCCCCGTCACCCGTGGGCACACCGACGATGACGAGGTCGAACTCGCCCCGGTCGCCGACCCGTAGCGCGTCCGCGACCGAACTCGCCACGACCGTCTCGACCGCGAGCGGGAGCGCGGCGACAAGATCCGCGATCCCGATCGGGTCGTGGTCGACGATGAGGATCTGGATCTGGCGTTCGTCGGGTTGCTGAGATGCCGCGATGGCGATCCTCCTTCCTTCTATATTCTACGACCTGCATCTAGGTCGCATGAAACAACACAATGGGCGCGGGGCTGATCACGCTGCGTGCCGACCCCGCTAACCTGCGGCGAGCGGCGGATCGGAAGGTCGCGTCGTTCCCCGGGCGGAGCGGGAAGGGACGAGAAAGAGCGGGCGATGAAGGCGCGACGCGGCTGGCGGGTGCTGCGCATCGGGGTCGTGACCGGCCTCGCCAGCGCTGCCGTCCTCGCCGCGGCGCGCATCGTCCCGAGGTTCGTCGCCCACCGCTCCTACCGCCGGTTGGCGGCCGCCAAGGCAACCGAGGATCTCTGGCCGCCCGTGCCGAGCCGCCCCGCCGAGCCGGTCCGGGTGTCGGCGCCCTTGGCGCAGACGGGGAACGACGGCGAAGGGTCCGGCGGCGACTGAGCGCTAGACCGTCGTGACCTCGCAAACGTCGAGGATCCCCGAGGCGCGCCGGAGCTTGGCGAGAACCTCCTCGGGCACGGATCGGTCCGTCGCCAGCACCATGAGGGCGGTCTTGCCGCCGGCGGTCTGCCCGACCGCCATGTTCACGATGCTGATCCCCGCGTCGCCGAGCGCCGTCCCGACGATGCCGATCATCCCGGGGCGGTCGTCGTTGTGCACGACGACCATGACGTCCGCCGGGGGGATCTCGACGGAGTGAGCGTCGACCTCGACAAGGCGCGGGGCCCCGCCGACGAGCGTCGCCGAGATCGAGTGCCGCGACGAGCGGACGGTGATCACGCTGACGAGGTAAGGCGAGCTCGTCGTCTGGGTGTCGTGCACGACGAGCCCCCGCTCCTCGGCGATCTGGCGGGCGTTCACGTAGGAGACGGGCTCGTCCGTCACCGTCGCGAACAGTCCCTTCAGAACCGCGAGCGTCAGGATGCTGACGTCCTCGCTGGCGAGCGCGCCCTGGCACTCCACCGTGAGCTCATCAGGCAGCCCCCCGGACAGCGCCGCCATGAAGCGGCCGAGGATCTCCGAGATCCCGAGGAAAGGTCGCACCGTCTCGGAGACCACGCCGGCGTCGACGTTCACCGCGTACGGCACGAAATCGCCCGCCAGAGCCAGCACGACCTGCTCCGCGACCTGCTCTCCCGCCTTGTCCTGCGCCTCGTTCGTGCTCGCGCCGAGATGGGGGGTGACGACGACCGACGGCAGGTCGAAAAGCGGCGAGACCGTCGTCGGTTCGGTCGCGAAGACATCGATCGCCGCGCCCCCGACCCGGCCGTCCCGGATCGCCTGGGCGAGGGCGTCCTCGTCGATGATTCCCCCGCGGGCGGCGTTCACGATGCGCACCCCGATCTTCACCCGGGCGAGCAGTTCCTTGCCGAAAAGCCCGACGGTGTCGGGGGTCTTCGGCAGGTGGATCGTGATGAAGTCGCACCGCGCGACGAGATCCTCGAGGCTCGTGAGTTCGATTCCCATCTTCTTCGCCCGCTCTGCGGCCACGTAGGGGTCATGGGCGACGAGGTGCATCCCCAAAGCGAGCGCCCGTTGCGCGACGAGCGCGCCGATCCGCCCGAGGCCAACGACGCCGAGCGTTTTGCCGTACAGTTCCGTGCCCTCCCATCGCGAGCGTTCCCACCGCCCGGCGACGAGCGCGGCGTGGGCCTGGGGAATGTTGCGCGCCTGCGCGAGCAAGAGGGCGATCGTCAGCTCCGCCGCCGACAGGATGTTCGACTCCGGGGCGTTCACGACCATCACCCCGCGCCGAGTCGCCTCGGCGACGTCGACGTTGTCGACCCCGACGCCCGCCCGGCCAACGACGACGAGGTCACGCCCCGCGGCGAGCACGGCGGCGTCGACGGTCGTCGCCGAGCGGATGACGAGGGCGCGGGCCCCGACGACCTGCTTGACGAGCGCTTCGTGGGAAAGCCCGAGACGGACGTCCACCTCGTGTCCGGCCGCGGCCAGCACGTCGAGCCCCCGGGGGGCAAGCTCTTCGGTAACGAGGATCCGCGTCATGGTCGTCTTTCCTCCGCAGCCAGCTGTCGTCCCGGCTCGACTCGCCCTCAGTCCTTCGCCTCCGCGACGAGAGCCGCGAAACGACTGATGCCCCTCTCGAGGTCGTCATCGGAGAGCGCGTAGGAAAAGCGCGCGTAACCGGGGGCGCCGAACGCCTCGCCGGGGACGAAGGCGACGTTCACCTCGTCGAGGACGATCTCGGCGAGCTCGAGGGTCGACCTCGCCCGCCGGCCGCGCAGCGACCGCCCGAGGACTCCGATGAGCGAGGGAAAGGCGTAGAAAGCCCCGAGCGGGTTCGTACAGGTCACACCGGGGATCTCGTTCAGCAGCGCGTGGATCCTCCGGCGGCGACGGTCGAACGCTTCGTGCATCGCCATGACCGAGTCCGTGTCGTCCGAGAGCGCGGCGAGCGCCGCGAACTGCGCGACGTTGCTCACGTTCGAAGTTTCCTGGCTCTGCAGGTTCGTCGCCGCGGCGATGACCGGTTGCGGCCCGATCATCCAGCCGACTCGCCAGCCCGTCATCGCGAACGTCTTGGAGACCCCGTTGACGACGATGCAACGCTCGGCGAGCTCGGGCACGACGACCGGCAGGGAGTGCTGCTTCGCACCGTCGTAGACGAGATGTTCGTAGATCTCGTCCGTGACCACCCACCAGCCGCGCTCGGCGGCAGTCCGGCCTATCTCCGCCATGGCCTTGCGCGAGCAAACGGTCCCGGTGGGATTGGACGGCGATACGAACAGAAGGACCTTGGTCCGGTCGCTCGCGAAAGTCGCGAGCTGCTCCGGCGTCGTCGTGAAGCCGCTCGCCTCGTCGGTCGGAACGATGACGGGCACCCCTCCTGCCAGGACGACGGACTCGGGATAGGTCGTCCAGTACGGGGCCGTGATGAGGACCTCGTCGCCGGGGTCGAGGAGCGTCGCGAAGGCGTTCCCGAGCGCGTGCTTGGCGCCGTTCGTCACGAGCACCTGCGAAGCGACGACCGCATACCCCGAATCGCGCTGGGTCTTCTGCGCGATCGCCTCGCGCAGCGCCGGCAGTCCCGCCGTCGGCGTGTAGTGGTGGCTCTTCGGGTCCCGGCAGGCCGCGACGGCCGCTTCGACGATCCGCGCTGGAGTCGGGAAATCCGGTTCGCCCGCGCCGAAGCTGATGACGTCGGCCCCCGCCTCCTGCAGGGCTTTCGCCTTCGCGTCGATGGCGAGCGTCGCCGACGCCGGCACAGCACCAATGCGACGCGACACGCCCGAAGAAGCCCTGCCGACAGGTCTCGTCGACCCAGTCGGGCCATTTTTCGGCGCGAGATCAGCCTCGGTGCTCACAGCTGTCATGCTTGCACAGTCTGGTGCGAAACGGGACCTGCGCCAGAAGCCAATCACACCCGAAGGAGAGCCGAGGTGACCACGCCCGAGATTCCGAGGTTGTTGCTCCCGTCTGACGGTCGCTTCGGTTCCGGCCCCGCCAAGGTCCGCGCCGAGGCGTTCGCTTCCCTCACCTCCGTCGCGCCCGGCTACCTCGGGACCTCGCATCGCCGTGCCGGTGTGCGCGACGTCGTGGGACGGATTCGCGCCGGCCTCGGCGCGCTCTTCCGCCTCCCCGAGGGCTACGAGATCGTCCTCGGCAACGGCGGTACGACGGCGTTCTTCGACGTCGCGACGTTCTGTCTCATCGAGAACAAGAGCCAGCACTGCTCGTTCGGCGACTTCTCCGCCCGGTTCGCCGCAGCCGTGGCCCGGGCACCTCACCTCAGCGACCCCGAGATCCTCCGCGCTGAGCCCGGCAGGCGCGCCGATCCCGTCGCCAACCCCACCGTCGATACCTACGCCCTGACCCACAACGAAACCTCGACGGGCGTCGCGATGGAAATCGAGCGTCCCCGGCACGGTGACGGCAGGGCAGCGGACGGCCTCGTGATCGTCGACGCCACCTCCGCCGCCGGTTGCCTGCGGGTCGACATCGGCGAGTGCGACGCCTACTACTTCGCGCCCCAGAAAGGCTTCGGCTCCGAGGGTGGGTTGTGGCTGGCCGCCTGTTCGCCCGCCGCGCTGGAACGCAGCGCCCGGCTCGCGGCGGCCGGACGTTGGACGCCGCCGTTCCTCGATCTCAACCTCGCGGTCGAGAACTCCCGGCTCAACCAGACGTACAACACGCCAGCGCTCGCCACCTTGTGGCTGCTCGTCGAGCAGATCGAGTGGTTCAACGCCCAGGGCGGACTCGAGTGGGCCGCGTCGCGTTCCGACGCCTCGGCCGGGATCATCTATGGCTGGGCCGAAAGGGCGAAATTCGCCACGCCGTTCGTCGAGAATCCCGCCGAACGAAGTCACGCCGTCGCGACGATCGACTTCGCCGACGACGTCGACGCCGCCGCAATCGCCGCCACCTTGCGCGCGAACGGCGTCGTGGACACCGAGCCCTATCGCAAGTTGGGTCGCAACCAGCTGCGGATCGCCCTGTTCCCGGCCATCGAACCCGCCGACGTCGAAGCGCTGACGGCATGCATCGACTGGGTGGTCGAGCAGCTCTCCTGAGCGCCCCGGACCCTAGCCCCCGGAGACGTCCTCGAAACGCTGGCGACCCGCGGCGATGAAGGGCATCATCGCGCGCAGCTCGGCCCCGACGGTCTCGATCTGGTGGGTGCGACCCTTTTCCCGGAGCTCTCGATACAGCGGCCGGCCACGTTCGTTCTCGGCGATCCATTCCGCCGCGAAGCGGCCATCCTGGATCTCGTCGAGGATGCACCGCATCTCGGCGCGCACCGCCTCGTTGATGACGCGCGGGCCCCGGGTGAGATCGCCGTACTCGGCCGTGTCCGAGACGCTGAACCGCATACCCGAGATTCCCTGCTCGTACATGAGGTCGACGATGAGCTTCATCTCGTGCAGGCACTCGAAGTAGGCCGATTCCGGCTGGTACCCCGCCGCGACGAGCGTCTCGAAGGCAGCCGTCGCCAGCGCCGTCAGCCCGCCGCACAGCACGACCTGCTCGCCGAACAGGTCCGTCTCGGTCTCCTCCGTGAACGTCGTCTCCAAGACCCCCGCGCGGGTCGCGCCGAGCGCGTCCGCATAGGCGAGAGCGAGCTCGTGGGCGCCCCCCGAGGGGTCCTGGGCGACGGCGATGAGCGCCGGCACGCCGCCCCCTTCGGTGTAGGTCCGCCGCACGAGGTGGCCCGGTCCCTTCGGCGCGACCATCGCCACGTCGACCTCGGGCGGCGGTGTGATCGTTTCGAAGCGGATGTTGAACCCGTGTGCAAACAAGAGCGCGTCGCCCGGGTCGAGATGCGATGCCACGTCGCGCTCGTAGACCTTGGGCTGTTCGGTGTCGGGCAGCAGCACCATCACGACGTTCGCCTCGGCGGTCGCTTCGTCAATGTCGAGCACCCGGATTCCGGCGTCGGTCGCCTTCTTGCGCGACGACGACCCCGGCCGGAGCCCGACCCGGACGTCGATGCCGCTGTCGCGCAGGTTGAGCGCGTGGGCGTGCCCCTGCGACCCGTAGCCGAGGATGGCGACCCTGCGACCGGCGATTGCGCCCCGGTCGGCGTCCCGTTCGTAGTAGAGCTTCGCCATCCCTCTCTGCCTCGCCTTCTCCATCGCGCCACGGTGCCCGCACAGCTCGCGGAACCGGCCGGGCACCCGACCTCGTTAAGCGGTCGGGCTCAGTGTAGGGAGACCGATCCTGCCGGTGCGTTGGATCTCGACGATCCCGAAGCGCTCGAGCCCGGCTTCGAACTCGTCGAGCGACGCGGTGTCGCCGACGGCCATGACCATCGCCGCATCCTCCGCCTCTTCGATCACCCGGGCACCGAAACGCCCGACGAGCTCCACGAAACCCGGGGCCCGACTCGGGGACACGCCGACCGTCGCGAGCAGCAGTTCGGCCTCCCGGGCCCGATCGGGGTGCAGCTCGCTGATCTCGACGACGTTGATCAGCTTGCCGAGCTGGTCGACCACCTGGTGGAGCGGCGCCGACTCGACGTCGACGACGATCGAGATCCGCGAGAACCGCTCGTCCTGGGTCGGCGCGACGACGAGCGAGACGATATTGAAACCGCGCCGCGCGAACAGCCCGGCGACGCGGGCCAACACGCCCGCCCTGTTTTCAACGCGCACCGACAGCAGGTGGTACGGCGCCTTGCCGTTCGGCCTTCCGTTCATTGGTCCTGAGCCTGGCTCGGGTGGACGACGATGTCGTCGTTCGAGTGCCCCGCCGGGATGATCGGATAGACGTGCTCGGCGACGTCCGTGCGGAACTCGACGACGACGGAGCGGTCGTCGATCTCGTTCGCCTTCTCGATCGCGGGTCGCACCTCCTCGGGCGCGGTCACCCGGAGCCCGACGCAGCCCATCGACTCCGCCCAGCCGACGTAGTCGGGGAGGTCGGGCGAGAGATACACCGAGGAGTAGCGCTCCCGGTAGAACATGTGCTGCCACTGGCGCACCATCCCCAGATACGAGTTGTTGAGGATCGCGACCTTCACGGGGATGCGTTCCGCCGTCATGGTGACGAGCTCCTGGGCGGTCATCTGGAAGCAACCATCCCCGTCGATCGCCCAGACCATCCGGTCCGGTCTCCCGACCTTGGCGCCCATCGCCGCCGGAACTGCGAACCCCATCGTGCCCAGACCGCCGGAGTTGATCCAGGTGCGGGGGTGATCGAAGCGCCAGAACTGCGACGCCCACATCTGGTGCTGCCCGACGCCGGAGACGAGGATCACGTCGTCCGGTGTCGCGTCCCGCAGCTGCTCCACGACGTACTGCGGTTTGATCGTCGAGCCGTCACCCGGATCGTAGGTGTAGGGGAACCGCGCCCGCCACTCGGCGAGTTGCGCCATCCAGGACGCGAGTCGCGCCGGATCCAGTGCTTCGCCGCCTCGCAGGGCCGCGATGAGCGCCTCGATCGCGCTGCGACAGTCGGCGACGAGCGCGACGTCCGGTCGGCGCACCTTGCCCATCTCGGCCGGGTCGATGTCGACGTGGATGACGAGCGCGTTCGGCGCAAAGGCCGAGACCATGCCCGTCACCCGGTCGTCGAAGCGCGCGCCGAGTGCGATGAGAAGGTCCGACCGCTGTATCGCCGTCACGGCCGTATAACTGCCGTGCATGCCCGGCATGCCCAGACAGCGGGGGTCCGAGTCGGGGAAGGCGCCTCGCGCCATCAGCGTCGTCACAACCGGGATCCCGGTCACCTCGACCAGCGCGGCGAGCGCCGCGCTGGCCTCGGACTTGATCACACCACCGCCGACGTAGAGGACCGGTCGGCTGGCAGTTCGGATGAGTTCGACCGCGCGCCCGATCGCCCCCGGGTCAGGATCCGTCGCGGGAAAGTACCCCGGCAAGTCGACCGCCGCGGGCTCTTTCCAGTCGACACGGGCGTTGGCGACATCCTTCGGAAAGTCGATCAGCACCGGCCCGGGCCGGCCAGTCGTCGCGATGTGAAAGGCCTCGGCGACGACGCGCGGGATCTCAGCGGCGTCCTTGACGAGGTAGTTGTGCTTCGTCACCCCCATCGTGACGCCGGTCGTGTCGACCTCCTGGAAAGCGTCGGTGCCGATCGCCCCCGCCGCGACCTGTCCGGCGACGACGACGAGAGGGACGGAGTCCATGTAGGCGTCCGCGAGTGGCGTGACGATATTCGTCGCGCCCGGGCCGCTCGTCACGATGGCGACGCCGGGTCTTCCCGTCGCGTCCGCGTATCCCTCGGCCGCGTGCCCGGCACCCTGCTCGTGCCGGACGTGGATGTGCCGGATCGACGAGTCGAGGATCGGGTCGTAGACGGGAAGGATGGCGCCCCCCGGAAGGCCGAACGCGACCTCGACCCCCTGTGCCTCGAGGCTCTTGATCAGGGCCTGAGCTCCAGTCACTTCCATCCTTGTCTCCCATCCCCCAAGTCCTGGGTGCTGTCACCTCGAACCGATTGCCGTCCCGCCCACCGTCCGCCGAAAACAGAACGACCCCCCTTGCGGGAGGCCGGAGGCGCACGGACGGTTAGAGTCGCCGCGCGCTACTCAAGAACTACGACCGTCGACAGACTCAGTGACGTCCTCGGCATCGCCTGAAGTCTGCCAGACGGTCGCACGACCAGCAAGCCGCCTGCTCGTCATCTCAGATTCCGGTGACAGCGCCCCGTTCTGCCCCCCCGACGAGACGGGCGTACTTGGCGAGCGCACCCGTCGTGTAGCGGGCTGGCGGCGCCGTCCACTGCGTGCGGCGTCGCGCGAGTTCGCCGGGGTCGACTTCGAGGTCGACGACTTCGGCACCGGCGTCAATGACGACGCGGTCACCGTCGGCGACGAGCGCGATCGGCCCGCCGACGACCGCCTCCGGCGCGACGTGACCGACGCAGAAGCCCTGGGTTCCGCCGGAGAAGCGCCCATCGGTGACGAGCGCACAGTCCTTGTCACGGCCGGCGCCGACGAGCGCGCCCGTGATCGAGAGCATCTCCCGCATCCCGGGACCGCCCCGGGGCCCCTCGTAGCGGATCACGATGACGGTTCCCGACGCGATCGAACCGGCGAGGATCGCCTCCATCGCCGCGTCCTCGCCGTCAAAGACGCGGGCTGTGCCCTCGAACCGGTCGATGTCCGCTCCGGCGAGCTTCACCACAGCGCCTGCGGGCGCGAGGCTCCCCCGTAAGACGACGATGCCACGGGCGTGGATCGGCGCGCCAAAGTCGTGGACGACGGTGCCGTCGGGGGCGGGAGGCGCCAAGCGGGTGAGGTTCTCCGCCACCGTCTTCCCGGTCACCGTGAGGCACTCGCCGTGGAGGAGACCCTCGTCGAGGAGCAGCTGCAGGACGACCGGCACCCCGCCGACCCGGTCGAGATCGACCATGTGGAACCTGCCGTGCGGCTTCATGTCCGCGAGGTGCGGCACCCTCCCGCCCACCACGTTGAAGTCGTCGATCGAGAGAGCGACACGCGCCTCATTGGCGATCGCCAACAGGTGGAGCACGGCGTTCGTCGACCCGCCGAGCGCCATCGTCACAGCGATGGCGTTTTCGAACGCCTTCTTCGTCATGACCTCGCGGGGCCGGATGCCCTTCTCGAGCAGGGCGACGACCGCGCGACCCGATTCGTAGGCGATGTCGTCACGGCGGGGGTCGACCGCCGGGGGCGTCGCCCCCGCCGGCAGCGCCATGCCGAGCGCCTCGGCGACCGAGGCCATCGTGTTGGCAGTGAACATCCCGGCGCACGACCCCTCGGTCGGGCAGGCGCGGGCCTCGATCTCGTGGAGCGCCTCGTCATCGATGTCGCCCCGCGCGTGCGCGCCGACCGCCTCGAAGACACTCGTGATGTCGAGGGTTCGATCTCGCCAGTGCCCCGGGAGGATCGAACCGGCGTAGACGAAGACCATCGGTAGGTCGAGACGGGCCGCGGCCATCAGCATGCCGGGCAGGGACTTGTCGCAACCCGCGAGACCGACGAAGGCGTCGAAACGCTCGGCGTGCATCATCGTCTCGACCGAGTCGGCGATCACCTCCCGGCTCACGAGCGAGGCCCGCATCCCCTCGTGACCCATCGAGATCCCGTCGGAGACTGCGATCGTCGCGAACTCGAACGGGAAGCCGCCCGCGTCACGGACGCCCTGTTTGGCGCGGCTCGCCAGGCGCTTGAGCGGCAAGTTGCACGGCGTGACCTCGTTCCAGGTCGATGCGATCCCCACCTGCGGACGGTCGAAATCGTCCTCGGTCATGCCAACGGCACGCAGCATCGCCCGGGCGCCCGCCCGGCGTGGCCCTTCGGTGACGTCCTGGCTGCGAATCTTCAGGGACTTGGCGGGTTTCCGTGGGGCGTCGTTCGAGCGGGGGGCCAGCATGGGGCCCAGATTACGCACGGCGTCGCCGCCCGGTCAGCTCCGAC
The DNA here is from genome assembly GCA_035625025.1 of Acidimicrobiales bacterium. GTDB lineage: Bacteria > Actinomycetota > Acidimicrobiia > Acidimicrobiales > Bog-793 > Bog-793. The sequence continues at coordinate 21,812 of DASPQJ010000027.1, forward strand.
GGGCCTCCAACGACGCCGCGACGACCTTGCCGTTCGCCCGTCCCCGCGTCGCCCGCATCACCTCGCCAAGGAGGAACTGGGCCACCTTGGCGTCGCCGCCTTTGAAGCGCGCCCATTCGGCCGGATGGGCCGCGAGGGCGGCGTCGATCGCCGCCTCGAGCTCGGCGTCGCCGAGAGCTTCGAATCCGAGGCGCGCGGCGATCTGTCGCGGCTCGCCGCCGCCCTCGAGCATCGCCGCGAGAACGGCCTTGGACTGGGTCGCGGACAACTGTCCCGCGGCCTCGAGCGTGATGAGCTCGGCGAAAGCGACCGGGTCGAGGGAGCGCGCCTCGGCGGGGCGATTCGCGGCTTCGTTCGCGGCCCGGGCGAGCGCGAGACGCGGATCGGCGCCGTGCCCGACCGCCCCGAGGACGAGATCGTCGAGGCCGAGGCCGACGACGGTGGCGAGCTGGTCGACCGGGATCGGCGACCCGTCGGTCCCGACGAGCTCGCCGAGCCGGTGACGCCGGGCGGCGGGCAGCGGCCCGAGGTCGGCGGTCACCGCGTCGATCTCCGCCTCCGACGGCGCCAGCGGGACAAGGTCGGGCTCGGCGAAGTACCGGTAGTCGAAGGCCTCTTCTTTCGAGCGCAGCGACGATGTCCGACCCTCCTCCTCATTCCAGTGCCGGGTCTCCTGCACGACGGTCCCGCCGGCCGCGAGGACCTCGATCTGGCGGACGGCCTCGTAGTCGACGGCACGGCCGAGCGACCGCAGCGAGTTGAGGTTCTTCACCTCGCAGCGGGTCCCGTACTCGTCGGAACCCGCCGGGCGGACCGAGATGTTGGCGTCAATCCGCAGCGAGCCCTCCTCCATCCGACCGTCGGAGGCCCCCGTCGCGATGAGGATCGCCCGCAGCTCGTTCACATAGCTACGGGCCTGGTCGGCGCTGCGGATGTCCGGGGCGGAGACGATCTCGACGAGCGGTACGCCGGCGCGGTTGTAGTCGACCAGCGCGTAGTCGGCGTCGTGGATCCGGCCTCCCCCGCCGACGTGGGTCGTCTTGCCCGTGTCCTCCTCGATGTGGGCCCGGACGATGCCGATCCGCGATCCGTCGGCGAGCTCGACGCACCCCCCGACGTTGATGGGCTCGTCGTACTGGCTGATCTGGTAGTCCTTCGGCATGTCGGGGTAGAAGTAGTTCTTCCGGTGGAAGATCGACGCTTCGACGCGCGAGCCGAGCGCCACCCCGATGCGCACCGCGAACTCGACGGCGCGGGCGTTGAGAACGGGCAACGATCCGGGCAAGCCGAGGCAGACCGGGCACACGTTCGTGTTCGGCTCGGCGCCGAAGGCGTTCGGGCAGGAGCAGAACAGTTTCGTCTCCGTCGATAGCTCGCAGTGCACCTCCAGCCCGACGACGACCTCCCAGCCCGGGTGGCCCGGACGGTCCGTCGTCATCGCGGGACCCCCGCGAGGCGGGGCTCGATCGGCCCGCGCGCCGCAGGATCGGCGCCACGCTCGAGGACGGCCGCAACACGGAACATCCGCCCCTCGCCGAGGGAGGGCGCGAGCACCTGGACGCCAACGGGGAGCCCCTCGGAAAGCGCAAAAGGCACGCTGAGAGCGGGGTGGCCGGCGAGGTTCGTCGGAATCGTGTAGAGGTCTGACAAGTACATCGCCAGCGGATCCTGGGTCTTCGCGCCGATCTCGAAGGCGACCGTCGGCGACGTCGGACCGACGAGCACGTCGAAGCGCGTGTAGGCCTCGGCGAAGCCGCGGGCGACGAGCGTGCGCACCCGTTGGGCCTGGCCGTAGTAAGCGTCGTAGTACCCCGCGGAGAGCACGTAGGTCCCGAGCATGATGCGCCTTTTCACCTCGGGGCCGAATCCCGCCGAGCGAGTGCGGGCGTTCATCTGCTCCACGTCGGGCCCGTCGACCCGCAGCCCGTAGCGCACGCCGTCGTAGCGCGCGAGGTTTGACGACGCCTCGGCCGGCGCGACGAGGTAGTAAGCCGACAAACCGAGCATTAGAGAGGGGACGGCGACCTCCTCGACAATGGCTCCGGCGCCGGCGAGCGCCTCGGCGGCGTCGTGAACCGCGGCAGCGACCGAGGGACTCGCGTCGACGAGGAAATCAGAGATGACGCCGACTCGCAGCCCCTCGACGCCCTCGTCGAGGAGCTTCGTCAGCGGTTCCGGCCGGACGTCGAGCGAGGTGGAATCGGCTGGATCGTGACCGGCCACGACGTCGAGCAGCGTCGCCGCGTCGGCGACCGTCACGGCGAACGGGCCGATCTGGTCGAGCGAGCTGGCGAAGGCGATCAACCCGTAACGCGAGACGAGGCCGTAGGTCGGCTTCACCCCGACCACGCCGCAAAGCGACGCCGGCTGGCGGATCGAACCCCCGGTGTCAGAACCGAGGGCGATCGGCACGAACCCCGCCGCGACCGCGGCGGCGCTCCCCCCGGACGAGCCACCCGGGACGCGGTTCGGGTCCCACGGGTTGTGGGTCGGTCCGAAAGCGGAGTTCTCCGTCGACGAACCCATCGCGAACTCGTCGAGGTTCGTCTTGCCGACGACGACCGCGCCCGCGGCCGCGACGGAGCGCACGACGGTCGCGTCATACGGCGGAACCCAGCCCTCGAGAATGCGCGACCCCGCCGTCGTCACGATCCCCCGGGTGCAGAGGTTGTCCTTCAGCGCGATCGGGACACCGGCGAGAGGTCCCGGGTCCTTTCCCGCCGCGACCACGGCGTCGATTCTCTCCGCGGCGGCGACGGCGTCGTCGGTGGTCACTGTGTTGAAACAGTGCAGGGCACCCTCGTGTGCGGCGATCCGCGCGAGCGCCGCCGAGACGACGTCTCGAGCCCGCATCTCGCCGGAGCGAACCGCTCGCGCCGTCCGCACGGCGTCGAGCGGACGCTCCCACGTCGAACCGCTCACGGCACCTCTCCGAGAATCGGCGGGACGCGGAACCGGCCGCCCTCGGCCCGGGGCGCCTGGGCGAGCACCTCGTCACGGGCGAGCGTCGAACCGGGCGTATCCGATCGCAGGACGTTTTCGATCTCCAGCGGGTGCGCCGTCGCGGGCACGGCGGACGTGTCCAGTCCGGTCACGGCGGCGACATGGTCGAGGATCGAGGCGAGCTGCCCGGCGTACAGGTCGACCTCGCCGGGTTCGAGCTCGAGGCGGGCGAGCCGCGCGACGTAGACGACGTCGTCACGAGAGAACGACGCGCTCACCTCGGGCATCCGTGGTTCTCTCGGTCGTCCCGACACGGCGGATCCGCGAGGAGCGACAGTCTTTGATGAGTCGCGGCCCGTACGAGCGTGATGACCACCTGCCTATCGTACTGAGCCGAAAGACAATGCCTTGGCGGCAGGTAGTCTGCCCGGCGCGACGCCAACACGGTTTCGGCGCGGACCGAAGGGGAACGGTGACGGCAAAGCACGCCTTCTTGAGCCCCGGGTGGGTGGTGGCGGCGCGGGCGATCTACAAGGGCTGCGCCGACTCGGCGGTGCCGACGACGACGAGCGTCCGGATGAACCTCGTGATCGAGGGCGTCCCGTTCGGAGACGGGACGCTCGACGCCCACCTGGACACCTCGACGGGCGTCGCCGACCTCGATCTCGGCCACCTCGCGGCGCCCGAACTCACCGTGCGCCTCGACTACGAGCTCGCCAGGGCCGTCCTCGTCTGGGGCGACGCTCAGGCGGGCGCCGAGGCCTTCCTGACGGGACGGATCCGGATGGAGGGCGATGTGACGAAACTCCTCGCTTTCCAGCAACAAGAGCCATCGCCGCGCCAGGTTGCCATCGCCGAGGAGATCCGCGCCATCACCGCGTAGTCGTTCGGCCCGCGCAACCTCAGCCAATCTCCCCGCTCTCGAGCAGGTGGACGAACCCGGCCTCGTCGAGGACCGGGATCCCGAGCGCGTCAGCCTTGGCGGTCTTGGCGACGCCCGGCTCCGCCCCGACGACGAGCGCTGTGGTCTTTTTGGAGACGGACCCCGGCGATCTGCCCCCCCGCGCGACGATCGCCGCCTCGGCTTCGCCACGCGTGAAACCCTCGAGAATCCCGGTGACGACGACAGACCGTCCCACGAGAGTCTGGACGAGCTCCGGCGCCTCTCCCGCCCGGTACCGGTCAGAGGCGAAGCTCACGCCAGCGGCGCGTAGCTTCTCGATCACCGCGCCGTTGCGCTCCGTTGCGAAAAAGGCGCGCACGCTCTGCGCGATCACGGCTCCCACGCCCTCGACCGAGCTGATCTGGGTCTCGGCGGCCCCGGCGAGTTCGTCAAGACCGGCGAAGCGGACAGCGAGGGCATCGGCGACGGTCGAGCCGACGTGGCGGATCGACAACCCGACCAGGAGCCGGGCCAGCCCACGGGTCCGCGAGGCGGCAATCGCCGCGACGAGGTTCCCCGCCGAGATCGTCCCGAAACCCTCGAGCGGGGCAAGACGTTCCGCCGAGAGCGCGTACACGTCGGCGACGTCGGAAAGCATCCCCACCGCGACGAGCTGTCTGACCCGCTGCTCGCCGAGACCTTCGATGTCCATCGCCTGGCGCGCGCAGAAGTGCACGAGCCGCTGCACCAGCTGGTCGGGACACTCCAGGTTCACGCAGTAGGTGTCCGCCTCACCCTCGAGCCGGACGAGGGGGCTGTCGCAGCTCGGACAGCGATCGGGGAAACGCCAGGGCATGCTCCCGGCAGGACGCAGCGCCGGCACCGCCGCGATCACCTCGGGGATCACGTCGCCCGCCTTGCGCACGATCACGGTGTCGGCCGGCCGGACGTCTTTCTCTCGGACCTGGTCCTCGTTGTGCAGCGTCGCGAACTCCACCGTCGACCCCGCGACGACGACCGGGGTCAGCTTGGCGTACGGCGTCGCCCGCCCCGTCCGCCCGATCGAGACGAGGATGTCCTCGAGCCGCGTCGTGCGCTCCTCAGGCGGAAACTTGTACGCGATCGCCCAGCGTGGGGCGCGCGTCGTCGCGCCGAGGGTCCTCTGTAGAGCGAGGTCGTCCACCTTGGCAACAACGCCGTCGATCTCGTAGTCAAGGTCGTGCCGACGGTCCTGCCAGTGGCGACAGAACGCGTAGACAGCCTCCAGGCCGGCGACCGTCCTCGTCTCCGGGTTGACCGGAAGGCCTGCTCGGGCGACGAGCGCGAGCGAGTCGGCGTGCGAGGAGAGTCGGGCGCCCTGCGGTCCGGCGGCGCCGCCGTCCACCTCCCCGACCTGGTAGGCCCAGAACGCCAGCGGCCTGGCCGCCGTGACCGCCGGGGCCTTCTGACGCAGCGACCCGGCGGCTGAGTTGCGGGGGTTGGCGAACGGTCTCAGGCCGGCCTCGGCTTGCCGCCGGTTGAGCTCCTCAAACGCCGAGATCGGCAGGTACACCTCGCCGCGCACCTCGAAGATCCCGGGCACGTCGCGGGGGTCGAGCGCGAGCCGTCCCGGGATGACGCGGATCGTACGCACGTTCGCCGTCACGTCCTCGCCCGTCGTCCCGTCGCCCCGCGTCGCGGCCTGGATGAGGGAACCACGTTCGTAGCGGAGCGATACGGCGAGCCCGTCGATCTTCGGCTCACACACGTAGCGCACCGTCCCACCCCGGCTGGCGTCTGACGTCGCGAGCAGGCGCTCGACACGCTCCCCCCAGGCTTGGAACTCCTCGAGGGAAAAGACGTTGTCGAGGCTCATCATCCGCACGGCGTGGCGCACCGGCGCGAACTGCGCCGAGGGCGCCGCGCCGACCCCCTCGCCGACCGAGTCGCTCGTCGCCAGCTCGGGGTGGGCGGCTACGAGCCGTTGCAGCTCGACGACGAGGGCGTCGTACTCGGCGTCGGCGATCTCCGGCGCATCGTCCCGGTGGTAGCGGTCCGAGTGGTAGCGGATGAGCGTCCGCAGCTCGGCCGCCCGCGTCGCCGGGTCGGCGCCAGAGCTCGCGGCGTGCTCACTCGCGAGCCCCTCGACGAGCGGCGCGTCGTCGCCCGGGCGGGCGGTCATCCGGCAACACCCGAGCCGACGACCGTATCGCCGAGGTAGCAAGCGACGATCTGCCCAGGGGCGACGCGCGGCTCGGGCCGGCAGAACTCGATCCCCTCAGCGCTCACGATCGCGGAACGCTCGGGGCCGTGGGCACTCACCTGGACCCGCACCGGGGATCCCACCGGCAGGGGAACGTCGAACCAGGTACGCGCCGAGAACGCGACGCCGCCGGTCAGCAGGTCGTCTCGGGAGCCCGCGAACACGGTCGCCGAGGCGACATCGACCCGGACCGCGTAGCGTCGCTCGCCGCGCGCGACGCCGAGACCCCGGCGCTGGCCGACCGTGACGAGCTCGATCGCGTCGAGAGTGGCGAGCTCAGCTCCCGTCGCCGCGTCGACGACACGACCCTCGTGCAGCGCGATCCTTCCCGACAGGAAGGCGGACCGTCCCCGACCTGGGGACCTCGAGGCGATGAAGCACACGTCCTGGCTGTCGGGTTTCCCCGCCGTGCGCAGCCCGTAGCGCGCGGCCAGCGCGCGGACGTCCGGTTTCGTGAGGTCGCCGATCGGCATGAGGACGTCCGCGAGGTCCCGGGCCGACAGTGTCGAGAGCACGTAGGACTGGTCTTTCTGCCGGTCCGCCCCCCGGCGAAGCGTCACCCGGCCACCCGTGGCCGTCACCCGGGCGTGGTGCCCCGTTGCGATCGCGTCGAAGCCGAGCCGGCGGCCGCGGGCCGCCAGGTGACCGAATTTCACCGCCCGGTTGCACTCGACGCACGGATTCGGCGTCCGGGCCCGGGCGTGGTCGGCGACATACGGCTCGACCACGTCACGGGCGAACTCGTCGGTGAAGTTGAACACCCGGTGGTCGATTCCCAGCTGATCAGCAACCCGGCGCGCGTCCTCCACATCGCCGACCGAACAGCAACCCGAATCGCCGGCTCCGCCCCACAGCTTCATCGTCGCCCCGACGACCTTGTGACCCTCGGCGACGAGCAGCGCCGCCGCGACCGAGGAGTCGACGCCCCCGGACATCGCCACGAGCACGCGCACGCGCTCAGTCTCCCATCGCCTTCGCGCGAGCGAGCGACGCCACCGCCTGCGCGACGACGCCCGTCGCGTAGTCGATCTCGCCCTCGCTCGTCGCCGGCCCGAGAGTGAACCGCACGGCCTCGCGCGCCTCGTGAGCACTCCAGCCCATCGCGCGCAAGACATGACTCGGCTCGACAGCCCCCGCGGCGCACGCCGAGCCAGCGGAAGCGGCAACGCCGGCCACGTCGAGCAGGACGAGGAGCTCCTCGGCGATGACGCCGGGGAACCGGACGTGGGCGTACCCCGGCGCCGTCAGCCTCCGGGGGACCGACTCCGCCATCTCCGGCACCGACGCGGCGAGCTGAACGAGGAAGCGGTCGCGCAGCCCGCGCGTCCTTTCGCACGCCCCGGGGCGTTCCACCGTCGTCGTTGTCGCCGCGGCGGCCATCGCGACGATCCCCGCCACGTTCTCGGTCCCTGGTCGCAGGCTCCGCTCCTGGCCGCCCCCGAAACAGAGCGGCGTGAGGGCACTCTCGGCGCGGCCGCGGACGACGAGCGCGCCGACGCCCTTCGGTCCGCCGAACTTGTGGGCCGAGACCGAAACGAGATCGCAGTCTGCAAGGTTCCCTGCGACGTCGCACCACAACATCGCCTGAACGGCGTCGCTGTGAATGAGAGCCCGCGGTGCCCGCTTCCGCACCGCGGCAACGACTTCGCCGATCGGCTGGACCGTCCCGACCTCGTTGTTCACCGCCATCACGCTCACGAGCGTCACCGTCTGGTCGAGCGCCCGCTGGAGCGCGTCGAGGTCGACGAGTCCCTCGGCCGTCGCGGGCACGAGACGCGCCCCGACACGACGGGCCGGGTTCAGGACCGCGTGGTGTTCGATCGCGCTGGCGACGACGGTGCCGCCGAGACGCCGGTGCACACCGAGCACGGCGAGATTGTCGGCCTCGGTCCCACCTGAGGTGAACACGACCTCGCCCGGCTGGCAGCCGAGCGCGGCCGCCATCTCGTCCCGGGCGTCGTCGACTGCCCGCCGGGCGCGCCGTGCCGCGTCGTAGACACCAGACGGATTGGCGAAACCGGCACTCAAGTGTGGCAACATCGCCGCGACCGCCTCGGCGCGCATCGGCGTCGTCGCGGCATGGTCGAGATAGGCGCCACCACCTGACTCGAGGGATTTCGCGTCGGCCACGGCCGTCCAGTCCAGCCGATGTGACGGGTCGCGCGCCCATCGGGGCCGGTGCGGTCCGCCGGCACGGCGCGCCGACGGCTGGGAGATGGTCAGGTCCCCGTTATCGTCCCGCCGAAGCGGTGCTCGCGAGCCGCGGTCAGCACGGCCAGGAGCTCCTCGATGATCCCGCTCTCGGTTGGCAGCAGCCGGCCGATGTCGCGAGTCCCGAGGTATCCCTCGAGGAAGGCGCGCCGGTTGCGCCGCACCCATTCCCGCGCCAGCTGGCCCGCGAGCTCGACCTCCGCGATCGGCCTCTGGGCGAGTGCTTCCCGGGCAACCCGGCTGATCGAGAACCACATGTCGGCGAGATCCTCGACCGGTGTTCCTGACCGCGCCGGAAGCGAGGTGAGCGAGAGCGGACCGGCGTAGAGCGGGTCGTCGCCGAACCCGACCACGATCCAACCCGTTTCGCCGCGCATCACCCGCCGCAGGTGGAAGTCACCGTGGACACGGATCGCCGAACCGGCCTCGCCGGGGCGTAACGATTGCACCCGTTCGACGAACTCCGCGGCGCCGTGCCCCGCGTCGCCCGCTTTGCGCCCAGAGAAGCTGTTCGAGGCGAGCTGCGCGATCTCCCCGGCGAGGGTTGTCGGGGTGACGTCCCTCGCCCCGAAGGCTTCGGCGAGCGCGAGATGCAGTCGCGCCGCGGTAGACCCGAGGCGACGCATCTCCGAGGCGAGATCCCCTCCGGCCGACGCCGTCGCCGCGACCGGGTCGAAGGTGTCGTCCGGCTCGAGCCGAGCTGCGCCCATCGCGTCCTTGCGGTCGTAACCGGAGACCCGCGCCAATAGATCCCGCAACGACGTGAGAGCGAGCAATCGCCCTTCGAGCGCCGAAGGGAGGAACTCGCGCACCAGCGCGAGGTCGAACCCGTCGGATCGCCACGCGGCAACCGGGGCAGGGATCGCGTTGAAGCCGATCTCATCGAGCTTCATCATCACTTCGATCTCGGGCCGAACGGTCTCCTCGAGCACCCGGTAGCACTTCATGAGGAAGCGCTCGTCGTAGACGAGCGACGCATGCGAGATGGCGGTCGCGACCTGGCGGACGCGGCTCGCGCTCCTCCCGCCGTGTGTCGCCCGGGCGAAGAGCTCGAGCGCGAGGACGTCGTCGGCCAACGCGTCGTAGACCAGCACGGGACGTCGACCGTCGACGGCCGAGCCGAAGATCGCGCCCTCCCGCCCGTGCAAGACGTCGGAGGCCTCGGTCGCGTCCCGCCACCCGGTGAAGAGGCCGAAGTGCCGACCGCGACAGCGGAGCGACAGGCGGGCGAGCGGCGGCGAGTCGTCGCGAAGCATCTCGCAGGACACGAGCTCGATCTCATCCAGGCGCGCCCCCGGGGCGGTCAGCTGGAACCAGTGCTGGCGGTCGAGGTACAAGCGGGCGAGAGCCCCGAGTTCATCCCGCGCCAGTACCATCAGCGCCCTTCCACCTGGAGCCAGAAGAACCCGTGCGGCCCCAGGGTGACCGGATAGCCTCCCAGACCGATCGGCGGAAACGTCGAACGACCGATCAGTTCGACCGGGGGCGAACCCTTCCAGCGGGCGAGACTGAGCTCCGTCGCCTGGGCGAAACGCGACAGGTTGTTCACGCAGACGATCGACTGCACGTCTCCGGTCCTCGGGTCCGTGTGCGTTCGCAGGTAGGCGAGCACCGACGGGTTGTCCGCCGGCAGGATCTCGATGGACCCCGTCGCGAAGACCGGGTGCTGACGGCGTACCGCGATCGTCCTGTGGAGCCAGTGCAGAAACGACGACGGGTCTCGCGTTGCGGCCTCGACGTTGACCGAGGCATAGCCATAGACCGGGTCCATGAGCGGTGGAAGATAGAGCCGGGCGAAGTCGGCGGTCGAGAACCCGGCGTTGCGGTCGGGTGTCCACTGCATCGGAGTCCGCACCGTGTCGCGGTCACCGAGGTAGATGTTGTCACCCATGCCGATCTCGTCGCCGTAGTAGAGGACCGGCGCCCCGGGCAGCGAGAAGAGCAACGCGAAGAGGAGCTCGGCGACGCCGCGGTCGTTGTCGACGAGCGTGGCGAGCCGGCGCCGGATCCCCAGGTTCTTCCGCATCCGGGGATCGCTCGCGTATTCGGCGTACATGTAGTCGCGCTCCTCGTCCGTCACCATCTCGAGCGTGAGTTCGTCATGGTTCCGCAGGAAGATGCCCCACTGGCAGCCCCGGGGGGCCTTCGGCGTCTGGGCGATGATCTCCGTGATCGGGAAACGGTGCTCGCGGCGTATCGCCATGAACATCCGCGGCATGAGCGGAAAGTGGAAGCACATGTGGCACTCGTCGCCGTCGCCGAAGTAGTCGGCAACGTCGTAGGGCCACTGGTTCACCTCGGCGAACAGCACCCGGTTGGGATAGTCGCGATCGACCTCCGCCCGGATCCGCCGCAGGAACTCGTGCGTCTCGGGCAGGTTCTCCCCGGTAGTGCCCTCCCTCTCGAACAGGTACGCCGCGGCGTCGAGGCGGAATCCATCGACTCCCAGGTCGAGCCAGAACCGCATCACCGACATCAGGGCCGCGCGGACGTCGGGGTTGTCGAGGTTGAGGTCGGGCTGGAAGTGAAAGAACCGGTGCCAGTAGTACTGCTGACGAACGGGGTCCCAGGTCCAGTTCGACGTCTCGGAATCCGAGAAGATCACCCGTATGTTCGAGTAGCGCTGGTTGTCGTCGCTCCAGACGTACCAGTCGGCCTTCGGGTTGTCCCGGGACGATCTCGACTCGACGAACCACGGGTGGGAATCGCTCGTGTGGTTGAGGACCATGTCGATGATGATCCTCATCCCGCGGCTGTGCACCTCGCCGATGAGGACGACCATCTCGTCGAGGCTCCCGAACTCCGGCGCGACATCGAAGTAGTCGGCGACGTCATAGCCCCCGTCGCGCAATGGCGACGGATAGAACGGCATCAGCCACAGACAGTCGACACCGAGCCAGACGAGGTAGTCGAGCTTCTCGACGATCCCGGCGAGGTCGCCAGACCCGTCGCCGTTGGAGTCGAAGAAGCTCTGGGCCGACAGTTCGTAAAAGACGGCGCGCTCGTACCAGCGGGGATCGTCGTCGAGAAGACGCCAACCGGTCGGGGCAAGCGACTGCTGGCGGGCCGTAACCGGGCGCGTGGGAACGGGTCCGCGCGTCAGTCCTCGCTCCTCGTCACGACCGGGCACTCGGTTGAGCATCCTCGCGCACGATGTCAGCGCCGAGAGCCCGCAGTTTCTCGTCGAAGTCCTCGTAGCCCCGGTCGATGTGCTCGATCCCCGCCACCAAGGTTTCGCCGTCAGCGACGAGCCCGGCAAGCACGAGCGCGGCACCCGCCCGGATGTCGGGAGCCTTCACGGGCGCACCAGAAAGACGCTCGACACCGCGCACGACGGCGTGGTGGCCCTCGGTTCGGATGTCCGCCCCCATGCGGCGCAGCTCGTCGACGTAGCGGAAACGTCCCGCGTAGATGTTCTCGCTCACGACCGCCACGCCGGAAGCGACAGCGAGCACCGTCACGAGCAACGGCTTGTAGTCCGTCGCCACGCCAGGATAGGGAAGTGTCGACACGTCGACCGCCGCGGGCCTGCCCTCGAAACGGGCCGAAACTCCCGTCGTCGACGGTTCGATGTCGACCCCCATCGCACGGAGCTTCTCGAGGTACATGTCCATGTGCTCGTGGTGCGCGCCGCGGAGATGAACCTCCCCGTCGGCGATGGCGACCGCGGCGAGGAATGTCGCGGCTTCAACACGATCCGCGACCGTCCGGTGCGACGCCGGATGGAGTTCGTCGACGCCTTCGACCTCAATGTGCGACGTACCCGCGCCGGAGATCCGCGCTCCCATCGCGATGAGGAGCTCCGCGACGTCCTTCACCTCCGGCTCGCGGGCGGCGTTCTCGATCAAGGTCGTCCCCTTGGCGAGGACCGCTGCCGCGAGGATGTTGTCCGTCGCCGTGTGGCTCGGGTACTCGAGGACGACGCGAGTTCCGACGAACCTGTCGCACCGTCCTTCCACGTAGCCGTGCTCCGTGGTGAATTCGGCTCCGAGCTCCGTTAACGCGCGCAGGTGGATGTCGATCGGCCGACTGCCGAAGTCGTCGCCTCCGGGAAGGGACACTCGCGCGCAGTGATGTCGAGCGAGCAACGGCCCGAGGACGACGATCGACGCCCGCATCTTCTCCACGAGCTCGTACGGCGCGACTGGAGTGCAGCGCGCCGGGACGGTGACGAGGACGTCGCCGGTCTCGTCCCGCCTGACCTCGGCGCCGATCGCCGTCAGGACCTCCGCCATCGTCTCGATGTCGGTGATCCGCGGAACGTTGGCGAGCCGCGTCGTCCCCTCGGCCAGCAGTGACGCCGCCATCAGCTTGAGCGCGGAGTTCTTCGCGCCTTGGACGGTGATCTCGCCGTGCAACGGCCCTGCCGACCGCACCCTGAACTGCTGCATCGGCGCGACGCTACCGCCCCGCCGGGGCCCCCCAGGGCGACCCGGCCCGCTCTGCCGCGGTCGCTCGCAGTGCGCCACGTCGACGTCCACCCCCGATCGACGGGCAGAGCGCCGGGAATCGCGTTCGCCCGGATCCTGCCGCGCCGAACACAGACGGCTCTTCAGGACCGGGCCAACCCGCCGAACGTTGCGAGGATCAGCCGACGGACCGCTCGAGTGCCACGCGGGGCGGCACGTCGGGTGTTCCGGCAAAGAGGGTCGTGCGCCCGTACCCGAGGTGGCAAAGGAACCCCTCGACAGGACCGTCGGCGACCGCGCTGAAGACGATCCGCGTCCAGCCGCGTCCCGCCGCTGACCGTTCGAGCGCCCGCACCAGCTGCCCGCCGATGCCCTCGTTGCGCCGGTTCTCGTCGACGCGCAACCGGCTGATCTCGACCGTTGACCCCCGAACCGATCCCACGACGACGCCGATCGGCCGATCCGTTGCGTACGCGGTCAGCACGAACGGAGCATCGGCCGCCGCGCTCGCCACGCCAGAGCCGACCCCGTCCTCGCCTGGGGTGGCGTCCGCCCAGGCCGCGGCCTCAGGGTCGAGGATGGTCGAGACAACGAAGGCGATCTCGCGTCCTCCCCGGCCGACTGTCGATCCCGAACCGAGGACGACATCGGCGATGATCCTCCAGGGATGGCGCGGGGCGACGTCGTCTTGTTCGCAGAGCACGAGGGTCGACAGCGTCACCGCCAGCCTGAAGTCGGCCAGCATCTCGAGCGCGGCGACGATCCGGGCCCGCGCCACGCGACCCCCGATCGTGACGTGCGGGACGAACGGCCGTTCCGATCGCGCGACCTTCGGGACGAGGGGCGGAATCGCGAGCCGGCGCGCGAGGGCGGCGATCCTCGCCGTGTCCCCACTCACCTCCAGATAGACAACGGGCGTCCGCGGGGCGAAGGTGCGCGCCGGGCCGATCTGCACCTCCGCGGGATCATCGGGGGCAACCGAGCGCACCAAACGGAGCACGTCGACGACGTTCTCCTCGCGCACGTTGACGGGTGGGACGAGCGTGATGTGGGGATCGATCCGACCGAGCCCGGACCCACCGAGCGCCCGGCGCAGGCCGTCGACCTCGGCCGCGGCTCGCCCACCGACCGTCATCGCGACGAGCAAGCGCCGGCGGGGCGTTGTTTCCGAGCCACCCCGGTCGGCCGTCACACCGGGGCGATCGCTCCTGCCGCCTCGAGACGGACCCTCGCCCGGCGGATCGCGGCCTCTGGCGAGTTGGCGAGGGCGAGCGAGAGGGCTCCCTCGGGTGTGGGCTGGCCGGACACGTCGATCGTCGCCGCGTCGACCTCGCGCCCTGCCGGCGTTTCCCCGGCAGCGAGTCTCCCCTCGGCGGCTTTGAGGGCGGCGCGGGCGCGGACAACGTCGATCTCGTTGGCAAGCTCGGCGACGCCCGCCAGGATTACGACACCCTCGCGATCGACGCGGACCAGACCGCCGTGGACCGCGGCTCGCGTCTCGGACGGTTCGCGCTCCGTCTTCTCGGCGCCGGCGCCAGCTGCAGCAACTATGCGCACGACGGTCACGTCCGCGACGCCGATGTAGTCCTCGTGCCGGGCGAGGAAGGTGATCTCGCCCTCGACCGTACGCATCGAGACCTCATCGGCTTCGCCGCTGAATAACACCCGCTCGGGCGTCACGAGCTCAACGTGAAATGGAGTTCCCACGGTCGGCACGACCCTCTCAGTCGCCTTCGAGCAGCTTGGCCTTCTCGTGGACGTCGTCCACGCCGCCAGCGTTCAAGAACGCCTGCTCGGGAACGTTGTCGAGGTCACCGCCGACGAGCGCCTCGAAGCTGCGGACGGTCTCATCGACGGTCACGTAGACACCGGGCAGCCCGGTGAAGACCTCACCTACGAAAAACGGCTGGGACAGGAACCGTTGGATCTTGCGCGCCCGCGTCACGATCAGTCGGTCCTCTTCGCTGAGTTCCTCGAGTCCGAGGATAGCGATGATGTCCTGCAGGTCGCGGTAGCGCTGAAGGATCTGTTTCACCGCGCTCGCGCAGGCGTAGTGGCGATCACCGACGGCCTCGGGAGCGAGGATGCTGCTCGTCGAGGCGAGGGGGTCGACCGCCGGATAGATCCCGAGCGCGGCGATCTGGCGGGAGAGCTCGGTCGTCGCGTCGAGGTGCGCGAACGTCGTAAAAGGAGCCGGATCCGTGTAGTCGTCGGCGGGAACGTACACCGCCTGCACCGAGGTGATCGAACGTCCCCGCGTGGAGGTGATCCGCTCTTGAAGCTGGCCCATTTCGTCGGCGAGCGTCGGCTGATAGCCGACGGCGGACGGCATCCGGCCGAGCAGCGTCGACACTTCGGAACCGGCCTGGACGAAACGGAAGATGTTGTCGACAAACAGCAACACGTCCTGGTGCTTCACGTCTCGGAAGTACTCCGCCATGGTGAGCGCCGAGAGCGCGACCCTAAGGCGGACGCCAGGTGGCTCGTCCATCTGTCCAAAGACCAGGACGGCCTTGTCGATGACGCCCGACTCCTGCATCTCGAGCCAGAGATCGTTTCCCTCGCGGGTCCGTTCGCCTACCCCCGCGAAGACCGAGACACCACCGTGCTGTTTCGCGACTCGGTTGATCATCTCCAGGATGAGGATCGTCTTGCCGACGCCGGCGCCTCCGAATAGCCCGATCTTGCCACCTTGCACGTACGGCTCGAGAAGGTCGATCACCTTGATCCCGGTCTCGAACATCTCACGGCGCGGCTCGAGCTCTTCGAATGGCGGAGGTTCGCGGTGGATCTCCCAGCGGTCTGTGATCTCGCCGATGTCGTCGGTATCGATTGGTTCACCTATGACATTGAAGGCGTGGCCGAGGACGTTGTCGCCGACCGGGACGGTGATGCCCTGACCTGTGTTGCGAACAACGGCCCCGCGCTCAAGGCCGTCAGTCGGTTTCAGACAGATGCACCGGACGAGTCCCTCGCCGATCTGCTGGGCGACCTCAGCCGTGATAACGACGCTCGTCCCTTCGAGCTCGAGGTCGATCGCGAGAGCGGTGTCTATCTCCGGCAGGGCGTGTGGCGGGAACTCCACGTCGACGACGGGACCGGTGATCGAGACGACCCGGCCGTTCTCGAGCGATCGCACCCCGGGATTCGCCGAGCTGGTTTCGGTCGACATCGCCTCTACTCCTCGCTGGGACTCGCCGTGAGCAGCTCGAAATCGCCCCCGCGTCCGGCGAGCCGCATCGCCTCCGCGCCGCCGACGACCTCCATGATCTCGTTTGTGATCGAATCCTGGCGGACGCGGTTCATCAGCCGGCGCAGCGTCGTCGCGAGCTCGTCGGCATTCTCGGTCGCCGCGGACATCGCCCGCTGCCGAGCGGTGTGCTCCGACGCTGAGGCCTCGAGGAGCGCTTGAAAGAGTACCGTTTCGGTGTGGAGCGGCACGAGAGAGACGAGGACTTCATCCTCGCGCGGCTCGAAGTCGTAGAAGCCCGCGGCTGACGTCGACGGGGCCAACTTCTCTTTTCCGTCGCGCCGTGACACGAGCGGCAGCACCTGGCACACCTCAACGACCTGGATGCCGGCGGAACGAAAGCGCGTCGAAACCAGCTCGACGAGATCGAACGTGCCGGCGAGGAACGGTCCGACGACCTCTCTGGCGACCCGGCGGCTGTCTTCGAAGGTCGGTCGCTCGGTCATCCTCACGAAGGAGCTCGCGATCTCCCGACCGTGGAACCGGAAGAAGCGCTGTGCTCGTCGCCCAACGACGACCAGCGTGCAGGCGCGACCCTCTGTCTCCTCGGCGCGCATCAGCTGCTCGGCGGCGCGCAGGACATTGGAGTTGTACGCACCGCAGAGCCCTCGATCCGAAACGATCGCGATGACGAGGACCCGCCGCGGCTCCGCCACCGCGCCGCCGACTGGCGAGAAAGATCCCACACCGGACGCGGTGATATCGAGTATCTGCTCGATCCCTTCGACGTAAGGCCGGCTCGCCTCGAGGCGGCCTTGGGCGCGCACGATCTCCGATGCCGAGATGAGCTCCATCGCCCGCGTCAACTTCTTGGTCGATTCGATGCTGCGAATCCGGCGTCGCAGGACCCGTTCTTGTCCAGAGGACATCGGTCAGTCCCGCGGGTCGGTCTCGGGCACGCCGCCCGGCATCGGCTCGGGCTCCGGGCTCGGCGCCAGGTCCTGTGTCACGGCGTCCGCGGAATCCGGCGCGAACCCGGCGACCACCTCCTTGATCGCCGCGTCAAATTCGAAGATCTCAGGCAGCGTGCCCGTCTTGCGGATCTGCTCAAGCATCTCGGGGTGGGCCGTGCGGAAACTGACGCGCAGCGCCGACTCGAAACGCTGGACGTCGCCCACCGCGATCGCGTCAGTGAAGCCGTGCACCCCAGCGTAGATGACAACGACCTCCTCTTCGACGGGCATCGGCTCGTTCTGCCCCTGCTTCAACAGTTCGACCAAGCGGTAGCCGCGGTCGAGCTGGGCCTGAGAAACCTTGTCAAGCTCGGATCCGAACGTCGCGAACGACTCGAGATCACGGAACTGGGCAAGGTCGATCTTCAGCGATCCGACGACCGATTTCATGGCCGTCACCTGCGCGGCACCGCCGACTCGTGAAACGGAGTTCCCGACGTTCATCGCGGGACGCACGCCCGAGTTGAAAAGATCGGTCTCCAAGAAGATCTGGCCGTCGGTGATCGAGATCACGTTGGTCGGGATGTAGGCCGCGATGTCCCCGGCCTTCGTCTCGATGATCGGCAACGCCGTCAGCGATCCACTCCCCAACTCGTCGGAGAGCTTGGCGGCGCGCTCGAGCAGACGGCTGTGAAGGTAGAAGATGTCTCCCGGATACGCCTCGCGCCCCGGGGGTCGGCGAAGCAACAACGACAGCTGGCGGTAAGCCTCGGCTTGTTTGGACAGGTCGTCGTACACGACCAAGGCGTGTTCGCCCCGCTCCATCCAGTGCTGTCCCATCGCGCAGCCGGCGTAGGGCGCGAGGTACTTGAACGGTGCCGGTTCCGAGGCCGGAGCCGCGACGATGACCGTGTACTCGAGCGCTTCGTGCGCGGCCAAGGTCGACACGATCTGCGCGACCGACGATCCTTTCTGTCCGATGGCGACGTAGATGCACTTCACCCCGACGCCGCGCTGGTTGATGATCGTGTCGACGGCGATCGTCGTCTTGCCGGTCTTGCGGTCGCCGATGATGAGCTCACGCTGTCCTCGTCCGATCGGCGTGATCGCGTCGATGACCTTGATACCGGTCTGCAGCGGCTCACACACTTGTTGGCGGCTGACGATCCCCGGAGCCTGCACCTCGAGGCGGCGCAACTCGACATCGCCGAGGGGGCCCTTGCCGTCGATGGGCTCGCCGAGGGGGTTGACCACGCGTCCGAGAAGCGCATCCCCGACGGGAACAGAGAGGATCCTCCCGGTCGTGCGTACGGTCTGGCCCTCGTCGAGCCCCTCGACCTCGCCGAGCACGATGGCACCGATCTCCTCCTCGTCGAGGTTGAGGGCGAGGCCGTACGTCCCGTTCTCGAACTCGAGCAGCTCGTTCACCGAAGCGTGCGGCAATCCGGAAATGTGGGCGATCCCGTCGCCGACCTCGGCTATACGGCCGACCTGTTCCGCGCCGACTTCGGTCGTCAGCTCATCGATATGTCGCGCGAGCACCGCGTTGATCTCGTCCGCGTCGATCGACAGCTCGCCCATGTCCAGCCCTTCTTAGTCTTCAGCTCGTCTGCGCGAGCAAGTCCCGCAAACGCTCGACGCGCAGCCGAACGGTCCCGTCGATGACGAGGTCCCCGACGGAAACGAGAATCCCACCGATCACCGTCGGATCGATGATGGCGCGCACCTCGACATCCCGTTCGACGATCCGGCTGAGCGCCGCGCCGATCCGCTTCTTCTCGGCAGGTCTGAGCACGACGGCACTGCGCACCGCAGCGACCCGGCGCCCGCGTTCTGCCGCGGCAAGCTCCACCAGCCATCCGAGTGTACCGACGAGATCGCGCACCTGGCCGGCGCGCAGCACGTAGCGGACCATCCGGACAGTCGGCAGATGACAGGCCGACCCGAACAGGTCGTCGACGACGGCGATCCTGCCCGACAGCGGCCGGTTCGCGTCGCCAAGGGTCTGACGGAGTGAACGGTTGGCGTCGATGAGTCGTGCGATCGCGAACAGTTCGTCTTCGACCTCGTCCATTTGACGCGGGGCGGAGAGCTCCTGAAACACCCGCTCGCCGTAACCGCGAATCCGTTCACGGATGGCACCGCGCGCCGCCGCTGGCTCCATCTCCACGGCGACGCGGGATGCCGCGCGACGGCACTCGTCCTCGGCCAGTTCGACGAGGACGGCGACGCACACCGGAAGCTCCGCGGGACGTTCGACGCGCACGGCGAAGGAAAAGAGCGCCGCGGTCTCGGGTGTCGCCTTTCCGGCGAGGAGTTCCGCAACAATCGCGCGGCGTGTTGTCGTGGAATTCATCGGGTCGGTAAGCACGAGGCGGAGCTTGTCCGATGCGTTCAGCGCCCGGGCGAAGCCGACGAGGTCGTCGCGCGCGGTGTCGAGTCGGCCGGCGGACTGCGCGGTCTCGAAGACCGCTGCGGCGTAACCGCGCACGAACTCGCGCACCTCTAGCTCGCCTCCCCGGACTCAGCGGCCACGATCGCCTCACCGATCAGTCGGTGGTGACCTTGATCGCTGAGTTCCGCGGCGACGACGTTCGTCGCCGCGGTGACGACGAGAGCGCCCACGCGCGCGATGACTTCCTCGCGCAAGTGGGCGCGGGAGAGGTCGATCGCGACCTCGGCTTGGAAGAGAGCGTGCCCGTACTCCCGGTCCGCACGCGCCCGACCCTCGGCCACAACGTGCTCGGCGTTGTCTCGCGCCCGAGCGACGATCGCCGCGGCCTCTGCCTTCGCCTGCTCCAATGCCGCTGCACAGTCCGCGACAAGCTGCTCGGCAGCAACACAGACCTGCTCGCCGGCCGCGAGCTCGGCGCCTATTGCTTCAGCTCGGGCGTTCATTTGCGCGCCCAACCATGGGACGACGTAGCGCACGACCAACGAGACGACTATCGCCAACGCCACCCATTCGAGGGCGAAGCTCAGTCCGAAATCCGACGAGGCGAGAATCACGCGCGACCCGTCACTTGACTCGTGTCGACGTATCCGCGTCGGCGAGCTCGGCGGCGATGGTCTCCCGGTGGCGGTCGGCGTCCAGACCACCCCCGACGATTCGCTCGGCCGCGCCGATGACGAGCTCGACCGCCCCCGCCATGACAGCCTCATAGACGCGTCGCCCCTCGGCTTCGATCGTGCCGGTCGCGTCGGCCACACGGCGGTCATATTCGACCTGGCCTCGCGCCCGCGCCTCGTCAATCAGCTCCTCGACGGATCGCGCGGCCTCCTCGAGGATCGCGCGCTCCCTCACCCGCGCGATCTCAAGGACGTCGTTCCGTTCTTTCTGCAGTTGCACGGCTTTCGCGTGCGCGGCGTCGGAGGCCCGCTGCGCGTTGACGAGCACCTGGTCGCGCTCCTCGAGAACGCGGCGTAGCGATGGGAGGATGAACCCGGCGATCACGCCGAGAACGACGAGAAAGATGAAGAGCTCGACGAAGAACGTACCGTTCGGCAGGATGAAGTTGCTGGTCGACCCCGATGAGCCCGCGAGCAGCACGGCCGTTTCCGTTACTTCTTGTAGAGCACGAAGACGAACAGCGCCATGAAGGCGAGGTTGATGAAGTACATCGCCTCGACCAGACCGACGACGATGAACATGATCGTGAACAGCCGTCCCTGTGCCTCAGGCTGGCGCGCGACTCCGGCGATCGTCTGACTGCCGGCCAGGCCGTCACCGATCGCCGCGCCGATGGCCCCGCCACCGAGCGCAAGCCCTCCGCCAATGAGCGCGCCGGCAAGCTGGATCGCTTGCTGCGTCGTGTCCGCCATTTGCTTCTCCTGTCGTCGGTGGTTGGGGATCCCTGGCTACCGCGTTCTCCCCGACTCGAGTTCGGGACTTCCCGCGATTGCCGACTGGAAGTAAAGAATGGTGAGGAGCGAGAAGATGAACGCCTGAATGGGGCCGACGAACAGCCCCTCGAACAGCTTCCAGATCACGTCGAGGATCGGGATCGGCGCGATCCACGACGCGGGGAAGAGCCCGGCGATGATGACGAGCAGCAGCGCCCCCGAGAACATGTTGCCGAAGAGCCGCAAGGCGAGCGTGACCGGCTTGACGAGTTCCTCGATGACGTTGATCGGCAGCAACACCTTGTAAGGGCGCAGATAGTGGCCGAGGTAGGCCTTCCATCCCTGTCTGCGGATCCAGGTCACGTGCACGAGGACGATGACGAACACGGCAAGCGCGGCGGTGAAGTTGACGTCCGCCGCGGGAGCAGGGAGATACTGCGGCGTGTGGCCAGTCGGAATCAATTCGAGCCAGTTGGCAATGAGGATGAACACAAACAGCGTGAACGCGAGCGGAACGATCGGCTTGCCAGCATCGCCCATCGACGAGTCGACCTGACGGTCGATGGCCTGCACGATCGCCTCGAAGGCGAGCTGAAGCCTCCCCGGTGCCCCGGACGTCGCCTTCGCCCTCAGGTAGAAGCCGATCCCGAGGATGATCGCCGCCGCGACAAGCGTCGACAACACGGTGTCCACGTCGATTGTCAGGCCAAAGATCTTCCACGTGATGTGCGTACCGATGTTGATCGTCGTCGCGAGCATCCCCCCGGTCATCGCGCGACTCCCGTCGTCGCGCCCGGTGGCAGGAGCGACCGGACCAGGCTCGCCATGTAGAGGAAGTAAAAGACGACAATCCCGCCGGCTGCGCCAAAGCCGAGCTGCACCGACGCAAAGGCGAGCCCGACGACGATCGCCGTCGTCAGGACGAGGCGTGCCAGCGTGCGCGACGCCACCTGGCGTCGCGGATGTGCCTCGGACCGGGAGCTCAACTTGGCCACGGATCGCGTGAGGAGGCGAATGTTCCCCAGACCGAGGCCGAGGCCGACACAGCCTCCGACGCCGACGAGCGGATAACCGAGGACGGCGGAGACGACGAGTGTCGCCACACCGACGACGATGCCGCCGTAGACCGTCCGCCGCACGAGATGCGCGACCTCGGGCAACGGCAGTTGCTCAAAAAACGTCGTGAACCGGTCCATTTTCAGCTCGGTGCTGTCGGGCGCGTCGCTCCGTGGCCGCGCTGCAACGAGGTTACAGGTACATCTTGA
The DNA here is from genome assembly GCA_035625025.1 of Acidimicrobiales bacterium. Taxonomy (GTDB): domain Bacteria; phylum Actinomycetota; class Acidimicrobiia; order Acidimicrobiales; family Bog-793; genus Bog-793. The sequence continues at coordinate 43,751 of DASPQJ010000027.1, forward strand.
TCTTGAAGTAGATCGCCGCCACGGCGGCGAGCACTCCCAGCGCCAGTCCTGCGAACGTCACCGCCGGCCCGCCTCCGGTCACCGCCCCGATCCAGTAGCCACCGCCGACACCGACGGCGACGCAGGCTCCGGCCGTCACGCCCATGCCGGCGAGCTCGACGTACGTCGGGCCCGTCTGCCTTGTCACGCTGCGCTTATCCTCCCATTTCGTCGCCTGGGCGGGTAAAACGCGCCGGTGGAGCTGCAGCTCCAGATTCCTCGTGGCCCGCGGTCTTCGGCCCGCGCTCGCGACGGACCCGACGCGCGACGCGCCGCCGGCGTCGCTTCGGCGAGGCGAGATCCCGTTCACCCGCCACGGCGACGCCCGCGGCCGTCGACATGACGACCGAGATCGGCTGCTTCCCGGGCACTCCGGCCGGCACGTCTTCAGTTGCCTCGTCCGGAGAGCTGTCCGCTGCCGCCAGCGGTGTCGGCAAGCCGGCGCCCGGGCGAAACACCGTGTAGAGCACCGCCACGAGGAACACCGCGACGAACGGGACGAAGGCGTTGAACCGTAACCCGAAGGTCACAAGCAGGACGAAGATCGAAAACACGGCGGTCCACGCCCACAGGATGAGCACGGCGCGCCGATGGCCGTGGCCGAGCCGGACGAGCCGGTGATGGAGATGGCCGAGGTCCCGCTCGGCGAAGGAGGACCCGCGCACCGTCCGTCGCACGATCGCGAACGCCGTGTCGAGAAGCGGCACGCCGAGGATGAAGATCGGGATGAAAAGGGGAGCGAAGCGGAAGAACGTGAGTCCGGTGACGTCGGTCGCGGCCGTCCCGTTGGCGGTCGTCCGGCCGCCGATCACCATCGTCGCCGCCGCCATCAATAGACCGAGGAAGAGCGCCCCGCCGTCACCCATGAACACGCGGGCCGGATGGAAGTTGTGCGGCAAGAAGCCGATGCAGACGCCGCACGTGATCGCCGCCACCAGCGGACCGAGGTTGTCGGCCGAGAGATTCCCGAGGACCTCGAGGCGTAGCCCGTAGATGCATAGCGTGCCGGCCGCGATCGCGATGATCCCGGCCGCGAGACCGTCAAGCCCGTCGATGAGGTTCACCGCGTTCGCCATGACGACGACCCAGACCGCCGTCACGAGCGGCAGGATCGAAGGCGAGAGAACGAAGATCGTGGGCACGAACGGGATCTTGAAGTAGTACATCGTGACCCCGAGGAACAGCAGAACCATTGCCGCCAGGACCTGGCCCGCGACCTTCGCCGGCGGCGAGATGTCGCGGATGTCGTCGACCAGCCCGACGACGTAGATGACGAGCGCGGCGAGCACGACCCCGAGCGGCTCGGACGACCCTCGGAAGACCGGCCCGAGCGCGCCGAGCTGGGAGGCGACCACCATGGCGGTCGCGAAGCCAAGGAACATCGCCGCGCCACCGATCGTCGGAATGGGCCCGGCGTGCAGGCGGAGGCTGTCGGGACGGTCGACAGCCCCGAAACGGATGGCAAGGCGCCGGACCGGGAAAGCGAACAGGTACGTCCCGGCCGTCGCCACGCCGAAGACGAGCGCGTACTCGCCGTACAGGCCCACCTAGGCGGAATCGCCTCCTTTGGGCGGCGCGTCCGACAGGGCACCGAACGAGCGGTAGGGGTCGAACTGCGCACACATCTGGTGCACTTCGGCGCGTACGCCGTCGAGCACCTTTTCCTCATCACGGTGACGCAGCACCGTCGCGAGCAGCTCGCCGACCCGCGCCATCTCTCGCTCGCCCATCCCGGCCGTCGTCTCGGCCGCGCTGCCGAGACGCAGGCCGCTCGTCACGAACGGGGACCGGGGGTCGTTGGGGATCTGGTTCCGGTTGCACGTGATCCCGGTCCGGTCGAGCACGTCCTGGGCCGCCTTGCCGGTGAGCTCGGGATCGAACGACCGCAGGTCGATTATCACCTGGTGGTTTTCCGTCCCGCCCGCGACGAGACGGAAGCCCTCTTCAGCAAGGGTCGCCGCCAGTGCCGCGGCGTTGAGAAGAACTTGGGCGGCATATTCCTTGAATGACGGACGCGCCGCCTCGGCGAACGCGACTGCCTTCGCGGCGATGACGTGTTCGAGCGGCCCGCCTTGCAGGCCGGGGAACACCGCCGCGTCAATGACGCGAGCACGCTCCTCGCTCGTGAGGATGGCTCCGCCGCGCGGCCCGCGCAGCGTTTTGTGCGTGGTGAGGGTGACGACGTCAGCGACCCCGACGGGGCTCGGGTGCATGCCCGCCGCGATCAGTCCCGCCGGGTGCGCGGCGTCGAACATGAAGAGCGCCCCGACCTCGTCGGCGATCTCCCGGAAAGGTGCCGGGTCGATCTGGCGCGTGTACGCCGTGGTGCCCGCCACAATGAGCTTCGGCCTCTCCCGGCGCGCGAGCTCGGCGATCTGGTCGAGGTCAATCCGCTCCCCCGACCCGTCGGGCTGCGCGGCGGTCACTCCGTAGGAGACGAAACGGTACAACTTCCCAGTCACGCTGACCGGCGAACCGTGGGTCAGATGACCTCCCTGGTCGAGGCGCATGGCCAGGATCGTCTCGCCCGGCTCGACGAGCGCGAGGTACACCGCGAGGTTCGCCGGCGCCCCGGCGTGTGGTTGGACGTTGGCGTGCTCCGCCCCGAACAACGATTTTGCCCGTTCGCGTGCGAGCTCTTCGACCTCATCCGCGAAGACATTGCCTCCGTAGTACCGACGACCCGGGTAACCCTCGGAGTACTTGTTCGTCAGCACGGAAGCTGTCGCGGCCAGGACGGCGGGCGACGTGAAGTTCTCGGACGCGATCAGCTGGATCGTGGTCCGCTGTCTTCGGAGCTCGGCGGCGACGATGCGCCCGACTTCGGGGTCGGCACCGAGCGCGTCGTCAAAAGGCTCGGTCACTGGCTCTCTTCGAGGCGCGTGATCTTCTCGATCCGGGGAATGTGGCGCCCACCAGCAAAGGAAGACCCCAGGAACGCGTCCAGCGCGTTGGTGGCGACCACGGACCCGATAAGCCAGGCACCGAAGCAGACGACGTTGGCGTTGTTGTGCTCCACCGCGAGGCGCGCCGACGTGACGTCATGAACGACAGCGGCACGCACGCCGTGGATCTTGTTCGCCGCGATCGCGATGCCCATGCCGGTCCCGCAGACGCACACGCCGAAGTCGGCATCGCCGGCGACGACCGCCCGGCCGACCGCCGCCGCGAAATCCGGGTAGTCGACCGCTGATTCGTCATGGGTGCCGAGATCGACAACCTCATGACCGCCTTCGGTGAGGTGCCCCCCGAGGAGGTCCTTCAAATGGAGGCCCGCGTGGTCCGAGCCGAGGACGATGTGCATGCCCGTGCAGTCTACGCGGACCGCGGGCTCGGCTTCCCCGCAACGATCGGTGGAGCGCGGCGCTCTCCCGATCATCGCATCCGCCTTGCGGCCGAGTTTCCAGCGCGGCGTGGCACCGCCGCGGGGTCGCGGAGCCACGTCTGCCGCCCGAGCTCGCCATGTCGCCGAGCTCGGGCGGCGCCGGTGTCCGAGCGGCACAGCGTCTCGCGCCCTACTCGCTTCGCGGAATTCCTGCGCGGTCCTGACCCGGACCGCTCAGCGCCGTGGCCGCCCGTCGAGCGCGGCTATGACTTCGGCGAATGGAATTGCTCCCTCCCGCACGCAGCGCGGCGTGGCCTCGACGATGGAGACGACCGTCGACGGCTGGCCGTCACGCACCCCGCCGTCCAACACGGTGCCGACGTCGGCGTCGAAAGTCGAACGGAGTTCGACCGCGGTCCTCGCCGGAGGGTCTCCGTGGCGGTTGGCGCTCGTCACCGCGAGCGGTCCGACTCGCCGGCACAACGCCCGGATGACGTCGTCGTCCGGGCTGCGCACACCGACCGTCGCCGGATCACCGCCGAGATCGGGCTCCGTGTCCCGTCCCCGACGGAGGGCGACGGTGAGCGCGCCCGGCCAGAAGTGATCGGCGAGGACGGTCAGCCGGGGATCGGCGCCACCAGCGACGTCCTCCGCCTGGGCGAGATCGGCGACAAGGACCGGGATGGCCAGATCGCGGGGCCTTCCCTTGAGGTGAAAGAGCAGGTCGACCGCGGTGGGCTGGGACAGGCGAGCGGCGAGCCCGTAGACGGTGTCGGTCGGGAGCCCGACGACCTCGCCGCGCTCGAGCGCCCGGACGAGATCACCGACGGAGATCGATTTGCGGTCCGGGGTCACCAGCGAACCACCACGACGCGGTCCCGGCCGGCGAGGTCGCGTCGGACTTCGACGTCTCTCGCGCCGCACTCGAAGGCGAACGCGACCGCACCAGGCGCCTGGTTCGGCGCGATCTCGACGACGACGGCCGCGTCGCGCGCTAGCCAGGCAGATGCCCCTCGCAGGATCTTCTCGATTGCTTCGCGTCCCGTCTCGCCGGCGACGAGTGCCTCGGGGGGGTCGAAATCCCGCACGACCGGGTCGAGGTCGTACCACTCAGACGCCGCGATGTACGGCGGGTTCGCGACGACAAGGTCGACCCTCCCAGCGATCGAGGGGTCGAGCGCCGCGTACCAGTCGCCGAGGCGGAACTCGACTCGGTTTGCCTGGTTACGGGCGAGCCGCGCTCGATTCACCCCCGCGACCTCGAGCGCCCGAACCGAACAGTCGGTCGCGACGACGGAGACCGAGTCCAGCTCCGCGACGAGCGAGCAGGCGATCGCCCCCGAACCTGTTCCCAGCTCGACGACGAGAGCCGGCTCACCGAAAGACCGCCGACGGGTGAGTTCGGCCAACGCCACCTCGACCGTGAACTCGGTTTCGGGTCGCGGCACGAGGGCGCGCCCGTCGACGAAAAGGTCCAGACGGCGGAATCCCCAGTGTCCGACGACGTGCTGGAGCGGTGCGCCACGGCTTCTCCTTTCGACGAGGGCCTGAAAACGCGCCCGGTCCGAGGCCCGGGGGACCGTGTCCAGGGCGAGCACGAGCTCGGTTCGCGACACGTGGGCGGCTTCCTCCGCGAGGACGAATGCCTCGTTCGCGTCACCGAGGCTCGCTCGCGCCGTGCGCAACAGGTCGCGCCACGGCGAAGTCTCAGCCGGTCGCGCCGAGCTGCTGGGATCGTTCGTCCGTGAGGAGCGCATCGGCGAGTTCATCGAGATCACCCTGCAGGATGCGGTCGAGCTTGTGGAGTGTGAGACCGACACGGTGATCGGTGACGCGGTTCTCCTTGTAATTGTACGTGCGGATCTTGTCGGCGCGGCCGCCGCCTTTCACCTGCTCGCGCCGCTCGCGGGAGAGTTCCGCTTCGACCCGGTCGCGTTCGAGCCTGGCGAGGCGCGCCCGCAGGACCTGCATGGCCTTGGCGCGGTTCTGGATCTGGCTCTTCTCGTCCTGCATCGCGACGACGAGACCGGTCGGCACGTGAGTGATTCGCACCGCCGAGTCCGTCGTGTTCACCGACTGTCCACCGGGCCCGGTCGAGCGGTACACGTCGATCCGGAGGTCCGCCGGGTCGATCTCCACCTCGACTTCGTCCGCCTCCGGGAGGACCACGACGGCGGCCGACGAGGTGTGGACCCGGCCTTGGGACTCGGTCACCGGTACGCGCTGGACGCGATGGGTGCCCCCCTCGTGCTTGAGTCGCCGCCAGGCGTCAGGGCCCTTCACGAGGAACGTCACCTCGTCGATGCCTCCTAGGTCGGATGCCTGCAGGTTCAGGACCTCGATTCGCCAGTGCCGCCGGTCCGCGTAGCGGAGGTACATGTCGTAGAGGTCCCTCGCGAACAGGTTCGCCTCGTCGCCGCCTTCCGCCCCGCGGATCGTGACGATGACGTTCCGGCCGTCGTTCTCGTCGCGTGGCACGAGCAGGCGGCCGAGCTCCGCCTCGAGCTGAGCGGCGTGCTGCTCCGCCTCCGCGAGCTGCGACTTGGCGAGTTCGCGCTCGCCGGACGGGGCGTCATCGACCATCTCGCGCGCCGCGGCGACGTCGCTCTGGGCACCACGCAGGGCGCGGATTGTCCTCACGACAGGTTCGAGCGCCTTGAGGCGACGCGAGTACTCGCGGAGGCCCTTGCGATCTCCGGCGATGTCGGGCCCGGACAGCTGGGCGAGGACGTTTTCGTACTCGCGCTCAAGTTCCGCGAATCGATCGACCTCTCGCACGTTCCAAGGCTACCCGCAGGTCGGCGACGGTCTCCGGCCGACCCGGTGGTTCAGCCGCGCCTCTTGGTCCGCCGGCCGTAACGGCGTTCGAAGCGCTCGACACGACCGCCGGTGTCGACGAGCTTCTGCTTGCCCGTATAAAAGGGGTGACACTCGTTGCAGAGCTCGACGTGCAACTCCGCCTTCGTCGAACGCGTCGTGAACGTGTTCCCGCAGGAACACCGCACCGTTGTCGTGACGTAGCTCGGATGGATGTCGGCCTTCATGGCTCCCTCATGCTAGCGGCGGCGCGACCCGCCCCCACCCGGTCTTTTACGCGGTCGGCTGCGGCGCCTTGGCGATCTCCGCCAGGAATTCGTCGTTCGAAGCCGTCGTGCGGATCTTGTCCATCAGTAGTTCGAGACCAGCCGCGGAGTTGCCCTCGCTGCTCAGCGCATTGAGCACCCGGCGGAGCTTCCAGACTTGCTGGAGCTGGTTGCGCTCGAAGAGCAGCTCCTCGTGGCGGGTCGAGCTCGCGTTGACGTCGATCGCCGGGTAGATGCGCCGTTCGGCGAGACGCCGGTCGAGCCGGAGCTCCATGTTCCCAGTTCCCTTGAACTCCTCGAAGATCACCTCGTCCATCTTCGAACCGGTCTCCACGAGAGCCGTGGCGAGGATCGTGAGCGACCCGCCCTCCTCCACATTGCGCGCCGCGCCGAAGAACCGCTTCGGCGGGTAGAGCGCGCCGGAGTCGACGCCACCGGACATGATCCGGCCGGTGGCCGGCTGGGCGAGGTTGTAGGCCCGGGCGAGCCGCGTGATCCCGTCGAGCAAGATGACAACGTCCCGTCCCAGTTCGACGAGCCGCTTCGCCCGCTCGATCGTCAGTTCGGCGACTGCGGTGTGCTCGTCGGCGGGCCGGTCGAAGGTCGAGGCGATCACCTCGCCTTTCACCGTCCGGCGCATATCGGTGACCTCTTCGGGGCGCTCGGCAATGAGCAGCACGATGAGATGAACGTCGGGGTCGTTCGCCTCGATCGAGTGGGCAATCTGCTTCATGACGTACGTCTTGCCAGCCTTGGGCGGCGAGACGATCATCCCCCTCTGGCCACGTCCGATCGGCGAGAGGAGGTCGACGATGCGCGCCGTCAGGTTCCGCGGGTCGCTGCCGAGCTCGAGGCGCAGCTGGCTGTCCGGGAACAGCGGCGTGAGGTCCTCGAAATGGGGGCGCAGCCGGGCCTCGTCGGGAGAGAGCCCCGAGACCGAGTCGACGCGGATGAGCGCCGGGTACTTCTCGCTCGGACCGGCAGGCCGGCAAGCGCCCTCGATCGCGTCGCCGCGGCGCAAGGCCAATCGGCGCGCCTGGCTCACCGAGACGTAGACGTCGCGCGTACTCGGCAGGTACCCCCCGGTACGCAGGAAGCCGTAGCCCTCGTCACGGAGATCGAGCAGGCCCTTCACGGGCACGAGCTCGCCCTGCCACGGGACCTCCTGGCCCGGCTGGACCTCGCCACGTTCACGACCCCGGCGCCTTCGGCTGCGCCGGTTCGCCGTGTCGATATGACCGTCCCCCGCTTGGCGGACCTCGCGACTCATCGCGGCTCGTGGTGGACGGCGATCGTTGGTGCGCTGTCGCAGGTCATCGAGGTCCCCGTCGGCCGAGGAGGGGATGGAGGCGACGTCGTCGGCCTCATCGAACCGAGGCGCCGGGCGCGGCTCCGACGCGTCCAGCAAGAGCTCGCCGCCCGGCGTCGATTCCGCTGAGGGAATGCTCCCTGGCAGATCGGCCACCGCCACTTCCGGCGGGAACTGATCCTCGCGGTTTGAGCCGGCAACGCGCGCGGCGTCGTCGGTCGCGGAAGTCTCATCGTTCGCCACGGTTCCGGACCCGGTCCCACGGGCACCGTTTCCGACCGCCTCGCTCCCATCCCCGCCGACGTCGACACCCGTCGCCTCGAGAATGAGGTCAATGATGTCGGCTTTCTTCGACCGCGGCGCGGGCGTCAGCGACATCGCCGACGCGATCGCGTGGAGCTCATCACGCTCCTTGCGTTCGAGGATCGAGCGCTCAAGCTGCTCTTCAGCCATCGACTCTGCTCCTGGTATGTCGTGAATCCAAGTTCGGAGGAGGAACCCTCACCTGCACCCGCCGATCCGCCTCGGGCGGAGGACCGGGTCGTCGCGTTTCGCGGGTCCCGTTCAACTGCAGACCGCACGCCGGATCGATTTCGAGGGGCGTAGCGGCGAATCAACCCCCCAAGGCTTTCGACGAACGATTCGCACGGGTAGCACGAGGCGCGATTTCGACAGGTACGGGGTCTCCTGCCACCTGCCAGAGGGAATCGGCTTGCGCGCGATATCACCTCAGACGGGCGGGTGACAAGAACAGTGTAACGGCTCACGACACAAGCGGCAACGAAGGGTAGTGGGTTTGGGACCGCGCCCCGAGACTACGCTGACAACGGTCGAGATCAGGATCCGACCCACGATCCTGAATGTGCCGCGCAGCAGGGTTCGCCTGTCGCTCCCCAGCGCCCACGGATACCCCGGAAGC
>DASPQJ010000028.1:0-3347 GCA_035625025.1 Acidimicrobiales bacterium
CGCGCGCGTCGGGAAGAACAGCCGGGAGATCTCCTCCGTCGTCGCCAACGGCGAGGCGAGCGTTTGCGCGACCGTCTCTGCCGGACGGAAAGAAGCCGACCCACCCGCCATCGCGTCGGCGAGAACGAGCCGCCAAACGAGGCCCGGATGGCGCTCGACCAACGCCATCGCGATTTCGCCGCCGAAGCCCCAGCCGAGCACGGTCGGCCGCGTCAAACCGAGCGACCAGATCAACCCAGCCGTCACGTCGGCGAGCGACGACAGCGAGGCCGTACGCCCACTCGGCTGCGAGTAGCCGACCCCTGGCAGATCGAAGACCGTCACCCGGTAGTACAGGCCAAGTTCGAGGAGCACCTCGGGGTCCCAGGATGTCAGCGAACCGTGCTCGCCCGTGATGAGGAGAAGGTTGGGACCCGAGCCGAACCGGCGAAACGCGATCTTCGTCGATGCGGCTCCCATCGTCCCGTCGGCCAGGAGCCGTGGCGCCACGCGACCGGGCACGACGGGCAGCACCGACACCCGCTTTACCGGGCCGAGCGCCAGAAAGGCGCCGCCGGCGGCCGAGCCGACCACGCCACGGACGATCGGCAGCGTCGTCGTGGTGACCGTCGACTCCGGCGGGATTCCGAGCGTGCCAGAACCCTCACCGCAAGCCGCAGCGACGAACGCGAGCAGGCCGACCGTTCCAAGAACGAGAGCAGAACACCGTCCTCGAGCGGTCACGTCGTCAGCCGGATCCCCGTGATCAACTCGCGCGTCGCAACGAGCCCTTGACGAGCGTCCTGCCGAACTCGAGGATCAACGAGGAGTTGCGTTCGGCGGCGGTCAGCACGTCGTCGAGCGCGGCGGTGAAATAGTCGACCTCGTGCTGGCCGATGATGAGCGGCGGGAGCAGCTTGACGACGTTCATCGAGTCGGCCGCGACCTGGGTGAGGATCCCGTGCCGGGTGAACAATGGTCCGACAACGACCTGGGAGAACAGACCCGTCCGTGCCGCCTCGAGTAGACGAAAACGGGCTCGCTGGCGAAACGATTTCGGCTCTCCGAAAATGAGCCCGATCATGAGGCCCTTCCCGCGCACCGAGTAGAAGGTCTCGTGCCGCTCGATGAGTGGCGCGAGTGCCTTGTCGAAGGCGTCGCCGGTGATCCGCGCCCGGGCGACGAGGTCCTCGTCGTCGATCGTCGCCAGCGTGGCGAGGGCGGCGACCATTGCGAGTTGGTTGTTCTTGAACGTCGAAGAATGGACCATCGCTCTGTCCATCGACGAGTAGACCTTGTCGGAGACCTTCGTTGAGCACACCATCGCACCGATCGGCACGAATCCCCCCGAGAGCGCCTTGGACATCGTCACGATGTCGGGAACGAGGCCGTAGTGCTCGTAAGCCCAGAGACTGCCCGTGCGGCCGAGACCCGTTTGAACCTCGTCCGTGACGAGGAGCGTCCCGTAGCGGCGACAGAGACCAGAGACCGCGTCCCAGTACTCCTGGGGCGCGATGAAGACTCCATGACCTTGGATCGGCTCGATGACGAAAGCAGCGACGTCGCGGGACCGCAGCTCGCCCTCGAGGGCCTCGGCGTCCCCGAACGGAACCTGGCTGAAACCGGGGATGAACGGCCCGAATCCCTTGCGGAACTCCTCCCCGCCGTTCGCCGAGAGCGCACCGAGCGTGAGGCCGTGGAAGCCGTGCTCGCAGTGCACCACCCGGGACCGGCCCGTGGCGCAACGTGCGAACTTCAAGGCGGCCTCGATCGCCTCGGCGCCCGAGTTCGTGAAGAACACTCGGCCCATGCCAGGGTGGCAGCGCCTCAACACCTCGGTCGCGAGGACCCCCGGCAGTAGTGCCGCGTCCATCTGGACGAGATTCGGCAGGCCGGCGTCGATCGCCTCGTGGAGCGCCTTTCTGATCGCCGGATGACTCCGGCCGAGGGCGAATACCCCAAACCCCGAGAGGAAGTCGAGATAGCGACGGCCGTCGTCGTCGTAGAGATAGGCGCCCTCGGCCCGGGAGTAGAAGCGGTCGAAGCCGATCGAACGGAGGACCTTGACGAGCTGGGGATTGATGTACCGACCGTAGAGCTGGAAGTTCTCGCCCTTGTGACTCGCCAGCACCTCGTTCAGATCGAAGCCCATCGCCTTCCTCCGTCCGCAGTCCGCCCCAGCGTATAGGCAGGCCGCCGGCTCGCCCGGACCGTGCCCACTTGCTGTTCCTGAAGATGAGCGGGGACCGACACGCGCCCGCACCGGTGCTTCGCGGGAATGCGTTACGGTTCCCCAGTGCCCGAACGCCCCCTGGCGGGTCGAGCCGCGGCCCCGGTTCCGGATTCTGCGGCCCGCGCCTTAACCGACCGTCAGTCCCGCCCGCCCCGGCACGTTGGCAACTTCGCCCTCGTCGCGTTCTCGATTCTTGGGGCGTTCGTCGCCCTGACCATCCTTCTCTACTTCACCTCGGCCCACGCGGTCGCCGGGAATTCCGACGGCGCCACCGTCATCCTCGAGGGACAATCGATGAGCTCCGGTCACTTCGGGCTGAACGGCTGGGCCCTCTCATCCGACTCGTTCTGGACGGTCGACGCCGTCGTGTACATGTTCGCCGTGCTCGCCGCGGGTGTGCACGCCGTTCTTCTGAACCTCGGGCCTGCGCTGATCGGCGCGGCCGTCGTCGTCGTCGGAGCGTGCATCGTCCGCGCCGACTGGCGGGGCACGGCGGGATTCGCGGGCATGGCGACCGTCGTGGCGTTGCTCGCTCTGCCGAGCCACGCCTTCGCATTCTTCCTGCTGCAGGGTTCGATGCACGTTGGAACGACCTTGTGGTGCCTCCTCGCGTTCATCGCGCTGAAAACAGGACGATTCGGGTGGGGCTGGGTCATCGCGGTAATCCTCCTCGCGGCGGGAACCGTCGGCGACCTTCAGACCATCGCGCTCGGCGTGGTGCCGGCGCTCGTCGCGGGAATAGCCGCGTCGGCACGCTGCCGAGACTGGCGCGCCGGCCTGCCGACGTCGGCCGCGGCGCTCGGCAGCGTCGCGCTCGCCATGGTCGTCCGGGAAGTCGCCCAGGCGGTCGGCACGTTCACCCTCGTGAGCTCCGCCCCGCGAGCAGCGGTCTCGCAGATGGTCGACAACGTTGCGATCCTCGGCGATTACATGACGAAGCTGTTCGGACTGGGCCCGGCGGCGTTCGGCACCGGAGGCGCGCCGCTCTTTACCGAGTACGCCCACGGGATCGCCCTCGTCGTCGTGGTCGGGAGTGTGCTCGTCGCCGTCGTTCGTCTCGTCCGCGGGCTGGCAAGCGGCCGGGAGTTCTCCTCCCGTCGCCCCGCGAGCTGGCGCCTCGACGATTTGCTCGTGT
>DASPQJ010000029.1:0-4193 GCA_035625025.1 Acidimicrobiales bacterium
TCACCTGGCAGGGCGCTGACCCCGAGCGGCACTCGCGTGCGGCCCGGGAGGCCTGGGCGCGCGCCAAGGAGTTGCTCTCGGGTGGACGGCATCGGGTGGTGGTGCTGGATGAGCTCACGCACGCGATCCTCCAGGGGTTCATCTCCTGTGAAGAGGTGCTGGCCGGAGTGGCTGCGTGGGCCCTCGGCACCACCGTCGTGGTCACGGGCCAGTATGCCCCAGCGCCCTTGATGGACGCCGCCGACCTCGTCACCGAGATGCGGGCGGTGAAACACCCGTTCACGCGCGGTCTGAAGGCCATCCCGGGGATCGACTACTGACGCCTACAGAGCCTTCGCCGTGTCGGTCGCCTGCCGGGGCGCCCGCAACTCGTGACGAGTGTGCCCCTGCCCGACCTACTTGCTGATTTGCAGAACGGGCTGCCTGGTGGCGTACCCGTACGGTCGACCGCGTAATGTCGCTGTTCAGGCCGCGGGCATAGCTTCCGTGGCGTGAGACGTGTCGTTCCGACCAAGCAGGCGCAGAGAGGCGAGCCGCTTTTGAGTGTCTGGCTGCTGGCGGGTCTCGTTCCAACGCTTCGGACAGAGATCGAAGACGCGCTTGGCCGGCCAGGACGGGAGGAGGGTGAGGATGTCGCGGAGGTAAGCCCAGGGTTCGATGCCGTGCAGCTGGCAGCTCGCCGCGAGGGAGACGACGACCGAGTTCCAGTGGGCTCCGTCATCACTCCCGCAGAAGAGCCAGTTCTTAGATCCGACCTTCTCCCGTCTGAGCTCGAGCTCGGCGGGATTGTTGTCGAGGCGCAGCAGCCCATTGTCGAGGAAGCGGGTCAAGTGCTCCCGATGGTTCAGGGCGTAGTTCATGGCCTTGGCGATGGGCACGTCGTCATCGACCCGGGGCCGCTCGGCGGCGATCCAGGCGTAGAGCTTGTCGATGACGGGGGTCGCCTCGGCCTTGCGGCGAGGGCCGTCGGTGAGTCCAGTCCTGGAATCGGTCGCGAGTCGGTGGGCATCGTAGAGCAAACCGATGAATCCGATCAGGACCAGGGCGCGCGGTTCGTCGGTCGACAGCGCATCGAATGCCCGCCGCCTGCAATGAGCCCAGCAGCCCACTTCGGTGATCTCCGCCTCGCGCCGGTAAAGCTCGTGATACACGCTCGAGGCGTCGGCGTGGACATAGCCCCGGTAGCCTTCGAGAAGGCCGGCCGGGACGAGCCCGTCGTGCGTCTTGGTGTGTCGGAAGAGGACGTGATCTCGTTCCGCCACCACCACCCAGAAGTGGTTGTGGCGGCACTGGTCTTTGGCCAGCACCAGGACGCCGGTGGCATCGATGCAGACCCAGCGAGCATTGGCTCGTGCGTCTTCCCACATCGCCTCGACCACCCGGCTGAGCAACGAGACCGAGCCCTGGACAAAGCCGCAGAGCGTCGAGCGGGGAAGATGCAGTCCCTGGCGGCGGAAGATCTTCTCCTGCCGGTTCAATGGCAAGTGATCCGCATACTTCGAGACCAGGACGTGGGCGAGGAGGCCGGGCCCAGCGATCCCTCGAGGGATGGGCCGTTCCGGCAGTGGGGCGATCACAATCGGGCTTGCCAGCGGTTCAGATCCCTTGGCCGGCTCCGGCATCTTGTACTTGGGTCGAACGACCCGCACCCGGACCAGCGACGCCGGCCGGTGATCGATGTGCTCGGCGACTTCCTCCCCAATCTTCACCAGCGCATCGCCGCCGGGAATGAGGCGCTCTGGGGGCTCGAGGACGATGGTCTCGATGGGGAGGTCCTCGAGCGAGAGGTCGCGGCGCCCGTGAGGAGCGGGGGGCTTCTTCTCCAGCTGGCGCCGCGCGACTTCGGCCTCGGCACGCTCGCGGAGCTTGGTGAGCTCGGACTCTACCGCACCCATCTCGGCGGCTCCGCCGCCGCGTGCTCGTTCCAGCGCCTCGAGCACCGGACCGAAGGCGAGCTGGATCTGGGCGAGGTCAACCGTCTCGGCCTTCTTGCCGAAGAGCTGCCGCTTCAGTCGCTCCAGCTCGAGGGTGACGAGCAGGTAGAGCTTCTTGAACTCATTCCGTTCGTGCTCGGCGCGCTCCGCCCGTTCCTTGAACTCGTCCCGCTCATGCTCGACGGCGGCGAGCTTCTCTCGCAGGGTCGCGATGTCGAGATCTTCCGGGCCACCAATCACACTCCCGATTGATTACTCACAGTCGATCCGATGCGCAAGGCTGCCTCCCGTGCCTGGCGCACGATCTTTCGGGGCGTCGTCCTGGAGGGCGGGAGCTGCACGCCTTCGAGGATCAACTCCATCTCCGCCGCGTCGATGGTGACGCTCTTCGCGCCGGGCGCTGCCTCGGGAACGCGGAAGACACCACCGCGGTCGAGAATCTTGTAAAGAAGGCAGAAGCCAGTGCGGTCGTGCCAGAGTAGCTTGAGTCTGTCGTGCCGCTTGTTGGTGAAGAGGTAGAGCGCGCCGGCGCCCGGATCCTGCTCCAGGAGCTCTCGCGTGGTCTCGGCGAGGCCCGTAAGCCCCCGGCGCATGTCCACCGGCGCCGCCGCGGCCCAGATCTTCACCCCGGCCGGGATCACAAGCGGCCCTCCTCGAGCACGCCGACTAGCCGACCAAGCTCCGCCGCGTCGAAACCGCCCGGCACCTTCACCATCCGGCCCGACGACAGCACCACCTCGAACGGAAGGGCCGGACCACTCGGGCCAGGCCGTGAGGTCTTGAGCTCGACAAACTGCGTCGGCCTGGGGGCTCCGCCGTTCTGCCGCTCAAGCTTCCACTTCCAATGGGAGAGCGAACCCGCTGGGAGGCCTTCCCTCGCCGCGAACACCCGAATGCTCAGGCCGCTCTTCTTGAGCCGCTCCACTCGCCTCGCCCATCGCTCCGCCCTGCCACCGGCCGCCGCCCTCACACGCTCTGTCGCCGTCTTCATCACGAGGAGGAAGGTACGGCTGCTCTATCTCCCACGCCTCTACGCGGTCCGCCGGACGGCTACGGATAGGGGCAGCAGGTTCGTCATACTACTTCCCTTCCATGCCACCACCTTCTCGGATAAAGCCGGATCACGCTGATCCCCTCGAAGGGCCCGACCCCAAGTGCGGAGAACTCGTAGCACCGCCCACAGCCCACAACTGGACCTCGGTGAAGCGGCGTGCCACTGCCTCGATGTCGTAGGTGGCCTTGACTCGCTCGCGCGCCCCGACTCCGAGCACCTGGCGCACACGGGGATCGAGATCCAATAGCTCGATCATGCCGTCGGCCAGCGCCGGTGGATCCCGTGGGGGGACGACGCGGCCGGTGTCGCCGATGAGCTCCCGAACCTCGCCGCAATCGGTCGCGACGCACGGGACGCCGCATGCCATCGCCTCGCCGAGGACGTTCGGGAAGCTCTCGGTCGCCGAGGATAAGCATGCTACGTCGAGACCTGGGTACACACGCTCCACATCGTCGCGCCGACCGAGGAGGTGGAAGGCTGGGCGTAACGACAGGTGATCGATGAGCCTGCAAAGCTCAGGGTTGTCCCAGTCGATGCCCGTGCCGCAAAGCACGAAGTGCACATCGGGGCGCCGTTCGCGGACCCGGGCAGCGGCGCGGATGAACGTGGCGTGGTCCTTGTGCGGATGGTAACGAGCCACCAAACCCACCACTGGGGCGCCGGCTGGGATACGAAGATCGCTGCGCAGCGCCGCCCGCAGCTCGGGGTCCGGTCGGAACCTCGACAGGTCGAAACCGTTGGGAATGTGGACGAACTTCCCCCGCGAGTAACCCGCCTCCACGTGGATCTCCACCGACGCGTGCGAGTTACAGACGATGGCCGTGGGCATCCAGCGGGAGAAGGAGGCGCAGACTCGTCGGGCCAATCTTGTGAGCCGCTTGTCGCCTGGCCCCAGCTTGCCCTGACGAACGCCCCACACGACGGGAATCCCGAGCAGCCGGGCGGCGACGCCGCCCAAGAGATCGGCGTGGTACATCCATGTCTGAACGAGCTGCGGCCGCTCCCGGCGAAGCACCCGCAGCAGTCGGGCGAGCGCGGCAAGCCCAGGCCGGCCGGGCCGCATTCCGAGGGTGACCACTGGGATCCCCAGACCCTCGATCCGGGCGCCCACCGGACCGACCTCGAGGAGCGACACGACTCGGACGTCCTCAACGGCACCGCGCTGCGCGGCGAGGAGCTTGTGCAGGGCGACCTCGGCGCCCCCG
>DASPQJ010000030.1:0-79097 GCA_035625025.1 Acidimicrobiales bacterium
CGAGCTCGACGTGCGCGTCGTCACCGAGGACGGCGAGCTGCTGCGTGAACTGACGCTCGATCCGACGCGGGACTATCAACGGCTGCAGGAATGAGGAACGATGTCGCGAGACAGGTGCGAACTGTGTCTCGCGACATCACAGGCGCGGAGAGGGAGGGATTTGAACCCTCGGACCCAGTTTCCCAGGTCAACTCATTAGCAGTGAGTCCGATTCGGCCGCTCTCGCACCTCTCCGGGTTTCGCTCGGGCCAGCGCGTCGACCACGAGGACAACACCAAGGGTAGCCAAGTTGAGCAGGTCCGGCCGCGAGTCGAGGACTTGCCTGGATTCTGAGCCGGTTATCGTCGGCACTCGCGGATTGATCGTCGCGTCGAACCCGAATACGAGGAGATCGGTCGTCGAGACGCCATGAGGGTTCCGACACGGGAGGTGCGATGACGCGTTACGGCATAGGAACCTTGCGTCGCGCAGCGCGTCGATCCGCTCGTGCAGCCGTCTGTCTGGGCCTGATCACGGCACTCGCGGGTTTCGTTACCCCGGCGTCGGCAGTATCGCGCCCAGTCAACCGAGCGATTTCCTCGGTCGGGACCCTCGTTGCTGTGGGGAGTGTACCGAGTCGTCCAATTGGAGCTCAGCGCGTCGGGTTGCTTGCAACCGCGCGTGTAATCTCGCTCGGAGTCGTGCTTGTTCCGCGCGATCCAGTCGCGCTCAGTGCTTTCGCACAGGCCGTCTCGATGCCTCGTTCACCCCTCTATCACCGCTATCTCGCTCCAGGGAAGTTCGCGGAGAAGTTCGGTCCCTCGAAGGCGGCGATAGCGGCGGTCGAACGGGAGCTGCGGACTTCTCGTCTGCGCGTCGGGAAGGTCACGGCGAACGGTCTCATCGTCCCCGTGACCGGAACTGTCGGCGAGATCGACGCTGCCTTCCGTACGCGCCTGGTCTCTTACCGTCTGATGGGAGGGATGGAGGGTTGGGCCCCAGCGACTGTGCCTCGCCTTCCCGAGCGGATCGCGCACTCGGTCTCGGCAGTGCTCGGCCTCGACAACCTCGCCGTGCCCCACGCGCTCGCGATGAGTCGACGCAACGCGCGCTCAGCAATCACTCCGGCAGCCGTGGCTTCGGTCACGAGACCCAGGGAGCGAGAGGCGCCAGAGGCGTGCGCGGCCGCGACGGCGACGGCGCGCGCCAACGATGGCTGGACCGAGGATGAGATCGCGCAGGCCTACGGGCTAAACGGGCTGTTCGCCTCCGGCGGTCTCGGTGAGGGACAGACGATTGCGGTGCTCGAACTCGAGCCTTTTGACCCGAGCGACCTCGTGACCTTTGACCAATGTTTCTTCGGTCCAGGTCATGCGGCCGCGATCCAGACGATCCCAGTCGACGGGTTCGATCTACACGGCTCTGGCACGGGAGAGGCGATCATCGACCTCGAGGTACTCACCGCCCTCGCACCGGAGGCGCACCTCGCCGTCTACGAGGCACCGAACACCTCGTTTGGACCCATCGACGCCTATAACGCGATGGTGAGCGCCGACAAGGCGAACATCATCTCGACGAGTTGGGGCGCCTGCGAGACCTCGCTGCAGGTCTCTGCCCCGGAAGCCCAGCAGGTCGAGAACTACATCTTCGAAGAGGCAGCAGCCCAGGGGCAGACCGTGTTCGCTTCGTCCGGCGACACGGGATCGGACGACTGTGCCGGGACCCAGTTCTCTTCCACGAGAGCCGAGCGGCCCTATCTCTCGGTCGACGACCCGGCGTCGCAGCCGTATGTCGTCGCGGTCGGGGGAACCTCGCTCCGTTCCGACACGTCGCCGCTTGGAGGCGACGCCGAACGTGTCTGGAACGATGGCGCCTCGGGAGGAGGGACCGGCGGCGGGATTTCCAACACCTGGGCGAGCCCCGTGTGGCAGGCGCAATCCGGTGTCCCGGGTGTCGGGAAACCGGTGGAGCGACTTGTTCCCGATGTCAGTTCGGCCGCGGACGAACAGCACGGGCTCACCTTCTACAGCACCATGTTCAAGTCATCGTCGAGCGCATCGGCACCGGCGTCCAGTTCGGGGTGGTCGACGCTCGGCGGGACGTCGATCTCCGCGCCAACGTGGGCCGCGATCATCGCGGACATCGCGTCATCGGGCGGCGCCTGTGCTTCACTCCCGGTGACCGCGGGCGGGCGCGACCTCGGTTTCGTCGCGCCTGAACTCTATGCGGTCGCCGTCTCGAGCTACGGGACGTCGTTCAACGACATCACGATCGGCGACAACGACGTGTTCGGTCTTGGGCTCGGCTACGCGGCCGGCTCCGGGTATGACCTCGCCTCTGGTCTCGGTTCTCCGAACGCCACGGACGCGTCGGGCAGTGGCGGGCTGGCGACTGCGCTGTGTGCCGTCGCCACCGCCAGCGCTGGAACCATGCCGACTCCGTCCGTGACGGGGATTACCCCCGACTACGGTCCGACGTCCGGCGGCAACGTCGTGACCCTGACGGGCACGGGCTTCGCGACACCAGGCGTTTCGCTCCACGTTGAGTTCGGCACTTCAGCTGCCGCGGTCGACAGTGTTTCGCCGACATCGATCACCGTCACCGCGCCTTCGTCAGCCGTCCCTCCGCGCGACCCGCCGGTGGACGCCGCCGGAGCGGTCGAGATCTCGATCACTGCCACGGACGGGTCGACAGAGGCGACGAGTCCTGCGACGGAGGTGTCGCTTTACGACTATGTCGCGGAGAACAGCTCGAACGTGACGGTGCCAAGCGTGGCGGCGATCGGCCCACCGGCGGGGAATATCCGAGGCGGCCGCCTGGTGACGATCTGGGGGAGCGGTTTCGCCGCTGGCGGCGCAACGTCGGTCAGCTTTGGCGGGGTTGCGTCACCCGATGTCAGGGTTCTGCACGCGTACGAGATCAAGGCGCGCGTTCCCGCGGAATCATCGGCAACCGCCTGCGCGAACGGAGCCGGCTTTGACCGCTCGATCGTCTGCCAGGTCCAGGTCGTCGTCACGACGCCAGAGGGCACGAGCGCGACCGCGTCGATCCGGCCTCCGCAGCTCGGCGCGGTCTTCTTCAATTCCCAGGGGGTGATCGAGCCGAGGCCGGGAAGCGAGGAGGCGCAGGCGGCGACGGAGTACGACTACGTCCCCAAGCCGAAGGTGACGCTGGTCGCGGAAGGCAAGTCATCTGGATCGCCGGTGCGCATCTTCGGATCGGGTTTCTCCGTCCTCACGTTCGACTGGGTGAACCTCGGACCGGCCTCGTCGGTCGACAGCGAACAGACGAAGATCGATTACGTCACGCCGACCTCGATCATCGTCACGCCGACCTCCGAAGACCCGACGGGTTCCTCGTCGGCGCCGCTCGGAGGTGGCGTCTCCGTGCAGACCGCCGGGGGACTGAGCAACGTCGTCGTCCCCCCGCGACACGGGACGCTGAAGGTGAGACGCCTGTCGGCCCTCGGAGGTTCAACGGCGGGGGGGACAGAGCTCCGGATCAGTGGCTCCGGACTTGCCGCAGTCAGGTTCGTCGCCTTCGCGGGCAAGTTGTCGCCTCCGACGCTCGCGGTCTCTTCGCGCGCGGTCGTGACGCGGGTTTCGGGGAGCGCGCTGACAGTCCGAACTCCCGCGCACGCCGCCGGACCCGTCGACGTCCTTCCGTGCTCGGCGACGTCCTGCGCTCTCGCCGACAGCTCGACTGACACGTACGTCTACGTCGGCCCGGCGGTCCAATCGCTGGTGGCGGTGTCCCGTTTGTCGGGCCCCGCTTCTGGCGGGACCCGGTTGACGCTGTTCGGCCGGAACGCCGACGAGATCTCGGCGGTCCTGTTCGGTTCGGCCCGCTCCACTCCGGCGAGGCCAGCACCCGGCTATCCCAGGGATGATCCGTACGTTGCACAGGTACGCACGCCGCCGGGCACTGCGGGGGCCCGCGTCTCGGTCACGACCCTCGTCTCCGGCCGGCGCGGCGCTTCGCTCAAGGGGGCGACGTACCGCTTTGTGCCGAGCGCCCCGAGCCCCCCACGGTCCGTTGGAATGGTGCGCCATGGAGCGGTGGTGATCCTCCGCTGGTCGATTCCGGCAAGCGACGGAGGTTCTCCGATCACCTCGTACACCGTCGCGGCCTCGACGGTCGGTCTGCCGGCGCGCACGTGGCGCTTCAGCCCCGGGATCCACGCCGCGCGACTCGCGGGGCTAGTGCCCGACCGCTCTTACGTGTTCGCGGTCGCGGCGTGGAACGCGACACATGGGCGGGGATTGCCCGTGACCGTTCGCGCCTCTGCCGTCTAGCCGGGCTGGGGCCGAGCTTCTTTTCGCCGGTGGCGCCGGGTCGCACGTGGCCCCCGCCCATCCGGGCACGCCGAGAGGCCGACCGCGTTCCTCGCGCGGACCCGCCATGCACGCGAGTACCGGCGTTGTGACCGCCCGATGGGGTCACCTGGAGCGGCGGTACACTGCCGTCGCTTCGTGACGAAACTGTGAAAGGCGTGGGCGGCACCACTTGGGCCGGTTGGACAAGGAGGGTGAGTCTTCGATGCCAGACGAGATCTGCTCCCGGGTCGTAACGGAGGTCGGTCACAACGGAGATCCGATCGAGGCGTACTTCACGAGTCCGGTCGGCGGCGAATCGACTCCCGGTGTCGTCGTCGTCCACCACATGCCGGGCTGGGACGAGTGGACGCGCACGGTCACGTTTAAGCTCGCCGTCCACGGCTTCGCGGCCGTCGCACCCCATCTCTACTCGCGTTTCGGCCCGGGTCGCTGGGACGAGCTCGCGGCCGCCGCTCAGGCACAAGGCGGGGTGCCCGACGCCCAGGTCGTGGGCGACATCGAAGGGGCCGCTGCCTTTCTGCGTTCCCAGCCCGGGGCGAGCGGCAAGGTCGGTGTGATCGGGTTCTGCTCGGGTGGTCGTCACGCCTATCTCGCGGCCTGCACGAGCACGGCGCTCGACGCCGCCGTCGACTGTTGGGGAGGACGCGTCGTGATGCCCCCCGAGGCGCTCAATCCGTTGCAGCCGGTGTCGCCGATCGAGCTGACCCGGGAGATGCACTGCCCGATTCTCGGCATCTTCGGAAATGAGGACCAGTTCCCGAGCCCGGCTGAGGTCGACCAGATCGAGGCCGAGCTAAAGCGCCACGGCAAGGAGTACGAGTTCCACCGCTACGACGGGGCGGGGCACGGTTTCTTTGCAACCGACCGTGCGTCGTACCGACCTGAGCAGGCGCTCGACGGGTGGGGGAAGGTCTTCGAGTTCTACGGAAGACGCCTCGGCGCGCCCGCGGGGCCCTGACTGGACGCGACCCGAGACGATCGGGGCGAAACCCAGCGTCGGGACTCGCTGGCATTCCGCCGACGAAGACGGCAAGAAGCACCGGTCGATTCGGTCCTACATGTCGGTTCTTTTATCTGCTCAATCCCTGTTGCCGGGGGTCGCAGTTCACATCCTCGTGAACGGCTGCGCGCGCCACCCGGTGACCCGCAGCCTCGGGCTGAGCGCGGCGGCGACCGCCGAGTCCACGGGGCGATCGACCAGACGGGAACGATCCCGCCGACGGACGAGAACCTTCGGCGACTGCGACGGCCGCGTCGGACCGCGCTCACCCCGCCACGTCCGGGCCGCCGTTGCCGGACGCGATCAGTGACGGACGACGACGACCGGGCAACTGGCGTGGCACACGACGTGCTCGCTCACCGACCCGACCAAAAGGCCGGCGACCGCGCCGTGACCCCGGCAGCCGACGACGAGGAGGCTGGCCTCGTGCGACATCTCGATGAGTGTCGCCGAGGCGTGGCCTTCGACCACGACGAGTTCCAGCGGGATGTTCGGATCTTCACCGAGTGCTTCGGCGATGGTGTCCTTCTGCACGGCCCGGGCGTCCGCCTCGGGGTCGAAGTCCTCCGGGTATGGCGGCGTCCAACCCACGGTGGCGGGGAAGGCCCAGGTCGTCACCACCCGGAGTGTCGCGCCGGTCAGTTCGGCCTGGTGGGCCGCCCAGCGCAGGGCGTTGACCGACGAGGGGGTTCCGTCGACACCGACGATGACCAGGTTCGTCGTCCCGACATCCGGTGCCATGCCATTACGTATACACCAGCGTGCGTCGCGGCCCTAGGGGCCAACGGCCCGACCGGGTGAGGACAGCGGGTGCGCCCGAAAGAAGCTGAGCATCACCGAGTCGGCGTTGACGGCCTCCGATTGGGCGCCGAGCACCTTCGTGATCGCGCGCGGAAGGATCGGACCGCCCGGCCACTCGTGACCCTCGCCGACGAGCGCGTACAGCTCGATCTTGGCGCCGTTCCGACAGTTCCCGTACGCCGTGAACACGACCTTTGCGGTCTTCGTCGTCTTCGGAGTGCTCGTGCACCCGTCATGGACGGCCCAGAGCCTCGCCGCGGTCGGCACGCTGTAGGTCCAGTAGGAAAAGCCATGTCCTTCGAAGGGGTCGACGGGATCGGCTGTCCCGTGGAAGGCGATCACCGGGACGGCGCGCGTCCCGGGACAGGGCGACGGAAACCGCAGGCCGCTCACCGCGGCCACGGCGGCGAAGACGGTCGGCGCGTCACAGGCGAGCTGACTGGCCATCCGGGCGCCGCCTGAAAAGCCGGATAGGTAGACCATGGAGGAGTCGATGCAGTAGCGGCTCTCGAGCGTGATGACGAGCTGTTCCAGGAACGAGACGTCGTTAGGGGCGTTCTTCGGCGGCAGGGCGCCGGACACCAGCGGCTCGTTCGGCACGTTCCAGTCGTAGCCGGGTCCCGAAGGGATGTCGGCCTGGGGGTACGCGACGATGAACCCGTCGGTGTCCGCGGTCGCGTCCATCCCGCTCAGCGCTTCCTGTTGTGCGGCGTCGGACTCGCTGCCATGGAGGTTGAGCACGAGCGGTACCGGCTGACGTCCTGTGTAGCGCCGCGGGACGTGAACCAGGACGATGCGTTCGTGCGAGTCGATCCTGAGCGAAAGGGAGATCGTTCCGGCCTCGGCCACTTGCGCGCAGCCGCCCCGCAGCAGGGCGGGGGCATCACCCGATTCAGGGTCGTGGGCCATGGCCGCGGGCACGTGAGCAGGCGCCACGGCGGGGGTGCCGCCGGCGCTGGCGACGAGCGCCGCGCCGACGAGTGCCGCGGCGCAGGTCGCGCGCCGCCACAAGGCGCTCGTCATCGCCTGCCTCGGACTTCGGGCACTGCCGCGGACCTCCTGGGCGTCGCGCGACGGTCGGGCAGTCGACCCCGGGGACCCGTCAGGTCCAGCGTATGCGTTGAGCTTGCAGGGGGTGTCACGGGGACGGTGACGCGCCGCAGATCCTTTCAAGAGGCGTCCCGGCCGGAGGCGCTCCTGCGAAGCGTGTGACTGATGAATGGCGACCGCTGGGTTTGCCGTGGCGGCGCGGCTTCGAAAGTCCGGTCGCGTTTCAGGCTCGGCTCCTAAGGTCTGTACGGATGCGAGGTCGAACGGAGCGCGTATTCATGGAGCCCGTGATCACAACCGAGCAGTTGAGCAAGCATTTCGGGCGCACGACCGCGCTCGACCGACTGACGCTCGAGGTGGGCCGAGGTGAGGTCTTTGGCTTCCTCGGCCCGAACGGGGCCGGCAAGACGACGACGGTGCGACTCCTCATGGGTTTGTTGAAGCCGACTTCGGGCGCTGCTCGGGTCCTCGGTCTCGACGCGTGGGAGGATCCGACGAGGCTCCACGCCCGTGTCGCCTACGTGCCGGGTGAATTCGCGATCTGGCCGCAGCTCACGGGGGGCGAGATGCTCGAACTGCTCGGTTCGCTCCACGGATCCGCCGATATCGGGTATCGAGACGAGCTGTGCGAGCGATTCGACTTCGACCCGACGAAACGGGGGCGCTCGTACTCGAAGGGCAACCGTCAGAAGATCGCCGTCATCGCGGCGCTCATGACGCGGGCCGAGCTGTTCGTGTGCGACGAACCGACCGCCGGCCTCGACCCGCTGATGGAAGCGACGTTCCGCGACTGCATCGGCGAGGCGCGCGAGCGTGACCAGACGGTCTTTCTCTCGTCGCACGTCCTCGCCGAGGTGGAGGCGTTGTGTGATCGCATCGGCATTCTCCGGGGCGGGCGTCTCGTCGACGTCGGAACGCTCGCCGAGCTGCGCCACCTCGAGGCCCACACGGTCGAAATCCGATTCCAAGGCGAGGTGCCCGATCTGTCGGCTGTCGAAGGTGCTTCGAACATCTCCTGGTCGGGCGAATCGGTCCGGCTCGAGGTGCGGGGGAGCACGGCGCCGCTTCTGAAGGCGATCGCGCCCTACGACGTCGTCTCCCTCGAAAGCCGGGAGCCGACCCTCGAAGAGGTCTTCCTCTCACACTACGGACCCGACGGGACGTGAGCACGCCGCGGCACACGTGGGTGCGGGCCCTTCGGCACTCGTTGCGCCTCCAGTGGCGGCAGGCCGCGACGTGGACCGCAGTGTTCGCGGTCACGGGTGTGGGAACCGCCGAGGCATTCAAATCGGCGTATCCGTCCGCGGCCTCGCGCCTGGCTCTCTTCCGCAGCGTCCGGGACAACTACGGCCTTCAGGGGCTCTACGGCGTGGCCCGTCGCATCGACACAGTCGGTGGTTTCACGACCTGGCGCATCACCTGGATGCTCGGTCTGCTCGCCGGTGCGTGGGGCCTGTTGTCGAGCACGCGGATCCTACGAGGTGAGGAACAGGACGGACGGCGTGAACTCGTCCTGTCCGGCGTGATCACGGCGCGCGGCGCCCTCCTCGCTGATGCAGCCGCGCTCGCGGCGTTGCTTATCGGCAGCTTCGTCCTGTATGGGACAGCGCTCGTCGCCGTCGGGCTGCCGGTGACGGGCGCGTTCGTCGTCGCTGGTGGAACCCTCGCCGTGGGTGCGCTCTTCGCCGGCGTCGGCGCCGTGACGTCGCAGCTCTTCGCCGACCGGCGCCATGCACTGGCATCGGCGGGCGCGTTGCTCGGCGTCTCATTTCTCGTTCGCGTCGCCGCCGACGGAACCCGCACTCTCGGATGGGTGCGGTGGATAACACCGCTCGGCTGGCTCGAGAACACCAGGCCGTTCGCGGGGACGAACCCGGCCGCCGGGCTCCCGCTCCTCGGCGGAGCGGTCGTGTTCCTGGCTGTGGCCTCGGGGCTCGTCGTCGTTCGGGACCTCGGAAGCGGGCTCCTCGTCGAACGCGACAGGATTCGTGTCCGCGCGCGCCTGCTCGGGGGAACGGTCGGATTCACCGTGCTGACGGCGCGCGGGGCGGTCGTTGCCTGGTCGGCCGGAATCGGCTTGTACACGTTCGTCCTCGGACTTCTCACCAAGGACGTGACGAACGTCATCCGTCAGCAGGCGTCCGTGCACTCGCTGCTGGGGCGCCTCGGGATCGCGAGCTTCACCCGGCCTGAGGATCTGCTCGGGCTGATGTTCGTCTTTGCCGCGCTACCGATCGCGCTCTTTGCGGTAAGCCAGGTGAGCTCGGCCCGTGAAGAGGAGGCGAGCGGACGAGTAGACGCGATCCTCGTTCGCACCGTCGGGAGGAGTCGTTGGATGCTTACCCGCCTTGTCGCTTCGGTCGTTGGTGTGGCGCTCGTCGCGGTCGTATCCGGCGTGCTGGCCTGGGCCGGCGCCGCGATGCACGACACCGGCGTCCCGCTCCCATCGATGCTCACGGCTGCGATCAACTGCGTTCCAGCGGCGGTGCTCTTCCTCGGCGTCGGTGCCGCCGCCTTCGGGATCGTCCCGCGCTACGCCCCGGGGGTGGGCGTCGGGGTCGTCGTCGTTTCCTACCTCCTTGAACTCGTCGGAGCGCTCACGAAGGCTCCCGGCTGGGTGCTCGACCTGTCGGCGTTCCACCACGTCGCCCCGTCACCAGCGGCTCCCGTCGGCGTCACCGCGGCGGTGGTCATGACGACGATCGGTCTCGCAGGTGTTGCAATCGGCACGGTGGCATTCCGCCGACGCGATGTCGCGGCGGCCTGAAAGGCGCTGCTCCCGCGTCGCCGTCGAGTTCGGTATTCCCTGAGTCGGAGGCCGTGATGAGGTCTTGTCGCAGGGCGCGGATCGAGCTCGAAAGGTCCCAGGCGCATCGACAGAACCCGCGGACACCACGGTTTGCAGCGCACGCGGGGGCACTACGATGACCGCGTCTGGTGGCGCCGGGCGGTTGGTCGGGCGGCCCAACGAGATCGACGCCCACCGGGCACCGATGGCACCCGAGGGCTGAAGAGCCTTCGGACGAGGAGGAACATGTCAAGCGTTGATGCGAGCATCGACATCGGGATCCCTGCCGACAAGCGCGAGGAGATCGTGCGGGGGCTGTCGGCGGTTCTCGGCGACACCTACACCCTGTACCTGAAGACGCACAACTACCACTGGAACGTGACCGGTCCGATGTTCGAGACCCTCCATCTCATGTTCGAGACCGAGTACAACGAGCTCGCGCTGGCCGTCGACGAGATCGCCGAGCGCATCCGGGCCCTCGGCGCGGCCGCTCCCGCCACCTTCCGCGAGTTCGCGCAGCTCTCCTCGATCTCCGAGGACACCGACTCGCCGGACGCGACCGAGATGATTCGGCGTCTCGTTGCTGGGCAGGAAGCGGTGGTGCGCACGGCCCGCACCGCATTCGCCGTCGCCGAGAAGGCAAACGACCAGCCGACGGCCGATCTGCTGACGCGGCGCATGCAGATCCACGAGAAGACGGCCTGGATGCTGAGGAGCCTGCTCGCGTAGGCGACCCGCGAGTGGTGCCGGGCCGCACCCGCGGTGACGAGGCCTGTCGCCGAGCCGCTCGCCTCCACCGCGCCGACGTTGCCGTTCACGCCGCGACTGGCGCGGACTTCTCGGCTAGCGCTTGGGGGCGATCGAAAGCGGGGGCACCGTCGTCGCCGGCAGCGTCACCGGACCGCTGCCGCCCCCGCGGGGGATGGTCGTCGTGGTCGTCGTCGGGACCCTGCCCTTTACCAGGTGGAGCAGGACCTCGAGCGTGCCCTGGTTGGCCGTCGTGACGAACCCGCCGACGCTCGGGTTCTGGATGTGCCAGTCGGCGAAGATGACGGTCGCGTCGGCGAGCACGTAGATCGAGCTGCCCGATCGCTTGGCGCTGATCTTCACCCGCAACGCGTGCGTGACGCCGTGCATCGTCAGCTTGCCCTCGGCCCGGGTCGCGACGACCGTATCCGGCGCGGGCGGCCGCCCGAACGAGATCGGCGATGTGAGCGTGAACGTGGCGGTCGGCCAGCGGGCGATGTCCATGATCCGGCCGTCGAAAGCGGCGTTGCGCTCGCTCTGGTCGCTGACAACCGTGGCGAGCGGAACGCTGAAGCGTGCCGACCGGAGGACGTTCCCGTCGAGGACGAGCGCACCGGAGACGTCGGACGTGCGGCCGACCGCAGTCGCGCTCTGGCCGAGCAGCACCTCCTGCACGCGATAGCCGGCCTTCGACCCCGAGGTGACGTTCCAGGTTCCGCTGAGCGGGACCCGGGGCGCGGAAGACGGGGTCGTTCCTTCTGATTTCGGTAGAGCGAGTTTTGGTTTCGGAGGACCCTCGATGAAGTGGATGAAGACGTAAGGGCCGCCGACCACGAGCGCGACGACGAGGATCAAGCTGGCCGCCAACCAGCGGATCCAACGGTGCCGCGCCATCAGTCGGCCCGCTCGCGGCGGCGCGGGCCACGCCACTCCGCTCGATGTATCACGGGTGCGACGCTACAGAAGACGACGTGGGTGGAAGCACACCATGAAATACGGTGCGCAGGCCGGTTTGGATCGGATGACGCCCGATGGCGCGATCGCCCGCGACCCTTGTGGCGCGGTCTCGTGAGCAGCGCATTCGGGAGCCGCCGGGGAAGCCGGGAGACCGTAGGATCACGTCCGGTGGACAGATGATCCCCGATCGCTACGCGCTGCGCGGCACGGCTGTCACGATCCCATTGCTCGGCGTGGGGACCTGGGCGTGGGGGGATCGTTCCACTTGGGGAATGGGCGGTTACGACCCCGCACTCACGCGTGAGTCGATTCAAGAGGCATGGGACGCTTCGATCGACGCCGGAGCCACGTTATTCGACACCGCTGAGGCCTACGGCCGAGGCGAGAGCGAGCGTCTCATCGGCACGATGCTGTCACGGGACCCCCAACGGGCCGCGTCCGTCGTCATCGCGACCAAGTTCCTGCCATACCCGTGGAAGCTGCAAGTTCGCAGCGCCCTGTGGAGGTCCCTTCGAGCTTCTCTCGACCGTCTTGGCCTGGCGGCGATTGACCTCTATCAGATCCATGGTCCGATCAGCCTTCGCTCGCACGCCGCGCTGGCCGACGCCCTGGCAGCCGCCCACGAGAGGGGCCTGGTGAAGGCAGTAGGCGTGTCGAACTACTCCGCGAGGGAAACTCGCTCTATGGCCTTGGAACTGAGCAATCGCGACCTGCGACTCGCCACCAACCAGATCGAGTTCTCGTTGCTGCGACGTTCCCCTGAGACGAGTGGCCTGCTCGCGGCGTGCAAGGAATTAGGTGTCGTGCCGATCGCGTACTCGCCACTCGGTCAAGGACGACTCACCGGCAAGTACTCGGTTTCCCATCCTCCCCCCCGAGGAAGGAGCTTCGGCAATTACCCGATGGCAGTGGTCGACGGCGTCGTCGCCGAACTTCGACGTGTCGGAGAGAAGCACGGGGGGAAGTCGCCGGCCCAGGTCGCTCTGAACTGGGTGATCGCGAAGGGCGCGGTTCCGATTCCCGGGGCTAAGAATCGACTTCAGGCCCGGGAAAACGCCGGAACACTCGGTTGGAGCATCGACGACGAGGATCTCGCTCGGCTTGACGGAGTCGCCATGGTGGGCGTGCGCCGCATCCAGGCACGGATCTGGCAACACGGCTGACGCCGAGAGCACCGATGGGACGGATCCGGGGAGAAAGCGCCCGCCCGAACCGTCCCACGTGATCACAGGGGTAGGAGATAGAGGCCGCCGAAACGCGACAAGCCTGGATCGCATCTTGGCTCCCTTTCCCTGGGGTTGCCCCCGCCAACCCGGGGCCGGTGAACACCCCAGCTCGGACAACCAGCCTCCGGTGGTTGCTGTCCGTTACAGGTCCTGGTAGGGGCGCGAGTACCGAACGTGGCGGCGCGTCAGCGAACGGCCGGCGGACTTCGGGGCGGAGGCGGAGTGGACAGGCGGAATCGAGTTCTGCCTTTCACATCGTCCTCTCACCAGGGTCACGTGTGATTGCATTGCCGGGGCTCTCGGCCCCGGACCCCCAAGAGCCCGCCTTGCTGCGACAATCGCGTGCCGTCCTCGATTGGCATGCCAGGTTCGCGACTCTCATTGTCTGAAGCGCAGCCGTCGATTCGCCGTCTTCCCCACTAGCATTTCACTTCGTGATCGCGCGCCAAATGATCACGAATCTCGTCAGACACATCTGATCGCGAGCCCGCATCTGGTTTTCGATATAGGTGCCCGACGAGGGACACTTCATTTCCCTTGATCGGGAATGGTCATGCGTCGGATCTTCGCTCCACTGTTGGTCGCGTTTCTCGTCGTCGGTGCGTCAGCGGCGGCGGTGTCCTCCGCAGGACCACCGGGCGCCGACATCACCCGGGGAACACCGAGCGAAGTCGCCGGATCGCTCAACATCGGCGGTGACGCGCACATCTCTTCGATCTCGTGCCCCTCGGACGGGAACTGTGTTGCCGGTGGGGACTATCTAGACGGTTCCAAGCACGAACAGGCCTTCGTTGTCGACGAGGTCAACGGCGTCTGGAAACCGGCAAGCGAGGTCGCCGGGCTGTTCAACACCGGCGGCCACGCGCAGATCAATTCGATCTCGTGCCCCTCGGACGGCGACTGCATCGCTGCTGGGTCCTACAGCGAAGGCCCCGGGCAATTCCAAGCCTTCGTCGTCGACGAGGTCGGAGGCGTCTGGAAACCGGCGGGCAAGGTTGCCGCCTCGCTCAACACCGCTGGTCTAGCCGCGACTCAATCGGTCTCCTGCCCCTCGGACGGGAACTGTGTTGCCGGTGGGTCCTACAGAGACGGCTCCCAGCACTTCCAGGCCTTTCTCGTCGACGAGGTCGAAGGCGTCTGGAAACCGCCACGCGAGGTCGCCGGATCGCTCAACGCCGGTGGCTACGCGCAGATCAACTCGGTCTCGTGCCCCTCGGACGGGAACTGCGGCGCCGGTGGGTACTACACCGACGGCTTCAAGCACCAACAGGCCTTCTTCGTCGACGAGGTCGGAGGCGTCTGGAAATCGCCACGCGAGATCGCCGGATCGCTCAACGCTGGCAGCTACGCGCAGATCAACTCGGTCTCGTGCCCCTCCGACGACAACTGCGGCGCCGCTGGGTCCTTTACCGACAGCTTCGGACACTCCCAGGCCTTTGTCGTCGACGAGGTCGGGGGCGTCTGGAAACCGGCGCGCGAAGTCGCCGGATCGCTCAACACCGGCGGTATCGCGGGGATCTCCTCGGTCTCGTGCCCCTCGGACGGCAACTGCGTCGTGGGTGGGTCCTATAGAGACGGCTCCGGGCACTTCCAAGCCTTCGTCGTCGACGAAGTTGAAGACGTCTGGACACCGTCACGTGAAATCGCCGGATCGCTCAACACCGGCGGCTACGCGCAGATCAACTCGGTCTCGTGTCCCCCGGACGGCGACTGCGTCGTCGGTGGGTCCGCCACCGACGGCTCAGGGCACACCCAGGCCTTCGTCGTCGACAAGATCGGAGACGTCTGGAAACCGGCGCGCGAAGTCGCCCGATCGCTCAACACCGGCGATGACGCGTGGACCCAATCGATCTCGTGTCCCCCGGACGGCAATTGCGTCGCCGGTGGCTACTACACCGACAGCTCCAACCACCAACAGGCCTTTGTCGTCAATGATGGACGGTCGCTCCCTCCTGCACCGTCACCTTCCGCCCCAACGTCGGGACGGGGACCATGAGCGCCGAGCCCCACACCTCGGGCGTTGCCGAGGCGCTCAGGGCCAATGCCTTCCCGCGCACCGGCTGCGCCTTCGCCGACTGGAGCACGAGGACCAACGGCTCGGGTACCGCCTACAACAAACCGCGGGAGGATCACGATCGACGCCTCCCTTTCCTTCTACGCCCGCTGGCACGCCGTCTGACACGATGAACGCAACCGCGGCCGCGTATGGCGGCCACGGATCAAGACGTGCCGCAATCGCCAGTCGGAGATTGCGGGCGATGAACCGCCGACACATACCCCTCGGCCGCTGACTTCCTTCAGTCGAGTTGGAGGCGGGCGCCCCCGATCGACGTCATTGATGCTCGCCAATCAATGAGGTGTTGCGACGATCAGTTGAGGACACACCGGTTAGGAGTCGCTCTGGAAGGAGGGCACAGGCATCGGCCGACCCCAGATTGAGGGGGCAGCGATGGGAGAGACGGCTGAGAACCTGTCCGTGTTTGTTGCGTCTTGGCGGCCGCTATCTCTTATCCCCCCGCGCGATCACAGGCGCCCCCGGCAGGACTCGAACCTGCGACACGCGGTTTAGGAAACCGCTGCTCTATCCCCTGAGCTACGGGGGCGACGTCTCCGTTGATACGCCTGGTCCACGATTCTTATCGCTCGCGCCGGCCGCCCGTTCGACATCCCGATTGTCGCGGGCTGCCAAGAGCCGGGTCACAGCGGCGATCGGTGATCTCCGCCAGGAACGTGTTTCCGAACGTCATCGAGCGAAGCCGTGGTCGAGCGTGCACAATGGCGGGATCGACCGGCGTCGGATTCGATGCGGGACACGCGCGCCCGACGCCACCTGTGAGAAAGGTGGAACAGATGAAGGACTTCAAGGCGTTCCTTCTTCGGGGCAACGTCGTCGACCTCGCGATCGCGGTCGTCATCGGCATCGCGTTCGGAGCGGTCATCACGGCATTCGTTCGGGACCTGATCACGCCGCTGATCGCAATACCCGGGAAGACGAACTTCGCGTCGCTCCATTTCACCGTGAACAAGAGCACCTTCTTTTACGGTGACTTCGTCAACTACGTCGTCGCCTTCGTCATTCTCGCGGCCGTGATTTTCTTTCTGGTGGTCAGGCCACTCAACGCAGTTATGGCGCGCCGCCAAGCCGGCACCGCTCCGACGACGAAGACCTGCGAGCACTGTGCCAGCACGATCCCTGTAGCCGCGCACGTCTGCGCGTTCTGTTCTCGCGACGTTTCCTCTTAACGGGGCAATCCCAGATCATCTCGTCCAACGAAGGCGACCTTCTAGCGCGCTGACGAGGCCCGACCTTCTCTGATGGACGTCCTAGCGGGCGCGGTGTCGCGTCCGCGCGCGCGAGCGGACGAGAAACTGTTGCGGCTTCATGTTCCTCAAGTCTCCAAGACAAGTTGAGAACGGCTCGCTCTTGCCCGTCGTCTCATCCGACCCTGCGGATCCAGAACGCGATGGGCGGCGCAAACGAGGTCCACCTATTCGGTAGACGGTTTTGCCTGGGAGATGACGGTTTTCGATGAGTCGATGACGATCTTCGCGGACTTAGCTGCTGTCGCTACCCGGCGGGCCGGCCGACCCGCCGCAAGTAGCGGATTGATGTTGCCGTTTGCCGCGTTGGCCGCGCCCCCCAGGTGGCCGACCGCGTAGCTGTCCTCGATCGAGGCCAGGATGCCAGCGGTGTCCACCGGGGTCGTGTCTTTTCGCGGGGAGGCCTTCAAAGCGTTGGAGACCACGATCGTCGGGATGTGTCCCCCGTCGGTGCCGTTGAACCCGGAGTCTTCGGTGTCGGACTCGTCCCATTCGATGATGATCTCGCCGCCGGATTTGTACCAGGCGGTGGATTGCACCTTGGGAACAAGCCTCGCCAAGAAGGCGTCTCCTTCTTGCACGGTGCCATCGTGCTCGTCGTCGATGAGGTTGGGCGTATACCAAACAAAATCCGGGGGGCGAGAAGAGTTGAGGTCACGCACGAGCGAAGTTGAGTCGGCGATGGGCATCTTCGTGGAGGGGAAGTACGCCCAGGGAAAGTGTCGGACGGCATACTCACCTGAGTCGCGGGAGGGGTCGGGCGGGAGGTCCTCGGCATAGGCCTTCTCGCTGAACCCGGCCGCCGCCAACTGGTCGGCCAGGGTGGCGACCCTGGGAAAGGAGTGCGCTGACGGGGCGTCGTCATCGGTCACTCCTTGACTGGAGCCGGAGACCAAGACCAGGTAGTTGGGAAGCGACGGGTGGCCGAACGCGAAGCTCTGCGTGGCCAGGCCGTAGTGCTGCGCGAGCGCATTCGTGTAGGGCTGGTCCGCCTGCCCGATCACCTCGGAGTAGTTCTTGTTCTCCATCATGATGACCATGATGTGGGACGCGGAGCGGTGCCTCTCGGCCGTCGGACTGGGCAAGGTTGTGCGTGCAGCGCGGGATGAACCGCCGATGCTGTCGGGTGACAAGGGATTTCTCGTGGGAGCTGGTTCACTGCCACCGGAGAGAACAGCGATCGTCAGGAATGCGGCGCCGAAGCCGCGCCAGACCATCCCCATATCCAGAAGCTAGCGACTCCTTGGGGTCGATTTCTCGTCACGGCACCCAGCTGGTGAGTGGGCTGACCGTGATGCTCGCGCTCACCGAGAAGGTCGAATTCTGTACGCAGATCGGGTTCACGCGGCGCGAGCGTGACCTCGCCGACGCACCCGGGGCGCGACGTGGTGATCGTGCGGGACCGACGCTGGAGCGGGAATGGCTCGAGAGAAGGTCGGCGGCGCTCAGCTGGTCGCCCTGCCCGGCGCGATTCAGCGCGACTTGGCTTTGTCCGCGACGATGCAAACGGCCTCGCAAGCGAGTGAGATCGTGTTCCCGCGGGCGCTGGCCGCGTCCGCGAGTCGATCGAGAAACAGCTCCCGTCTCTTTTCCGGGAGGATCGCGACGCCGCTGTGGGTTCTCACGAGATCCAAGAACTCCTCAGGACGGAGCTCCCAAGCCCACGGGAAGCGCTTCACGGAGCATGAGGCGAATCTGCCGCAATTCTCGATCGAGGCGACGTGATCCGCAGTCTGGGACTCGTGGCGCCGGGTGTTGTGCCGACCGATCCCGCTTCCTTCCAGATCGGGCGCGAAGGTCTCGTAGGCTGCCTCGACGGCGGCACCGAGTGCTTCATCGCTGGTGTACTCGTAGTTCCAGAACGCGGCGAGCCGGCCGTTCGACGTGAGTACGTCTGCCGCTCTCGCCGGGCCGACGTTCGGATCGACCCAGTGCCAGGCCTGTCCGCTCACCACGAGATCAAAGCTCCGTCCGGCCGCGTCCCACTTTTCGAACGACGCGACCTCGACGGGGATGCCGCGGTCCTGCGCGATCGCCGCCATCCGTTGGTCGATCTCGATCCCCAGCACCTCACAGTCCCGCGCGGCGAACAGCACTGCCGCCTTGCCGGTGCCGCATCCGACGTCGAGAACGCGGCGGCCCCCTGTGGGACAGACCCAGTCGACGAGCTCACTCGGATAGGTCGGACGTGAACGGTCATACTGCTCGGCATACTCGCCGAAAGCTTCGGCTCGCCTTCGTTCCTCGTGAAGCACTCGTCCATTGTTACCGGTCTCCGTCCTCCGTCGGCCGAACGTCAGCTCTCCGGCACCCGTTGGCGTATGTCGAGCTTCGGGCTTCTCGCCGGCTCCCGGTTTCCGGCGGGACGGGCGTATCCTCGGGCCAATGGGCAAGAGCGCGCCTCCGCTGCAGACGGACTGTCACCTGGGCGGTGACTGGTGCCTGGCCAAAGACGGTCGGCGTTTCGAGGTCACCGACCCCGCGACCGGTAGGCCGATCGAGACGGTCGCCGACGCCTCGCCAGTCGACGGGCTCGCCGCCGTCGCCGCGGCGCACAATGCCTTCGAGGCGTGGTCGCAGGTGGCGCCGCGCCAACGCGGGGAGGTCCTGCGGCGGGCGTTCGCGCTCATGACCGAGCGCGCCGAGGAGCTGGCGCGCCTCGTGGTCGCGGAGAACGGCAAGGCGCTCGCCGACGCGCGCGGCGAGGTGGCGTACGCCGCGGAATTCTTCCGTTGGTACTCCGAGGAGGCGGTGCGCAACAGCGGCGAGTTCGTCAGGGCACCCGTCGGCACGAACCGGATCCTCGTGTTGCGTCAGCCGATCGGTGTCGCCCTCCTCGTCACGCCGTGGAACTTCCCCGCGGCGATGCTGACCCGCAAGATCGGCCCGGCACTCGCCGCGGGGTGCACCGTCGTCTGCAAGCCGGCTCGGGAAACCCCGCTGACCGCGCTGGCGATTTCCGGGATACTGGACGAAGCGGGAGTCCCCCCGGGCGTGGTGAACGTCGTGCCGAGTTCGCGACCCGGACCGCTCATCGATGCCGTCCTGGCCGATGCGCGGGTCCGCAAGCTCTCCTTCACCGGTTCGACCGAGGTCGGCCGGATGCTCCTTGCCAAGGCGTCGGAGCGGGTCGTCAACTGTTCGATGGAGCTCGGCGGGAACGCGCCATTCATCGTCTTCGCTGACGCCGATCTCGACGCCGCCGTCGCGGGCGCGATGGTCGCCAAGATGCGCAACGGCGGCGAGGCCTGTACCGCGGCGAACCGCTTCTATGTCGAGGAGACCGTCGCCGCCGAGTTCTTGGCGCGGTTCGCTACCTCGATGGCCGCGATCCGCATGGGCAACGGCCTCGACGAAGGGGTCGGGCTCGGCCCGCTCGTCAACGCCGAGTCGCGCGACAAGGTCGCCCGTCTCGTTGCGGGGGCGCTCGACGCTGGGGCACGGGCGTTGGTCGGCGGATCCGTTCCGGACGGCCCGGGGTATTTCTACCCGGCGACCATTCTCGACCGGGTCGCTCCGGGGTCGTCGATCCTGAAAGAGGAGATCTTCGGTCCGGTCGCGCCGATCGTCACGTTCGGATCGGAGTCCGAGGCGGTCGAGTGGGCGAACGACTCGATTCTCGGCCTCGTTTCCTACGTCTACACGGGCGATCTGGCACGCGGCCTGCGGGTCG
This sequence comes from Acidimicrobiales bacterium, assembly GCA_035625025.1. Lineage (GTDB taxonomy): Bacteria > Actinomycetota > Acidimicrobiia > Acidimicrobiales > Bog-793 > Bog-793. The sequence goes on from DASPQJ010000030.1 coordinate 19,880, forward strand.
CCGAGGCGTTGGAGACCGGCATGGTGGGCCTCAACCGCGGGCTGGTCTCAGATCCTGCCGCTCCTTTCGGCGGCGTGAAGCAGTCCGGGCTCGGCCGGGAGGGTGGTCACGAGGGGATGAAGGAGTATCTCGAAACGAAGTACGTCGCTTTTTCGTGGTGACCCGAGCATGCGACAGAGGCCCTACCGACTGCGTGTCGCGTCGCACGGACTGGCTGAACCGGTAGCAGGTTGACCGACCGAATCGACCTCGACTGTCTTGGACGCGCCCAACTTGCGGCCCGACGCGGTGAGAAGTGGGCGCTCGTTCCGGCGGGGACGATCCCTCTGTGGGTCGCCGACATGGACTTCCCGGTCGCGCCCCCGATCCGTCGCGTCCTCGAGGAGGCGATTGCAACCGGCGACCTCGGCTATCCGATGTCCTCGCTCGAGCAGACTCTCGCGTCAACGTTCGCCACTTGGACCAAGTCCCGCCACGGACTCGACGTCGATCCGGTCTCCGTGGTCGTCACGACGGACGTCGTCCAAGCGATCTACTTCGCGATCGATTCGCTGAGCGAACCCGGTGACGGCGTTCTCACGCTCATGCCCGCTTATCCGCCGTACTTCCTCGCGCTCGAGGAGAAATCGCGCCGAATGGTCGCCCACGAGCTCGCGGTCCGCGACGGTGCCTACCGGTTCGACGCCGAAGAACTGCGGCAAATCGTCGCCCGTGAGCGGCCGCGTCTCCTGCTGCTCTGCAACCCGCAGAATCCGACGGGCAGGGTGTTCAGCCGCGCGGAGCTCCTCGACCTCGCGTCGATCGCGGTCGAGGCCGACCTGGTGGTCATCGCCGACGAGATCCACTGCGATCTCGTCTACCCCGGATCAACACACATCCCCATCGCTTCGCTCGGCGACGAGATCGCCCGGCGCACGATCACTTTGTCCTCGGCGAGCAAGACCTTCAACCTTGCCGGTCTGCGCTGCGCCGTCGCGGCGTGCGGATCTGAGTACCTCGCGGCCCGGTTGCGCGCGATCCCGAAGCGACAGCGCGGCCGAGCAAATAACCTCGGCATCCTTGCCGCGATCACCGCTTGGCAGGAGGGGAGACCCTGGCTCGATGCCGTCATCGCTCATCTCGCCGCCAACCGTGATCGGGTGACGGACGAGCTCGCCCAATTCGGCCAGGTGACGTGCATCCCGCCGGAGGCGACCTACCTCGCCTGGCTCGACATGCGCCGGACGGGCCTTGGGGACGACCCGGCCCAGGAGCTCTCCCGAAGAGCGCACGTGAAGCTGATGTCAGGTCCAGAATTCGGGCCAGCCGGTCGGGGACACGCCCGTCTCAACTTCGCGACGACGACCGCCGTGCTCGGCGAGGCGCTCGAGCGGATCGCGCGATTCCTCTCCGCGCTCCCCTGAGCGATCGGGATCTCCGGCGCCCCTACGGAGCCAGCTCGGTCGCGTCCTCGGGGAGGAGGGAGACGAGGTTCGACAGGCGCGCGTCGTTCGAGAAGACCTCGATGATCGGCACCGACAGGCCGAGCCGGCGTTGCAGGCGTTCGGCGGGAAGCTCCTGATCCCAGAGCAGCAACGTGACGACGACGCCGGCCTCGCCCGCTCGGGCGGTCCGCCCGGAGCGGTGGAGGTAGGCCTTCTGGTCCTCGGGCGGGTCGAAGTGGACGACGACGTCGACGCCTTCGATGTCGAGACCGCGGGCGGCGACATCGGTCGCGACGAGCGCCTGGAGCCTGCCCCGCGCGAAGTCGACAAGGGCGTGTTCGCGTGCTTGCTGGCGCAGGTCCCCGTGGATCGCCGCGGCACGCACGCCTTCCCTGTGGAGAGCCGAGGTGAGGCGATCCGCGCCCCGCTTGGTGCGGACGAAGACGAGGGTCTTGCCCGCGCCGCGCGCGATCGCCCCGACGACTTTCGCCTTGTCGAGCTGGTGGACCTTGAAGAAATGGTGCTCCATCTCCTCCACGGTGACCTGGTCAGAGCGGGTCTCGTGAAAAACCGGGTCGGCGAGATGGCGCCTCACGAGACGGTCGACTGTCGAATCGAGCGTCGCCGAGAAAAGGAGCGTCTGGTGAGGCCCCGTGATGCGGCGGAGCAGCCACTCGACTTGCGGCATGAACCCCATGTCCGCCATGCGGTCGGCTTCGTCGACGACGAGTGTCGAGATCTCCGACAACACGATCGCGCGACGGTCGACGAGATCGATCAGCCTTCCCGGCGTTGCCACGACGACGTCGAGCCCCTGGTTCACGAGTCGGACCTGCCTGTCGAGGTCGGCGCCCCCGTAGACAGCGCCGACGCGTCTGTCGATTGTGGCGCCGAAATGGGCGAGGACCTCGGTGACCTGGAGCGCGAGCTCCCGCGTCGGTTCGAGGACGAGCGACGCGGGGTGGCGGGACGCGGTGACCGGCGTGGCCATCAGCAACGGGAGCCCGAAGGCGAGCGTCTTGCCGCTGCCTGTCTTGGCCTTGCCGCAGACGTCGCGGCCGGCGATGGCGTCGGGGATCGTTAGCGTCTGAACCTCGAAGGGTTCCTCGATCCCGTCGGCCGTGAGGGCTGCGACGAGCCTCGCGTCGACACCGAGTTCGGCGAAGGTCGGCGTCGCAGTCATGGCAACGAGTCTTTCACCGACAAGCGGCCGTTCCTTCGACCGTCGAGATCAAAGGCCGCCGCGGAAATGGCGTCTGTGTATCCTTCGAAATCGGCCAACAAGACGAGGAGGGGTTGTGGCAGAGCTCATTGCGGGCGATAAGGCTCCCGCGTTCAGCCTTCTGGACCAGGACAACGAGACCGTGTCGCTGTCGGACTTCGCCGGTCGGAAGGTCGTCGTCTACTTCTATCCCGCCGACGACACCCCGGGATGCACGAAGGAAGCCTGCCAGTTCAACGACCTCCTCGCCGACTTCGCCGCGTTCGGGGTCGACGTGGTCGGCATCTCCCCCGACGGGGACGAATCGCACCGCCGCTTCCGGGCGAAGTACGAGCTCGGTCTGCGGCTCGCCTCGGATCCATCACACGCGACGATGAAACGCTACGGGGCGTGGGGCGAGAAGACCCTCTATGGCCGGGTGAGCGTCGGCGTCATCCGCTCGACATTCCTCATCGACGAAGAAGGACGTGTGGAGAGAATCTGGCGTCACGTGCAAGCCGACGGGCACGCGGCGAAGGTGCTCGCCGCGCTCGAGAGCTGACGACCCCTCGTGCCCCCCGAGAAAGCGCAGTGGGCCGAGCTCTTCACCGAGGTCGTCACCTCCGGGCTGTGCACGGGTTGCGCCTCCTGCGTCGTGGCCTGCCCCTATGACGTCCTCGGCTACGACGCCTCCGAGGGGCGCTACCGGCCGTTCCACGTCGCCGACTTCGGCGGCCCGGAGAACTGCACGCACGGCGAGCGGGGCTGCACGCTGTGCACCCGAGCCTGTCCGCGTTTTCGCGCCTGGGAGCCGGAGATCGATTCTTTCCTGTTCGGGCGGACCCGCGCGGCCGACGAGGTCTTCGGGATCGCCGCCGAGACGCTGCTCACGCGGACGACGGACCCGGAGATCAGCGCAGCAGGCCAGGACGGAGGTTTCGTCTCGGCCGTCGTGATCTGGGCGCTCGAGCACGACATCGTCGACGCCGCGCTCGTCTCCTATCGCGAGGGCGACGGCAGCTCCTGGCGGGCAGTTCCCGGGGTCGCGCGGAACCGCGTCGACGTGTTGCGGGCCGCGGGCTCGCGCTACACGTACTCGGCGAACCCGCTCGCCTACCCCGACGCGATCGCCCAGGGCGCTGAGCGGGTCGCGCTCGTCGGCATGAGCTGCCAGGCCTCCGCCCCGCCGGTGTTGGGGGCGCGCAAGGCCGGCAAGGTCGCCCGCCGCTTCGCGCTCACAGTCGGGCTGCTCTGTTCGAAGACCTTCGATGACGCGATCTTCCCCGAGCTGTTCGAGGCGCGTTACGGGTTGCGCCGAGAGGACATCGTGAAGATGAACATCAAGGGCGTGTTCCAGGTCTGGACCCGGGACGGCGCCTGCCATGAGATCCCCCTCAAGGAGGCGCACGCCTGGACGCGAGAGGGTTGCGAGCGGTGTCCGGACTTTGCGGCACAACACGCCGACATCTCCGCCGGCGGGATCGGCGTCGACAATGACTGGACGCTCACGATCGTGCGGACCGAGCGTGGTGCCGAGATCGTCGACGCGATGCGCGTCGCCGGTGCGATCGAGGTTCGTCCGGCCGCCGATGACGCGACCGTCCTGCGGCTCCTCGCCCGACTCTCCCGGGTGAGCAGGAGACGTTGGCCCGACGCCGCCGACGCCGCGCCCCGGCACGTCCCCGTCGCCTCCGGCTGAGGACGACCCCGGCGGTGCCTCGATGGGAGCGCGTCCGGGCCTTCTACCCCGGTCACTCGCCGTTGGGCGATCACGTCGGTTGCGTTCCGACCCCCCGGCGAGGGAGCAGGACCTCGCGCGCCCTCGGGGCCCGCGCCGAGAGTCGAGATCGCGGACTCGACGGGGCCGTCGTGGCGGAGAAACCGAGACCCATAGCCACCAGCAGTGCGGTGCAGAGACATACCCGACCGACGGTCTCTCACCTCTCGCTCCCCTGGCGCAGATGGGCGTCGACGGTTTCGGCCGAGGAGCGATAGCAGATCGCGCCACCCGGCTCCAGATCGGGGACGTGCCAGTGGCTGAGGTCGCAGATTCGGGCACGCCTCGAACAGACGTCCTCGTCCGAGAGCGTGCCGGCAAGCTGGGCGACCTTGCAGGGGAAACCGGTCGGCGAGGTCGCGGCTCGGGGCGCACCTGGTCGTTCCGCGCCCAACGTGGCGAGGAGTTGACTGCGGCGCGGCTCGGCGGGATTCGAGTCCCGCCTCCAGGCGAACAGCGATCTGACCTGGACGCCGTCCGTCCCGGCGGCACACGCCGCGGAAGCCCGCTCGGGTCGCGAGGAGCCGCCGGCGAGCCGGAACGGCAACCCGAGCGCCCCGGACTCCGCCGCATCGGTTGCGTCCCGCGGGCCGCAGACGGACTCTCCACTGGCGGCCAGCCGTCGTGGCCCCCGAGGCGGCGCGTCGCGTTCTCCAGCGATCCCCCTGGACCACGACCTGGGCATCGGCCTTTCGGGCTGGTGCCTCGCCGGCGCCCGGGATGGTCCTCGGGAGCGTCATCGGTGTGACCTGTTCGAGGCCACGATCAGCCGACCGCCGCGGGCGTCCCGGCCGGCTGGTACGGGCATCCGGGGTCCTCGGCGAGCGGGTCGCCGCTCGCCGCGAAGGCGCGGGCGCGTGACCCGCCACACGGCACGCGGTACTCGCAGCGCCCGCAGCGCCCGTGCAGCTGATCCGGGTCCCGCAGTGATCGGAACAACTCCGAGTCGGAGTAGATCTCTGGCAGCGGTCGTTCCCGCACGTTGCCGGCTACGAGCGGGAGGAACCCGCTCGGCTGGACCTTTCCGCGAGCCGAGATGAAAACGACGCCACGCCCGTCACCGACGACGAGCGGCGCGCGACGGCGGCCTCCTCCCGGACCGGCGGGGCGGTGCGCCGACTCGGAACCCGGCAAGACGAGCCCGAGAGTCCCGAGGCGATCGTGGAGCTCGGCGTACAGGGACCCTTGGGAGACCGGTTGGCGCGGCGCGTCGGTGCCGTGTCTGAGGACGATCCTGCGGTACTGGGGCGCCTCGGTAGTTTTCAGGGGGATAACCGTCGCGGCCTCGTAGAGGAACTCGAGGGCGTCTTCCATGCCCTCCGCCGAGAGCGTCTGGAGCGCGCTTCCCCGCCCCATCGGCACGAGGAAGAAGACGCTCCAGAGGCTGACGCCGAGCCGGCGCGCGAGGCTGAGGATCTCGGGCAGCTCGTGAACCGTCGCGGCGGTGACGGTCGTGTTGAGCTGCAAGCGCAACCCGGCCTGTCGGGCCGCGACGCAGGCGGCGACTGTCCAGTTGAACGAGCCTTGCGTCAGCCGGAAACGGTCGTGGGTCTCGGCGCTCGCCCCGTCGATCGAGAGCGACACTGTCGCGACACCAGCTTGGCGGAGCTCCCGGAAGAGGGCGCGTGCCGCGCGCGGCGTACCGGCCGGGGCGACGGACACCGCGAGCTGAGAACCCACGCCGTGCCGGACGAGCTCCAGCAGGTCGGGGCGCATCAGCGGGTCGCCACCGGTGAATACGACAATGGGCCGCGGCGACCCGAGGGCGCCAAGATCATCGAGCACCGCGGCGACCTCGTCGGTCGTCAGCTCGTCGGGGTCGCGTTCTCGCTTCGCCTCGGCGCGGCAGTGGCGGCAGGCGAGTTCACACGCCCGCGTCAGCTCGAACAGCACGAGGAAAGGTCGGCGGCTCAAGTCATAGCGCAGGTGTCTCAGACCGGAGCGCGCCCCAGCGCCGTCTCCCGCGCGCTCCTGCGGGCTGTCGGTCGTCTCGCCCATCGCGGGCCGCTCCCTCCTGCGTTGGCTCGGCGTGTCGCGACGGTCACCGAATCTCGCCGCGTCCACTATAGGGAGAATCACCTGGATGATCGAAAGGCGTGTCGTCGCTCGATCTGGCTTCGCGGCTCCTGTGGGCGGGGCGCTTCAGAGGGACGCCGGGCTAGCTTGGCTGCGGTGGTAAAGAGTGCCGAAAGGGACAAGACGACGTATCTGTTGTTCGTCCGGCACGGGGCGACGGCGTCCACGGGAAAGGTCTTGCCCGGCCGCGCCCCGGGTCTGCACCTGACGCCGGGTGGGCTCGCCGAGGCGGGCGAGGTTGGCGGGCGGCTCGGCGCGCTCGGTCGAGTTCGGGCGCTGTACTCCTCGCCGATGGAGCGGGCCGTCGAGACCGCCGAAAAAATCGCGCAGAGCCTCGGCCTTCCGGTCGAGATCGAGTCCGGATTGATCGAGTGCGACTTTGGCGACTGGACCGGGATGGCGCTGCGCGCCGCGAGCAACAAGAGAGAATGGCAGCTCCTGCTGCAGTGTCCAACGGGATTTCGGTTCCCGGCAGGCGAGTCCTTCCCGGAGCTGCAAGCGCGAGTTCTCGCGGCGGTCGAGCGGCTGACCACCCGCCACCGGGGCGAGGTCGTCGTCGCAGTCAGCCATGCGGATCCGATCAAGGTCGCGCTCGCCAGCGCGCTCGGCGCACCGCTCGACCTTTACCAACGGATGGTCGTGCATCCGTGTTCGACGAGCGTCGTCGCCTACGGCGCCGGGCCGCCCCGCGTCCTCGCCGTGAACACCTTCTCCGACCCGGCGCGTGTCGGTGTGCCGACGTCCGAGGACAAGCGGAACAGACTCTGCCGGGAGCACTGAAGGTGGTCGGGGTTCAACCGGGAGGGCGAGGCGCCGTCAGTGGGGCGCGAATAGCCAAGGCGAGGCCGGCATGAGCGGATACTTCGAGCTCCGAGAGCCGACGCGCATCACCGTCGGCGCCATCGGGCCGGTCGGCGGGCGGGTCTTCGTTCTCCAGGCCCGTGAAGGGGCCCGGCTCGTCACCGTGAAACTGGAGAAACAGCACGTCGAGGCCATCTCCCGCCATCTCGGGCAGCTGCTCCAGGACCTTCCGCGACCCGGTGACGTCGCCGAGGCCGACCTCGAACTGGAACCGTTCCAAGAACCCGACTTCGTCGTCGGGACGCTCGCCCTGGCGTACGACGCGAGCGCGGATCGCATCGTGATCTTCACCGAGGAGGCGGTCGCCGCGGACGTCGAAGGCGATTCAGCCCGCTTCTCCTGCACCCGTGGGCAAGCCGCGGCGCTGGCGACGCGAGGCGTCCGTCTCGTCGAGGCCGGGCGTCCGGCCTGCCCTTTGTGCGGGTATCCGCTCGACCCGAGGGGGCACGTATGCCCGCGGACGAACGGCCATCACGCTCCGCTGACCTGACGGCGCAGGAGTGGGTCGCGCTCCTGACCCGCGGGTCGGTCAAGGTCGTCGGTCGCCTGCCCTGGAGCTCGAACGCCACGTTCCTCGTCACGGTGACCGACGGGGACCGGACGGTCCGGGCTGTCTACAAGCCCGGCGCCGGGGAACGCGGGTTGTGGGACTTTCCCGACGGGCTGTTCCGGCGCGAGGTCGCGGCGTACGAGCTCGACCGGGCTCTCGGCCTCGAGATCGTCCCGACGACGGTGCTGCGCGCCGAAGCGCCCTTGGGCGAGGGATCGCTGCAGCGCTTCATCGAAGCGGACTTCACCGAGCACTACTTCAGCCTGCGCGAGGTCGCAGAGCACGGCGAGGCGCTCCGGGTGATCGCGGGATTCGACCTGCTTGCCAACAACGCCGACCGCAAAGGCGGGCATCTGCTCGTCGATCGCTCCGGCCATCTGTGGGCGATCGACAACGGACTTTCGTTCCACGCCGACACCAAGCTCCGCACGGTGATGTGGGACTTCGCCGGCGAGGAGCTCCCTGCCTCCATCGTCGCCGGGGCGCGGCTGTTCACCGCCGCGATCCCCGACGAACTCGTGGCGCTGCTCTCCGCTGAGGAGGTCGACGCGCTGGCGGCGCGCGCCGAAGCGATCATCGACGATCCGCGCTTTCCCGGTCCGACGGCGAAGACGCGGCTTCCTTGGCCGCTCGTGTGAGAGCCGTGCCGGTACGCACGGCGGTAGGGGCGGAGGCCACTCTCGTGCGGTGACGAAGTTCGACGCGCCCGGGACCGCGGCCAACACCGGCCGGGGCCGGAGGGGCTCACCTTTTCTCGCCAAGGCACGGCTGTGTCGGCGGGACGCCGAGCGGATGTGCGCCGTCATCACGGTCATCGCCGAGCGTGCTTCGCCGAGCCTCGGCGCCGAGGCGCGCCGCGGCCTGGGTCGGCTCGACCGCTTGGCGGGGCGGACGCTCGGCCGGAGGCGCGGGGCGCGCGTCGCAATGACGGTGGTCGAGACCGACGAGGGCCTCGACCTCGCGGCGGGGCTGTTGGAATGTGCGGACGCCCTCGCCGGTCAGGGGCGGCCCGTCGAGGCCTTCGCGCTCGAGGGGATCGAGGGCCGTCTTCTCGAGGCGCTGCTCGACGCGGGCCGTGTCGCCGGCGGTGTTCCCGACGATGTCAGCCGGTAACCTCAACTCATGACCGACGCGGCGACGGGCGGGGAGCGGCTCGATCTCGACGAGGAGGAGTGGCTCCGGCGTCTCGGCCCCGAGAGCTACCACGTGCTGCGAGAGAAGGGGACGGACCGGCCCTTCTCGGGCGAGTACACGCACCCCGGGCGTAAGGGCGTCTTCCGCTGCGTCGCCTGCGGCAACACGCTTTTCGTCTCCGACGCGCAGTTCGACTCGGGCTCGGGATGGCCGAGTTTCACGACCCCGGCGGCCGCGGACGCCGTCGAGACGGCGCCGGATCACAGTTTGGGGATGGACCGCGTCGAAGTGACCTGCACCCGCTGCGGCGGTCACCTCGGCCACGTCTTCGACGACGGGCCTGCCCCGTCCGGGCTGCGCTACTGCATCAACTCCAGCGCGCTGGATCTCGACGAGCAATAACAGGGAGAAGCGTGCAATAGCGTGCCGGCTGGGCGCGCTGCCACGCCGGGTGGTCGGATATTCACGCGACTGCAACGCCGTCGCGGTGGGGCCGTCGCCTGCCGCCGTCATCATTGGTTGGTGGAGTTTCATCGGGGTTCGACGAAAGTGCCGAAAGGTGCCCGCGTCGCCTCCGGGACCGACACGAGGGCACTGGGTGCCCTCGTCGGTCTCAGCGGCAAAAGGGCATCTCCGGAGCGGTTTGTCGTCATCGAGTCCTGCCACAGCACCTGGCTGTTCGACACGGCGGACCGGCGCTTCTGTCGGGTCGCGCGCAACGGCGGTTCCGCGGCGGTGGTGACCGACTGGCGACCCTACGACCGACTCGTGGTCGAGGACCGCACCGACGCCTTCGTCGTCTTTCTCGATGCCTCGGGGACGCGGTTGCTCCGTTCGTGGCGTCACACCGCCGGTTGCGAACACTGCGATCGTGACGTCACCGCGGAGATGTCCCTCGGGGATCTCCGTCGTGTCACGCGCGCCTGAGCGGCACATTCCGCCGAAGTGAGCCGCCGCGCGCCTTCCTCGGCGCCCCCCAGAAGGGGGCGCCGAGGAAGTCTCCTTTTGAGCCACGACGCCTTGGGCGGGGCCGGGCTCCGTGGGACAATCGCGCCATGGTCGACAACGAAGCCGCGCCGAAAGCTCCTCTGATCGTCGTCACCTCCGCACCTGATCCAGGGGCGGGAGGCGAACAGACGGGTGGCGCCGCGCCATCCGGACCGTCCGAAGGAGAGTCGGTCGAGCGTCCGGCGAAGGTGATGCGGATCGGGTCGATGATCAAGCAGCTGCTCGACGAGGTAGAGAAGGCGCCGCTCGACGCGGCGAGCCGCACCCGGATGAAGGAGATATACGAACGGTCGGTGCGCGAGCTCTCCGACGGGCTCTCCCCGGAACTCGTCGCCGAACTCGACCGGCTGGCGCTGCCCTTCGACACGGACGAGCCGACCGATTCCGAGCTGCGGATCGCGCAAGCGCAGCTCGTCGGGTGGCTCGAGGGCCTGTTCCACGGGATCCAGGCGGCGCTGTTCGCGCAGCAGCTCGCGGCGCAGAGCCAACTCGAGGAGATGCGCCGGAGGAGCCTCCCGGTCGCGGCCAGCGATGTGCAGGAGCGCCCCGGACCGTATCTGTAGGGAGAACGGCCACGAGACGGGTCCCGGCCGGCGCGCTATTGTCCGCGGAGACCGAATGACATCCCTGTAGTTCATCCACAGACGGTGGATGACAGGTGTGGACGACCTGTGGAGGCTCACCGATGGCAGGGTCGCCGGACCGCCAGTCCTTCGCCCACCTCCACCAGCACACCGAGTACTCGATGCTCGACGGAGCGGCGCGCGTCCGAGAGCTCGTCGACGCCGCGGCCGTCGACGGTCAGCCCGCGCTGGCGATCACCGACCACGGGAACATGTACGGCGTCCTCGAGTTCTACCGCGCCTGTCACGAGCGCGGGATCTCGCCGATCGTCGGCATGGAGGCCTACATGGCGCGCACGTCGCGCCATGAGCGCCCGGTGCGGCGGGGCCGTCTCGACGACACCGGCGGCGAAGCCGAGCGCGGCGAGAAGCTCTACTACCACCTGACCGTCCTCGCCGAGACGAACCCGGGATACCGCAACTTGATGAAGCTCTCGTCGGAGGCCTACCTCGAGGGCTACTACTACAAACCACGGGTCGACTGGGAGCTGCTCGAGCGCCGCCACGAGGGGCTGATCGCCACCACCGGCTGCCTCGGTGGCGTCGTCGCGCAGGCGATCCTCGCCGGCGACGCCGCCGAGGCCCGCGGACTCGCGGGCCGCCTCCAGGAGATCTTCGGCCCGGAGAACCTCTTCGTCGAGCTGCAGGACCACGGGATCGCCGCGCAACGTCAGATCAATCCGGTCCTCGTCGAGATCGCCCGGGCGATTCGGGCGCCGCTGCTCGCGACGAACGACGGTCACTACTGCCGTCGTAGCGACGCCGTCGCGCACGACGCGCTCCTCTGCGTGCAGACCGGCGCGACCATCAACGACCCGAAACGATTCAAGTTCGAGAGCGCTGAGCACTACCTGAAAACCGCCGCCGAGATGCGGATGCTATTCCGCGCTCTTCCGGAGGCGTGCGACAACACCCTTGTTATCGCGGAGCGCGCCCACGTCGAGATCGAACTCGACAAGCCGACGCTTCCGGAGTTCCCGATCCCCGAGACTTTCCTCGCCGGCTCCTACGAAGCGTCGGCGTCGGCGTACCTCGCCGACCTCACCCGACGTGGCGCCGCCGAACGCTACGGATCGCCACTATCCGAAGAGGTCACGAGCCGACTCGACTACGAGCTCGGTGTGATCGCCAAGATGGGGTTCTCCGCTTATTTCCTCGTCGTTTGGGACCTCATTCGTCACGCCCGCGCGCAGAAGATCCGCGTCGGACCGGGTCGGGGTTCCGCCGCCGGCAGTCTGGTCGCTTACTGCCTGCGCATCGTCGACATCGACCCGATCCGCTACGGGCTCGTCTTCGAGCGGTTCTTGAACCCGGGCCGCAAGCAGATGCCTGACATCGACATGGACTTCGACGAGCGCTACCGGTCCGAGATGATCCGCTACGCCTCGGAGCGGTACGGCTGGGACCACGTCGCGCAGATCGTGACTTTCTCCACGATCAAGGCACGGGCGGCGGTGCGCGACGCCGCGCGCGTCCTCGGGCTGCCCTACGCGGTCGGCGACAGGGTCGCCAAGGCGATGCCACCGCTCGTCATGGGTCGTGACGCGCCACTGCGGTTCTGCTTCGAGCAGGTCGAGGGGCACGGGGACGCCTACGTCGCGGCGACGAGCCTGCGCGAGATGTACGAGGCCGACCCCGAGGCGAAGACGGTGATCGACGTCGCGCGCGGTCTCGAGGGCCTGCGTCGCCAGGACGGCATCCACGCCGCCGCGGTCGTGATCTCGAAAGAGCCGCTCACCGAGTACATGCCGATCCAGCGCAAGCCCGAGCCCGGGACCGATCCAGCCGACGCGCCGATCGTCACGCAGTACGAGATGCACGGGGTCGAGGAGCTCGGGCTGCTGAAGATGGACATCCTCGGGCTGCGCAATCTCTCGGTGATCGAGACTGCCCTTGACCTCGTCGAGAAGGCGACTGGGACCCGTCCCGACATCGACGCCGTGGCGCTCGACGACGAGACGACCTACGCGATGCTCCGGCGCGGCGATTCGATCGGCGTCTTCCAGCTCGAGGGCTCAGCGATGCGGTCGACGCTGCGCGCGCTGGCGCCGACATGTTTCGACGACGTCGCCGCGCTCGTGGCCCTCTACCGGCCCGGGCCGATGGCGGGGAACATGCACCGCGACTACCCGGATCTGAAGAACGGCCGGGTACCGCCCAAATACGTCCATCCCGAGATGGCGGAGGTCCTCAGCGACACCTACGGCCTGATGCTCTATCAGGAGTCCGTGATGCGTGTCGCCGAGCGTTTTGCCGGGTACACGCTCGAGGAGGCGGACAACCTCCGCAAGGCCTGCGGGAAGAAGGACGCCGAGCTGATCGCCGCGGAGCGCGAGAAGTTCGTGCGGGGCTGCGTCGACCGCGGTTACGGAGAGGAGCTCGGCACACGGCTTTTCAACATCATCGAGCCCTTCGCCAACTACGCCTTCAACAAGTCCCACGCCTACGGTTACGGGCTCGTCGCCTACCAGACGGCCTGGCTGAAGGCGAACCACCCCGTCGAGTACCTGGCCGCGCTCCTGTCATCGGTGAAAGACGACAAGGACCACACCGCCATCTACCTCGGGGAGTGCCGCACTCTCGGCATCGAGGTGCGCGTGCCGGACGTCAACGAGTCGAGCTCGAATTTCACCGCCCGTCGCGGCGGCGCGCGCCCCGGGAGCCCCGGAGTGATCGTGTTCGGACTATCCGCCGTGCGCAACGTCGGCGAAGGGGTCGTCGGGCTCATCGTCGCCGAGCGCGAGAAGAACGGAGCATTCGCCGACTTCCACGACTTCTGCTGCCGGGTCGATCCGTTCGTCCTCAACAAGCGCTCGATCGAGTCGCTCATCAAGGCCGGGGCCTTCGACTCCCTCGGCCACCCGCGTAAAGGGCTCTGCCTCGTCTTCGAGGAGATCATCGACCGCGTGCTCGCCCGGCGACGGGAGGAGGAGCTCGGGATTTCGACGTTGTTCTCGGTGCTCGCGGAAGTCCCCGCAGACGAGTCGGGCGGGCTCGACGAGGCCCGACTCGCCATTCCGGACGTCGAGTTCGACAAGACCGAGCGGCTCGCTTTTGAAAAGGAGATGCTCGGGCTGTACGTGAGCGACCACCCGCTCTTGGGATTCGAAGCGGCCTTGCGGCTGCGGACCGACGCGACGGTGCGCGAGCTGCTCGACCAGGCGATGTCACCGGAGGCCTTCGCCGAACTCGGCGGCTCGTCGGTCGTCGTCGGCGGCGTCGTGACCGGCCTGAACCGCCGCTACACGCGGCGCGGCGAGCTGATGGCGACCTTCGTCCTCGAGGACCTCGAAGCGGCGATCGAGGTGTTCGTCTTCCCGAAGACGATGGCGGAGCACGGGATGCGGCTCGAAGACGACGCGATCGTCTGCGTGCGCGGGCGGCTCGACCTGCGGGAGGAAGTGCCGAAGCTCGTCGCGATGGAGGTCACGCGTCCCGAGCTCACGGCCTCCGACGAGGCCATCGAGCTCCGCGTTCCCCTCTCGTCGGTCTCGGAATCGGTCGTCGCCCGGCTGAAAGAGCTCGTCGTCGAGCACCCCGGCCCGGTGCCGGTCCACATCCGTCTGGGGCAGAAGGTCCTGCGCCTTCCGTCCAAGTTCAACGTCGACCCGCGCGGAGGCCTCGTCGGCGCGCTGAAGGAGCTGCTCGGCGCCAACGCCGTTTCCGCCTAGCGCGCCGGCCCGACACGGGTGACAGGCGTGACTGGGCCGCGCCCCGCCTCGACGAGTCGAGGGTGTGTCCGGAGAGCCCCCGGCAAGGCGGCGTCAGGCGCCCCCCGTGGCGTGCCGTGTCGCCGTTCCCGTAGACTGGGAATATCCACATCGTCGTGAGCAGGTCCTGCGTGTGGTCGTGGGGAGAACGACGACGGGCCGCTCGGGTGAGTCGGCGCACAGCGGGACAGTAGAGCAGTGAGGGGTTTACGAAACGTGATGGACGTCGCGACGAAAGACTGCACGGCGTTGAGCGACGCGGAGCTCGGCGAGCTCGCCGACCTGTGTGCGGAGAACGGGAACGGATACGAAGTCGGGTTCCTCTCCAAGCAACGCGACGAGTGGGTGCTCGTCACCCACGTCCGCGAGCAGAACAAGCTGCGCGGCTTCGCCTTCTCGACGCTCGAGAGAATCGGCGGAACACCGAGCTTGCTCGTCGGTGTCGCCTCGTTCACGCGCACCAACGTCGCCGAGCAGGCGCTGAAGGCGATCATGCGCGACCTGTTCCGCCGGGCCGTGCTCGCCTTCCCCGACGAGGACGTGCTCGTCGGCACCCGCATGGCGAACGCGGCGTCGTTCCGCGGCTACGGCGGGCTCGCCGAAGTCGTGCCGCGTCCGGGTCACAAGCCTTCGGGCGAAGAGCGAGCCTGGGGCCGACGGCTCGCCAAACGGTTCGGCGTCGACGGACAGCTCGACGACCGCGTCTTCGTCGTGAAAGGTGACGCCAACCCCACGGGGATGCTCGATTACGCACCACGCCGCGCCCCGGCGCTGGCGACGCAACTCGCCGAGCTGTTTACCCCGCTTGACCGCTCACGTCGGGACACGCTCGTCGCGTTCGGCTGGGCGATGGCCGAGGACCTCGCCGCCGGGAATCTTCCGAAGTAGCCTCCGCCACCGCCGCATAAGGCGCCGCGGCACCCGGCGGGGCAGCACGGCGAGGACCACCTTGGCGGCGTGCCCGTGGCGCACTGCCGCGAGTCCGCAGAGGAGGTAGCTCGGACGGAAACCGAGGGTCTCGACGAGTTCGCCGCGCCGCAGGGGATGTTCCGTCGCGAACGCCGCCCGGCGGGCGACGGGATCGGCGACGAGCACGGTCTGGGTCGTTCCCGACCACGAGATCGTGGCGACGACCTCGCCATCGGGCCGCACGGAGAGCTCGAGGGAGCGGGGTGAAGTCTCGATGACGACGACCGACTGGTTCGCCCCGTCGAGCTCGAGGTAGGCGATCGACGGTCCCCACGTCGAAAGGAGTGAGGCGCCCTGGCGCGGCGGCGACGCGAGCTGGCGGAGGAGACGCCGGGCCGGACGGCGTCGAGCTCGCCCGAGAAGCGTCGGCGGGCCCAGCGCGAGGATCGCCTCGGGCCGGGCGGGGTCCTCCGGCTCCTCGTCGTCGGCGAGGGTCACGGCGACGACGTCGAAGCGGGCGGCGAGGCGCGGCCGGCCCTCGGGGGTCCGGACCCGCTGGAGCTGCGGCGCCCCTTCGGGACGCGACCGGAGCAGCGTCCCCGAGGCGAGGTCGACGCCGACCCACTCCTCAGGTCCCGGCGACAGGACGAGACAGGTGAGCTCGGCGCCCGGCACGGCCGCGGGTCGCGTCCCGACCCGCAGGTGACGGGGGAACCGGATCCGACGGTGCCTTGGTGTCTGGGCCCTCGTCACATCGAGATCATTGCTGTCGCGTCGGCCACCGCGTGGTCGATCGCGGCGGAAATCTCCGCCGGGTCGGTGACCGGGGCGAGGCAAGCTCCCCGACGGCAGACGTAGGCGCCCCCGAGGTGGCGGCCGGCGACGCGCGGGCTCGGCGCTGAGGCGCCCCAGACGAGCACCCGCTCCGGCACGTAGCCGGCCGACGCCGCGGCGACGAGGTCCGGGCGGTCCCCGACGACGACGATCTCGACCGCCCCGAGCTCGAGGAAGACCGCGGCCTCGACGAGATGGGCGAAGTCGAGCGGCGAGTCCGCCAGTGCCGAACCCGCCGCGGCAACACTTTGTTCGGCGCGGGTCCACAGGGTCGTCTCCCCGGAGATCGCGGCGAGCCGCGCCAGGGCGGAGGCGGCCACCGAGCCCGCGGCGGGTGTGACGCCGTCGTAGATCTGGCGGGGGCGCACGACGAGCGTCTCGGCGTCGCTTCCCGTCGCGTACCACCCCCCGTCGGGGGCGGAGAACAGCCGGATGAGCTCGTGGGCCGCCGTGAGCGCTTCGTCGCCGAAACGGCCGACCCCGGTGAGCTCGCCGAGGCGCGTGAAACAGTCGACGAGCCAGGCGTAGTCGGCGGCGACCCCGAGGTGGGCGGCTCGTCCGGCCTGCCAGACCCGCAGCCACCTCCCGTCCGGGCGCCGCAGCGCGGCGAGCAGGAACTCGCCGAGCTCGACCGCCCTCGTCCGCCAGAGGGTGTTCCCCGTCGCCGCCGCGGCCTCGGCGAGAACCGAGCAGGTCATCGCGTTCCACTCGGTGACGACCTTGTCGTCGAGTGCCGGACGGACCCGTTCGCCCCGGGCGCGGCGCAGATCGACGCGGCAGCGTTCCACCTCGGCCGGCCGGAGGAGATCGCCCCGCACCGGGCGGGAAAGGACGCTCCTCCCGTTGTCGAGGTTGCCCCCGGCGCCGACGCCGTACCACTGCGCGGCGAGGGCCGCCCTTTTCGCGCCGAGGACCCCGATGAGCTCCTCGAAAGTCCAGGCGTAGAAACGCCCTTCCTCGCCTTCGGAATCGGCGTCCTCGGACGACCGGATGCCGCCGGCGGGGTCACGGAGGACGTCGAGCACGTAGCCCAGCGTCTCGTCGAGCACCTGGCGCCAGCGGCTGTCACCCGTCACCTGCCAGGCGTGCAGGTAGCAGCGGCTGAGCGCGGCCTGGTCATAGGCCATCTTCTCGAAATGGGGCACGAGCCAGCGACGATCGACCGAGTAGCGCGCGAAGCCACCCCCGAGGTGGTCGTAGATACCGCCCGAGGCCATCGCCGCGAGCGTCGTCGTCGCCATCTCGAGGGTGCGGGGGCGTCGGAGTCGGTGGGCGCGCAACAGCAGCTCGAGCCGCGGCGCCTGGGGGAACTTCGGCGCGCCGCCGAGGCCGCCGTATTCGGGGTCGAAGTTCGCGGCGAAGCCAGCGACCGCCCGGTCGACGAGCCCCGAGGCGTCCGGGACCGTCGTCGCCGGCCCCGGCGAACCGAGCCGAGCCGCGACGGCCGCGGTGAGCTCGTCCGCTTGCCGGCCGATCTCGTCGCGCCGGTTCGTCCAGGTCGCCGAGACTGCCTTGAGCACGTCGGCGAAGGCCGGCAGGCCGTGGGCGGCGTGGCGCGGGAAGTAGGTGCCGCCGAAGAACGGGCGGCCCTCGGGGGTCGCGAAGACCGTGAGTGGCCATCCCGCTTGGCCCTGCAACGCCTGGACGGCCTCGAGGTAGACGGCGTCGACGTCGGGCCGCTCCTCCCGGTCGACTTTGATGGCGACGAAGCCATCGTTGATGAGGTGGGCGACGGCTTCGTTCTCGAAGGATTCGTGGGCCATGACGTGACACCAGTGACACGCGGCGTAGCCGATCGAGATGAGCACGGGATGGTCGAGGCCCCGGGCGCGGGCAAAGGCTTCCTCGCCCCAGGGGAACCAGTCGACCGGGTTGTCCCGGTGCTGGCGGAGATAGGGGCTGAGTTCGTCGGCGAGGTGGTTCATCGACCGATATCGCCCTCGGCGAGGGCCCGTTTCAAGGTGTCCCGGCGGACCTTGCCGATCCCCGTGCGGGGCAACGCCGGAACGAGGACGAGCTCCTTGGGCGCCGCGATCGGGCCGAGCTCGCCGCGCACGAGCTCTCGCAGCTCGTCGAGCGTCGGCGGCGACGCGTCGGTGGTCTCGACGACGGCGACGACGCGTTCGCCCCACTCGGGGTCCGGGACGCCGACGATGACGACCTCGGCGACGCCGGGGTGGGCGCGCAGCACGGCCTCGACCGGCACGGGCCAGACCGACTCGCCTCCCGTGCGGATCACGTCCGCCATCCGTCCGAAGACTTCGAGCTGACCTTGCGGCGAGAGCATCCCCGCGTCGCCCGTCCGGAACCAGCCGTCGGCGTCCTTCGGGTCGTCGCCGAAACGGTAGGCGCGCAGGAGCATCGGGCCACGCAGGACGATCTCTCCGCCGGCGGCGATCCGGATCTCGACGCCGTCGAGCGGCCAGCCGTCGTAGACGACGCCGCTTCCCGTCTCGGTCATGCCGTAGGTCGCGACGGCGTTGCGCGGCCGCACGTTCGGCATCGGCCCCCCACCGAGGACGATCGTGCGGAAGCGCGCCGCTTCGGCGCCGAGCCGCGCGCAGGTGGTCGGGACGAGCGAGACGAGGGTCGCGCCCCGGGCCGCGGCCGAGGTCACCCCGCCGACGGCGAAGACGGGCTGCACCTCGAGGGGGGTGCCGGTCGCCAGGGCCCGTGTGACGACGGCAAGCCCCCCGACGTGGGCGAGCGGCAGGCAGCACAGCCACTTGTCCCGGGCGGGATCGACGCCGAGGCGAGTGCTGACGGCGCACGCCGACGCCGTCACCGCGTCGTGGGTGAGGACGACGCCGCGCGGTTCCCCCGTCGTGCCCGAGGTCGCGACGACGTAGGCGTCGCCCTCCTCGATCGGGCGGGCCGCGGCGAGTTTGGTCTCGTCGCCATCGGCCCCCACGACGACGGCGGGGCGGAGGGCCTCGAGGACGCGGATCTTGGCCGGAGCGGGGAGGCGCTGGTCAACCGGGAGGACGGCGTCGCCGGCGTCATGAACTCGCCGCATCGCGGCGACGAACCCGGCGTCGCCCGCCATGTCCAGGGCGACGAGCCGACGCACTCACGGTAGCCTAACGGCCTCATGACGACTGCTGAGCTGGGCCTGCCCGCCTGGGAGGCGAGCGGCGACTACGACGACATCACGTACGAGACGGCCGAGGGGATCGCCAAGCTGACGATCTGCCGGCCGGAGGTCCGCAACGCCTTCCGGCCCCGGACGATCAGCGAGCTCGGCCGAGCGCTCACGGTCGCCCGCGACGATCCGGAGATCGGCGTCATCATCCTCACCGGGCAGGGCTCCGAGGCGTTCTGTGCCGGAGGGGACCAGAAGGTCCGCGGCGAGGACGGGTACCTCGGGGACGACTCGGTCGGGGGGCGCGGCATCGGCCGGCTGAACGTCCTCGATCTGCAGATCCAGATCCGCCGGTTGCCGAAGCCCGTCGTCGCGATGGTCGCCGGTTACGCCATCGGCGGTGGCCACGTCCTCCATCTCGTCTGTGATCTGACGATCGCGGCGGACAACGCCCAGTTCGGTCAGAACGGCCCGCGCGTCGGCAGTTTCGACGCCGGATTCGGCGCCGGGTTGCTGGCGAGGACGATCGGTACGAAACGGGCGAAGGAGATCTGGTTCCTCTGCCGCCACTACGACGCGTCACGCGCTCTGGCGATGGGGCTCGTGAACGCCGTCGTGCCGCTCGATCGGTTGGAGCTCGAGACGGTCGCCTGGTGCCGGGAGATGCTGCGACTCTCGCCGATGACACTGCGCCTGCTGAAGGCCGGGTTCAACGCCGCCGAGGACGGTCTGGCGGGAGTCCAGCAACTCGCCGGGGACGCGACGATGCTCTTTTACATGACCGAGGAGGCCCAGGAGGGCCGCGACGCCTTCGTCGAACACCGCCCAGCGGACTTTGGCCGTTTTCCACGCCGGCCGTGAAGGCCGCGGAACCCTCGTGGAACTGAGGCGGTAAGTGGCGGGAGCGGCCCAGTGGTTTGCCGCGGCCCGTCCTCGCACGCTGCCCGCTTCGGTCGTCCCCGTCGCGGTCGGCGTCGCCGTGGCTCGATCGACGGGACACGTCGTCGCGTGGCACGCCGTCCTCGCGCTCGTCGTGTCGCTGGCGATGCAGATCGGCGCCAACTACGCCAACGACTACTCCGACGGCGTGCGCGGCACGGACGCACAACGGTTCGGGCCGAGCCGCCTCGTCGCCTCCGGGAGCGCCAGCCCGGCGGCGGTGCGCTCCGCCGCCTTGGCGAGTTTCGCGGTCGGCGCGGTCGCGGGCCTGGTCCTCGCCCTCGCGGTGTCGCCGTGGCTGATCGCGGTGGGGGCGGCGGCGATCGCCTCCGCCTGGCTGTACACCGGTGGCCCCCGGCCGTACGGCTACGCCGGGTACGGGGAAGTTTTCGACTTCGTGTTCTTCGGCCTCGTCGCCGTCGTCGGGACGACGTACGTCGCGTCGGGGAAGCTTCCCGCCCTCAGTTTCGTCGCCGCGATTCCCGTCGGGTTGCTGGCGGTCGCGCTTTTGGTCGCGAACAACCTGCGCGACATCGTCTCCGACGCGCAATCCGCCAAACGGACCCTCGCGGTGCGGCTCGGCGACCGGCGGACACGCTTCCTGTACGTCGCGCTGGTCGTCGGTGCCTTCGCCACCTCGGCGGCGGTCGCCCCGTGGCGGAACTTCGCCCTTTTCGGCTTGGCCGCCGCCCCCGTCGCCGCGGTTCCGCTGCGCCGGGTTCGCTCCGGCGCGACCGGCGAGAAACTTGTCCCTGTGCTCGCGCTGACCGGAGCCGTCGAGGCCGTCTTCGGGCTCGTCTTCGCGATCGGCATCGCGCTGTGAAAAGAACCTTTCTTGACGGCGCGCCGGGCGCGCTATGGCGCGCCCGGCGACGTCAACCAGGAGGCGAGGATCTCGGCGAAAAGAAGCGGTGCCTCGAACGGCGCGGCGTGGCCGACGCCCGGAATCGACCGGAAGGTCGCGTTGGCGCCGATCGTCCCGGCCAGGCGGCGCCCGAGCCGGGAGTAGGGGCGGTCGAGGCCGCCGGCGACGATGAGGACCGGCATCGCGAGCCGGTGCAACCGGACCGCGTCGTAGTCCTGGGTCCCGGTCCCGAGCGTGCGCAACGCCCGGGCGAGGCCGTCGGTCGTGTTCTCGCGGCGCGCCGCCAAGCCGGCCGCAGACCGTTCGAGATGAGCAAAGGGCGGTGCCGCGAGCCACTCGGCAAGGAAGGCGTCGATCGTGAGTCGTCCCTTTCCGGTCGCCTCGAGTCGGCTGGCGAGGGCGTCGTCGGCGCGACGGCGCACCGCCCGCTCGTCGAGGTCCGCGATCCCGGGGTGCGCGCCGACGAGGACGAGGCGGCGCACCGACCCGGGGCAGGAAAATGCGGCGTGGAGGGCGACACGACCCCCCATCGAGTAGCCGACGTAGGTCGCCTCACCCCCCGCGGCGGCGACGAGGCGTCCGGCCTGGGGAAGGTCCCGGACCCCGACGTCCGCCGACCGCCCGTGGCCCGGCAGGTCGACGGTGAGGACCTCGTGGTGCCGCGAGAGGTCCGTGGCGATTCTCCGCCAAGACCGACCGGTCTGGGTGAAGCCGTGGACGAGGACGAGGCGCGGACCCGCGCCGGTGCGGTCGACGGCGAGGGCGCGCGGCGCGCCGGAGCCGGCGTCGCGTCGCGGCCGGGGCATCGGCCGTGACCCTACAGGCGAGTTTCGCGGCGACGCTCGTCGACGAGTGGGTGCGCGCCGGCATCGTCGACGCGGTCGTCGCGCCGGGGTCGCGTTCGAGCCCGCTGGCGGTCGCGCTCCTCGGCGACGAGCGGATCCGGGTCCACGTCCGGCTGGACGAACGGTCGGCGGGTTTCTTCGCGATCGGCCTCGCGCTCGTCTCGGCCCGTCCCGTCGTCGTCGTGGTGACGAGCGGGACCGCGACCGCCGAACTCCACCCGGCGGTCGTCGAGGCCGACCTTGCCGGAGTGCCGCTCCTCGTCTGCACGGCGGATCGTCCCCCCGAACTGCGCCACGTCGGCGCGGCGCAGACGATCGACCAGCAGTATCTCTTTGGGCGCGCGGTGCGTTTCTTCGCCGATCCGGGAGTGCCCGACGTCGACGGTCGTTGCCACTGGCGTAGCTTCGCGAGCCGGCTCGTCGCCGAGGCGACGGCCGGCCCCGGTGGGCCCGGTCCCGTGCACGCCAACCTGGCTTTCCGCGAGCCGCTCGGCGGCACACCCGACGACCTCCCGCCCGGCCGGCCGGAAGGTCGTCCCTGGCACGACGCGATCGGCCGGATCGACGTGCCCGAGGAGGCCGTGGAACGGCTCGTCGCCGAGGTCGGACCCACCCGGCGCGGCGTCATCGTCGCGGGTCGGGGGGCGGCCGAGGGGGACCCCGGGGGCGTCCTCGCCCTCGCCGCCGCCGCCGGCTGGCCGGCTCTCGCCGACACTCTGGCTTTCCCGCGCGCTCGCCAGACGGAAGTCGTGGCCGCGTGGGATCTCGTCGTGAAGAGCCAGGCGGCGCTGCGCGCCTTGCGACCCGAGTTCGTGCTGCGCGTCGGCGCGCCGCCGGCGAGCCGGGCGGTCGCGACCTGGCAGACCGCGCTCTGCGGCGCCGGGGCTTCGTCGGTCCTCGTCGATCCCCACGGACGCTTCGCCGACCCGGACCGGATCGCCGCAGTCGTGTTGCGGGCATCCCCGGGGGCGTTGTGCCGACGTGTCGCCGACGCGCTCGCCGGTCGGCCCGGAGGGCCCGAGGGATGGCTCGCGCGTTGGGAAAGGGCGGAGGCGGTGGCACAGGACGCGATCGAGGAGGTGCTCGGCGCGACGGACGAATTCAGCGAGCCGGCCGTGGCGCGGGGCCTTTTTGCCCGTCTGCCCGCCGAATCGACGCTCGTCGTCTCCTCGTCGATGCCGATCCGCGACCTCGACGCCTTTGCCCGCCCGCGCGTCGGCGCGCCGACGGTCCTTGCCAACCGGGGGGCGAACGGGATCGACGGCGTCTTGTCGACGGTGCTCGGCGCGGCCCGCGGCGCGTCCGCCGTCCGGTCCGGTTCCGGCGGGCGGACCTTCGGGCTGCTCGGCGACCTCGCCTTCTTCCACGACCTGCCCGCTCTGGTCCGGGGCCGGCACGAAGACGTCATCGACGCCACCGTCGTCGTCGTCGACAACGCCGGCGGGGGGATCTTCTCGTTCCTGCCGTACCCGAGGGACCTCGACGCCGGGCTTTTCGAGCGGGCCTTCGGGACCCCGCAGTCCCCGGACCTGTCGGGGGTGGCCGAGGCGCTCGGCTGTCGCGTGCACGGGGCATCGTCGCCGGCCGAGTTCGCCGCGACGCTCGACGAGACGGCGTTCTGGCGCGGGGTTCAGCTCGTCGTCGTCCGCACCGACCGGGCCCGCAACGTCGCGGTCCACGCCGCGCTGGAAAGATCCGTCGTCGCGGCGGTCGACGGGGCGTGCGGGGAAGCTACCTAGTCGGGAAAGCGCCGGGCATCGGTCGCGGCGTAGCGGGCGACGCCCGCGTCGGTCGCGGCGGCGCGCTCGACCGCGCCGACGAGCTCGTCGAGGTCCGCGGCCGGGAGCGCGCAGGTCATCTCCTCGGGCGCCAGACCTGTTCGGACCCGCGACAACGCGCAGCCGACGCTCGCCGCCGTCAGCCGCTGTTCCTTCGCGATCGCGACGATGTGGCACTGGGGCTTGCCGCCGATCACGAGCCCGGGGATCGCGTCGGAGAGCACCATCAACTGGCGGCCGTTCACGCGGAGCAGCACGACGTCGGGGCGCACCCCGGGCGGGGTGGCCGCGAGAGGCCCGTAGGTGATGGCGCCCGGATGGCCCGAGACCACCGGCAGGCCGGCCGCTTCGGCGGCGGTCACCCAGCCCGATTCGAGGAGCGTGGCGACGTCAGCGTTACCCGCGACCTCGCCGAGCGTTGCCAAACCGTGCGTGACTCTTCCGACGCTGCAGTTGCCGTGGTCGGCGGGAACGGTCGTGAAGGTGCTCGTGGCGCCCCGGATCCAGAACACGCAGCCCGCCGGGACGCGCCCGGTCCTGCCGTCGGCCGTCGGCTCCGACATCGGGTCGTCGAAGGGGGCGACTCGGGGGGGCGGTTCGTCCGAGAACGAGATGGCGACGGGCGCGACCGCGAGGTGCAGGGCGCTCGTGAGCCGTTCGGCGAGCGCACCCCAGGAGGGTAGAGTCATCTGGCGTTTCTAGCTCAGGCCGGTAAGGCGTGCACTTCGGCGGCGCCGGCTCCCGATCGGCCGATCGTCGTCGCGCCTGTGGCAGGCTGAAGAGATGGCGAGCTGCTCCGAGGATTTCGCGTTCCGCGGGCTCATCCACCAGGTGAGCGACCCCGCGCTTTTCGACCGGCTCGACGCCGGTGGCGAGAGCGTCTACGTCGGCTTCGACCCGACGGACGCCAGCTTGCAGATGGGCAACCTGTTGCAGCTTTGCAGCCTGCGCCGGTTACAGCTCGCCGGCCACCGGCCGATCGCCGTCGCCGGGAGCGGGACGGGGCTGATCGGCGACCCGGGGGGTCGGGCCGAGGAGCGCCCGCTCATCGGCCGCGCCGAGCTCGAGGCCAACCTCGTCGGGATCCGTCCACAGCTCGAGCGGTTCCTCGATTTCTCGCTGCCGTCCGAGCACGCCGCCGTGATCGTCGACAACGGCGAGTGGCTCGGCGCGCTGGGGCTCATCGATTTCCTCCGCGAGATCGGCAAACACTTCACCGTCAACCAGATGGTGGCGAAAGAGGCGGTGCGGTCGCGCTTCGACCGGCCGGACCAGGGCATCTCGTACACGGAGTTCAGCTACGCGCTCCTCCAGGCCTACGACTTCCTCCACCTGTTCGACCAGTACGGCTGTCGGGTCCAGATGGGCGGAAGCGACCAGTGGGGGAACATCACGATGGGCGTCGAACTCATTCGCAAGCTGCGTGGCGAGACGGCCTACGCCCTCACCACGCCGCTCGTCACGAAAGCCGACGGGACGAAGTTCGGCAAGACGGAGTCGGGCGCGCTCTACCTCGACGCCCACAAGACGAGCCCGTACGCCCTTTACCAGTACTTTTTCCGTGTCGAGGACAGCATCGTCGGTACCTATCTGCGGTATTTCACGTTCCTCGACCACGAGGCGATCCTCGCCCTCGACGAGGCGACGACGGAGAGGCCCGAGGCGCGCGACGCCCAGCGGAGCCTCGCGCACGCGGTATGCACGCTCGTGCACGGCGAGGCCGAGACCGCCCGGGCGGAACGCGCCGCCCTGGCGCTGTACTCGGAGGACGTCGCGGCTCTCGACGAACAGACCCTTCTGGAGGTCTTCGCCGACGCGCCCGCTTTGGCGGTGTCGGCCGCCCTCCTCGAAGGCGGCGGCGTCGACTTGGTCGACGTCTTCGTGGCCTCGGGCCTTGTCGGCTCGAAAAGCGCGGCGCGCGCGGCGATCGCCCAGGGTGGCGCCTACGTGAACAACCGCCGTGTCGCACCCGAGGGGCGGCTCACCCCCTCCGACCTCATCGCCGGCCGTTACGCCGTGCTGCGCCGCGGACGCCGCGAAAACTGCCTTCTGCGCTTCGGCTGACCGCGGCTCAGGCCCCCCGCTCGAGCGCCTCCTCGGCGAGGGCGAGCGGCAGGCACCCTGTCGCGGCGATTGCATCGTGGAATGCCCGGAGGTCGCCGCGTCCGGCGGCGAGAAAGCGCGCCCGGATCCGCTCGATCTCGAGGCTCCCGGTGAGGTACGCCGCTGCCTGGGTCGGCCAGGCACAGTAGCGGCCAACCTCGGCCCGGGCGACGGGCTCGGGCAGCCCGGCGTTCGTCTCCAGGAAGGCGACGGCTTCGTCGACCCCGAGGTCGCCGATGTGCAGCCCGGCGTCGACGACGACGCGCGCGGCGCGGAAGATCCGCGCGTTGAGGTGTCCGAGCTCGGCGGCCGCGTCGGCGAAGTAACCCTCTTCACGCATCATGTGTTCGGCATAAAGAGCCCAGCCCTCCGAGAAGTACGCAGAGTGGATGAAATGGCGGACCCGCCGTCTCGACGCCTTCATCCAGGTGAGGTGCCAGTGGTGGCCGGGGTACGCCTCGTGCACGGTGATCGTGGGGATGACGTGGAGGTTGTTGGCTTCAAGACGCCGAGCCTCGTCGGCCGGCGTCGTCCCGGCGGGAGGCCACGGGACGTGGAAATGCCCGACGCGACCGGGACGGAACGCTGGCGGGGGGGTATAGGAGGCCACGGCGATGATCGGGCGCAAAAAAGGCGGCGTCGGCTCGACTCGGCACTCCTCGCCCTCGGGCAAGCTGACGAGACGGTGCGAAACGAGAAAGTCGCGAGCTCGGGCCGCCTCGTCCGCGTAGCGGCGGCGCATCTCCTCGAAGGTGACCGGGCGGTCCTTGGTCAGCGCCGCGAAGACGGGTCGCCATGTCGCGGCGTGCGGGTCGATTTTGTGGGCAAGCCCGTCCATCTCGGCCTCGAGTTCCTCGAGCGCGCGCCGACCGCGGACGCGCAGTTCCCCCGCGCCGTACCCGAGGAGCTCCCGTTCGCGCAGCAACGACGTGTACCGCTCCTCCCCGATCGCGTAACCGCCCCGCGCCGCGGCGCCGAGTTCGGCAAGAAAGGCGCAATAGCACCGGGTTGACTCGGCGGCGACGTCGGCCGCGTCGGCGACAGCCGCGCCGCTCGCCGGGTCAGCGAACTCCGCGGGCAGGATCTCGGTGAAATACGGGATTGCCGCCTCGCACTGCGCGACGGCGCGACCGACGATGAGCGGGTTCGCCACCTCGGCGACGAGGTTCGCCCGTCCGGCCTCGAGGACGCCCGGCACGGCGCGCAGACGGTTCGCCGTGTAGGTCGCCAGCTCCCCTTCGGGAAATGATCTGTGGGTGACGAGGCTGAGCACTCCGTCGAAGCACGGTTCGAGATAGACGGATGGGTCCCGTTGCCACCCCCGCCACGACTCTCGGAGCTGTCGTCCACGGATCTCGGCGATGAGCGCGGTTCGGTCGACCCTCTGGTCGGGCCGGAGCGAGGCCGCGTCGACGGCGCGCAGCCGTTCGAGCCAAGCCGCATTCTCAGACTCTCGTTGCGCGAAGGCCGTCGCCGAGAAGTCGCCGATCTCGCCGTGCGCGCCGTCGGCGCCGAGGGCCGTGGCCATCACGGGAGACACGGCGAACTCATGGGCGAGCCATTCGTCGAGCAGATCGTCAAAGTCGTCGCCGGGCCGGGTTTCTTTCACGGGGCGCGACCGTAGACGCTCAGTACGGAGCGCGCAGCTACCCGAGCCGGCGCGTATAGGGTCCTCGTCGTGGCGGACACGCCGAAGCTCGTCGGGCCGTTTCCCGCCGGCGTCGACCCTGAGGAGTACGACCGCATCCGTCGGCGGGTGCTCTGGCGGATGCCGACGGGCCTGTACCTCGTCGGCTCGTTGGCCGGCGGCGAGCGCAACCTGATGACGGCGAATCTCGTCACCCAGCTGTGCGCCGTCCCGAAACTCGTCGGCGTCGTCGTCGAGGTGACGGCGCGCACCCACGTGCTCATCGAGGCGGGAGGGTCGTTTGCCGTCTCGCTGCTCGCCCGAGAAGACCGCGCCCTCGTCCGCAAGTTCGTCAAGCCGGCGCGCGATGACCGCGCCGGACGCACGCTCAACGGGGTCGTCTACTTTGATGCCCCCGTGACCGGGGTGCCGGTCCTCGCCCAGGCGGTTGCTTTCGTCGACTGCCGTCTCGAGCGGACCGTCGCGTTCGGCTCGCACTCGCTCTTCGTCGGCGAGGTCGTCGACGCCGCCTTCGGGCCGGCCGCCTCGGCGGGCGAGGCCGCGGTTCTGCGCCTCGAGGACACCCGCATGAGCTACGGCGGTTGAACGGGTTGCCACCCTCGCCGCGCGCCCATCCGCGTCCTTGCTGGCCGGAACCCGTCGAGCTGCGTCACGTCGCCGACGCGGCGGCGTTGCGCGCCCTCGTCGACGAGCTCGACCGGGCGGAGGAGTACGCAGTCGACACCGAGTTCCATCGCGAGCGGACGTACTTCGCCCGGCTCGCCCTTCTGCAGGTCGCCTGGCCCGGCGGAGTCGCGCTCGTCGACCCCCTCGCCGTCGACGTCGCGCCCTTTGGCGCGGTTCTCGCCAGCCCGCGGCTCGCCGTCGTCCACGCCGCCGACCAGGACCTCGAAGTCCTGGCGCGGGCGTGCGGCGCGACGCCGTCGCGACTTTTCGACACCCAACTCGCCGCGGGGTTCCTCGGCATGTCGACGCCGTCGCTCGCCGACCTGGTCGAGCGCCTGTTGCGCTTGCGCCTGGAAAAGGGCGACCAGCTCACCGACTGGACGCGACGTCCCCTGAGCGACGAGCAGTGCCAGTACGCGGCGCACGATGTCGCCCACCTCCTTGAGCTGCACCGCGTCTTAGCCGACCGGCTCCAGGCGAGCGGCCGGCTCGCCTGGGCCGAGGAGGAGTGCGCCGCCCTCCTTCAGCGGGCACGCCTTCTGCCCGTCCCGGAAGAGGCCTGGTGGAAGCTGCGCCAGGCGCGCCAGCTGCGCGGCGTCAAGCGGGGCGTCGCCCAGGCCGTCGCGGCCTGGCGGGAACGGCGCGCCCAGGCGCTCGACCGACCCGTCCGGTTCATCCTCTCGGACCTGGCGTTGGCGGCGATCGCCCACCGGCCCCCGAAGAGCCGGGCCGACCTCGAGCACGTCCGAAACCTCGATCTGCGCGGCCTCGGCGAACAGGTCGTGGCGGAGCTGCTCGCGGCCGTCGACGCGGGAGCGAGGCTTCCCGCCGCGGCGATCCGTCTGCCGCCGGGTCCCGAGGGGAACTCCGTCGGCAAGCCAGCCGTGGCACTGGCGCTCGCCTTCGCCGGGGAGCTCGCCCGCCGGCTCGACATCGACCCGGCGCTCCTCGCGACGCGTGCCGACGTCGTCGGCTTCCTCCAGCAACCCCCCGAGGGTCGGCTCACGGCTTCCTGGCGCCACGAGATCGTCGGCGAGCCGCTCGCCCGCCTCGTCACGGGGCAGGCTGCGCTCGTGCTCGAAGACGGGGCGCTCGTCCTCGAGGAACGCTCCCACCGCCTTCTTCAGGAGCCGGTTGCGACCCCGGCGCCGGACGGGGTCACAACCGTGCGCCGGAGCGAGGTGTGAAGCTGGTCGCCGATCCGGCGAAAGCCGACCCGGGCGTAGCTGCGGGCGGCCGCCTCATCGCCGGGGGTGGGGGAGACGAGGTCGGAGCCGGCCGCGCCGGCCGACCGGGCGAGGGACACGGTGAGAGCCAAGGTGAGCTTGCGGCCGCGGAAGGCCTCGTCGACGGCGATGCCGGAGATCTCACCGAAACCGCCCCGCCGCCGGAGTATGTTCCGGCGCCGACGAAGCGACCCGTGGCAGCCTCGATGGTCGTCGCGACGAAACCGCCGACGGCGACGATCCGGGAGAGCGCGGCTCCGTCCGGCACGGCCGGATCGGCCTGACCGAACGCGGCGTGGGGCACCCGGGTCGGGCGACGAGTTCGTCGGGCGTCGCCGGCGGACGGATCGTGAAAGCGGCGTCGAGCCCGTCGGTGGCAGGGCGTCGGGGCTGGCCGCCAGGAGCGCGAGCACCACTTCCGCGAGGAAACTCGCTCTCGAGCGCGCTCCTTTTCGAGCGGGCCGAGCGCGGGGAAATACTCGGCGCGGACGACGCGATTCCGTCGAGGGAAGGCCGCGACGACCGTCGCCACAGCGTCGCCCGACGGCGACGCTCCGTCGTCGGGATCGCTTAGATGAGGCAAGGATCGGCGTCGCGCTCTGTGAAGGTGGCGAGGAACGGACCGACGCGTTCGACGGTGCGCATCTCGGCCGCAGTCGCCCGCACGCAGCCGGCGAGGCGCGCGAACCCGTCGTGGTCCACCGGCTCGCCTGGGGGTGCCGGTCGGTTACGTGGGCCCGTCGCCGGCGTCAGCTCGGCTCGTCGGAGACGGCCGCAAGTCGATCGTCAGGGTGAGGATTCCGTCGGCGAGGGCGGCCTCGGCGTCGCCGAGCATCGCAAAGTCCATGTAGTCGAGCTCCATCTGCTCGAGGAGGCGGCGACGTTCGGGGCCTTCGACGGGCGGCATCCCGCGCCGTCGGACCGCGGCGGCGCGCTCGCGAAAACGGACCACCATCGCCCCGGGATCGAAGGTCTCGGGCACGTTGCCAGGCTACCGGGGCGCGCCGCCCGTCGGCTTGGCGGATCCGGCCAGGACTCGGGCGGTATGCTGCACTGCGCAGCAGGGTCCTGGGGCGGGCTCCGACGTGGTGCCGCTGCAGGGCGTCCCCGGGCAGCCGTGGTCGACGCGACCTCCTGCAAGCTAGGGAGCGGCTCGTGAAAAAGGGACGGCATCGGCGCTTCGAAGAGGCGCGCAGTCTGAAGCGTGCGGTCGAGGTCGTCGTGGAACCCTGCCCCGAGTGTGGCGCGCGTCCTGAAGAGGACCACGCCAGCTGGTGCCTTTACGAGTCCGAGGAACTCGAGGAAGACGTCGAGGACCTGACCTAGCCGCTCGATCGCCGGACGACGGGATGCGGCAGGGGCGCCGATCTCCCGCCGCGCTCGTCGAGGTAGCTGGCGATCACCTTGTACACGGCCGGTCCGACGAGCGAGCTGAGCTCGTCGGCGAGGCTCAGGTAGACAGGCTGGGCCGAGACGAAGGCCTCGGGTGCCTCGGTGCACCACCAGTGGAACTCGTCGCCGGCCGGTCCCCAGTGGCGTCGTTCCCACTGTGTGACCGTGGAGGTGACGTGGCCGGTCTCGTCGGTCGCGTCCTCACGGCGCACGGGGAGCTGCCAGCAGACGTCGGGCTTGTAAAGACGCGGGGGCACGCCCGCCTCGAGGGCAGCCCGGTGGAGGGCGCAGCCGGGGCCCCCGGGGAAGCCGGGCCGGTTGAGGAAGATGCAGGCCCCGTCGACGAGCCGCGTCGTGAGGTCCTCGCCCTGGCGCTTCACGATCCCGACGCGTCGCGCCCTTGTCATGTGCTGGAACTGGCTCGGGCTCAACCGCGCCGCGGCAGCCTCGACCCGCCGGACGTCTTTTTTGTCCGAGAGGTGGGCGCCGTAACTGCAGCAGCCCTCGGCGAGCTCGGCCGCCGGCCCGGTGAGGACCCCTTGGCAGCCCGCGTTGTAGATGCACTTCCACGCGCTCGCCAGGAACGTGACGTCGAAAACCCACGTGCGGTCCTCTTCAGGATCGCCAAAGCTCACCCATTCGTGGGCGTCGTCGGGGACGGGCACGAATCGAACGCTACCGGCGCCGACCCGGGGCCGGCGAGCTGATCACGTGTCGGCTCGGCGCAGCAGAACCACGGTTCGCTAAGACGCGGCCGGGCTCCGGCGGGGCCGCGCGGGACGACGGGCTTCGGCGGTCCGGGGTCCCGCCGGCCGAGGCGGTCGAACACGATCTCGCGTACTGCGGCGTAGGTCGTCTCGACCGGCTCCGCCGTTGTGGCGGCGGTCTCGCAGCGTCCGGCGAGCGCCGTTTGCAGTTCGTCGAGGATCGGGTCGTCGGCCGACCAGCGGTAACCGAGGGAGCGGACGTCGAGCTCGCCGAGGCAGCGGGTGAGCACGGCGTCGTCTGAGTCCAGAACGAGGGAACCCGGCGGGATGAGGAGGCGGATGGAGTACTGGACCGGATCGACGTTCGCCACGAGGTCGTGCGCCGCGACGAAATCGACGATGTCGACCACGTCCTGGCGGTTCGTCCAAGGCGTGAACGGGAGGAACGACGGTCGGATCTCCACGCCGCAGCGGCGCAACTCGACGACGGCGCGGCTGGCGTCCGCCGCGCTGTGGCCCTTTTGCAGGCGACGCAGCACGGCGTCGTTCGTCGATTCGAAGGCCGAGACGACGAATAGAAGGCCGAGCCTCGCGAGTTCGGCGACGACGTCGCGGTGGCGCAGGAGATGCGAGACCTTGATCGTCGCGTCGAAGGTGATCTCGCGGTGCGCGGCGTGCATCTCGCGCACGACGGCGAGGGCGTGGGTGGGACGGTTGAGGAAGTCGGGGTCGGCGAAGCGCACGTGCCCGGCGCCGGCGGCGACGAGCGCGTCGATGTCGGCGAGGACTGCGTCGGTCGCGACGAGGCGTGATCGCCCGCCGTAGACGACGGGAACCGGGCAGTGCCGGCAGCGGTGGTTGCAACCCTCGCTGGCTTCGACGGTCCCGACGAGGCTCTCCCCGTCGGCGGTGAGGAGACGCGCGTAGGCCTCGAGACCCGGTAGGTCGGCGCGACGCGGGAGCACGCCCGCCGAGCCCTTGGCGTCCCGCGCCCGGCCGAGGGCGACGACCGGCGCTGTCTCAGCGTCGGCCGGAGCTTCTCCGTCGAGCCAGTCGGCGAGCGAGGCCCCGACGTCGCCGGCCACCGCGAGGTCGCCTTGTCGCAGTGCCCCGGCCGCCGCCGCCACGGGCGCGTACAGGCCGTAGAGCGCGACCGGCGCCTCGGGGCGTGTCTCGTGCAGCCGGTCGACCGCCGCCAGCGCGAGACGCAGGGCGGTGTGCATCGGGACGGAGAGGGCGACGGCCTGGGCCCAGGCGACATCGGCGGCCGGCCACGGTTCGACGGACAGGTCCGCGCTGCGGACCTCATGGCCGGCGGCGCAAAGCTCGGCCGCGGGCCAGGCCAGCCCGAGCGGTTGCGCGCCGAGCTCGTAGGACGACAGGAGCAGGACCCGGCTCACCCGCTCGCTCCGGAGGCGACCTCGGCGTCGACGCGCACGGCGAGCGCGGCGAAGCCGCTTCGCAGGGCGGCCTCGACCTGTTCGGGGAGCGCGGCCCGGGCGAACAAGAACCCTAGGTAGCGGTCGCCGGCCGGCCACGCCGTGAGCGTCCCGCCGACCGGGACGGTCACCTCGATTCCCCACACTCCCGGTACCGCGAGCGCGGCTTGCGATCCGTCGATCCCGGCGAAGCGGCCTGAGGCGGGGATGGGGAGCATCATCACGCCGGACGCACCTCGCAGGCGGGCGTTCGCCACCTCGTAGTCGAGACCGAGGGCGTGGGCGAGCACGATCTCCTCGAGCGAACGGCCAGAAGAGAAGTGCAGCGCCCGGGAGCACCGCCCGCCGATCGTGCGCGCCGCGACCTCGATGACGACGACCTCCGCCTCAGGATGCGTTCCCCGCGGCGACAAGCGCGCTTCGGCGTGGACCGGACCGTCGACGAGGCTGAGCGCCGCACAGGCCGACGCCACCGTGGCGTGCAGCGCTTCCTGGAGGTATTCGGGATGACGGGAGGGCGTGACGTAGATCGTCTCCTCGAAGTATGGGCCCTCGAGCGGGTCGGGTTTGTCGAAGACGGCGAGCACGTCGAGGCGACCAGCGGAAAGGAGCCCTTCGACGGCGACCTCGTCGCCGGCGACGAACTCCTCGACGAGGAGCGGCTCCTCGGCGGGCCGCCCCGCGTCGCAGCTGATGCGGCGCGCGGCCACCGCCGCGGCCCGTGCCCCGCCGTCGTCGTCGGCGCGGATCACGCCGCGGCTGGCAGAGAGCGAGCACGGTTTCACGACGACCGGGTAGCCGAGGTGGGCGCCGGCGGCGGCGACCGCCGCGGACTCGCCGGCACCGGCCCCGACGATCTCGAAACGCGGTTGGCGGACACCGGCGTTGTGCAAAAACTGTCGCATCACCGACTTGTCCCGGGTCGCGGCGACCGCGGCAAACGGGTTCTTGGCGAGACCGAGCCGTTCGGCGGCGGCGGTCGCAACGAGCGCTCCGGCGTCGTCGACGGCGAGGACCGCGTCGAACGGCGTCACCGAGTGCCGCGTGGCCACCGCGTCCGCCGCGGCCGCGGGGTCGTCGAGGGGCAGGACGAGGAATCTGTCCGGTGTCGTGCCGGCCATCGCCTGGGGGGCGTCCGATCCCGTCACGACGTCGACGCCGAGCCGCCCGGCGGCGACGAGGAAATCAGTGGCGCGGTACGTCGACGACGGCAGGACGAGAAGGACTCGGGCCATGCCCCCATCATGCCGGTGTGTCGCCGCTCGCCAGCGCGGCGCGCTCGTCAGTTCGGGTGTCGCCCCTACCATGGCGGCATGGCCGACGAGGCGCTCGACCGACCGGGCCCCGACCCGGTGCTCGCCGTCACCGACGCCGCTCGGGCCACGATCCTCGAGGCCCGCGCGGCCGAGAAGGATCCGGAGAGCCTGGCGCTCTTCGTCGAGGTGACCGGGTCGACAAACGGCGCCTACGTCTACGAGATGTGGTTCGAGGCGCTCGCCGACGCCGCGCCGCGTGATGTTCTGTGCCGCAACGACGAGCTCACCGTCGTCGTCGGTGGTGACAGCGTCGACAAGGTGCGGGGCGCGTCGCTCGCTCTCGGCGAAGAGGGACTTGTCATGCTGAACCCGAACACGCCGCCCGTCGCGCCCGCCGCGGCCGCGATTCCCGAGGGCGACATGACGAGCCCGCTCGCCCGCTCGGTGATCGCCGTTCTCGAAGAGCAGGTCAACCCGCAGATCGCCTTTCATGGCGGTCGGGCGGACCTCGTCGCCGTCGACGAGGGAGTCGCCTACCTCCGACTCTCCGGCGGTTGCCAGGGTTGTGGACTCGCGGCCGTGACGCTCGGCCAGGGGATCACGCTCGCGATCAGACAGGCGGTGCCCGAGATCGTCGATGTCGTCGACGTCACCTCGCACCAGGACGGCCGCAACCCTTACTTCGAGCCGGCGAAGAAGTAGCGACGCGTCTCGCATCTCGGCTCGGGAAGGCGAGACGGTAGATTGCAGCGATGCTCCGTTTTTTGACGGCCGGGGAATCCCACGGTCGTGCGCTCGTCGTGATCGTCGAGGGCTTGCCCGCCGGGTTGCCGATCACGATCGACGAGATCCGTGTCGAGCTCGCCCGGCGGCGGCTCGGCTACGGGCGGGGACCGCGCATGCGCGTGGAACGCGACGAAATCGTCGTTGTGAGCGGCGTGCGGCACGGCCGGACGCTCGGCTCGCCTGTCGCGATCGAGATCGCCAACACCGAATGGCCGAAATGGGAGCGGGAGATGTCGCCCGAGCCCGGCGAACCGGAGAGGATCCTCACGGCGCCGCGTCCGGGCCACGCGGACTTGGCCGGGATGGAGAAGTACGGATTCGTCGACGCCCGCGACGTGCTCGAAAGGGCTTCGGCCCGCGAGACGGCGGCGCGTGTCGCGGCGGGCGCGCTTGCCAAGGCGCTCCTCGCGCGGCTCGGCACCGAGATCGTGAGCCACGTCGTCGCGATCGGCGCCGCGACGTCACCTTCGGGCCTGCGGCCACGTCCCGAGGATCTCGCGGCCGTCGACGCCTCCGCGGTCCGCTGCTTCGACGCGGCCGCGACCGACGCGATGGTCGCCGAGGTCAAGGCCGCCGCGCAGCAGGGGGACTCGCTCGGAGGCGTTGCCGAGGTCGTCGCTTACGGCGTCCCGGTCGGCCTCGGCAGCTACGTCCAGTGGGACCGCCGGCTCGACGGGCTGATCGCGCAGGCGCTGATGAGCATCCCGGCGGTGAAAGCCGTCGAGGTGGGCGACGCGATCGCGATCGCGAGCCGCCGGGGTTCCGAAGCGCACGACGCGATCTTCTGGGACGCGTCCCGCTTGACGTACCGCCGCGAGACGAGCCGTGCCGGCGGGATCGAAGGCGGAGTCTCGACGGGCGGTCTCGTGATCGCCCGGGCGGTGATGAAGCCGCTCGCGACGTTGAACCGCCCGGTGCTGGCGACCGTGGACGTCGTGACGAAGAAAAGCACGCTCTCGTTCAAGGAACGCACCGACGTCACGGCCGTTCCGGCGATGGGGGTCATCGCCGAGGCGATGGTCGCGTTCGTGCTCGCCTCTGAGGCGCTCCGCAAGTTCGGCGGCGATTCTGTCGCCGAGTTCGTCCGTAATCGGGACAGCTTCGTCGCGGCACTCGGCTCGGCCCCGTCCGCCGCCGAACCGCCAGGCACCGCCGCGAGATCAGGCCAAAGGTGATGGCGACCGCCCCGCGCAACCGCTGTCACGTCCTGCTCGTCGGGATGATGGGGACCGGCAAGTCCTCCGCCGGTCTGGAGCTCGCCGCGCGGCTCGGCCGACCGTTCATCGACACGGACGAGGAGATCGCCGCGACCACAGGGAGGACGATCGCGGAGATCTGGTCGGCCGAGGGCGAGGCGAAGGTGCGCGCCGTCGAGTCGACGGTCCTTTCCGAGGCGCTCGCCTCGTCCTCCCCGTCGGTTATCGCCGTCGGCGGCGGCGCGGTCCTCGACCCGGCCAACCGTGCCGCGATCTCCGAGGCGGGAGACGTCGTCTGGTTGCGCGCCCAGGCCCACACGCTCGCGCAGCGACTCGGTGACGGCGCCGGCCGACCGCTGCTCGAGGCGGACCCCGTCGGGGCGCTGGCGCGGATCGAGCTGGAGCGTCGGGTGCTCTACGAGGAGGTGGCCGATGTGGCCGTCGACGTCGACGCGCTGGAGCCTGACGCGACAGTCGCCGCCGTGCTCGGCGCGCTGCAGCGCCGGGTCGTCGTCGCGGTTCCGAACCATCCCTACGAGGTCGTCGTCGGACCCGGGGCACGACACCTGCTCGGCGTGGTCATCCCGGCGGGAGCGGCGCGCGTCGCCATTGTCAGGCAAGCGGGCGTGAATGTCGCGGTCACGACCGGCGGCGACGAGGTCGAGTTCACGGTCGGCGCCGGGGAGTGGGCGAAGTCGCTCGCCACGGTCGAGAAGTTGTGTCGGGAGTTCGCCCGAGCCGGGCTGACCCGAGCGGACGTCGTCGTCGCCGTCGGCGGCGGAGTCGTCACCGATGTCGCCGGTTTTGCGGCGGCCTGCTACCACCGGGGCGTCGCCGTCATCCACGTGCCGACGACGTTGCTCGGCCAGGTGGACGCCGCCATCGGTGGCAAGACCGGCGTCAACCTGCCCGAGGGCA
Source organism: Acidimicrobiales bacterium (assembly GCA_035625025.1). Classification (GTDB taxonomy): domain Bacteria; phylum Actinomycetota; class Acidimicrobiia; order Acidimicrobiales; family Bog-793; genus Bog-793. The sequence continues at coordinate 56,833 of DASPQJ010000030.1, forward strand.
AGAACCTCGTCGGGTCGTTCTGGCAGCCGAGTTGCGTGCTCTGTGACACGGACACGCTGTGGTCGCTACCCGAGCGCGAGTGGCATTCGGGGTTTGGCGAGATGGCCAAGTACGAGTGTTCCGGCCTCACCGATCTCGGTGGGCTCTCGCTCGTCGACCAGATCGCGTCGTGCGTCGCGGCGAAGGCGGCGGTCGTCGCGATCGACGAGCGCGACGCAGACCGCAGGATGGTCCTCAACTACGGCCACACGCTTGCCCACGCGCTCGAGGCGACGGGTTTCTCCTCGTCCGGCGGCGGCGAGTCTTCGATCCGGCACGGCGAGGCCGTCGCAATCGGACTCGTCTTCGCGGCGCGATTGGCAGCCGCGCTCGGTCGGATCAGTGCCGCGGATGTCGAGCGTCACGTCGCCGTCGTCGAGCGCTACGGGCTTCCCTTTTCGATCCCCGCTGGAGTCGACCTCGACGAGCTGACGGTCTTCATGGCCCGTGACAAGAAGACGCGGACCGGGCTGAGCTTCGTCCTCGGCGGTCCCCGCGGTGTCGAGTTCGTGCCCGACGTCGACCCCGAAGCCGTCCGCGTCGCCCTCGTCGCGACGCAGGCCGTCAGGAGCGAAAAGGGCGCGTCGCGCCAAGCCAAAGCGAGGACCGCGTGACAGAACCCGTCATTCTCCTGTTGTCGGGACCGAACCTCGGACTGCTCGGAGAGCGCGAGCCGTCGATCTACGGCACGGCGACGCTCGCTGACCACGTCGCCCGGGCCGAAGCGACCGCCCGGCGGCGCGGGTTCTTACTCGAGCACGTCCAGTCCGAGCAGGAGGGCGAACTCGTCGCCGCCGTGCACGGCGCGCGCGGACGGGTCGCGGCCATCGTCGTGAACGCGGGCGCCCTGTCGCACTACGGTTGGTCGCTGCACGACGCTTTGGCGGCGTTCGACGGAAAGGTGATCGAGCTCCACCTCTCGCTTCCCGACTCTCGGGAACCGTGGCGGCGCACTTCGGTCATCGCACCGGTGGCGCAGGCCGGCATCGCGGGACTTGGGGGACTCGGTTATGAGCTCGCGGTCGAAGCCGCGGCGCGGCTCGTCGAGGAAGAAAGGGAATAGCGATGGCCGTCGAGGTGACGATCGGGAGGGAGGCGACGAGCGCAGCAAATCTCGCGTCGATGAATGTGCCGGGGCGGCTCGCGCAACTACGGGAGCGTCTCGGCAAAGAGCGCATCGACGGGATCCTCGTCACCTCGCTAGCCAACGTCCGCTATCTCAGCGGGTTCTCTGGGTCGGCCGCCCTCCTCGTCGTGACGGCGCGCCGCGCCCTGCTCATCACCGACGGGCGCTACCGGGACCAGGCGGCGGCGGAGACGGCGGCGGCGGGCGTCGATGTCGATCTTGAGGTGGTCGGCGCGACGAAACAGGTCCAGGCCGTCGAGACGGCGACGAGCAACCTCGCCCGGCTGGCGCTGGAGGCCAAGGCGGTGAGTTGGGAACTGCAAGCTCAGTTCGCCGCGACGCTGAAGCCCGAGCTCGTCGCGACCTCCGGTCTCGTCGAGGCGATCCGCCTCGTGAAGGACGCCGGGGAGATCGACCGGATCGAACGGGCTTGCGACATCGCCGACGTCGCGTTCGCCCAGACGAAAGGGCTCCTCGCGCAGGGCGTGACCGAGGCGGAGTTCGCGGCCGAGCTCGAGTTCGAGATGCGCCGGCGAGGAGCCGCCCAGGCCTCGTTTGAGACGATCGTCGCGAGCGGGCCGAACGGGGCGATGCCGCACGCCCAGCCGACTGGTCGCGTCATCTCGCCGGGCGATCTCGTCGTCGTGGACTTCGGTGCCGTCGTCGACGGCTATCACTCCGACATGACACGCACGGTCTGTGTCGGCGAGCCGTCGGCGGCCGACATCTCGCTTCTCGACGCCGTGGCGGCGTCGCAGCGTGCCGGCCTCGTCGCTGTCGTCGCCGGCGTGACCGGCGGCGCCGTGGACGAGGCCTGCCGCAAGTCCCTGGGGGAGGCCGGTCTCGCCGAGGCGTTCACGCACTCGACCGGCCACGGAGTCGGGCTCGAGGTCCACGAAGCGCCGACGCTCGCCGCGGGATCGGAGGAAAACCTTGCGGAGGGCAGCGTCGTGACCGTCGAGCCCGGGGTGTATCTCGAGGAGCGCGGCGGGGTCCGCATCGAGGACACCGTCGTCGTGACGAGGACCGGGTGCCGGCCCCTCACCAAGACGACGAAGGACTTTTTGCTCTGATGGCTTTATCGACGAACGACCTGAAGAACGGGATGGGCCTCGAACTTGCCGACGGACTGTTCGAGGTGGTCGAGTTCCAGCACGTGAAACCCGGCAAAGGCGGCGCCTTCGTGCGCACGAAGCTCCGCAATCTGCGGACCAAGGCGGTCGTCGAGCGGACGTTCCGCGCGGACGAGCGCGTCGAGCAGGCGGTGATCGACAAGCGCGAGATGCAGTTCCTCTACCGCGACGGAAGCGACTTCGTGTTCATGGACAATGTCTCGTACGACCAGATGACCGTCCCCGTCGCCACCCTGGGTGGCGCGGCACCGTACCTGAAAGAGGGGAAATCCGTCTTCCTCGTGCTCCACGAGACCGAGATCGTCGCCGTCGAGCTGCCGGCCGCCGTCGAGCTTGAGATCACGGACACCGAGCCCGGCATCCAGGGCGACCGCGTCTCGGGCGCGCGCAAACCGGCGACGACCGAGACCGGTCTCGTCGTCCAGGTGCCGCTGTTCGTCAACCCGGGCGACCGGATCAGAGTCGACACCCGGTCCGGTGAGTACCTCACGAGGGCGTAGGGAGCGGCCGTCGTCAACCGGCGCGCGCCGGCGCGCCCGCGAGCGGGCGCTCGACCTGCTCTACGAAGCCGAGGCCAAGGGCCTTTCCCCGGACGCCGTCCTCGACGGGCTCCCGGTCGTGCCCGAGGCGTACGCCGCGGCGCTCGTCCGCGGGGTCGGGGCCCATCTCGACGCCATCGACGCCGTCATCGCCTCCCACGCCACGGCGTGGGAGGTGAGCCGCCTGCCGGCGATCGACCGCCAACTGCTGCGGATCGCGACCTTCGAGCTCATCTTCGGCGGCGAGGTCCCGCTGGCGGTGGCGATCGACGAGGCCGTCGAGCTCGCCCAGGATTTCTCGACCGCGGAATCCGGCCGGTACGTGAACGGCGTGCTCGCCGCGATCGCCGCCGAGCTTCCGCCGACCGCGGCGTCGTGAGCAGGCGCGACCCTTACGCCGCGGCCGGCGTCGACTACGGCACCCTCGACGCCGCCAAGCGCCTGGCGGTCACGGCCGCCCGCTCGACGTCGTCGTACGCCGCCCCCCGCGGCGCGACGATCGAGGAGCGAAGCCGCGGCGAGCCGGCGACGGTCGTCCGATCAAACGGCGCGACCTACGGGTTCGTCCTCGAGTGCCTCGGCACGAAGTCGCTCGTGGCGCGCGATTTCGAGGCGGCGACGGGGATCGACCGGTTCGAGGCGATCGGCTACGACACCGTCGCCGCGGCGGTGAACGACTGTTGTTGCGTCGGCGCCCTGCCACTCGTCGTCAACGCCTACTTCGCGACCGGCGCGGCGTCTTGGTACTCGGGGACTCGGCATGCCTCGCTCGTCGACGGTTTCGCCCGAGCCTGCCGCGACGCCGGCGCCGCCTGGGGCGGCGGCGAGTCCCCGACGCTGGCGGGACTCGTCGCGCCGGACGGGATCGACCTCGCGGCGGCCGTCGTCGGTCGGGTGCCGAGGGGGGTCGAACCGATGCTCGGCGCGGCGCTCCGTGCCGGCGACGAGATCGTGCTCGTCGCGTCGAGCGGTCTCCACCAGAACGGGGCCTCGCTCGTGCGTGCCGTGGCGGCCCGGCTCGATCTCGGGCTCGCGACACCACTGCCGTCTGGTCGACTGTTCGGTGACGCGGCGCTCGACGCGGGCCTGATCTACGTCGGTTTCGTCGCCCGCTTGCTCGCCGAGGGCGTGGCGGTGCACTACCTCAGCCACGTCACTGGACACGGGCTGCGCAAGCTGATGCGAGCCGACCGGGATTTCACCTACCGGATCGAGAGGCTTCTTTCGGTTCCGGAGGTGCTCGGGTTCGTCGCCGAGCGGGCGGGATTGTCGAGCGCCGAGGCCTACGCGACTCTCAACATGGGCGCCGGGTTGGCCTGCTTCGTCGCGCCGGGATCGGGCGCCCGCGTCGTTGCGCTCGCCGGCGAGTTCGGCCTCGCCGCCCTCGTCGCCGGACAGGTGGAGTCGGGTCCGCGCCGGGTCGTCGTCGGCCCGATCGGCGTCGAGTACGCGAGCGGCGAGCTCGAACTGCGTTGAGCAATCGTCGGCCGATCCCGCGCCGGCCCGCCGGTCACGGTTTGCGGGCCCGGATGAAGGCACTCATCGCGGCACCGTCGAGCTCGGCGATCGTCGCCGCGACATCGAATCCGTCGGGGAGCGATTCTGCAGCAGACATCTCCTCGGCCAGGCTGCTCAGACGGCTGCGGTCGTAGACGTCGGTCGGCTCAATGTCGATCTCGCGAAAGCCGGCGACCTCGAGCTCCCCGCGGTAGTCGGCCTGGGACAATGCGCCGGCGATGCAACCGGTCCAGAGCCCGACCACCCGCTGCAATGGCGGGGCGAGCGTCCGGCGCAGGACGACGTCCGAAATAGCCAGGCGGCCGCCCGGGCGGAGGACGCGGAACGCCTCGCGGAACACGGCGGGCTTGTCAGCGGACAGGTTGACGACGCAGTTGGAGATGATCACGTCGACCGACTCGTCAAGTAGGGGAACGGCCTCGATCGTGCCCTCTAGGAACTCGGCGTTTTCGACGCCCGCCTCGGTTTGGTTCCGCCGCGCCAGGGTCAGCATCTCCGGCGTCATATCGAGGCCGTAGGCCTTGCCGGTCGGGGCGACTCGGCGCGCGGACAAGAGCACGTCTATCCCGCCGCCGGATCCGAGATCGAGGACGACCTCGCCGGGATGGAGATCCGCGAGCAAGGTCGGGTTGCCGCAACCGAGTGACGCGGCGAGGGTCCCTTCGGGCAGCAACTTCGCGTCCTCGTCGCTATAGAGAGTGGGGCCAAAGACACTTTCCGGCGCGCTCGTCCGTCCGCAACACGATGTCTCCGTCTCCTGAGCCGCGTTGGCGTAACGCACGCGCACCGCGTCCCTGATCTTGTCCGCTTCCGGGTTTGTCATTTCAGCTTCCCTGGGTCCGCGAACCGGCCCGGTCGTGTGGCCAACGGCCGCGAGCCCCACGCCTCAAGGCAGGAGTTCTGCGACGAGGGCTCGCACGCGGGCGTCGATCTCGTCGCGGATCGGGCGGACCTCGTTGAGTTGGCGCCCCGCGGGGTCGTCGAGCTCCCAATCCAGATAGCGCTTGCCTGGAAAGACGGGGCAGGTGTCCCCGCAACCCATCGTGATGACGACGTCGGCGTCTTCGGCAAGCTCGTTCGTCAGCAGTTTCGGTCTTTTGGAGGCGATGTCGATACCGATCTCGCGCATCGCCTCGACGACAGCCGGATTCAACCGGTCCGCCGGTTCGGAACCAGCCGAGCGAATCGTCATCCGGCCTCGGGCGTGTCGGGCGAGCAGCGCGGCGGCCATCTGCGATCGGCCGGCGTTGTGGACGCAGACGAACAGGACTTCCGGCTTCTCCTGGCTCACGCGGCCTCCTCTTGGGCGACGACGACATGGCGAGCGCTGCGGCGGATCTGCGGGTAGAGCACGGCGACGCAGCTCGCCCCGAAGGCGCCACCGATCAGTTCGAAACCCATGAACGGGACGACCGAGCCCGGCGCGATGCCGGCGAAGCTGTTCGAGCACATCCGGCCGAGGGCGACCGCGGGGTTGGCGAAGCTCGTCGAGGACGTGAACCAGTACGCGGCGGCGATGTAGGCGCCGACGGCGAAAGGTGCGAGGTGAGAACGGCCGGAGCCAGCAAGGCCGAACACGATGAGGACGAGGCCGAACGTCGCGATCACCTCCGCGAGGAGATGTGGCCCGCTCGCGCGATGACGGGTCGACAGGGAAATGACGGCGTCTCCGAACATCGTGTTGGCTGCGATTGCTCCGGTGACGCCGCCGGCGAACTGCGCCACGACGTAGGTGAGGGCGTCCTTGGTGGACGTGGTGCCGAAGAAGCGATCGACGAGGGTGATCACCGGATTGAGATGAGCTCCGGACACCGGACCGACCGCGAAGATGATCGCGGCGAGCGCGCCGGCCGTCGCCAGGGTGTTCTCGAGGAGTTCGATCCCGACGTCGTCTGGCGATAGACGTGCGGCGGCGATGCCCGAGCCGATGATTGCGGCGACGAGAAAGGCTGTTCCGACGAACTCCGCGAGAGCCTTGCGGCTCCGGATGCCCTGTCCAGCCGGAGGCGCTCCTCCGGCGCGCCCCGTCCCGCCGACTCGATTCGGCCAGCCCGACTCGGGCTGCCGTCGCCCCATCTTGTCCTCCGCCAGATTGACAAATGTCAATATGAGAGTATGACGGTCGAATCGATGTCTGTCAATGCCAAAATGGTCTCATGACCCAGGTCGCAGCCAAAAAGTCGCCTTCGGCCCGTCGTGAGCTCTGTTGCGCGCCGCTTTCGGCAGGTCCGTTGAGCGAGACCGAATCCGCCCAGCTTGCGGCGGTGATCGGCGCGATCGCGGACCCGGTGCGGTTGCGCCTCCTCTCGATCATCGCGACCTCAGGAGAGGTGTGCAGTTGCAACCTCGAAGAACCGTTGGGGAAGAGCCAGCCGACGATCTCGCATCACACACGCGTGCTCGCCGAAGCAGGGCTGATTGAGGGACGAAAGCGCGGCAAGTGGACGTGGTGGAGGATCATTCCCGAGCAGCTCGCGATGGTGTGCCACTTCCTCGGTGGTTCTCAGCCAGAGCGCGTCCCCGGTTAGTCGCGACCTCGTAGCAGCGAGATTCGGAACGGGTGGAGTTCACCCCGGGCGAAGCCGTCCCTGATGGCGGGATCTTCCTCCATGATTCTGCGGGCCGAGATCTCATCGGGTGCTTCGAAGATCGCGACGCCGGTGTTGACCCGGCCCAAGGTGGGACCGACCAGGATGAGGGTTCCGTCGGCGAGGAGGCTCTGGAAGCGTCGGAAATGAGCCTCCCAGACCGTCTTTTCCTCGGCGGTCATCGTCTCGGCGAAGTCGTCGCGAGGAGGATGGATGAAGTAGATCCACTCCGGCACACCCCGAGTCTCGCAGGTGACAGGCCGACGAGGGCATGCGAGCCGGGCCTTTGCCGAGCCTTGGCGTGGCGAGGGTGCCACCCGAGCGCCCCGGCACCGTCGGAGACGCGCGCCTCGCGCCTCCCCGGCGCCCGGCAGTTGCTCCGGCTGGGCCCGTAATCGTTTCGCGCCCCGCTTCGAAAAGTGGCATCCTGGAGCGGACGTGAAGCGGGTCCCGTGAGGCCCGCACGGACGATGAGGAGCGCAGTGGCCGAGCGAGAACGGCGGGCGGCACGCCGGAAAGGGCGTGTCTTCGTCCCTCGCTCGCACGTGATGGACGCGAACGACGTCCGCCGCGCCCTCGTGCGGATCGCCCACGAGATTCTCGAACGCAACCACGGCGCGAACGAGATCGTCGTCGTCGGGTTGCAGACAGGAGGGGTTCCTCTCGCCGCGCGTCTCGTGGCCGAGATCGCCGAGATTGACGGCTCGACGGTGCCGCTCGGCATCGTCGACGTCGCGGCCTACCGCGACGACACCGGCATCCGTCCGGTCCTGTCCAAAGAGGCGACCGACATCCCGGTCGACCTCACCGGTCGCATCGTCGTGCTCGTCGACGATGTCTTGTTCACGGGAAGGACGGTCCGCGCCGCGCTTGACGCCCTCGGGAACCACGGTCGGGCGCGCGCCGTGCAACTGGCGGTGATGGTGGACCGGGGTCATCGGGAGTTGCCGATCCGTCCGGACTTCGTCGGCAAGAACCTGCCGACGCGCCGGAGCGAGACGGTCGAGGTGAGCAGCGACGGGGTCGCGATCGGCGACCTCGTGGAGGTTTAGGGACCGTGGACGGCTGCCAGTTGCCCGCTGCTGGGCCCCGTCACGGCGCGATTCATGACCTGGCCGGTTCGTCCTGCCCCCTCGTCGATCGCAAGATCGGTCGGAAACCCAGGCGACGAGGGCGGCGAAGTGTCTGAGAACAACGGGACCCGACCTGGTGGTGGCCGACGTGTCGTCGTGCGCGGCGGGACCGTCGTCGACTCGACCGGCGAGCGTCGCGGCGACGTCTTCGTCGAGGACGGCCGGGTTGTCGCCGTCGGAGAGGGGATCGATGTTCCCCTGGGAACGATCGTCCTCGAGGCTTCGGGCTGCGTCGTCGCGCCCGGGCTCGTCGACATCCACACGCATCTGCGCGAGCCGGGCGGCGAGGCCGCAGAGACGGTCGCGACCGGGTCACGCTCGGCGGCGCTCGGCGGCTACACGGCCGTTGTTGCCATGCCGAACACCGAGCCGGCGATCGACTCGGCCGCGGTCGTGCAATACGTGCTCGAGCTCGCCCGCGGCGCGTGCGCCGACGTCGCCGTCGCCGGGGCGATCACCGTCGGGCGTGCCGGTGACCGGGTCGCGCCGCTCGCCGAGATGGCCGCGCTCGGCGTGAGGCTCTTCACCGACGACGGCCGTGGAGTCCAGAACGCCGACGTGTTACGGCAAGCGCTCGAACAAGCGCGCGACCTCGGGATCATCCTCGCCGAGCACTGCCAGGACGAAGTTCTCGCCTCCGGTGGCCATATGCACGAAGGGGCCTGGTCGCGCCGGCTGGGGATTCCCGCCCAGCCCGCCGCGGCCGAGGAGGCGATGCTCGCCCGGGACCTCACGCTCGTGCGCGAGACGCGAGCGCCGATGCACTTCCTCCACCTGTCAACCGCCGGTTCGGTCGAGCTCGTCCGGGCGGCAAAGGCGGAAGGATTGCCGGTGACTGCGGAGGTGACGCCCCATCATCTCGTCCTCACCGACGCCGTCGCCGCCTCGCGGGACCCGCTTTTCAAGGTCGCCCCGCCCCTGCGCAGCGCGGCCGACGGGGTGGCGCTGCGGGCAGCTTGTCGCGAAGGTGTCGTCGACGCCATCGCCACCGACCACGCGCCGCACACCCGGGAGGCGAAGGAGGCGCCGTTCGAGGAGGCGCCACCCGGGATGATCGGGCTGGAGACGGCCCTCGCCGTCGCCTTTGACGCCTTCGTGGCGCGTCCCGAAGACGCCGAGCCGTTGTCTTTGGCCGCGCTCATCGCCCTGATGTCGTGGCGACCCGCGGCGCTCGTCGGGCTCGACCGTTCCCTCGGCCATGGGGGACCGCTCGCCCCGGGCGCCCGGGCGCACCTCTGCGTGTTCGACCCGACCCAGACCTGGACCGTCGATCGGCGGGCGACGGCGAGCCGGTCGCACAACTCGCCGTTCGACGGGATGACGCTGACGGGGCGGGTCCGCCACACCGTGCTGGCGGGCGAGCCGATCGTCGTGGACGGGACGACCACGCGGTGACCAGCGGGCCCGGTCCGGAAGGCCCGCGACCGCCGGGGCTGCTCGTCCTCGCCGACGGGACGACGTTCGAGGGCGAGGCGATCGGTTTCGCGGCGAGAAGCTCGCCCACGGTTCAGGCCGGCGAGCTCGTCTTCAACACGGCGATGTCGGGCTACCAGGAGATCATCACCGACCCGTCCTACGCGGGACAGGTGATCGCCTTCACCTACCCGCACATCGGCAACTACGGCGTCACGGCGGCCGACAACCAATCCAGCCGCCCGTCTTGCCGCGGGGTCGTCGTGCGGGACCTGCCGGACCGGCCGAGCAGCTGGCGCGCCACCGGCGACCTCGAGTCTTTCCTTGTCGGGCACGGCATCGGCGGGCTGACGGGGGTCGACACGAGACGCCTCACGCGTCATGTGCGGGAGGCGGGGGCAATGCCATGCGCCTTCGGCACGGCCGATCAGGCGACGCTGCTCGCGACGGCAGCGACTGAACCGGGCACCGAGGGCCAGGACCTCGTCGCCGAGGTGACGACGGCGACCCCCTACGAGGTCGCGGGCGGGCCGTGGCGCGTCGTCGCCTACGACTTCGGGATCAAGCGGTCGATTCTCGACGCGCTGGCCACGATCGCGACCGTCGAGGTCGTTCCGGCGACGACGCCACCCGACGAGGTCCTCGGGCGTCGACCCGACGGAGTCTTCCTCTCGAACGGGCCCGGCGACCCCGCCGCGCTCGGTCACATTGTCGCTTCCGTGCGGCGTCTCCTCGGTGCCGTCCCGGTCTTCGGGGTCTGCCTCGGACACCAGTTGCTCGGCGCCGCGCTCGGTGCTGCCACCTACAAGCTCCCCTTCGGCCACCACGGTGCCAACCATCCCGTGCGGCGGCTGGCGACGGGAACAGTCGAGGTGACGAGCCAGAACCACGGTTACGCCGTCGTCACCGACACGATCGAGAGTGCCGAGATCACGCACCTCAATCTCAACGACCAGGTGGTCGAGGGCCTCGCGTGCCGGGACATCCCCGCTTTCAGCGTCCAGTACCACCCGGAGGCGGGACCGGGGCCGCACGACGCGCGCTACCTATTCGAGGAGTTCCGCCGCCTCATGGAGGCACACCGGTGAGGCGCGGCGGCGCGGAGGCGGAACGCTGATGGGTCGCCGTCCCGATATCGAGTCGGTCCTCGTGATCGGCTCCGGGCCGATCGTGATCGGTCAGGCTTGCGAGTTCGACTACTCGGGAACCCAGGCCTGCCGGGCGCTCGCCGAGGAGGGCATCCGGGTCATCCTGGTGAACTCGAACCCGGCGACGATCATGACCGACCCGGGCATCGCCGACCGGACCTACATTGAGCCCTTGGAGCCCGAGGTGATCCGGGTCGTCATCGAGAGGGAGCGACCGGACGCCATCCTCCCGACGATGGGCGGGCAAACCGCCCTCAACCTCGCGATGGCGCTCGAACGCTCCGGCGTGCTCGCCGCCTGCGGCGTCGAGATGATCGGCGCCAGGGCCGAGGCGATCGCGACCGCGGAGGACCGGGAGCTTTTCAAGGCCGCGATGACCGGCGTCGGGCTCGAGGTCCCATCTTCGGGTTTCGCCCATTCGCTGGACGAGGCGATGGCGGTCGGCGATGCAATCGGCTACCCGACGATGATCCGCCCGTCATTCGTCCTCGGTGGTGAGGGTACGGGGATCGCCGAGAATCGTGACGAGCTTGCGCGACTCGCCGCTGCCGGGCTCGCCGTGAGCCCGATCGGCGAGATCCTCGTCGAGCGCTCGATCGTCGGTTGGAAGGAGTTCGAGCTCGAGGTGATGCGCGACCGCAAGGACAACTGCGTCGTCGTCTGCTCGATCGAGAACTTCGACCCGATGGGCGTCCACACCGGGGACTCGATCACCGTCGCCCCCGCCCAGACGCTCTCGGACGTTGAATACCAGCAGATGCGCGACGCCGCGTTCGCCTGCATCCGCCGGGTCGGGGTGGAGACCGGGGGTTCGAACATCCAGTTCGCCGTCGATCCGGCGACCGGGACGCAGCTCGTCATCGAGATGAACCCGCGGGTGTCGCGATCCTCGGCGCTCGCCTCGAAGGCGACAGGATTCCCGATCGCCAAGGTCGCCGCCCGACTCGCCATCGGCTACACCCTCGACGAGATCCGCAACGACATCACGAGGGCGACGCCGGCGTGCTTCGAGCCGACGATCGACTACGTCGTGACGAAGGTGCCGCGGTGGGCCTTCGAGAAACTCCCCGGCGTGTCGGGCCGGTTGGGCACTCAGATGCAGTCGGTCGGCGAGGTGATGGCGATCGGCCGCACGTTCGCCGAGTCGCTGCAGAAGGCCCTGCGGGGGCTCGAGCAGGGACGGTCCGGGTTGAACTGCGATCCGGCTGAGGCTCTCTGTGACCTGCCCGTGGCGCAACTGCTCGACCAGGCGTCCCGGTCGACTCCGGCGCGCATCTTCGAGATCGAAGCCGCGCTGCGCGCCGGCGCGACAGTGGAAACCGTCGCGGCGGCGACCAGGGTCGACCCGTGGTTCCTCGACCGAATCGCCGAGATCGTCGCCGTGCGCCGCCGCCTCGACGAGCTGGTCGCGGACTCCGGGGCGCTCGAACGCCTGGGGAGGAGCGACTGGCGGCGACTAAAGCGTGCTGGTTTCGCGGACGCGCAGATCGCCTGGCGCCTCGGGCGCGAGGAATCCGACGTGCGCGCGGCCCGCCTCGCCGCGGGCGTCGCGGCAACGTTCAAGACGGTCGACACCTGCGGGGCGGAGTTCGCGGCCGAGACGCCGTACTACTACTCGACCTATGAGGACGAGTCCGAGGTGCGCGCGTCGCCTCGGCCCCGGGTCGTGATCCTCGGCTCGGGTCCGAACCGGATCGGACAAGGCATCGAGTTCGACTACTGCTGCGTGCACGCCTCCATGGCGCTGCGCGGGGCCGGCTACGAGACCGTGATGGTGAACTGCAACCCGGAGACCGTTTCCACGGACTACGACACCTCGGACCGGCTCTATTTCGAGCCGATCACCGAAGAGGACGTCGCGGCGGTGCTCACCGCCGAATCCGCCGCCGGAAGCGGGGGGGTGGCCGGCGTGATCGTCAGCCTCGGCGGCCAGACCCCGCTGAAGCTGGCCGGGACGCTGCCGGAGGCGCTCGTTCTCGGGACGACCGCGGCCTCGATCGACCTCGCCGAAGACCGTGAGCGCTTCGGCGCGCTGCTCAACCGACTCGGCATCCCCCAGCCCCAGGGCGGCACGGCGCGCACGGCGGAAGAGGCACGCGCCGTCGCCCGACGAGTCGGTTATCCCGTTCTCGTGCGACCGAGCTACGTGCTCGGGGGGCGAGCGATGGAGATCGTCTACGACGAGTCCAGTCTCGGCGACGCGATGACGGCTTTGTTCGGCCGCGACCGGCTCGACCCGCGGGGCGGTGTCGGCTCGCTCGAGCGCGAGGGCGGACTGTCGGCGACGCGGCCGATTCTCATCGACAGCTTCCTCGTCGACGCCATCGAGGTCGACGTCGACGCGGTGCGGGACGCGTCGGGGGAGCTTCTGGTCGGGGGCGTGATGGAGCACGTCGAGGAAGCGGGGGTGCACTCGGGCGACTCGGCGTGCGCGATCCCGCCACCCACGCTGCCCGCGAAGACGGTGGATACGCTCATCGCCCACACCGCCGCGATTGCCGACGCGCTCGACGTGCGGGGCCCAATCAACGTCCAGTTCGCCGTCAAGGCTGGCGAGGTGTTCGTCATCGAGGCCAACCCGCGCGCCTCGCGTACGGTCCCTTTCGTCGCCAAGGCCACGGGGGTCCCGCTCGCCAAGGTCGCCGCCCGCGTCGTCGTCGGCGCGACACTCCGCGAACTGCGCGCCGAAGGTCTCCTCGCCGCCTCCGAGCCGACTCCGGGGGGGTACGTGAGCGTGAAAGAGGCGGTCCTGCCCTTCGCACGCTTTCCCGAGGTGGACGCCCTGCCGGGCCCGGAGATGCGCTCGACCGGCGAGGTGATGGGGACAGCGAGCACCTTCGGTCTCGCCTTCGCCAAGAGCCAGATCGCGGCGGGCAATCGCCTTCCCGACGCCGGGCGTATCTTCCTGTCTCTCGCTGACCGGGACAAAGACGGCGGCGTCGACGTCGCGCGGGCTTTTGTCGGTCTCGGGTTTGCGCTCGTGGCGACGAAGGGCACCGCGGCGCATCTCGAGACCCACGGCGTCCCCGTCGAGATGGTCGTCGGCAAGTTGACGAACCCGGCATCCGGTCGGCACGAACCGGGGGACGTCGTGGCTTTGCTGAATGAGGGATCGATCCAGCTCGTCGTGAACACGCCGCGCGGCCGCGGGAGCCACGCCGACGGCGCCTACATCCGGCGTGCGGCCTCGGCGCGTCGGGTGCCGATCGTGACGACGGTGCACGCCGCCCAGGCCGCGGCCTACGGCATCGCGGCGTGGCGACAGTTCGACTGGAGTGTGTCCAGCCTGCAGGAACGTCACGGGGCGGGCCGGTGAGCCGGCGCGGCGCGAGCGTCGATCTCACGACGACGATCGGCACGGTTGAGCTCCCGAATCCGGTGATGACGGCATCGGGCACCGCGGGCCACGGCGCGGAACTGGCGGCGTACTTCGACCTGGCGCAGCTCGGTGCCGTCGTCGTGAAGTCGCTCTCCGCCGACCCCTGGCCGGGGAACGCCCCGCCGCGCCTCAAGCCCGTCGCGGGGGGCATGTTGAACAGCGTCGGGCTCCAGGGTCCGGGGGTCGGGGCGTGGCTCGAGCGCGACCTTCCGGCCCTCGAGGCGGCCGGAGCCCGCGTCGTCGTCAGCATCTGGGGTCGGCGCGTCGAGGAGTACGCGCGGGCCGCGGCGCTTCTCGCCTCGGCGTCGCCCGCGATCGTCGCCATCGAAGTCAACGTGTCCTGCCCGAATCTCGATGACGGCCGGGAGATGTTCGCCCGTTCGCCCGCGGCGACCGCTGCCGCCGTCGAGGCGGCCGGGGCCGCCAGGCTGCCGCGCTGGGCGAAGCTCTCGCCGGGCGCAGCCAACCTCGTCGAGGTGGCGCGCGCCGCGGTCGACGCCGGTGCCGCGGCCCTGACGCTCGTGAACACGCTGCCGGGCCTGGCGATCTCCGCCGATCTCCGCCAGCTCGCGCTCGGCGGGGGCGGCGGGGGACTCTCGGGACCCGCCCTCCACGCCGTCGCGTTGCGGGCCGTGAGCGACGTCGCGGCGGAGTTGCCCGAGGTTCCGATCATCGGCGTGGGTGGGGTCATGTCGGGCCTGCAGGCCGCTGAGTTCCTGCTCGCCGGGGCACGGGCGGTGCAGGTGGGGACGGCGACGCTCCTCGACCCGCGCGCGCCGGTGCGGGTCCTCACCGAGCTGCGGCGGTGGTGCGCGGCGCGGCGGGTCGAACGTGTCGCGGATCTTGTCGGAGGTGCGCGTGACTAGTGCCCAGGTTCCCGCCGATAGGACGCGAGAGCGTCTCTGCCTCGCCCTCGACGTCCCCGACCTCGCCTCGGCCCGGTCGCTGGCGAAAAGTCTCCGGCCGTGGTTCGCCGTCGTGAAGGTCGGGCTCGAGCTGTACGTGGCGGAGGGTCCGGCCGCTGTCGCGGCGTTCATCGAGGACGGCTTCGACGTGTTTGTAGACCTCAAGCTCCACGACATCCCGACGACCGTCCAGCGCGCCGCGCGGGCGATCGCGCGCACCGGCGCGCGCTACGCGACGGTTCACGCTGCCGGCGGGGGGGCGATGCTCGCCGCCGCGGCGGAGGGCTTCGCCGAGGGCGCGGCCGCGGCGGGCCAGACGTCGCCGACGGTCGGGCTCGCCGTCACCGTGCTGACGAGCGATGCCGACGCGACTCCGGCGCTCGTGGTCGCGCGCAGCGTGCTCGCGGCGCGTTCCGGTTGCGGCGGCGTCATCTGCGCGGTGGCGGACGTCGCGTCGATCCGAGCCGCGGTTCCCGGGATGATCACCGTCGTGCCCGGGGTGCGGCCCGCTGGAACGTCCCGCGACGATCAGTCGCGGGTCGGCACGCCGCAGGACGCCCTCTTGGCCGGCGCCGACCTCCTCGTCCTCGGGCGCGCGATCACGCGGGCTAAAGACCCGATGGCGGCGGCACGCGATCTCGCCGGGTCGCTGCACTCCCTGGCGTCGCCGTGAGCGGGCTCGCCGACGCGGCGCTTGGCCGTCCGGCGCGGGGGTTCTCGACGCGGAAACCGTGGTCATGCGGGGCGACCCGCGCTAACGTCTCGACTCATGCCCCAACCACCAAGCCTCACACCCCAACAGCGCGCCGCCGCGCTTGCCAAGGCGGCTCAGGCACGCAAGGCCCGAGCGGAGATCAAGGACCAGTTGAAAAATGGTCGTGTCACGCTGAGCGGTTTGCTCGGTCGGGCCGCGAACGACGACATCGTCGGCAAGATGAAGGTCCTCGCTGTCCTTGAGTCCCTCCCGGGCACCGGCAAGGTGAAAGCCCGTCGGCTCATGGAGCAGATCGGGATCAGCGAGACTCGCCGGCTGCAGGGACTCGGCGCGAAACAGCGCCACGCTCTGCTCGAAGCCATCGGTCGCCCCTGATCCTCGTCGTTTCCGGACCCGGCGGAGCCGGGAAAGGAACGGTCGTCCACGAGCTTGTCGCGCGCGACCCCAAGCTGTGGCTCTCCCGATCGTGGACGACGCGGGCCCGGCGCGAAGGTGAGGAAGAAGACGCCTATGCCTTCGTGGACCGGAAGACTTTCGAGGCGGCCGTCGCCGCCGGCAGGTTCCTCGAGCACGCCTCGGTGCTCGGCGAGCTGTACGGCACGCCGGTGCCCGAGCCGCCGCCTGGGTGTGACGTCGTGCTTGAGATCGACGTCCAGGGCGCGGCGCAGGTGCGGCAGCGCTGCCAGGACGTCGTGTGCATCCTGCTCGTCCCCCCCTCGGCAGAGGACCAGGCCCGAAGGCTGGAGGGCCGCGGGGACTCCGCAACCCACGTACGGGCGCGCCTCGAGCTCGCCGACCGGGAACTCGAGGCCGGCCGCGCTCTGGCCGACGCCGTCGTCGTCAACGACGACGTCGATCGAGCGACCGACGAACTCGCCGGTATACTGGAAAAAGCACGTCGCGGGGTGAGTTGACCGCGCGGGTGGGCCCGGCCCACAAAGTGGCGATCGTCGTTGGCGTGCGGCAAGTCCTTCCGGCTGGTCGAGCGGCGCGAGCCGCGTCCCCGCGGTGATCGAGGAGCGTATGGCCGAACCACGTAGCACGATGATCGACCCCGCGATCGAGGACCTCCTCGACAAGGTGGATTCGAAGTTCAGCCTCGTCACCCTGTCCGCCAAGCGCGGCCGGCAGATCAACTCGTACTTCAACCAGCTCGGCGAGGGCCTGGGCGCGATCGTCCCGCCGCAGGTCGGCTCCGTCGCCCGCAAGCCGCTCTCGATCGCCCTCGAGGAGATCGCGGCGTCCAAGGTGCGCGCCGGCGAGCCGGTCGAGCCGGAGCCGGCCGGGGCGTCCGACGAGTTCGCCGACCCCGTCGGCGATCCACCCGCCAGCTCCTAGCGACCCGGTCCCGGTGTCGTCGAGGGGTGCGGGGATGAGCCCGAACTCCGACGATCGCCGTGCCGCCGGGGCCCGAGCCGGCCTCGATGGCGCCGTCGTCGTCCTGGGTGTCACGGCCGGCATCGCTGCCTACAAGGCCGTCGAGATCTGCCGGCAGCTCGTCGACGCCGGAGCGCACGTCATACCGGTCCTCACGCCGGCGGCGACGCGTTTCGTCGGGACGGCGACGTTCTCGGCGCTCGCCTCCGAGCCGGCCCGGACGGAACTGTTCGACCCGGCCGACCCGATCCCGCACACCCGTCTCGCGCGGGCGGCCGACCTCGTCCTCATTGTCCCCGCGACAGCGAACTTCCTGGCAGAGAGCGCGGCCGGCCTGGCGGCCGACCTGCTCGGCGCGACGGTGCTCGCGACGACGGCCCCGGTCGTCGTCTGTCCGGCGATGCACGCCGAGATGTGGCGGCAGGCCTCGGTGCAGGAGAACCTCGCGACCCTCGCCCGACGCGGCGTGGTGGTCGTTCCCCCCGAGGCGGGCCGGCTGGCCGGCGGGGACGAAGGTCCAGGCCGTCTCGCCGAGCCGGCGGCCATCGTCGCCGCCGTGGCCGGGCTGCTCGGGGCG
Source organism: Acidimicrobiales bacterium (assembly GCA_035625025.1). GTDB lineage: Bacteria > Actinomycetota > Acidimicrobiia > Acidimicrobiales > Bog-793 > Bog-793. The sequence goes on from DASPQJ010000030.1 coordinate 74,423, forward strand.
CGGGCCGAACTCGCCGGGGTGCGAGTGCTCGTCACGGCGGGCGGGACCCGCGAACCGCTCGACCCCGTGCGCTACATCGGCAACCGCTCCTCGGGGCGCCAGGGCCACGCCCTCGCCGCCGAGGCCCGCCGGCGCGGGGCGGCGGTCACTCTCGTCTCGGCCTCCGTTCTCGACCCTCCCTGGGGCGTCGAGTTCGTGCCGGTCGAGACGGCGGCCGAACTCGCCCGGGCGGTCCTCGGGCGGGCGGCGGAATTCGACGTCGTCGTCATGGCCGCCGCGGTGGCGGACTTCCGTCCGCGATCCGCGTCGCCGACGAAACTGAAAAAGCGCGACGGGCTGCCGCAGATCGTGCTCGAGCCGACCGAGGACGTGCTCGCCGAGCTCGGGCGCCGCCGCCGGCCAGGTCAGGTCCTCGTCGGTTTTGCCGCCGAGACCGGTGACGCCGTCGCCGCCGGGGCGGCAAAGCTCGTCGAAAAAGGCCTCGACCTCGTCGTCGTGAACGACGTGAGCGCGCCGGGGGTCGGCTTCGAGTCGGCGACGAACGCCGTCACGATCCTCGACGCCGCGGGCGGCCGCGTCGACGTGCCCCTAGGGCCGAAGCCTACGATTGCCGCCGCGGTGCTCGACGCCGTCGTCCGTCGGCGCGCCGAGGCCTGAACGCGCCCAACAACCACCGAACCGCAAGGAGTCGCCTTGTCGAGCTACACGTTCACCTCGGAGTCCGTGACCGAAGGCCATCCCGACAAGATGGCCGACCAGATCTCCGATGCCGTCCTCGACGCGATCCTCACTGAAGACCCGGCGGGGCGCGTCGCCTGTGAGACGCTGCTCACGACGGGTCTCGTCTGCGTCACCGGCGAGATCACGACCTCGAGCTACGTCGACATCCCCCGCATCGTGCGCGACACGGTCTGTGCGACGGGCTACGACCGCGAGGAGTACGGCTTCGACGGCAACACCTGCGGCGTCATCGTCTCGATCGGCGAGCAGTCCCCCGACATCGACGCCGGTGTGTCGCGCTCGCGCGAGATCCGCGCCGGCGAGTCGGACGAGCTCTCCCTGCAGGGCGCGGGCGACCAGGGGATGATGTTCGGCTTCGCCTGTGACGAGACGCCCGATCTCATGCCGGTCCCGATCTGGTTCGCGCACCTGCTCGCGCGCCGGCTCGCCGAGGTCCGCCGGGCGAATGTCCTCCCGTATCTGCGTCCGGACGGCAAGACCCAGGTGAGTGTGCGCTACGAAAACGGCCGTCCGGTCGAGCTCGAGACGGTCCTCGTCTCGACCCAGCACAAGCCGGGGATCGACCCGGAGACGCTGCTCATTCCGGACCTCGAAGAGCACGTCGTCAGGCCCCTGCTCGCCCGGCTGCCCGCCGAGATCGTCTGTGAGCGCCACAAGATCCTCTGCAACCCGACCGGGGTGTTCGAGCTCGGCGGGCCGCGCGCCGACGCCGGGCTGACGGGGCGCAAGATCATCGTCGACACCTACGGCGGCATGGCCCGCCACGGTGGCGGCGCCTTCTCGGGCAAGGATCCCTCCAAGGTCGACCGCTCCGGCGCCTACGCGGCACGCTGGGTCGCGAAGCACGTCGTCGCCTCCGGCGCGGCGCGACGCTGCGAGATTCAGGTCGCCTACGCCATCGGGGTCGCGCATCCCGTCTCGGTGATGGTGGAGACCTTCGACACCGCCGCCGTCGATCCGGTGCGGATCGGCAGGGCTGTCAGGGAACTGTTCGACCTGCGCCCCGCGGCGATCATCCGCGATCTCGATCTGCGTCGGCCGATTTACCTCGCGACCGCCGCCTACGGCCACTTTGGGCGCGCCGAGAAGGAGTTCACCTGGGAGGCGACGCCGCGCCTCGACGACCTGCGCAGGGCTCTCGACCTGTAGCTGACCGGTGACGGCTGGGGCGACGCCGGCCACCCGCCGGATCGTCGCGGTTCTGCCCGACGTCACGGGCGTCCACCGGAGCTTCGACTACGCCGTGCCAGCCGAGGCGACCGCGGGGATCGCGCTGGGCTCGATCGTGCGCGTGCCGTTGCACGGCCGGAAGGTGCGTGGTTGGGTGGTCGCCGATCCGTCCCGGCCGGCCGACCGCGAACTGCGGGAGATCATCGCGGTCGTGTCACGGGGCCCGGCGCCGGAGATCGTCGAGCTCGGGCGGTTCGGCGCCTGGCGCTACGCCGGTCGGTTGCGACCCTTCCTCGTCGCCGCTTCGCCGCCGCGCCTCGTGCGCGCCCTGCCGCCGGCCCGAGCCGCGCGGAACGGTATCCCCGCGCCGCCGTCCTCGGCGGTCGCCGCGGCGACGAGGCTAGCCCTGTCGACCCCGTTGTCCGTGCTCCGGCTCCCGCCTGCCGCCAACCGCCTCGAGGTCGTCGCCGCGGCGCTCGCCGGCATCGCCGGGCTCGACGCCCTCGTCCTCGTGCCGAGGCGACGCGACGCCGAGGTTCTCGCCCAGCGATTGGGTCGCCTCGGCCAGGCGGTGGCGCTGCAGCCGGAAGGGTGGGCCGAAGCCGCGGCCGGTAACTGCGTCGTCGTCGGCTCCCGGGCGTCCGCTTTCGCACCGGTCGGCCGTCTCGGTCTCGTCGTCGTTCTCGACGCCCATTCCGGGGCCTACGTCGATCGGCGCGCCCCGACGTGGGACGCGACCGTCATCGCCGCCGAGCGGGCGCGGCGTTCTGGTGTGCCGTGTCTCTACGTGAGCCCCTGCCCGACGCTCGGCTGTCTGGCGTCGTCGAAGCTCGTCACGCTGGAGCCGGCCGCCGAGCGCGCCGGGTGGGCCCGTGTCGAGGTGATCGACCGGCGCGGCGAGGACCCGCGGGCAGGCCTTTTCAGTGCCCGCTTCGCGGAGATCGTCCGGGTGTCGCGGCGGGCCAACCCCGAGCTCCCCGTCGTCTGCGTCCTCAACCGGACGGGGCGGGCAAGGCTTCTCGCCTGCAGCTCGTGCCGGGCGATCGTGCGTTGCGAGCGCTGCGGGGCCGCGCTCGTCGAGACGAGCGGCGCCGACGCCGCGCTACGCTGCCCGGTCTGTGCGGACAGGCGGCCTTTCGTCTGCGCCGCGTGCGCCTCAACCCGCCTGAAGCGCTTGCGGCTCGGCACGGCACGCGCGGCCGAGGAGCTCGCCGCGCTCGTCGGCGAGCTCGTCGACGAGGTCTCCTCGGCGGCGCCGCGCCGCCCGCCGGGCAGCTCGGCCGGAATCCTCGTCGGAACCGAGGCGGTGCTCCACCGGGTGCAAAGGGCCTCGACGGTCGTCTTTTTGGACTTCGACCAGGAACTTCTCGCCCCGAGGTTCCGGGCGGGGGAGGAGGCGCTGGCGCTCCTCGCCCTGGCGAGCCGCCTCGTCGGGGGCCGCGGCCCCGCGGGCCACGCCCCGGGCCTTGTGGTCGTCCAGACCCGGATCCCGGACCACGAGGTGACGAGGGCCGCGCTCCTCGGCGCCCCGGGTCTTGTGGCGGATCTCGAGTTGCCGCGCCGGGCGGCCCTCGGCCTGCCGCCGGCGCGCGCCCTCGCCGTCCTGTCCGGGCCGGGGGCCGCCGACCACGCCCGGCGACTCGCCGCCTCCCCGGCCGGCCTCGAGGTCGCCGAGCTCGGCCCGGACCGCTTCTGCGTGCGCGGGGCGGACCCGGTTCTTCTCGCCGACGCGCTCGCGGGGGCCGGCCTGCCCACCGAGGGGGTGCGGGTCGAGGTGGATCCGCGGCGTCTGTGAGCCCGCCCCAAAGGCGCGGCCCGGGCGCGTCGGGCCGCGGCGGCCCGCAACGGAATCCCGACCGCGGTGTTCTTCCTGGTGTGCGCGGCGCGGCCGGAAGCGATGACGAGATCTGTCGCCGGCTCACCGAGGACCTCGACGGCGGTTTCACCGCGCTCGTCGAGGCCTACGGGCCGATCGTCCTCACGGTCGCCACGCGGGCAACGTCGGCGCGCGAGGACGCCGAAGACCTGGCGGCGGAGTCGTTCCTCCGGGCGTACCGGGCGCTGCGCCACTACGACGCCGGGAGGATCCAGCAGCTGCGCCTGCGTCCCTGGCTCGTGACGATCGTCCTCAACGTCTCGCGTAACGCCCGGCGTGACGCCGCGCGACGGCCAAGGGCAGACGCGCTCAGCGCCGACGAGCCCGCGGCTGCGAGCCGCGATACCGCCGAGCTCGCCCTGGCGGCCGGGGCGGTGCCCGAGCTGGCGGCGCGCTTGTCGGCGTTGCCGGACAAACAGCGCGCCGCCGTCGTGCTGCGCCACGTCGTCGAACTGACGACGACCGAGGTCGCGCTGGCGCTCGAGTGCTCGGAAGGAACGGCGCGCTCGCACGTCGCGCGGGGGCTCGCCGCGCTGCGCGCCGCGTACCAGGCCGAAGGCCCCAGCCGAGCCGCGCCCGCCGCCGGCCGGGCAAAGGGAGGACCGCAAGATGAGCCGGAGTGACGCGTCGTCGATCGAGCAACAGCTGCTGGGCCTCACGGTCCCCGCCCCGCGGGGATTCGTCGACCGGGTGGTGGCGCGCTATGCGACCGTCGCCGGGCCAGTCGGCGATCTCTACGTCGCCTGGACGGCGATCGGCATCGCCGCGGTCGATTTCGCCTCGCCCGCGGGCGAGGAGGCGTTCCTCGCCCGCTTCCGGGAGCGGTTCGGTCGGCCGATCCTGCCGGCCGCGCGTCCACTGGCGGGCCTCGCCGCCGCGGCCCGCCGC
>DASPQJ010000031.1:0-19369 GCA_035625025.1 Acidimicrobiales bacterium
AACACTCTGCAGTGGCTCGACGAGTGGTTCGAACAACAGCTCATTGGTCTGAAGACCGTCTTCGAATCAGGGATTGTGGCGTAGCACAAGGGTGAATCCCGTTGCCGTTCGTTGCTCTCCGAGCCCGCCAGGGCCGGATGGCGCGGTCCGCGAAGATGTCTTCGTGAACGACTTCCTCGTCTCCTATCTCGACGCCATCGACGCGCCACTCCTTGACCACCTCGACGATGACGAGTCGAGTCTTGGCACCTGGGGCGGTTGCGGCTCTGGACGAGCGAGCGACTCGACGGCTCGTTCTGAGCTGGCGTCATCGAGGACTGGCCGGATTGGTTCCGTGGGCCCTCTCCGGCGACCGGACGGCGCCTTTGCCAATCCGCCTCTGAACGAGCCGCGGCGCCGTCTCTCGGGTGGTCGAGCCGGAGTTCTCCGGCAAGGTGCTGCCTGCTGTGACGCTCGTGAAGGGCGTCGGGCACTCACGGTGGGTTCGACGCGGATCGGACGCGGCGGGCGCTATTTCCTCGTGAACTACGCCGGATCCGGCTTCTGCGCGCCGTTCGGGTGCGCGGCGAACTCACCGTGTACTAGGGATCGGTCGTTCCCCTTCAGATCGGCGCGACGCCCCGGGTGATGACCGCCCTGATCTTCGGGTTGCGCGGAATCGGAGTTCTGAGCGCTACTTCGCCCTCGGCGCCACCGGGACGTGGTCTGGCGCGTCTAGTTCGGAGTTTTCCGGGATAGGCCAGCTTCCACTCCGGCCAGCCAGCCGCGCAGTAACCCGAGCGTGAGATCGGGACGTTCGGCTTGTGGCATGTGGGAACAGCCTTCCAGTACGACGAACTGCGACCCCGGGATCGCCCTGTGGGCCCGGCTGACCGTCGCCGGAGTGACCTCGTCGAATTCCCCGCAGAAAAGCAGCGTCGGCGCCCCGATCGCCGGCAGTTGGCCGGTGATGTCGAAGTTCTTCAGCGGGCCGATGACGTGGAACTCGCTCGGCCCGTTCATCGTGCGGTACACCTCCGGATTCGTTTCGATCCCGTCGAAGGTCCGTTGCAGCCAGTCGGGCCACGGTCGGATGCGACAGACGTGACGGTCGTAGAAGACCATCATCGCTGTCTGGTACTCCTCGCTGTCGGTCGTTCCCTCGCGCTCGTGGCGCCGCAGCGTCGCCTCGACCTCCGGCGGGAGTTCGGCGCGTAGCCGGTCAAGCTCCTGGAGCCAGAACGGCACCGAGGCGGGGGAGGACTGGACGACGAGATCGACGAGCCCGGAGGGGCGCTGCGCGGCGTAGGCCATGCCGAGCATCCCGCCCCAGGAGTGTCCGAGCACGTGGCAGCGCTCGAGGTCGAGGGCCGCGCGGATCGAGTCGATCTCCTCGAGGTAGAGCTCGAGCGTCCACAGCGCGGCGTCGTGTGGCTCGGCGATCACCGAGTTGCCGCAACCGAGCTGGTCGTAGACGACGACGCGGCGCCCCTCGGCGAGGTCTTGGTAGGGCTCGAGGTGGTGCCACGTCGCCCCGGGGCCGCCGTGAAGACAGAGGAGGGGCAGCTTGCCGTCGGCTTCGCCCTCGCCGATGATCCGGTACCAGGTCCGGTGGCCGGCGAACGGGATGAAGCCCTCCCGGATCGGCGGCTCGCGGTCGACAACAGCACCCATTTGGGGGACCCCTTTCGTCGGAGTGCAGTCTGGCCGCGCCGGCGGGCACGTGCCGCGAACGGGCCGTCCCGTCGGGCCGGCGGCGGCAAGGATTGGCCCAGGCCCGTGACCGGGCCACGAATCGGGCGCGGTCGGGAAGCGATCGTCAGCGGTTCCCGGCGAAATCGACGCGGAGCCCGTCGCCGCCGGCGAGCACCTCGACGGTGTGACTGGTGTCGGCGTGACGTGTGACCCGGAGATCGATCGACGAGTCGCCGACGCGCAGCTGGCGCAGCGTCACCTGGTCCATCCACTCCGGAAGAGCCGGTCGGACGCGCAGGACACGCGACGCGGAATCGGCCTCCAGCCCGAGGAGCATCGTGACGAGGTGGACGAGAGCGCCCGATGACCAGGCCTGGGGGACGTTCGCGCCGAGGTACTGGACCGGGAACCCGCCGGGATCGCGCCCCAGCCCGGAGAAGAGCTCCGGCGGGCGCTGGCTGGCGAACATCGCAGTGGCGTCGAAGATCGCCGCCGCGACCTGCGCGGCCTCGGCGTTGAAGCCGTAGGCGCGAAACCCCGCGGCGATGATGGCGTTGTCGTGGGGCCACACCGAGCCGAGTTGGTAGGAGAGCGGGTCGTAGGCGACGTGGTCGGCCGAGAGCGTGCGGATGCCCCAGCCGCTCCACATGTCGTCGGCGAGGAGCCGCCGCACGACGCGCGCGGCGCGTCCGGGGTCGACGGCGCGTTGCCAGAGGAGCTGTCCCGGATTGGACGCCACCGACTCGATCGGCCGTTTGTCGCCGTCGAGCCCGAGGTAGTAGGTGCCCTCCGCCTCCCACCAGAACAACTCTTCGATCTGGGACGCAAGTCGCTCGGCCTCGAAGCGCAACTGGCGGGCCTCCGCGACCTCGTCGAAGGCTTCCTCCACGACGTCGGCCCAGGCGCGCTTGGCGGCGACGACGAGGCCCTGGTTCTCGCAGAGCGCGATGGGGAGCTTGGCGGAAGACCCGTCCGCCATGACGATCCCGTCGTGGGAGTCCTTCCAGCCCTGGTTGTAGTAGCCGTTCGGTGCTCGGGTCTTGTACTCCTGGAGGCCATCCTGGTCGACGTCGCCGTCGCGGGCGATCCACTGCAGGCAGCGTTCGACGTGTGGCCGGATGAGCCTCAGTTCCTCGGCGTCCCCGTGCCAGCGCCAGGCGAGCGCGGCGACGAGCACGTAGAGCGGCGTCGCGTCGTGCGTCCCGTAGTAAGGGGTGTGCGGTATGAGGCCGAGCGCGGCAAGCTCGCCGTGCCGGGCCTCGTGCTCGATCTTGCCCGGTTGCATGTCCCGGTTGTCGTCGTAGCAGTCGGCTTGCAGGGCGGCGAGCGCGTGGAGGCTCCCGAGCGCGAAGCGGGGCGACACCGCGAGCGACTGGAACGAGACAGTAAGGGCGTCACGCCCGAAGAGACTGACGAACCAGGGGATCCCCGCTGCCGGGACCCAGGCGTTGGGATCGTCATCGCTTCTCGCGGCGGCGAGTTGATCATGGCGGTGCAACCGGAGTGCCGAGAGATCGTCGACCGCTTGGCGCAGCGCCGCCGTGACGTTGCCGTTCGAGGTCTCGAAGATCGTCGCCTCGCCGACCCAACGTCGGCGGGCCGCTTCGTTTCCCACGTCGCCGACAAGGAGCTGGCCACAAGGACGGATGACCCGGCGCTCGACACCGTCGATGACGGCGATCCACCACAAACAGGTATGCCAGGAGGTCTTCGGTTCGAGCGTGATCCGGAACAGCAGTCCGCCGTTAGCGAACTCCGGATCGGATCCGGCGTTGTGGACCTCGACGACGAGGGAGCGGTCGAAGGCGCCGTTCTGGTATCGCGTGATGAGGACACTGTTCTTTTCGTCCCAGACACTGTGGATCGAACCGCGACGGATCCGGCGGTGCACCTTCACGTCGAACAGATCGGCGAAATCGGATTCGAGACTGACTTCCACGTCGACGACGACCGAATCGCGACCATGGTTCGTGAGGCTGTAGTCCTCGTGCACGCCGGGGCCGACGGTCCGGTCGAGCCGGAGATGGAGCGATTGCTCGCGCACGTCGCGCCCATCGGCGCCGACGATCGGCGGGTTCGTGAACTCAAAGCGCGCCGAGTGGTCCGCGACCGCGGCGGCGTTGAGGAGGATTGGGGCGCTACCACCGAGCTTCAAGCGGTAACCTGAGACGAGGCGCGTGTCGGCGGCGAAGTAGCCCTGTTCTTTCGTACTCGACATCTCCGCTGACATTTCGCAGACGACGAACTCGTCGTTGTAATGGGTCGACACGACGGGTGGACCGACCGATATCTCCACGTCGCCTCCCTTGCTCTTTTACGCGCGGCATGCCGTCGCCCGTCACCGGCACCTTTTCGAACCCACTCCAGCACACGGCGTCGCCGCGCGCCGAGCGTACGGCCGACGCCGCCCCCGACCCGGCCACCGGCGACGGCGTGACGGACAGCGGCGGCAACCCGCCACTGGCACCTTTCCGCGCCGCGAGCTCAACGCCAAGACGGGCGGCCTTGTCCGGGCAGCAAGGGCTCGAGCCGCGGATGGTCCCGAGTCGCGGAAGATCTGCTCTGTGAGCGGCAGGTGTCGTCGGAGGAGCCGCGCCTCGCCAGACACGACCGGGGTGGGCTGGCTTGCACTCGGGTTAGCGGCTCCTACCGAGATCCTGATGAGCTGCCGATGGGAGAAGGACAAAAGGACTACGGATACTCGAACGGGGTCGTCGTCGTGGTCGTCGTGGTCGTCGTGGTCGGGAGGTAGATAACTGTCGGGGGCGTCGTACCGAGCTCTGCGGAGAGCTGGCCCGTCGTCATCGTGACGAGCGTGCCGAGGGTGTCGAGCGGGAAGACGGCTTCCGCGTTGGCGTAGGGGAGCTCGACGCATCCGTCGCTCTGGGGGTAGCCGTAGCCGGGGCGAAGGAAGCCGTGCACGGCGTCGGACTCGTAGAAGTACGAGACCCAGGGGACATCCGGATCGTCGTACTTCGTGCCGTCCGGGTTCGTGCCCTTCATCGTCGTCGAAAGGAATCGCGAGAAGACGGGCCAGGTGCCGAGTGGGGTTGCCGCCCCTTCCACGCCCGTGTTGATGGGCGTCTGGAACACCACCTGACCGGCGCGCCAGACGTAGAGCGTTTCCGGCAGCGTTTCGGTCGCGAGGAGGTAGGTGTACGGACGTGAGGTCGTGTCCCGTGCCGCGACCGCCTGTAAGAGCGCGGCCCAGGCGGTCGGTCCGGGAACGCCGTCGATGTCGAGACCGTGGTCGGATTCGAACGCCATCAGCGCGCCCTGGGTGACCACGTTCCAGGCGCCAGGCACCCACTGCGCGGCGAGCTGAGAGGGCGTGTTCGCGTAGCGCCACTGAAAGCTTCCCTGTTCGGGCTGGAGGGGGATGGCGTCCGGCGTCGTCGGCTCGGCGGCGAGGGCCGAGGGCCCGTCAGCTGGCCCGGCGGTCGTCGTGATCGGCGACGAGTAGGTCGCAGGCACGCCGCTCGCGCCGGTCGGGCTCGTGCGCACGAAGGTCACCGGTAGGTAGCCGAGCTCGGCGAGCAGCTGCTGGAGGCGGAGGACCGGGACATCTTCGACGGTGAAGCTCGTCGACACCGAGGCGCTGAGCGTCACGCCCGCCGTCGATTCCATCCCACCGGAACCACCGGGGATGCGGACGGTGATCTGCTCGAGGGGAACGAGATTGCCTTGCGGCTGGAAGGTGAGCGTCGTCGGTGAGAGCCGGGACCACCGCCCGGCGACAGGCGGGGAAATGGTCGGCAGGGGCGTGTGGGCCGCGAGCGGGACGGAGAACTTGAGGGTGATCGCCGAGTCGTAGGCAATGTTGTCCGCGCCGGACGCGGGGAACTCCGACTGGAGGAGGAGCGCCGCGGGTTTCGCGACCTTCTTCGTGCGTGCCGTCCCCGCCCAACCGCCAAGTGACGACGAGGAGTTCGACGGGACGTTGACCGCGGTGATGGCGAAGGCCTCGACCACGCCGATCACCACGATGACGGCGAGCGTCATCGAGACGATCACTCGCCTCCGGTACGACGCCGCGTTCCGCCCAGCTTGACCCTCGGCCTCCACCTCGGTCCTCCTCGGTGGGAGTCTATGAGCGAGGCACGAGCCGACCGGCGTCGGACCGGCCGCGCCCGCTTCCTCGTGGCGATCCCCTCAGCTCGCCGAAAAGCCTCCGTGCGGTTGGTCCGGCGAGCGGATCCAGGCCCAGGCCTCTGCCAACTTGAGGATCGTGTCGCTCGTCGCCCCCTGCTCGATCTGTCCGATCATCCGGTCGCTGATCGCCGCGAGGAGCTCCTCATCAGTTGCCATTGTCGTCGCCCTTTCCGGTTGGAGCGCCAACCTTCGTGCCGGCGAGGATAGGCGGTAGGGATCTTTTCCCCGCCGAACGACCCCGTCGTGTCGGGCGATCGGCGCGGCGAGAACTGGCCCAGGGATCGCCGGTCCGGTCACTTTCGCGCCGTCCGGGCGACGGCGCAGAATCCGGATCGGCGGGTCGGTCCTAGAATGGGCCGCCATGCGGGATCCGAGCGCGCGATTCAGTCGTTATCTCCAGGTCTGGTGGGACGATCAGTTGCAGGGCGAGCCGTATCCGTGCGAGTGGATGCACGGGCGCGATGCCGGCGCGATCGCCCGCGAATTCCGTCGCGACGCGCAGTTCGCCGTCGCCCAGGCGGCGTTCCTTCTGCGTCGTCCCGATGGCCGGGTGGCGCGGGAGGTCATCGAACACCTCGAACCGGTGCCGGTCGAGGCCGATGCTGAAGTGCTCGTCGAAGCGGTGGTGAGCGCGGGCGCGACCGCGCAGCGGGTGCGCACGACGACCGTCTTCGGGGCCATCCTCACGATCGTGGCCCTCGTCGTGCGGAACATCCTGCGCGGTCGGTAGCCCCCTGGGCGCGCTGACAGCGGGGGTGACGGGCGCGATGCGGCGTCTTGGCGGTGGCGTCGTCCTCTCTAGACTGCCGCGGTGACTTCGACCTGGGGGCGGTCGACGGACGTGGCCCCGGCTCGGGACGAGGCGGCGCTGCTCGCCCGGGTCTGGACGTTGCCGAACGCGATCACGATCTCCCGACTCGGGATACTCGGCTGTTTCCTCGCCACCCTCTTCCCCTTGCACGAACGCGTAGCCGCCTTCTTCTTCTTGGGACTGGTGGGGATCACCGACTTCCTCGACGGTTATATCGCCCGGCACCACGACCAGGTGACGACGCTCGGCAAGATCATCGATCCCGCGGTCGACCGGATCGTGCTCATCACCGCGATCCTCGCCATTGTCGTTTATGGCGCGGTGCCGATCTGGCTCGGCGCGGTCGTTCTTGGCCGCGAAGTGCTCGTAGGCGGTACGGTCCTCGTCCTCGCGGCCCTCGGCGCGGCGCGGATCGACGTCATCTGGTTCGGCAAGGCCGGGACGTTCGGCCTCATGTGCGCCTTCCCGCTCTTTGTTCTCGCCCACGGCCCGGGGGGTTGGACCCACGACGTCGCCATCGCGGCGTGGGCCATCGTCGTCCCGGCGCTCGTCTTTTCGTTCCTCGCGCTGGGGAACTACGTGCCCCGGGCGCGTCACGCCTTGGTCGCGGGTCGCCGGGGTCCGGCGGGGTCCGAGGCGGGAACGTGAACGTCTCGGATGGGGCTTCGCCGTCGGGTCGACCGCGATGAAAGCGGTCATCCTGGCGGGGGGCGAGGGCACGCGGTTGCGGCCCCTCACGACGAGCCAGCCGAAGCCGATGCTGCCGATGGCCAACCAGCCGATGGCCGCGCACATCATCTCGCTTCTGAAAAAGCACGGGTTCGACGAGATCATCGTCACGGTCGCGTTCTTGGCCAACACGATCCGCACGTACTTCGGCGACGGCTCCGAGTTGGGAGTGCGGATCGACTACGCCACGGAGGAGACGGCGCTCGGGACGGCCGGATCGGTACGGAACGCCCGCGAACAGCTCGACGAGCGATTCCTCGTCATCTCTGGCGATGTGCTGACGGACATCGAGCTCGACGAACTGGTCCGTTTCCACGACGAGGCCGGTGCCGAGGTGACGCTGGCCCTGAAACCGATGGAGAACCCGCTCGAATTCGGGATCGTCATCACCGACGACAAGGGCAGGATCGAGCGGTTCTTGGAGAAGCCCACCTGGGGCCGGGTCTTTTCGGACCGGATCAACACCGGGATCTACGTGCTCGATCCGGTCGTCCTCGACCACATCGCGCCGGACCGTCCGGTCGACTTCTCCGCGGAGGTCTTCCCGGAACTTCTCGAGGCCGGTCATCCCCTCTACGGGTTCACGACGGAACGCTACTGGGAGGACGTCGGCACGCTCGACGAGTACCTGAAGGCGCACGACGACATCCTCGAGGGCAAGGTCGCGGTGGACATCGACGCTTTCCCATTGCGCCAAGGAGTCTGGGTGGGCGAGGGTGCCGAGATCGATCCGGCGGCGACGATCGAGGCCCCGACCCTCATCGGCGACAACTGTCGGATCGGGCCCGGGGCGCGCATCGGCGCCTACACGGTGCTCGGTGCCAACGTGCGCGTCAGCGAGGGGGCCGTGCTCGAGCGGAGCGTCGTCCACGACAACTGTTTCATCGGCGCCGGAGCGGCGATGCGCAATGCCGTCGTCGGCCGTTCGTGCGAACTGCGCCAGGGGGTGAACGTCGGTGAGGGCGCGGTCGTCGGCGACCACTGCCGCATCGGTCGTTACGCCGTCATCACGGCCGGCGTGAAGGTCTATCCGAACAAGAGAGTCGAGTCGAACGCCACGGTGACGAGCTCGATCATCTGGGAAACACGGGGCGCGCGCGCCCTTTTCGGCCGGCTCGGGGTCTCGGGCCTCGCCAATGTCGACCTCTCACCCGAGCTCGCGACCCGGGTCGCGATGGCCTACGCCGCGACGCTGCCCCGGGGCGCCAGCGTGACGACCTCCCGGGACTCCTCCCGCGCGGCGCGGATGCTGAAAAGAGCGGTGATCGTCGGTCTCAACGCTGCCGGGCTGCACGTCGAGGACCTCGAGGCCGCGACGCTGCCCCTGACGCGGTTCCACATCCGGTCCGGCCCGAACCAGGGGGGCGTCACCGTCGGACTGGACCGGGACGATCCCCAGTCGGTCGTGATCCGCTTCCTCGACGCTGACGGCGTCGACGTGGACGAGGCGACCCAGAAGACGATCGAGCGTCTTTTCTACCGGGAGGATCTCCGGCGCGTCCTTGCCGACGAAATCGGCGATATCGGCTACCCGGCGCACACGGTCGAGCTCTATACGGCGGCCCTCACCTCGAGCATTGAGCTCGAACCGCTGCGGGAGGCGCGCCTCAAGCTCGTGCTCGACTACGCCTACGGCTCGGCGAGTTTCGTCATGCCGAGCGTGCTCGCGAAGCTCGGAGCCGACGTGCTGGTCGTCAACCCGCTCGTGTCGACGGTCGGCTTCCTCGGCTACGAACGGTCGGTCAGCGGAGAGCGCCTGTCCGAGCTCGTCCATTCGTCGGGCGCGCACCTCGGCGCCGTGATTGCCTCGGACGGGGAGCAGCTCACCCTCGTCGACGACACGGGGATGGTGTTGAGCGACGGGGACGCGCTTTTGGCGGTGAGTCGGCTCGTTGCCGAGACGACCCCCGGCGCCCGCGTCGCCGTTCCCGTCAGCGCGACGTGGCGGCTGAACGAGGTGCTCGCCGAGCTCGGAGCCGAGGTCGTCTGGACCCAGATCGGCACGGCGAACCTGATGGAGGTGGCGCTCGCCAACGGCGCGACGCTCGCCGCGAGCACCGAGGGCGGCTTCGCCTTCCCCCGGTTCCTTCCTGCCTACGACGCGGTCGCGACCCTCGTTCACGTGCTGGCGATGCTTGTGACGAGCGGACGGCGGCTTTCGGAGCTGCGCGCCGGCCTCCCTCCGGTCTGCGTTGCCCACGAACAGGTGCTGACACCGCTCGACCAGAAGGGTGCGGTGATGCGCTGGTTCGTCGAGCGGGCCCGGCTCGACGAGGTCGTCCTCATCGACGGCGTCAAGGTCATCGACGCTTCCGGCTGGACGCTCGTCGTCCCGGATACCGAGGAGCCGTTCACGCACGTCTTCGCCGAGGCGGACGACGAAGCCTCCTCGCGCGCCCGCGCCGGGGCCGCCGCGGTCGAAATTCGTCAGTTTCTGGCCTCGAACGGCACCTTGGGCGCTCGCTACGATGACCGTCCGTGAATACGCCCGAGGAACTCCGCTACACGCCGGACCACGAGTGGCTGCGCGCCGAGGACGGCGGTGCCCGCGTCGGTATTACCGACTTCGCGCAGGACGCCCTGGGCGATGTCGTCTACGTCCAGCTCCCGGAGGTTGGCACCACGATCGCCCAGGGCGACACGCTCGGCGAGATCGAGTCGACGAAGTCCGTCTCCGAGGTCTACGCGCCGGTCTCGGGCGAGGTAGTCGCCGTGAACGACGATCTCGGGAACGCGCCCCAGCGGATGAACGAGGACCCCTACGGCGACGGCTGGTTCTGCGTAATCGCAGCCTCGGACCCGAAGGAGATGGATTCCCTGTTCAGCGCTGAGAAGTACCGTGAGCTTACGGCGACGTGACCGTCGTGGACCGGAATTTCCCCCAGGGCGCAACGATCCGCGAGCGGCTACCGTGAGCGAGGTGTTCTGCCACAACTGTGGACACCGCAATCCGCCGGGGGTGAACTTCTGTTCATCCTGCGGCGTCGCGCTCGCTCCGAACACCGATACGACTGTTTCCTTCGTCCCCGAGGAATCGACCGGCGAACTCGGCGACGAGGAGCTCGGTGTCGAGGTCGGTGAGCTCGCCATCGGCACCGGCGTGCTCGTCGTGAAGCGGGGACCGGAAAGCGGCGCGAAGTTCGTCCTCGACAACGAACTCACCCACGTCGGGCGCCACCCCGACAGCGAGATCTTCCTCGACGACATCACGGTGTCGCGCCGCCACGCTGAGTTCGTCCGCTCGTCGGACGGCTACGTCCTGCGGGACGTCGGCTCGCTGAACGGGACCTACGTCAACCGGGAGCGGATCGAGTCGGTGGCGCTGGCGAGCGGGGACGAGGTGCAAATCGGCAAGTTCAAGCTCGTGTTCCTGACGGCACGACCGGCATGACCAACCACGCCGGCCAGGGTGCCCCGGAGCGGAGTTTCCTGTCGATCCGCGAGGTCCTCGATCTACTCGTCGAGGAGTTCCCTGACGTCACGATCTCGAAGATCCGCTTTCTGGAAAGCCGCGGCCTCATCCACCCCGAGCGCACCGCCTCGGGCTACCGGAAGTTCTACGAAACCGACGTCGAGCGGCTGCGCTGGATCCTGCGCGAGCAGCGCGAGCACTTCCTACCCTTGAAGGTGATAAAGGGCCGTCTCGAACAGGTGAGCGGCACGGCGACCGGGCCGATCGCGCCGTCCCTTTTTGACGGGGACTTCAGCGATCCTCCCGACGAGCTGGGCGAGTTCGTCGGTGCCGTGCCGGCCTGGTCGGGCGGGCTCGACGCCGCGGCGTCCGTCGGCGCGCCGAACCCCGGCGAGTTTGACGAGTTCTTCGAAGGGCCCGGCGACGACGAAGAAGGGGCGCGGGGAGCAGAGGACCTCGTGGCGGAGCGACCCGGAGAGTTCACTGCCGAAACCGGTTCTCGGGGTGAGCCCGCCGGCGGCGAAACGGTCAAGGCCTCGCGACCGACGACGCGCCGCCGGGTGCCGCGGACGAGTCGGGCCGCGGCGCCGCCGGCGTCCGGCAAGGCCGAGGCGAGGACGCGCAAGCCGGCGCGCCAGGGCGAGGGCAAACGGCCGCGGGGCCGGTCATCGGAGCCGGGCGGCCCCGTGGCGGGGTACAGCCCGGAGGAGCTCGCCGGTGCGGTCGGGGTCGAGCCCCGCGTCATCGCCGAACTTGACGCGTACGGCTTGATCGCCCCAGTCGAGATGGCGGGGGTGCGGGCCTACCGTCCGGAGGCCCTCGATCTGGCGCGGCTCGCCGTCGCGTTCGGGAAGTTCGGCATCGAGCCCCGGCACCTGCGCACGTTCAAGCACGCCGCTGAGCGCGAGGCGGGGCTTTTCTCGCAGGTCGTCACGCCGCTTCTCTACCAGCGCAACCCGGAGGCCCGCGGGCGCGCCCGCGCCGAGCTGAAAGAGCTCGTCGAGCTCGGCGCGTCGCTCCACGAGGCCTTCGTGAAGGTGGCACTCGACGACCTCGGCCGGGGATGAGCGCCCGGCCGACGACGGCTCTGTCGGCCGAAGAGATCTCCACCATCGTCTTGCGGCTGGCCCGGGAGATCGGCGCGGATCACCCGAGGGGCGTGACGATCGTCGGGCTTCTCAAGGGGAGCGTCTTTTTCGTCGCCGATCTCGTCCGGGCGCTCGAGGTCCCCTGCGCGGTCGATTTTCTCGCCCTGTCCTCCTACGTCGCGGGCGAGCGCCGGGTGCGGATCTTGAAGGACCTGGATAAGGACGTCACGGGCAAGGACGTCATCGTCGCGGCTGACGTCGTCGACACCGGGTTGTCACTGCGCTACGTCATCGACCTCCTCGAGCGCCGGGGGGCGCGCGAGGTCGAGGTCTGCGCGCTCTTGGACCGGCCGGGACGGCGGATCCTGCCGGTCCCGCTGCGCTACTGCGGGCGCGAGGCGGGGGAGGAGTTCCTCGTCGGTTACGGGCTCGATTACGCCGACCGCTACCGCAACCTGGCCTCGATCCACGTCGTCGACCCGGCGACCATCACCGAGGACCGGGAAGCCTTCGAGGCGGCCGTGTTCGGGGCCGAGCCCGCGGTTTCGGTCGACGATCTCCCGGAGTAAGTTCGGGCCATGTTGGAGGTGCGGCTGACGGCGGTGCGGGTCGATCTCCAGTCGAACACGCCCGTCATGCTCCTCCAGGAGGTCGGGGGGGAGCGCTCCTTGCCGATCTTCATCGGGGCCCCGGAGGCGACGGCGATCGCCTTCGCGATCCAGGGGATCGAGGTGCAGCGCCCGATGACCCACGACCTCATGAAGGACCTCCTCGACGCGCTCGGCGCGCGCGTCGAGCGCGTCATCGTGAGCGAGGTGCGTGACGCGACCTACTTCGCCGAGATCCACCTCGCGGTGGCCGGCCGGGCGCTCGAACTGTCCTCGAGACCGTCCGACGCCATCGCCCTCGCGGTGCGCACCCGGTCGCCGCTCTTCGTCGCCGACGACCTGATGGAGCTGGCGGGGATCGTGCTCGAGGACGAGGACGAGGATTCGGACGGTGCCCCCGAGGAGATCGTCGGGGAATTCCGCGAGTTCCTCGAGCGGGTGCGCCCGGAGGACTTCACGACCTGAACGGGCCCGCGACCGGCGGATTTGATCGTTGACTCCCGGCCGGTGGGGGCCGTAACCTCATGACAGCAACGTAGTTACGCGCCTGTCATCGCGACGGTCCGCCGCGCCGGGCGCGTCTCTGCGAGGAGGAGGGCGCGATGGCGACGTCCGAAGGGGGCTTTCGGGGCCCGCAGGTCTGCAAGGTCGTCGGGATCACCTATCGCCAGCTGGACTACTGGGCGCGCACCGGCCTGCTCCGGCCCTCGCTCGCCGACGCCCACGGCTCGGGTTCCCAGCGTCTGTACTCCTACAGCGACGTCGTCGAGCTGAAGGTGATCAAGCAGCTCCTCGACGCCGGGGTCAATCTCGGCCAGGCGCGGCGGGCGATCGCCTGTCTGCGCGAGTCCGGTGGCGAGCTCGCGACGGCGAACCTCGTCCTCGGGGCCCAGGGGACGGTGCTCGCCCGCTCGGGCGAGGAGATCGTCGACCTGTTGCGGGGCGGCCAGGGAGTCTTCAACATCGTGCCGCTCGCCGCCGTCGTCGGCGAGGTCGACGCCGCGATCCTCGTCCTCGACCGCTCCGGCGCCGCGGCCAGCGGCTCTCGGGTGCAGCCCGAGGTGCCGCGTCGGCGGGCCGGTAGCTAGGAAACCCAGGAGGGAATCATCCGCCCGGACCGAGCAGAGCGCACGGTGCGGTTCGCCCACGCCTCGGAGCGCTTCCTCGCCGAGATGCTCGACTTCTACGGGGTCGCCTGGGAGTACGAGCCTGTCGAGTTCGTCCTCAGCTGGGACGAGGAGGGCAGACCGGCCTCGGGGTTCCGGCCCGACTTCTACCTTCCCGAGCACGATCTGTTCCTCGAGCTGACGACCTTGCGCCAGGACCTCGTGACGAAAAAAAATGGCAAGGTTCGCCGGCTCTGCGAGCTCTACCCCGACCTGAAGATCCGGATGCTCTACCGACGGGACTGCGCGCGCCTGGAACTGAAGGCGCTCCTCAACGCCGGGGACGCGCTGAATCCGGCGGAGGCG
Organism: Acidimicrobiales bacterium; assembly: GCA_035625025.1. Lineage (GTDB taxonomy): Bacteria > Actinomycetota > Acidimicrobiia > Acidimicrobiales > Bog-793 > Bog-793. The sequence continues at coordinate 13,947 of DASPQJ010000031.1, forward strand.
TTCCCGTCCACCCTGACCGGCTAGCCGGTGCTGTCGTGAACCGGCGCCAGAGCCCTTTGCGCGCCGAGCACGAGGCGCTGGGGGCGCGACTCGTCGAGTTCGGCGGCTGGGAGATGCCGCTTTCCTACCCGGCGGGCACCCTCGCCGAGCACCTCGCCTGCCGGAGGGCCGCGGTCGCCTTCGACGTGAGCCACCTCGGGACCGTGCGGGTCGAGGGCCCGCGCGCCCACGACCTGTTGCAGGAGTGCTTCACGAACGACCTCGCCAAGATCGAGCCGGGGCGGGCGCAGTACACGCACCTCCTCGCCGAGGACGGGTCGGTCGTCGACGACTGCATCATCTGGTGGCTCGACGAGATGGCCTTCGATGTCATGCCGAACGCCTCGAACACGGCGGCGGTGCGGGACGTCGTCGGCGGCGTGGACACGACGGCCTCTCGGGCGATCATCGCCGTTCAGGGGCCGACGGCACGCGCCGTCGTCGCCAAGGTCGCGCCGACGGCGGCCGAGGTCGCGCACTTCGGGGTGGCGCGCTTTCGCTACCGCGGCGTCGACTGCGTCGTCGCCGGGACGGGATACACCGGGGAGGACGGCGTCGAGTGCGCCGTGCCCGCCGGCGCCGCCGGGGAGTTCTTCCGCGCCGTTCTCGACGCCGGTGCCCTGCCGGCGGGTCTCGGGGCGCGCGACACGCTCCGCCTCGAAGCCGGGCTGCCACTCATGGGCTGCGAGCTCGGTCCGGGGATCACGCCCCTCCAGGCGGGGCTCGGCTGGGTGGTCGCCTGGTACAAGTCGTCGTTCCGCGGCAAGTCCGCCCTCGAGGCCGAGCGTGCGGCCGGGATCGCGCGTCGGCTGCGGGGCCTTCTGTCGGCGACGCGTCGCATCCCGCGTCGTTCCGATCGTTGTTTTGTCGACGGCGTCGAGGCCGGCGTCGTGACGAGCGGGAACTTCTCCCCGGTCCTCGAGCGGGGCATCGCCCTGGCCTTCTTGTCGCCGGACGTCGCCGACGGCGCCACGGTCGAGGTGGAGGTGCGGGGGGCCGCGGTGGCGACGACGGTCGTGAAGCCCCCCTTCCAGCGGCTCGCCGGCCTCGCGCCGCGCTGAGGCGGACCATGGGAGGTTTCGTTCCCCACACCGACGCGGACATCGCCGCGATGCTCGAGTTCCTCGGGCTCGAAGATGTCGCGGAGCTCTACGCGGTGGTCCCGGCGGCGATCCGCCTCGCGGGGCTCGACCTGCCCGAGGCGGTGAGCGAGGCCGATCTCGTCGCTTCCCTCGGCGATCTCGCCGCCAAGAACCGCGGCGCCGCCTCCGGGGTGGTCTGCTTCGCCGGGGGCGGCGCATACGACCACGAGGTCCCCGCCGTCGTGCGCGCCCTCGCGGGCCGGTCGGAGTTCGTCACCGCCTACACCCCGTACCAACCGGAGGTGGCCCAAGGGGTGCTGCAGGCGCTCTTCGAGTACCAGACGATGGTCGCGCGCCTCGCGGGCCTCGAGATCGCCAACGCCTCGCTCTACGACGGCGCCGCTGCGCTCGTCGAGGCGACGAACCTCGCCGCCGCGACGACGGGCCGATCCCGCGTCTACTGCTCCCAGGGCGTGAACCCGCGTTGGGTCGAGGTGCTGCGGACCTTCGCCCGGGGCAGCGGCCAGGCGATCGAGATCGTCGGGCTGCGCGACGGCGTCACCGCGTTCGACGGGGTCGGAGCGGCGCCGGCCGGGGCCGTCGTCGTCGCGTACCCGAACTACCTCGGGGTCCTCGAGGACCTCGCCCCGGCGCGGCGCGCCGCCGACCGCTCGGGCGCGCACCTCGTCGTCTGCCAGGACCCGATCGCCGCGGGACTCTTGCGCAGCCCGGGGGAGTTTGGGGCGGACGTCGTCGTCGGCGAGGGCCAGGCGCTCGGCAACCCGCTCGGCTTCGGGGGGCCGTATCTTGGGCTTTTTTCCTGCAAAGCCGAGCACGTCCGGCGGCTCCCGGGGCGGCTCGTCGGCGAGACCGTCGACCGCGAGGGACGGCGGGCCTACGTGACGACGCTGCGCGCCCGTGAGCAGGACATCCGCCGGGAGAAGGCTTCTTCCAACGTCTGCACGAACGAGACCCTGATGGCGGTGACCGCCGCGATCCAGCTCGGCTGGCTCGGCCCGGCCGGCCTGCGCGAGGTCGCGCTGCGTTGTGCGCGCGGGACGCGGTATTGCCGCGAGGCGCTCCTGGCGATCGAGGGCGTCGAGCCGGTGGCGACCGCGCCCGTGCTGCGTGAGTTCGCCGTGCGCGCGGCCGTCCCCCCCGAGCTGATCGTCGAGCGCCTCCTCGGCGAGGGCTACCTCGCCGGGATCCCGTTGCGCCAGGGCTTCGAGGGGACGAGCGCCGAGGGCGGGCTCCTCGTCGCGGTGACGGAGCGCCGCACGAGAGTCGAGATCGACGGCTTCGTCTCGGCGTTCGCGGCGGTGGTCCGATGAGCGGCGTCGCCAGGCGACAGAGCTCTCCCGGCGGGCGGGCGGCGTCGGCGCCGCTTCTCGGGCGGGAGACCGAGCCGACGATCTTCGAGCTGTCCGCCCCGGGACGACGGGCCTGGTCGTTCCGGACGACAGGCCTGCCGGAATGGTCGGCCGAGGAGCTCGTACCCGCCGAGCACCGCCGCGCCGTGCCGGTGCCGCTGCCGGAGGTCTCGGAGCGGGACCTCGTCTCGCACCTGACCCGGCTCTCCCATCGCCAGTACGGTGTCGACCTCGGGGCCTACCCGCTCGGCTCGTGCACGATGAAGTACAACCCGAAGGTCTGCGACGAGGCGGCGGCGGCGCCGGGCTTTCGCGACGTCCACCCCGCGACGCCGCCTTCGGCGGCGCAGGGTTGGCTGCAGGTGCTCGTCGAGCTGGAAGAGGCGCTCTGCGCGATCACCGGGATGGCGGCGGCGACTTTGCAGCCGGCGGCCGGCGCGGCGGGGGAGCTCACCGGGCTGCTCCTCATGCGCGCCCATCACGAGCTCGCCGGGGAGGCGCGCACCCGGGTCGTTATCCCCGAATCGGCCCACGGCACGAACCCCGCCTCGGTGCGGCTCGGCGGGTACACGGTCGCGACGGTCGGCACCGACGCCCGGGGACTCGTCGACCGCGCCGCCCTCGCCCGTGTACTCGGCCCGGACGTCGCGGGGATGATGCTCACGAACCCGAACACCCTGGGGCTTTTCGAAGAGGAAATCGTCGAGATCGCCGAGATGGTCCACGGGGTCGGGGGGCTCCTTTACTACGACGGGGCCAATCTCAACCCGATCCTCGGCGTGGTCCGGCCGGGGGACATGGGTTTTGACATCGTCCACCTCAACTTGCACAAGACGTTCGCGACGCCCCACGGCGGCGGCGGACCGGGGTCGGGCCCGGTCGCGGTCGGCGCCGGCCTCGTCGACCTCCTCCCCGGACCGCGGCCGGTGCGCGTCGGCGACGAGTTTGGCTTCGCGACGCCGGCGCGATCGATCGGCCGGACCCACTCCTTCCACGGGAACGCGCTCGTTCTGCTGCGGGCCTGGTGCTACATCGCCCTCAACGGTCGCGAGGGTCTGCGGCGCGTCGCGGAGACCTCCGTGCTCAATGCCAACTGGTTGCGCGAGAAGCTGCGGGGTGCCTACGACTTCCCCTACGACCGGCCGGTGATGCACGAGTGCGTCGTCTCGGCCGCGACCCTGAAGCACGAGACCGGAGTGCGGGCCCTCGACGTCGCCAAGCGCCTCCTAGAACATGGCTTTCACGCGCCGACGATCTACTTCCCTCACGTGGTCGCGGAAGCGCTGATGATCGAGCCGACCGAGACAGAAAGCCCGGAGACCGTCGCCGCGCTCGCCGACGCCCTGCTGGCGATCGCGGCCGAAGCGCGGGCCCACGTCGCCCGCGGAAAGAAGCAGTCCGCGCTCCTTGCTCCGCGCACGACGCCCGTCGGGCGGCTCGACGAGGCCCGCGCCGCGCGCCGACTCGTCGCGACCTTCGACGCTCGGGCCGAACCGACGACTTAGGTCGGCCGGGCGCGGCCTCGCCCCTGCCGGGGCGGAGCGGTGGTTCGCGAGGGCCGGCCCGCCCGGGTGACGAGGGCGCGACGCCGCGTTCGGTGGGGGCGGGTCTCAGTTGGGAGGCGGCGTGGCACGGACCTTCAAGGCGTCGAGCCGACGCCGGTACTCGTCCTCGTCGATCTCGCCGGCGGCGAAGCGCCGCGCGAGGACGAGCTCGGGAGGTTCGATCGGGCGCGCCGGCGGCCTTCTGGCTTTGCCGGCGCGCCCATAGGCCCGGTAGATGACGATGAAGCCGAGGACGAGGAGGGCGGCGACGAGCGCCACGGCGAGGAAGATGAAGAGCAGGGCGAAGGCGCGCACGTCGCTGCCGCCAGCGAGCAATCCTGTCTGGAAAGACACGGCCGATCTGCCCCCTTGGCCCGGCCCAACTATACGGCCGGGGCTGTTCTCGCCGGTGTTTAGGCGGGCGGTGCCGCCTTCCCGCCGGGCCGCGCCGCCGCGATTCCGCGCTGGGCCCGTCTCATCTCGGGGGAGCTACTCGGCGAGGCGGCGCGTCAGGGATTCGAACTCTTCTGTCGTGAGGATCCCGGAGTCGCGCAGGACGGCGAGTTTGGCGAGCGCGTCCGCCAGGGAAGCCGCTCCCGGACGGGCTGGCGGGCTGGCGGCGGGGCGCGCTTCGCGCACCACGGCGACGGGACTTCTCGCTGCGGGGCGCCGAATCTTGCCGAACGGCTCGGACAGTCGGACACGGAGATCCGACGGCGTCACGGAGTTGCAGGAGAAGAACAGTTCCCGCTCGTCTTGTTGCAACCGGATGAGGGTCTTGCTTCCCGAGGCCAGAGCGGCGCTGATCAATCCGAACGTCGCGTCGCCGAGGAGCGCGGCCTCTGTTTCGCGGACGGTCTCGGGACCGGAGATCTCGAGGGCGCTGAGCGTGCTGTAGGGCGCGCGCAACAAGATCCGCTCGGCGTCATCGGCGGGCGGGACCGCCCACAGCTCGTCGTTCGTGAACACGAGGGTGCAGTGGGTCTCGGGTCCGAAGGACGGGTCGGTCCACTGACGACCGCCGAGGAACGTGCAGCCGGGGAGCAGCGCGTAGGCGGTGAGGCGCGCCAGTTGCTGTTTGTAACCACCGGCCCGGGCGGCGACCTTGGCCGCGAGTCGCGGGTAGCTCGAGGACATCTCCACCCAGGCTTGGGCCCAACCGACCTCGGTGAGCGGGAAGCGATGCCGCGTCCGCGTCCGGACGATGCCGTCCTCGGTGATGCGATAGCCGCGCTCGTCCCACTCGAAACGGACCCGGCCGTCGGCCGCGAAGCCGTAGAAGCGAGGAGTGGTCGGTGGCCACAGCGGGGGAACAGTGCCTGGGAACTGGAACTCGCTCATCGTCGCCTCCGGGGACGGGGGGGTTGCCCGGTCGTCGGCTGCGTCGG
>DASPQJ010000032.1:0-62808 GCA_035625025.1 Acidimicrobiales bacterium
ACATCGCCGGTTCGGCGCTTCGGGCCGGAACCACCTGTGTGTGCTCCACAAAGCACGACTGGGCGATCACCGCCCCGACCCGTTTGTCGATCACGCTGCTGACCTCCAGAGCTCGTTCCCGTCCATGGGCGCGCGCCGTAACCAGATCGCCGACTTTGACCGTGGCCGCAGGTTTTGCCCGCGAGCCGTTGAGTCGTACGTGCCCACCGCGGCACGCCTCCGTCGCCGCCGTGCGGGTCTTGAAGATCCGCACCGCCCAGAGCCAGCGGTCGAGCCTCGTCGACTCCACGGGGAAATCGTTGCACGGCGCGAAGAGGCTATGAGCACCCCCGGCAAACGCCGCGGTGCCGGATGCCGGCCCCGTGCCGCGGTCCGGGCCGGGCTCGAGAAACGAGCCGCGACGCGGGATCGCCCTCCTGAGGACCGGGGGCACGCCTTCGCCCAAATCCGACCTCATCGAGCAGTCGCGACAGACAGGTCCGCGGGCACGCCACGAACAGTGAACGCGTCCAGTGAGGTGTCGGTGAGAACCGGGGCGGTCCAGTGCGACACCGTCTGGGAGGATGCTTCCGCCGACCGTGCGAAGCTCCCCGAGCGCATCACGACGGTGGCTCGCGAGGGCGCCCGGCGAAAGCTTCTGCCCGAGACGTTCGCGACCGTGTTCTCGACGGCGACAGAGCGATTCGGCGAGGCCGCCGATGGTCCAACCGCGACGTCGCTCTCCGAACAGACAACCGCGCACGACACGTGGGTTGGTGGATCATTCGCCTGTCGAGTCGACCGGTCCCACAAGCCGACGAACCGCTTCCTCTTCGCCGCCCCCGACGGATCGCCGTCCCCCTGCGACAAGGTGCGCCCCTTCACGCCCCGGCGGCTGGTTGGACCCTTACACCAGGGCGACCGACTCGTCATCGTCGCCGTGGAAGCCCTCCGGGTGATGCTGTTTGTCGGCTTCAACCCGCGGCTCGCCGACTGGTTCTGGCGAGACGCGACGATACCGACTGCTACGTCGTCGTCGCGAACTGGCCGGCGGCTCCACAGCCCCGCCGGTCGGACCTTCGGCGAGCACGGGCCAGCGAGAACTGGGGCGTATGTCGTCGGTATGAACCGGGTTGGTGTCGGGAACGATGTCGTCTACGTTGGACCAAGCGCCGTCCATGGACCTTTCGGGACCTCGTCGCCGAAGCCCGGTCTGGCGAAAAGACGCTCGGCGTCGAGATCGACCCGGACGGTGGCCGAGACGCTGTCCTGCTATCCATTCCTCGAGGACAGGTGGGTGATCGTGATCGCTCCTCAGCAGTTCGCCATGAAGTTCGGCGTGTTCAGACCGCTCCTCGCCGTGATGGGCCTCGGCCCGCGTTTCGCGGGTGTCACGCTCGACGGCGACCGCATGATCGTGAAGATGGGCTGGGCGTTCCGCGCCGAGCTCTCCCGTTCGGCGATCGCGTCCGCCGCCCGAACACGAGGGCTGGTCGGGGGGATTGGTGTGCACGGGTGGCGCGGCCGCTGGCTCGTCAACGGCGCCGCATCCGGTTTGGTGATGGTCCGCTTCGACCCCGACCAACGGGCCCGGGTCGTGGGCTATCCGGTGCAGCTCCGGGCATTGTGCCTGAGCCTGGAAGAACCCGACCGTTTCGTCTCCCAGATCGCGCCGACCTCGTAGCGAAGCTTGTCGACGACCCTGTACAAGACCGGTCAGACTCGGTCATGACGTGGCACCTCACCGACTCAATCGAGGTCTACGCCGAACACGTTTGGGAGCAGCTCGCACTCCGGCCCGATCTCAACACGCTGGCGCTGACCCAGATCGAAACTGTTCGTTCGGGCCGGACCTCGGTGGGCGATGGTCGTGTCTTCGCCTGGTGGGACGACGCCGGCCGAACCCGCGGGGCCGCCTCGGTGACGCCGCCATACGAGTTGCTGTTGAGCCTCGTGCCGAACGAGACGCTGGAAGACCTCGTGACGGCGCTGCGCGAGCACAGGACGCCCCTTCCCGGCGTCAACGGCACTCCGGACACGGCCACCCGTTTCGCCGAGTTGTGGACCGCCGGTACCTCCTTTCGAGCCCAGTTCGCCCGGCGGCTCCGCCTCTACGGCACGGAGAACCCCGCGGCTCCGGCGCCGGTCCCCATGGGCCGTGCCCGCCACGCCCTCAAGAACGAGGTCGATCTCCTCGTCGACTGGTACGGGGCGTTCGACCAGGAACTTCGCAACAGACCGAACGACCCGCGAGAAAGCGTTCGGGAGCGGATTGAAAGCGGCCTGACCTGGATCTGGGAGGACGATGACGGCACACCCTCTTCGCTCGCTTCGCGCCATCGGCCGACCGCGGGAGTCTCCCGGGTCGGACCCGTCTACACGCCTCCCGAGCACCGCAGGCGCGGATTCGGTGCTGCGATCACCGCGGCCTGCACCCGTGACGCGCTCGACACCGACTCGACGACGGCAGTCCTTTTCGCCGACTTGGCCAATCCGACCTCGAATGCGATCTACCGGCGCATCGGTTACCACCCACTCGAAGACCGCGTCGTCCTGAGCTTCGCTTCCTAGGTTGGGGCGGCACCCGTGACGACCGCAGGACCGGATTCGCCGCAGACGACGGCTCTTCCGAAGACCGGTTGACCCTCCTTTTCGCGGTTTTCGTCGCGCCCGAGCAAAGTCCTCGGACCGGCGACGGACCGAGCTCGTCGCGAACGCCAAACGCGACGACCACCACGCTGGACCCTGCGAGCCGATGACAACGACGCTCGCGCCAATGGGTGTCGAGCCCGACGATCGGGTTGAGACGCCCCGTCCGGCGCGCCCCCGCGGCCGGGCACGGCGGCTGCCGAGACTGGGATTCGCGCCTGGCGGACGATTCCGCCGACCGGCCTTCCCGGACCGCCTTCCGCCGGGCGCGGACAAGACCCCACCATCGCAACTCCGCTCGAACCTTCGTCCGCTCTGGCGCCCGGTCTCCCACCCGGGATCCGGCCTGCGACTCACGCGTTCTTGTCATACGGCCGGCCGTGCCGCTAACTTGCATCGCCAGTGTCAGCAGGGGGCTGGCGGTAGGGGGGACGATGACGCTGATCCTGGCACGCTGGCAGTTCGCGGCGGTCACGGTGTTCCACTTCTTCTTCGTCCCGGTGACGATCGGCCTTGGCTTCCTCGTCGCTGTGATGCAGACCCTCGCCTACCGGAAGAAGGACGTCGGCTGGGATCAGCTGAGCCGCTTCTTCGGTCGCCTGTTCCTCATCAATCTCGCCGTCGGCGTCGTGAGCGGCATCGTCCTGGAGTTCCAGTTCGGACTCAACTGGGCTTCGTACTCGGTCTTCGTCGGCAACATCTTCGGGGCACCGCTCGCGATCGAGGGCCTGCTCGCGTTCTTCCTGGAGTCGACCTTCATCGGGCTGTGGATCTTCGGCCGGGGACGGCTCTCGCCGCGCTTGCACCTCGCCACGATCTGGTTGGTGAGCGCGGGCACGGTGCTCTCCGCGCTGTTCATCCTCGCCGCCAATGCCTGGATGCAACACCCGGTCGGCTACAAGATCGTGCACGGACAGGCGGTGCTCACGAATTTCTGGCTGATTCTCGGCAACTCCACTCTGTGGGCTTCGTTCGCCCACACGGTGCTCGCCGCCTTCGTGACGGCCGGCGCTCTCGTCTTGGGCATCAGCGTCTGGCGGGCGCACCGCGACCGGGATAACCCGAGCGAGCGTCGGGCGTTCCAGCGTGCGGCGCACCTCGCCACCGGATTCTTGCTCGCCTCCGCGCTGCTCACCGCCGTGGCCGGCGACTCCCTGGGCCGGGTCATGGACACCCAGGAACCGATGAAGATGGCGGCGGCCGAGGCCAACTACCACACCACGAACGGCGCCCCTTTCTCGCTGCTCACGATCGTCAACACGTCGGACAAGCCTGTGCTCCAGATCGGGGTTCCGCACGTGCTGTCGTTAATCGAGGATCTGAGCTGGAACGGCCAGGTACCGGGGATCGACAACATCCAGGCTGCTGATGTGGCCAAGTTCGGTCCCGGGAGCTACATCCCGATGATCTGGCTCACCTACTGGTCGTTCCGCGTCATGGTCGGAATGGGGATCCTGTTGATCCTGCTCAGTGCCTGGGGCGTGTGGCTCGCCCGAAAGCGCAAACTCCACGAGAACGTGTGGTTCCGACGCGCCGCACTGGTCGGAATCGTCTTGCCCTTCGTGGCGAACACGTCGGGATGGGTCCTGACCGAGGCGGGCCGTCAGCCCTGGATCGTCTACGGCCTCATGCTGACCGCCAAGGGCGTGTCGACCGTCACCGTCGCCGATGTGGCCACGACCCTGGCCGCGTTCGTCTTGATCTACACCCTCCTCGCCGTGATCGACGTGGGTTTGATGGTGCGCTCGGCGCGCCGCCCGCTCGACGAGCCTGAAGACGCGGCCAAGCAGTCGCTCGTGCCGAGCCTCGTGTACTGAGAGGAGAAACGATGCCACCCTTCTCCGACCTCAACACGACCTGGTTCGCTCTCATCGGGCTGCTGTGGACCGGCTACTTCTTCCTCGAAGGATTCGACTTCGGGGTGGCCGTCGTCACCCCGTTCGTCATCCGGGACGAGACCGACCGTCGGCTGTGTCTCAACGCCGTCGGGCCGGTCTGGGACGGCAACGAGGTGTGGCTCCTCGTCGCCGGCGGGGCCACCTTCGCGGCCTTCCCGCTCTGGTACGCCCGCCTGTTCAGCGGCTTTTACCTCGCGCTGTTTCTCGTCCTCGTCGCCCTCATCGCCCGGGGGGTCTCCTTCGAGTTCCGGGGCCACGACGACCGGCCGGGATGGCGCAAGAACTGGGACGTGGTCAACTTCGTCGGCAGCCTCGTGCCGGCGGTGGTGTGGGGCGTCGCCTTCACCGATCTCGTCCACGGCGTGCCGCTCTCACCCGGGGGCCACTACTTCGGGGGGCTCCCCGGACTGCTCCATCCGATCGCCCTCGTCGGCGGTCTCGCCAGCCTGGCGGTCTTCGTCCAGCATGGCTCGCTCTTCCTCGCGCTAAAGACGAGCGGCGACGTCGCCGCCCGGGCGCGACGGGCGGCTGGTTACTCGGGTGTCGCCGCCGTCGCCCTTCTCGGCGGAGCGGTCGCCTGGGTGGCGGCTGACAGCCGGCCGGCGGTGACCGGTTCAGTGACCGCGGTGTTGCCGCTCGTCCTCGGGATCGGCGCCGTCGTCGCTGTCGGCCTCGCCACGGCACTGGACCTTGCCCACCGCGACGGGTGGGCTTTCCTCGCCACCGGGACGGCGATCGTCGCCGCGATGGGGGCGGTGTTCAGCCGGATGTTTCCTCTGGTCCTGCCGGCAAGCAACCGGGCCGCCAACTCCCTCACCATCGCGGCGAGCGCCTCGCAGCACAACACGCTCATCGTGATGACCATCGTGGCCGCCTGCTTCACGCCGTTCGTCCTCGCCTACCAGGCCTGGACGTACTGGGTCTTCCGGCAACGCCTGATCCGTCCGGTCGCCCCAGCCGGCAGCACCGCCGCCGCGTCGAACTAGCGATGCCCGGCCGGGTCGGCGCCCGCCGGGGGGCCGAGCGGTCCCGGTCCGGCGTCGATCGGCACCTCGTCGGCGAACTGCCCGTCGTCCGCCGAACCGTCGTCGCCTCGGTCGCGGTCGGGCTCGTGGCGACCGCCGCGATCGTCCTCCAGGCCGTCGCGCTCGCCCGCCTCCTGGCCGGGGCGATGCCCGGAGCCCGGCCGGGAGACCGGATGTCCTATTTCGTCTGGCTGGCGACCGCGGCGGCGGTTCGTGGCCTCGCGGCGCTCGCCGGCGAGACTCTGGCCCATCTCGGGGCGACGAGAGCCAAGGCGGACCTCCGGGCCCGGCTCGTCGCCGCCGCCATCTCGCGCGCCCCGACCGGCGCTGCGGGCGGCCCCGGTGACCTCGCGACGGTGACCGGTCGGGGACTCGACGCGCTCGACGTCTACATCGGACGGTGCCTGCCGGATCTCGTGCTCGCCGTCGTCGCGCCGATCGCGCTCGCGGTCGCCGTCGGCGTGCTCGACTGGATCTCGGGCCTCATCGTCGTCCTCGCCATCGCCCTATTCCCGGTGTTCGGCGCGCTCGTCGGGCGTGCCAGCCTGACCCTGGCGTCGAACCGCTGGCAGCAGGTGGAGGCCCTCGGCCGCCACATCACCGACGTCTTCGAGGGCCTGCCGGTCCTCCGGGCTTTCGACCGCACGCCCGAACAGCGGTCGAAGATCGAGCGCGCCGGGGAAGCGCTGCGCGCCGCCAGCCTGTCGACGTTGCGCGTCGCCTTCCTCTCGGCCCTCGTGCTCGACACGCTGGCGTCGGTGTCCGTCGCACTGCTCGCGGTTCCCCTCGGGCTGCGGCTTCTGAACGGCACGGTCGGGCTGGCGGCGGCGCTGGCGGTGCTGATCGTCGCGCCCGAGGTCTTCCTGCCGCTCCGACGCGCGAGCGCTGAATTCCACGAGAGCACCGAGGGCCTCGCCGCCGTCGCCCGGGCCCTGGCGCTCATCGGCCCGGAACAACCCGGCGACGACGAGCCCGTCGCACCCGACGGGCTGGCCGGGGGGACCCACGGCCGAGCGGCCCCCGACCCGGCGCAGGTTCCGGTGGCGCTGCACGCCGTGCGCTATTCGGTCCCGGGCCGGGACGAGCCGGTCCTCGACGGCGCCGACCTTGCGATCGCCCCGGGCGAGATTGTCGTCGTGGTCGGCCCCAACGGCACCGGGAAGTCGACCGTCGTCTCGCTGCTCCTCGGCTTCTTATCTCCGAGCCGCGGCTCGGTCACGGTCGGCGATGTCGATCTCCGTGACCTCGACCGCGCCTCGTGGCGCAGTCGGGTCGCCCATCTACCCGAGCATCCGGCGCTGCTCGCTGAGACCTTGGCCGAGAACCTGCGACTCGCCGACCCCGGCGCCACCGATGAAGAGCTCCTCGCCGCGCTCGCCGACGTCGGGGCGCCCGAGTTCGTCCGGAGCCTGCCCGCCGGGCTCGCGACCCGCCTCGGTGACGGGGGGCGGCCCGTCTCGTCGGGGGAACTCCAGCGCATCGCCCTCGCCCGGACGCTTCTCCGGCGGAGCACCTTCTACGTCCTCGACGAACCGACCGTGCATCTCGACGGGGCCACCGAGGCGGCGGTCGTCAGAGCGCTGCGACGGGTACTCGCCGGACGCAGCGCCCTCGTCGTCACGCACCGTCCCGCCGTCGCGCAGCTCGCCGATCGGGTCGTGACCCTGCGCGCCGGCCGGTTCGTCCCGACCGACGTTCTGCCGTTCACCCCGGAAGGAAGGGGCGGCCCCGTGCCGGCGGGGTTTGATCCCGGGGCCGGGGCGGGACGGTGAAGCCCCGATGACGAGGGTTGTGCCGGTCCCCGGACGATCGGCGCCCGACCAGAGGACGGCGCGGCGTCCTTCTTGGCGCGTGTTGGGACTCGCGCCGCTCCGGCTCCGCCGGGCGGCGCTCGCGGGGACTCTCGGGGCGGCCAGCGGGATCGGCCTCCTGGCGACCTCGGGATGGCTCATCACCCGGGCCGCCGGACGTCCGCCGGTTTTCGTCCTCAGCGTCGCCATCGGCCTCGTGCAGGCGTTCGCCCTCGGCCGGGGGCTCGCCCGCTACTTCGAGCGTCTCGGCGTTCACGACGTCTCCCTCGACGTGCTCGGCCGGTCCCGGCTCCACCTCTACGACACGCTCGAACCGCTCGTTCCGGGCGGACTCGCCGACAGCGGTTCCGGCGCCGTGCTCAGCGGTTTCGTCGCCGACGCCGAGATCGTCGCCACGGCGTTCGCCAAGAAGGCGACGGCGACGATCGACCTGACGGCAAGCATCGTCCTGGGGACCGGCGTCGCCGTCCTCGTCGCGCCGCGCGTCGGGGTCGTGCTCGCCACCGGCGCCGTTGGCATGATCCTCGTCGCGTTCGCGCTCGGCGGCCTCGGCCGGGGCGGGGCCGAGCGTGAGGCTGCGGCGCGCACCGAACTCGCCAACTCCGTCCTCGACGCGATGCGTGTCGCCCGCGAACTCGTCGCCTTCGGCCGCGAGGACCTCGTCGCACGGCGCCTCGAGGAGATCCGCCAGAGGTCCACCGCCGGCGCGGCACGGCGGGCGCTCGGTACCGGACTCGCCAGGGCCGGAACGACTTGCGCCGCCACGGGGGCGCTCATCGCCGTCGTGGCGACCGGCATCGCCGTCCACGATGCCGGGCATCTCTCGGGGGTGTGGCTCGCCGTGGAGGCGTTCGTCGCGCTCGCCGTCTACGACCAGTGCGCCAATCTGCCCCTCGTGCTCGCCGACGCCGGCGCCGCCCGGGCCGCGGCGCGCCGACTCGAGGCTCTGGGGACGCTCGAGGCGCCAGTCGACGAGCCCGCCGTCGATCGGAGCCCGCCCGCGGGCCCGGTCGAGGCCGCGCTCGACGAAGCCGGGGTCACCCACGGGGCGACCGTGGCACTCGAGCGGCTGTCGTTGCGGCTGGCACCGGGACGGCGGACGGCACTCGTCGGTCGCAGCGGCTCCGGCAAGACGAGCGTGCTCTACGCGCTCTTGCACTTCGTGCCCTGTGCCCGCGGACACGCTTCGATCGGGGGGGTCGACGTCGCGCAGATGACCCGCGGCGGCATCGCTCGACACGTCGGGTGGATGGCGGAGACGACGCATGTCTTCGCCACGAGCCTCGGCGACAACCTGCGCCTCGCCGATCCGGACGTCTCCGACGCGCACTGCCGCGCAGCTCTCGCCCGCGCCGGGCTGGCGGCGTGGTTCGCGTCCCTGCCGGACGGTCTCGCCACGACGCTCGGGGCCGGCGGACGACCCATGAGCGCCGGGGAGCGCCAGCGTCTGGGACTGGCGCGCACGCTGCTCGCCGGGGGCGCCGTGCTGCTCCTCGACGAGCCGACGGCGCACATCGACCCGGACTCGTCGAGCGCGGTGCTCGACGAGCTCGTCGGGGCCGCCGGATCGCGTGCGGTACTCGTCGTCAGCCACGAACCCGACCTTGACCGTCTCGTCGACGAGATAGTCACGCTCGATGGCGGCCGAGTCGTCGGACGGGCGGGAACCAGCCGTGGCTCGGCCGCCGAGGGACCAGCCGGTCAGGCGACCGCCGCTCCAGTCCCCTGAACCCTCGGAGCCGATCTTGCGAGAGGGTGCCCGACGGTGACCGCGCCGGTCATCCGGGCAGGACCGGCTGGCGGCACCGCGTTCGCCTCGCCAGCTGACGAGCCGGGCCGCGAACTGGGAGCCGACGTCGCCCCCGGGGTCCGACCGTCGGGACGCGTCGGCGGGTCCCGTCCGGTCGAGGCCCCGTGTCCAGACGAGCAGTCTCGGCGCTGACTCGCCGCGAACCGCTCGGCCGGGGGAAGCGGCGGTCGGATCGCAAGCACCCAGGGCGGCTACCGCCCGTGCTGGCGGTCCCCTCCCCAGGCGCCCATCGACAGCAGTCGGTCCCGGAAGCCCGTCTCGTCCATGATCGTGCGCATTTCGGCCGCGGCCTTTTCCGAGGGAAACATGCTGCCGAGACCGAGCTCGTCCCGGAGATCGTCACGGCGTGCCATGAAGCGACGCCACTTCGGGCCCAGGGCCTCGACCCGATCCCGGAAGAAGACCTGCGGGGTGCCGCCGATCCCCTTGTCGTAGAACTGCTCGGCCCAAGCGGTGAACATCTTCACGTGCTTGATCCCGTAGCCCTGCTCCACCTGGAGCCCGCGGATGATCTGGTTGATCACCGCCACGGAGTTCCCGCGCGGACAGCGGCTCTGGCACGTGTAGCAGTAGAAGCAGAGCCAGACGGTGTCGTCGGTGAGCAGCGTGGGGTCGCCGTCGAGGGCGCGCCGCACGATCTCGCGCGGCGAGTAGTCGCCAAAGCGCGCCGCCGGGCACCCCGACGTACAGATACCGCACTGCATGCAGGAGAGGAACCCTTCGACGTGCGCGTGCATGCGCGGGTCGCCAGCGATCCGCTCGGTGATCTCCCGGTGGACCGGTGGCGGTTCGTGGAACGTCGTCTCGGCGATGACCGAGTACGGGTTCGTGTGCCCCCGCTCTTCGTCGATCGTCTGGGCCTCGGCGTCAGGCATCGGTCCCTCCGCTCCTCTTGTCGGCTTTCGCGGCCCAGAAGAACTCGGGCCAGAAGTAGGCGTCCGTACGCCCCCCACTACGTTTCGCGGCCGACCGCACGTTGTCACGGCACAATAGACACGGCGTGACGACCGGGGCGGACTGCGCCGCCGCGAACTCCACAAGGGCACGGACCTCCTCGCTCGGCCCTCGGTAGACGCCACCGAGGCCGCCGCAGCAACCGGCGTGCAGCGTGGGGTAGGCCATGACCGGCTGGACCCCGGCGAGCTCGGCCGCCTCGGCGAGTAACCCCAGCGCCGCGTCCCGGTCGGCGAGGCATCCGACGTACGGCACGAACCGCGCGGCGCGCGCCTCGAGCTTGCGACCTTCTCGGCGGGCGGTCTCGACGAGGACCTGCCAAAGCGGGGTGGTCTCGACCCCGGCGGCGCCGAGCGCACGGTCACAGGCCGGGCAGGCGGTCACGACTGAGCCCGCGGCGACGAGGGACGCCGGTGCCTGACCGGCGACCGGATGGCCGCAGCACCCGGCCCCGACGGCGTCAGCCAGGGTCAGCTCCAAGTCGGCGGCGAACGAGTGCGTCCGGGCGCAAAGCCCCGGGTCCTGCGCCAGCGCGCAACCGGCGTAGAAGAGCGTCGCCGCCCCGGCGGGAGATGTCGGCCGCGCCGGCCGCCGCAGACGACGCGCGACGCGGCGTACGCCCTGGGAGGCCGCATCGACTAGATCGTCAGGGATGAAGCCCCGCGCCGCCATCGCGGCGCCGAAGGCGACGGCGTCGATCGTCGGCTTGCGCCGCAGTCTCCGGGCGGCGACCCTGAGGGCGCCGCGTTCGGGACAGCGGGGGCCGCTTTCGGTCTGCTGAAGAGCGCGCACCTCCGCCATGACCGCGGCGACGTCGACCTCCATCGGACAGGCCCGGGTGCAGCCGCCGCAGTCGCTGCATCGCCACACGTCTTCTGTCGCCAACAACCGACCGAGATCTCCTGCCAGGACGAGCCGGATCACGCGGCGCGGCCCGTCGACCATGTCCTGGCCCAGCGGGCAGGCGCTCCGGCATTGGCCGCACTGGAAACACGGCCGGCAACGTTCCGCCATCGCCTCGAGGGCCGCGCGGGCCTCCTCGGCGGCGAGGATCGTCACGACGACCCCTCGCGGACGCCTGACGTCGTGAGCTCGCGAGCTGTGGCGCGCCCGGCGGCGTCCTTCTCGGCGTGGGCGCAGAAGAGCCGCAGCCGGCGCCCGACGGTGTGGCGCTCGGCGGCACACAGATGCCACAGCTCGATCGGGACCGGGTTGCCGGCCTCGCCGAGGAGCTCGGCGGCCACGGCGATCTGCTCGGCGGCGCTCTGGTCGCCGCGGCGGTACTGGCAGCGATCCTCGGCGCAACCGGCGAGGAAGATCCCGGCCGCGCCGAGTCGCGCCGCCTCGACGAGGTGGAGAGCGCTCACCCGGCCGAGGCAGGGCAGCTCGACCAGGCGGACATTCTCCGGGTACCGGTCGCGGCGCAGCCCGCTGAGCGTGAACGCCGCTCCGGCGCATTCTGCACAGACGAAGCCGACAACCGGACGATCGGCTCCCTCGACGAACGTGCGAACCCGACCGAGGAGGGTCTCGTCGCCGAGGCTCGGCGTGATCGCCAGCTCCGGGCAGTGGGCACTGCAGATCCCACAAGCGCGGCAAACCTTCTCGTCGATCCGCGCCAGCATGGCGTCGGCGCGCAATCCGGCCGGCCGCGCCAGGTCGACCGGGCGCGCGACGAGGCTCGTCGCGCCGAACGGGCAGACGTCCGTGCAGACGTCGCATCCGACGCAGCGCGCCGCGTCGACGCTCGGCGCCGCCTCCCGCCGCCGGCCGGCGGACGCAAGGTAGCTGTGGACCTCGCCAGCAGTCGCCGAGGCCTCGCTCGAGCACTCCACGAGCGACTTCGGCCCCGAGGCGGAGCCGCAGATGAAGACCCCCTCGGCCCACGTCTCGGTGGCCCGGTTCTTCTTGTCGAGGACGGCGACGAAACCCGCCTCGTCGAGCCGCAGCCCGAGCACGGCGGCGATCCGCGGCGTGTCCGCGGCGGGCACGAAACCCGTCGACAGCACGACGAGATCGGGTCGGAAGAGCCGTTTGACCCCGGCGGCCTCGTCCTCGACCTCGACGACAGGCCTGTTGTCTCCGTCGAGCTCGACCCGGGGCGGCGAGCCCCGCAGGAACTCGACGCCGGCGAGGCGCGCCGCGCGGTACCAGCTCTCGCCCTCGGCGCCGAGCGTGCGCAGCTCCAGGTAGCAGATGGTGACCCGCGTGGCTGGGAAGAGCCGGCGCAGCCGGATGGCGTGCTTGAGGGCGATCGTGCAGCACAGCCGCGAGCAGTACGGGAGCCGGCGCAGGTCGCGCGACCCAGCGCACTGGATCATGACGACGTCCCCGACCGGCGGCTGGTCCAGCCAGAGCCGCTCTTCCCAGTCGTCGAGCAGCAGCGCGAATTCGGTCTGGGTGACCACCCGTTCGGTCGGGTAGCCGAGGTGGGCGACGAGCTCGCCCGGCGCTGGGTCGCAACCGGTGGCGGCGACGACGGCGCCGGCTCGGAATCGCACGAGCCGCGGTGACTGGGTGAAGTCGATCGCCTCCACGGGGCACGCCTCGGCGCAGGCGCCGCAGAACGTGCAGCTGGCGAGATCGACCGCCCAGCGGACGCGTCCGTCGAACAGTTCGGAGTAGATCGCCCGGTGCTCGCCGTCCGGGCTCGTCACGGGACACGCCTTCTCGCAGAGGGCGCAGTCGACGCAGTCGGACGTCACCATGTTCGGGAGCTGGCGCACGGTGACCTCGAAGTCGCCCGGATCACCGGACACCGACTCCACCTCGGTGCGACGCCAGACGGCCAAGTTCGGATGGTCCACGGCCGCACTGCGGAACAGGCACTTGCGCACCCCCGACTGCTCCTCCACGGCCGGCAGGCACGCCCCACAGTCGTTCGTCGGATAGGCGGTGCCGATGCGGGTGGCGTAACCGCCGAGGAACGACTGGCGTTCGACGAGGTCGACGTGATGGCCGAGGCGCGCGAGCTCGGTCGCCGCGGCGATGCCGGCGACACCGCCGCCGACGACGACGACGGAGTCAGTGCGCGGCCTCTTCTCGGCCGGCCGTTGTCGGGGAACGGGGAAACGCAGCGCGGCCCGGGCGATGCGCACGGCCTTGTCGGTGACCGAGAGGCGATCGTCGCCGTGCACCCACGAGCAGCCCTCGCGCACGTCGGCGACCTCCAGCACGAGGCCCTGGCTGACCAGGCGCCTGAAGCGCTGCGCGACGGAGTCGGCCGAGCAACCGACGAAGACCAGTCGGCCGTCGGATTCGGCCTCGGCGAGCTCCGTGAGCCGCGCCCGACCTTCGGCGCCGCACCACACCCGGCGTCGTTCGACGGCGGCGCCGTCTTCAGAGACAAGGCGTTCGAGCAGGTTGAAATCGATGTTCGCCGCCATCGTGCCGGCGCACTCGCAGATGAGGACGCGCGCGGCCCCCGCCACGTCCGTCCTCCCCGTCATGCCAGCACCGACGACGCGCCGTCGGCGGGGACCGCGGTCCCCCCGATCGTGAATCGGTCCACGGGCCGCGCCGTCAACGCGCCGACCGGACAGGCCCGCGTGCAGGCCCCGCAACCGAGGCAGCGCCCGCCGTCGAACTCGATCGTCCGGAAGGTCCGGACGCGGGGCGGAACCTCGAAAGGGCCGTCCGGTTCGTGGCGGGCGATCTGCCGCAGAGCCGCGCCGAGGGCGCCACGCGTCGTCCCGACCGGCGCGTCGTAGAGCTCGAGCGGGTCGAACCGCGAGCTCTCCGCGATCGCGGCGGTCGGGCAGACCGTGACGCAGCGACCGCAGCCGATGCAGAGCTCCTCGTGGCGGACGATCTCACAGCCGATCCCGTCGGTCGTGGTCGGCGGGACCACGCCCGGGAGCGTCCCAAGGATCTGTCTGCCGCGGGCGGTGAGTGGCATCGCCCTACCGCCTTCGCAGGCGGGGCAAGCGCGAGATCGACGCGTCGATCTCGCGCGCCGCGGCGATAAATCGCGGCGAGTCGGCGGCGCTCATCGTGAACATCCGGACGCGCTCCGGCTCGACCCCCACGGAGGCGAGAAGACGCTGCACGAAAACGACGCGGTCGAAAGCGGCCAGGTTTCCCTCGCGGTGGTGGCACTGGCCCTCGAGGCAACCCGCGAGGAAGACGCCGTCGGCGCCCTCGGCGAGCGCACTCAGCACGTGCAAGGGACCGACACGGCCCGTACACGGCACGAGCACGCTGCGAATCGTGACGGGCAACGGAATGCGGGCGTTGCCCGTCGCGTCGGCTGCGGCGTAGGCGCACTCGCGACAGAAAAAGCCGATGATTGTGCGCTCGGCGGCGTCGGCGGGGCCCGCGGCCTCGACGGGCGCGTCGCCGGGCACGGCGCTTTCCGCGGTCACCGCGGCGACGGGGACGCTAGGCATGGGCCATCACCTCGGCGAGGAGTTCCGCGTCGGAGAAACCGCCGAGGGTCATCGCCCCCGACGGGCACTCGGCGACGCAGATGCCGCAACCCCGACAGCTCTCCGACTCGACCACGGCGTGGGGCGACCCCTCACCCACGACGTGCACCGCACCCTCGGGACAGACGTTCTCGCAGACGCCACAGCCGATGCAGACCTCGGGATCGGACCAGGCCACCTCGGCAGGCGTCAGGAGGAAGCCGCTGGAGAGCATGGACATCACCCGTCCCGCCGCCGCCTTGGCCTGGGCGATCGTGTCCGGGATGCTCTTCGGGCCCTGGGCGGTCCCGGCCACGAAGATCCCGGCGCGCTGGGTGTCCACCGGACGGAGCTTGGGGTGGGATTCCTTCAGGAAACCCGCCGCGTCCTGCTGTAGTCCCGTCACCCGCGCGATCTGGGTCGTCCCGTCCGAGGCCTCCAGGCCGGCGGACAGTACGACGAGATCGAACAGCTCCTCGGACTTCGTCCCGGTGACCGTGTCCTCGAAGCGGACCCGGAGCTTCTTGTCGGGCTCCTCGATCAGTTCGCCGACGCGCGTCCGCACGTAACGGACGCCACGGGTGGAGACCAGCCGGAAGTACTCCTCGTGCGCCTTGCCGGGAGCCCGCAGGTCCGTGTAGCCGATCGTCACCTCGCAATCGGGATGCTCCTGCTTGATGAGCGACGCGTGCGCCGTGGCGAACAGACAGCAGATCGCCGAGCAGTGCGTGTTGCCCCGTGAGGTCTGGTCGCGCGAGCCGACGCACTGCAACATGAAGATCCGCTTCGGCACCGCGCCGTCCGAGGGCCGCCGCAGCTCGCCGCCGGTCGGCCCCGAGGCCGAAAGGAGACGCGCGAGTTGGCTCTGGGTGATCACGTTGGCGTAGCGGCCGAAGCCGAGCGGCGGCTTGCGCCGAGCGTCGAACTCGCGGTGGCCCGTGGCGACGACCATCGCGCCGACCGTCAGCTCCTCTTCCCACGGCTCCTGGTCGAAATCGATCGCGTGAGCGGGGCAGACCGTCTCGCAGACGCGGCACTCGCAGCAGCCGCCACAGGCCAGACAACGCCGCGCCTCGGCTACGACGTCGTCCTCTCCGAAGCCGAGACCGACGTCCACCCAGGACCTGGCGCGCTCGGCGGGTGGGACGACAGCCATCGGCCGGCGCGGGTTCGGCTTGCCGGCGGGCAGGTCGGCGTCGGCCACCTCGGCGACGGGACGTCCGAGCTCCCAGACCTCGGCCCAGTCCTCGCCGCGCAGGTAGTTGTGGATCGCTCTCGCCGCACGTCTTCCCGCCGCGATCGCCTCGATCGAGGTCACGGGTCCCGTGGCCGCCGCATCACCAGCGGCGAACACGCCTAAGCGGCCCGTCATGAAAGTCGAACGGTCGATGGCGATCTGGCCGTCGACGACGCGCACACCTTGCGCGCCCGCGAGGAACCCCCCGTCGATTTCCCGCTCGCCCGCCAGGACGACCGAGTCCGCCGCGATGTCGACCGTCTCGTCGGTCCCGGGACGCCGGAACCGCACGGCACGGACGGCATGGTCCCCGACGATTTCGGCGGGGGCCAAACCCGCGACAATCTCGACCCCTTCGGCACGGGCCTCCGCGACGAGATCCGGTGGGGCCGCAGGCGTGGGACTTTCCTCGACGCAGGCGACGGCTACCGACTGCGCACCGAGCCGCAGACAGCTGCGGGCGGCGTCGAAGGCGAGGCCCCCTTTGCCGATGACGACGACGCGCCGTCCGACCTCGACCGGTCGGCCCAACGCCCGGGAGGTCAGAAGCTCGACCGCCGAGACGACACCGGCCCGACCCGGCCCGGCGAGAGGCGGTGCTCCCGCACTCTGCCGCCCGATCGCCAGCAGCACGGCCTGGAATCCCGAGGCGAGCAGTGAGTCCACGGTGAAATCCGCGCCGCAACGCTCGTCTGTCCGCAACTCGACACCGTGGGCAAGCACGCGGGAAACCTCCTCGCGAAGGAGCGCGCGGGGCAGGCGGAACTCCGGGATGAGAAAACGCAGTGCACCCCCCGCCTCGGGCTGGGCCTCGAAAACGGTGACGGGGTAGCCGAGCTTGGCGAGCTCGCGGGCCGCGGTCAGCCCCGCCGGGCCCGCCCCCACGACGGCTACCTTCTCGGAGTAGACGGTCGACGGTGCCACGACGGGCGGGGCCGTCTCCACCCGGTCGGCGATGAAACGTCCGATCCCGGCGATCGCCACGACCTCGTCGACGCGGCCCCGTGTGCACTCGGTCTCGCAGCCGTGAAGGCAGATCCGGCCACAAACGCTCGGGAACGGGTTCTCCCGGCTCGCCAGCTCGTAGGCCTCAGCAAATCGCCCCTGCCCGACGAGCGCCACGCACCCCTGGGTCGCCGTGTGCACCGGGCAGGCCACCATGCAGGGGGCCCAGCCGCGGTGGTCGATTGCGAACCCCGCCGGGACGGCGTTGGTGAAGGGCCGGCCAATCGCCTTGCGCTTGGTCACGCCGAAGTCGAAGGCGCTGTCGAGCTCGACCGGGCACGCCGTCGTGCACCGGCCGCAGGCGACGCAGCGTTCGCTCACGAAGCTCGGCCGGTGGAGGACCCGCACTCGCAACTCCCCGGGTGGCCCGCTCACGGCGGTCACCTCCGACAGCGTGTGGACGCGGATCCGCGAGTCGGTCGCGGCGTTGGCCAGCCGCGGCGCCAGCGAGCACATCGCGCAGTCCTCGGTCGGGAAGGTCTTGGAAAGCCGGGCCATGTAGCCGCCGAGCGATTGCTCCCGCTCCACGATGTGCACGTCGACGCCCGCGTCGGCGAGCTCCTCGGCGGCGGACAGCCCGCCGATCCCGCCACCGACGACGACCGCCGACCGGTGCAAGAAGGTGCGCGACCGCTTCAGGTCGGATTGCTGGGAGGCCCGCGCCACGGCAGCGGCGAGGATCGTCTCGGCCTTCTTCTGCGCCTTCTCCGGCTCGTCGCGGTGGACGAACGAGCAGCCTTCCCGCAGGTTGGCGAAGGCGACGGCGTTCTCACCGAGTCGCAGTTCGCGGGCGATGCGCTCGAAGGTCGGGCCCTGAACACGCCGCGAGCAGGCGCCGATCACGACGTGGTCCAGTCCGCGCGACTGCACGGCGCGCTCGATCCGCCGCCTTCCCTCGGTGCCGCACATGAACTGGCTCACCGAGACGTTGACGACACCGGGCAGCGAGCGTCCGCTCCCAGCCAGCGAACGGAGGTCGAGGACGTCGGAGATGTTGCCGCCGCACTCGCAAAGAAAGACCCCGCAGCGCGTCAGGAGCTCCCTTCTCGACGGGCCCCGGCGCTGACGCCCTGGCGGGCGCCGATGCGCTCGAGCAGTGGCTCGAGATTTTGGGAGTGCGACTCCACGCCGCAGACCGTGTCCGGGTCAGCGCCGAGCGCGAGCGCGACGAGTTGCTGCACGTGCATGTGCACGAAGGGGTAGTCCTCGCCGGTCGACTCCGAGATCGCGTCGTGGTAACGGTCGAACTGGATCGAGCAGTTCGGGCACATGTGCACCAGGACGTCGATCTTTTCCTGCGCGAGGCGCTTCAGCTTCTCCCGCGTCACCGCGAGCGACCGCGAGGGGTTGACGAAGATCTGGCGGAATCCGGCGCCGCAATGGGTCGTCTTCTCCGGGTAGTTGCCGGTCTTCACGACGCCGGCCGGTTCGAGCAGGTCCTCGGGCAACATGAAGTTCTCGCTGTCGCCGAGGACTTCGTCGGGGAAGACCTTGCAGTAGTGGCACGCCGGGTGGGTGGCCACCTTGATTCCGGACAATCGCCGGCGGATCAGTTCGGGGATCTGCCGGTGCCGGCTCCAGAGGATCTCGAGGCTGTGCCGATGCTGGATCGTGCGGGCCACGCCGTCGTCGTAGCGGCGGCCGATTCTTTCGAGCGTTTCATTCGCCTGCTCGCGGTACTCGGGGACCTCGAGCACGTCGCGGCACTTCTTGTTGATGGCGTAGCAGGTCGAGCAGAGGTAGGCCTGGATCGGGTGCTCGGCGTCGACCGCCACGCAGGCGTTGCGCGCCGCGACGGCGAGGGTGGTCTGGAACGGCATGAGGTCGGAGTAGTAGCCCAGGCCGGTGCAGCAGGTCTGGTCCGTGTTGACCGTGTACTCGACGTCAAGCCGTTCGAACAGCCACTTCGTCGCCGCTTCGACGCCCGGGTACTCGCTCGAAACGAGACAGCTCCGGAAGAGCTGCACCCCGCCGCTGATCGGGTCGATGTCCGGGGTGGTCTGTGGGATACCTTTTACTTAATCAAATCAATGGAGCTTGTCAAGTTAATGGCGCCGCCAGCGCTTTCCTCCGGCGCTGGTCAAAGAAAGTCGGTGGGACCGCGCGCGCCCAGGGCACGCGGGTTTCCCCTCCGTCGACGACCCGGAATCGCCAACTCCTCCCCGCGCGGGCCCCGAAGGGCAATCCCCGGACGGACCTCGGACGTATCCCCTCTGTCCGGTCGCGATAGCCGTGCCCGAGGGGAGGCTCGATGGGAGGTTCCACGAAGACGAAGCTGCGGGGGGATGTCGGCTTGGTTCCGCCACGCCATCGACACGCTTTGGCGGGCTCGGCCGGGGTCGTTGCCGCGGCAACTCTCATTCTCGTCGCGGGAAGCGCGGGAGCGGCGGCACGGGGATCCGCGTTGGCCCGCCACCCGATGCGCCACGGCAAAGCCCCGGTCGTCATCGACTCGGCCAAGCGCGGTCCGTTCGGCGCGATCCTCGTCACCCAGAACGGCTACACCCTCTACTACGACAAGTCCGACACCGCGACCACGATCGCCTGTACGGGGGGATGCGCCCAGATCTGGCCGCCGCTCGTGCTGCCGAGAGGCGTTCGCACTGCCAAGGCGGGGCCGGGCGTCTCCCAGAGCGACCTCGGGGACGTGCGCCGGCCGGACGGAACCCTCCAGGTGACCTTCGCCGGTCATCCGCTCTACCGCTACGTGGGCGACGGCGCCGCGGGGGAGACGAAAGGCCAGGGTGTCGGAGGGTTCTACGTCGTCAAGGCCTCCGCGAAGACGTCATCGCGCGCCGGGTGGTGACGGTAAGCGCCGACGGCGGACCGCTCCGACCTAGCGTTCGATGACGATGTCGCGCGGGCCAGTGGACTCCGATGATCCTTCCGACGAGGCGCTCCTCGCCGGCATGGCGCACGGCGACGAATCGGCCGTGGTCACCTTTGTCCGCCGCTACCAACGCCGCGTCTTCGGTCTGGCCCACGCCATGCTCGGCGATGCCGGAGCCGCCGAGGACGTCGCCCAGGAGGCCCTCACCCGTGTCTGGCGGCACGCGCCGGTCTTCGACGCGCGCCGAGGTTCGGTCGCGACCTGGGTTCTCACAATCACGCGCAACCTGGCGATCGACTCGCTCCGGGTTCGGCGATCACTCACGATGAGCGCCGACGAGCTCACGGACCTCCCGCAGCTCGATCTCCGGCCCGATCCCCTCGCGGCCGTCGACACGACGACCGAGGTCCGCCGCGCCCTCGCGGCCTTGCCGCTCGAACAACGGCGAGCCATCACCCTCGCCGCGCTCTACGGCTACACCGCGGCCGAGGTCGCCCAGGCTGAGCAGATCCCGCTCGGGACGGCGAAGACCCGTATCAGAAGCGCCCTCATGAAGCTGCGCGACTCGTTCGTCGCAACCGGTGACCTGCCGTGACCGAATCCCGTCCTGAATGCGAGGGCTTCGCAGACGACCTCGTCGCCCTGGCGCTCGGGACGATCACCGGTCGCGCCCGCGCCGACGTGATCGCCCACGTCGACGCCTGCCCGCACTGCACGGGCGAGCTCGAGGCGCTCTCGGGAACAACCGACCGCCTGCTCCGACTCGTTCCCGCAAGGGAACCACCCTTCGGTTTCGAGGTCCGAGTGCTCACGAGGATCCGCGAGGCGCGACGGGCGCGGCTCAGCGCGTGGAGGCGCCAGACGGCAACGCTCGTCGCCGCCGCCGCGCTCGTCGCCGGCGTCGTCGGGTTCCTCGTCGGACATGACTTCGGCTCCGCACGGCCGGCGAAATCCGCGAGTACGGTCTTCGCGGTCTTCCACACGGCCTCGCGCCCTGTCGGCGAACTGTCCGTGACGCAGGGACGAAACCCGCGGCTCGAGGTGCAGATCTCCGGGCTCGGCACGAACGGGCCGGTCACCTGTCGCGTCGTCGGCCCGCACGCCCGCGCGACGACGGTCGGCGTCTTCTGGCTTTACCACGGGTCCGGCTCCTGGACGGCCCCGCTTCCCTTCCCGGCGAGCGAGTTGCGCGGCGCGACGCTCACCTCGCCGAACGGGTCGGTGCTCGCGCGAGCCTCTCGCGGCTAGCCGGAAACCGTGCCCCCCGCCCGGGCGGGGACGTCGCGGCCCCCCACGACCCCTTGTCGGGGTAAAGCCCACGTCCCGACACTGCGCCCAAGCCCGCACCGGGTGCGAGACGGCGCCCGTGTCTCGGGAACCGGTCCGCTGGGGTCGCAAGACCGCCCTAGGTCCGCCTCGCCGAGGCCCCGTTCATCTGCCGCTCCCCCACTGCGGACTGTGGAAGCGAACGTAGCGGGACGCCCGGCGACGGACACTCCGCTCCATTCTTTCAACGTGGGCCAAGGCCGGTCGGGGACTGCGCGCGTGAGGAGCCCGATAAAAGCGCGTCTTGGCCAGCTCGACGAGCACCAGGTAGACGACGACCATCGCGAACAACCACAGGAAGAACACCGCCGGTAGCGGCTTAAAGCCCAGCAGCCTGGCAAGACCGGTGAACGGCAGGATCGCCCCGACGAGGGCCGCGCCGGTCGGGACCGCGAGCATCGCGAGACTGGGCCGGCTCTTGAGGAAAGGAATCCTCCGGGTGCGGATCACGTAGATGACGAGGGTCTGGGTGGCGATCGACTCCACAAACCAGCCGGACCGGAACTCGACGTGGCCGGCGTGGAGCAACCAGAGCATCACCCCGAAGGTGACGTAGTCGAAGATGGAGCTCACCGGACCGAACACGGACATGAAGCGCCGGATGAACTTCATGTCCCACGCCGCCGGTCGGGCGAGCGCCTCGGGATCGACGCGGTCGGTCGGGATCACGAGTTGTCCGGCGTTGTAAAGAAGGTTGTTGAGGAGGATCTGCGACGGCAGCATGGGCAGGAAGGTGAGGAAGATCGACGCTCCCGCCGCGCTGAACATGTTGCCAAAGTTCGAGGACGTCGCCATGAGCACGTACTTCATCGTGTTGGCAAAGATGCGGCGGCCTTCCATGACGCCCTCCGCCAGTACGCCGAGGTCCTTGTCGAGCAGGACCACGTCGGCGGCCTCCTTGGCCACGTCGGTTCCCGAGTCCACCGATATGCCGACGTCGGCGTGGTGCAGCGCCACGGCGTCGTTCACCCCGTCGCCGAGAAACGCCACGTCCTTGCCGGTGCGGCGCGCCGCCTTGATGATCCGCGACTTCTGCTCGGGACCGATCCGGGCAAAGACCGTCGTCGTCGGAATCGCCGCTTCGAGACGAGCGTCGTCGAGCGCCGCGACCTCCGCGCCACTGAGCACCCCCGTGCACGCCAGCCCGATCTCTGAGCACACCTTGGCCGCGACCAGGCCATTGTCGCCGGTGATGACCTTGACCTCCACCGCCAGCCGTTCAAGCTGGGCGATGGAGCTGCCGGCATCGGCCTTCGGCCGGTCGGCGAAGGTGAGGTAGCCCGCTAGCGCCAAACCCTGCTCGTCCGAGGCGCGGGGCGCTTGGGCGGAATCGGCGGGGCGGGAGGCGACGGCGACCACCCGGGCCCCTTCGTTGAAGAGGGCCTCGAGCGTCGGCCTAGCCGAGCCGGGAACGTTCACGCATCTTCCGAGCACAACCTCGGGGGCGCCCTTGGTGACGAGGAGCGGCTTGCCACCCGGGTCCTGCACCAGCACCGAGGCGAGCTGCCGCTCGTGATCGAAAGGAAGGACGCCGAGTCGTTTGTAGGTAGCCGCCTCAACGGCGACTGGACCATTCCCCACCGCCCCGGGGGCCGACCACACGGCCTGGTCGAGCGCATTTCCCCCGACCGGTCCTTCGGCGGTGACGGCCGCTTCGTTGCAGACGAGCCCGAGAAGTAACGAGCGATCGCTCTCCTTACCCGCGGCGTCGAGTGCCCGCGCGAAGGTGATCGCCCCCTCGGTGAGGGTGCCGGTCTTGTCGGTGAAAAGGATCTCGATGTTACCGAGATCCTCGATCGCGACGAGCCGCTTCACGAGGACCTTCTTCGCCGTGAGCGCCTTGGAGCCCGCGGCGAGGCTGACCGTCACGATCGCCGGCATCATCTCGGGCGCGATTCCGACGGCGATGGCAAGTGAAAAGAGCAGCGCGTCGATGAGGGGACGGGCGAGCGCCACATTGATGACGAAGATGCAGCCCGTCAGCACCGCCGCCACGATGAACAAGAAGCGCGAGAAACGCGACAGGCCCACCTCGAAGGCGGTCTGACCGTGTCCCTCGGTCAGTCCCGCGGCGATCTGCCCGAAGGCGGTGCGATTCCCGGTACGGACGACGACGCCGAGGCCCGACCCCTCGTGGACGATCGTCCCCATGAAGGCGCACCCCGGCTGGTCCTGCGGTTCGCGACCCCGGACGGCGGCCGCGGACTTCGTCACCGGCATCGACTCACCCGTCAACACGCCTTCGTCGCACTCGAGCTCGTCGACCTCGAGCAGGCGCAGGTCCGCCGGTACGAGGCCCCCGATACGGAGCGATACGACGTCGCCCGGCACGAGTTCGGCCACCGGCACCCGGCTCGTCTGACCGTCCCTGCGGACCTCGGCCTCCTGGCGAATCTGGGCCCGCAGAGCCGCCATCGCCATTTCCGCCCGGTACTCGTTGAAAAATCCCAGGCCGATGCTCAGGGCGACGATCACCGCGATGATCACCGCGTTCGTGCCACCACCGGTCAACCCGGAGACCAACGCGGCCGCGAGCAGGAGAAGGAGGATCGGGTTCCGGATCTGACGAACAAGAACGGCCGACGGGCGCACTTGATGCGTGCCAAAGGTATTCGCCCCGAACTGCAGCAATCGCCGCGCGGCCTCGTCCGACGAGAGCCCGTTCGGGCTGCTACCGAGACGCGAGAGCACCTCATCGCAGGAGAGCTCGGCCGCCTCGGTCAACTCCAATTCCGCGTCGCGCGCGCGTGCTGTCACGGCCACGTTCGCAGTCTTACCGACGGGAGTCGGCACCAAAAGAACCACCCGTCAGGATCGGCCGTATCGTGCGACACCGACCGGCGGGACGCGCCCGAGGCCCTGCCCGCCGAACGGACGGGTCGCGAGGGATTCCGCGAGCGCGCCACCGGCGACATCCCGCCTCACGCGCCAGGCGCGGGCGTCCTCGTCTTCACTGAGGATCTCGGCGAGATCCGTCTCCACGAAGTGGGCGGCGACGCCATTTTCAAAGGTAAGCCCGGGCGGGAGGGCTCCGCTCCCGATCTCCTCGTGAAACCAGGAACGACGGGGCTTCTCGCCGTGGTCCGGGCAGTAGCTGCCGAACAGGATGCCGAGACCGTCGGGAAGCGCAGCAAGAGCGGGACGACACGAGTCGGTCAATCCACCTTCGAACCAGCACAGCGCTCCGGTGCTCCACCCGCTGAGGACTGCTCCGTCTTCCCGCGCTCGCCGAAGGGCGTGGCCGATCCCGTGCACCCGCCAGATCGCCACCATGTTCGCGGTACTGCCGCCAAACACGACGATGACGTCTGGATTCAGGAGCAACTCCGAAGGATCGTCCACGTTCAGCATGGAGAACAGACGCAGATGGGACACCGCGACGAATGGGTTCGCGAAGATATCTTGCGCTCTTCAATGAAACTCGGATCCGTTTTGTCGGCTGTCGGCACGAGACGCAGCCGCGGTCGCTCGACCCCGGTTCGGCGCAGCATCGCCGGCGACAGCGGCGGATTCCCGGCCTGGTCAGCCCTTCGCCGCTCGCGAAGATGTGACGCCGTCGGTCAGATGCCATCGGCTCAACAGCTGTCCAACCGGCCTTGCGGAATGGGCCGACCAACACCCCCGGATCGGCTTGCCCCCGAGCCGGTGGTCGTCGAGGAGCTCGGGCCTGAGGACGCGGGGCCGGTTCTGAAGCGGTATCTGCACAAAGTCCGGGTGACGGCTCGATACTTCGACGCCAAGGATTCCGACCCGGTGCATCGTTTCGCCGACGAGGCGACCCGCCATCCGGTGTTCAGGCTGAGCGGAGATCCGGAACCGAGCTGAGATCGTCACGCAGACGCGCCGATCTCCCATTCGGGGAGCGGCGCAGCTGTTCTGATCAGGTCGGCACGAGCTGTCCTCGGCCCAACGCCAGACGCCGGCTTCCCCGAACCGCTCGCGCCACCCGTTGATCTCCAGATGGAGGCCACGCCCGTCGTCGTCGGTGGGCGAGACGTCAGGAAGCGCCGTAAACGCGGATTGCGCCGGCGAACTCGTCCCACATCGGGGAGGAAGTCATCGGGATCATCTCGATCGACGCCCCGGTGTATGGCGCATCGATCATGAGTCCGTCGCCGACGTAGATCGCAACGTGGTGGACTCGGCCGACGCCACCTATTCCGGCAAAAAAGAGGAGGTTGCCCGGTCGCAGCTTGGCAAGCACGACTCGTATCCCGGCGCGCCGCTGATCACGCGCGTCGCGAGGCAGGATGCGACCGAAGTGCTCGTAAAGCGAATAGACGAGGCCGGAACAGTCGTAACCGAACGCGCTCGTCCCACCCCACAGATAGGGAAGCCCGAGGAATCGTCGCGCCTCGGCGGCAATCGCCGCGCCCGACACCGCGCCGATGTGCACGGGGCGCAAGTCGATATCGGCGATCGCACCCGCCTGACCCCCGGGAAGCCCGAGAACGAGGTAACCGGGTGCCCTGCCGACAAGCGGCAATTCCGTGTCGTAACTCACCTGAAAGCGCCGGGGGCCGACGGCCCCGTGCACGATGGCATGCAACCACGCTCGCGGCACCTCAACGATCTCCTCGCGTGGACCTTGCTGTGGTGCGATGGCACTCAGCTGAATGCTCGGCACCCAACCGGTTATGCCCTGTGGGTAGCCGGAGCCACGCTGATCTGGGACCTCGACGCGGCTCCATTGCCCCCGGTGACTGAGAACGACGACACGTTGCCCGAGCAGCAGCTGCGTCATGATGCGGCTGTCGAGGCTGCGCCGCTCAGTGATGCTGAGCCGACCCAGCCAAAGCGCGATCCGCGCCGGGTCCCCGAGCGCCGCTGCGTCGATCGGTCGTGGGCTCGACGGCTGATACCAGACGGTCGCGACCGACACCTGGACCCACGCAGCGGCTGTCGATGCAGGAAGAACGGCTCCGCGTGCCGTCGGACTGAACGTGGCGGACAGCGTCAGCGTCCAACAGAGCACAACCAGTCGCGGCGTGCGCATTCCCCATAATGGCCCATTGCCACAGCAAGAACCCCGCGGCGTCGCCGCCGGGTTCGCGACGAACCGTCGCGCTCCGAAGCCCGGCGCTACTTCACGCCCTGAGACGATCGCACCCGGCTGTCTCCGACGGGATCCCGGTCGGCGCGATCAGGCGCGATGTCACTCCGGGAAGTTGTCGCACAGTCGCACCTGTTCCGCGTGATTAGTTCGCGTCCCAATACCCGAAGCACCACGCTGAGAATGGTCATGCAGGAATGCACACGCACAGGTGCACGACTTCGGCGGCAGCTCCCAGGCGGCGGCTCGATGGCCGCCGGCAGTCCGACTCGATGCAGTCTCCGCGTCGCGGACGCGGCCCGGTTCCCGGGCGTCTAGAAGTGAATATAGCCACGAAGGTCCGCCTTCTTCCTGGCGGGAAGCGGGGTCGTGCTGTGGCGGGCGGGCTGCTTCGTTTGCCGCTTTGCCGAGAATCGCGACGCGCTACGCGCTGGCAAAGCCCGAAGCCGGGGTGTGGCTTGCGCGTTCCCTTTCGCGCATCTGCGAACATTGAGACATCGACCCGGAAGGCGGGAAGGGCATGACCACTTGCCAACGATCGGAACGATCTGGTCTGCGCCTGCGCTCAACGTGGATCGCGCGGTCGATCACGGCAGTTCTCGTCGCTGTCACAGCGCCGATTGCCGCACCGTCCTCTTGGCACTTGCCCGCCTCGCCAGCACTTCTCAAATCTGCGCGCGCCGGGGTCAGCAGGTCCGTGGCACCGGTGCTCGATCGCAGGACGAGGTCCGGTGTCACGACTACGACACCGCCCTTCCGTCATGTGCCGCCCGGAAGGCCTTCGGACCTGCGACGGCTGACGCTCATCGACACGATTGGCGGCGATATCTCGCCGAAGTCCGTGGACGCCTCCGACACCGGACTTGTTTTCGCCCAGAACATGATGTACCGGCACACGATCACCGTCTACGACAGCAACGGACACCTCGTGCGCACGATCCCTGACACTGTCGACATGGCGCAATTCGGCTTCCCGGGTCATCCCGGCCTCACCCACGGGGCCCCGGTCGAGGCCGCGTTCTCCCCGAACGCGCGCTACGTGTACGTCTCGAACTACTCGATGTACGGAGTCGGGTTCGGCCCGGAGGGGAGCGACACCTGCACTCCGGCCTCAGCGGAGGCCGCCGGCGACACGAACAGCTACGTGTACCGCATCGACACCCGGGCGCTGGCGATCGACCAGGTGATCGAGGTCGGTCTGGTACCGAAGTTCCTCGCCGTGACGCCGAACGACCGCTACCTCCTCGTCTCCAACTGGTGCTCGTTCAATCTGAGCATCGTCGGCGTGGCGACCCATCGCGAAGTTCGCGTGCTCCCCATGGGGGCGTATCCCCGCGGCATCGCGATCTCGCCCGACTCCTCGACCGCCTACGTCGCGATCATGGGGAGCGACATCATCGTCAAGGTCAACCTGAGAACACTGTCGGTCGAAGGTTCTTTCTACGTCGGGGACAATCCCCGACACGTCGTGATCAGCCCCGACGGACGTTACCTCTATGTCTCGTTGAACCAGCCCGGCGACGTCGTAAAGGTCGATCTCCGCGACGACCGGGTTGTCGCCGAGGTGCACACCGGGGCAGATTGTCGATCACTGGCGATTTCGACTGATGGCTTGTCGCTCTACGTCGTGAACTACCTGTCCGACACGATGACCAAGTTGCGCGCGTCAGATCTTGCCGTGCTCCAAACAGTGCCGACCGGCGTGAACCCGGTCGGAGTCACCTACGACGCCACGACCGGAGACGTCTGGGTGGCGGTCTACACGGGTGAGATCCTCGTCTACGCCGACCGCTAAGTGCGATAGACGATCGCCCGCCTCCGCACAACCTCGGTGAACCTGTCGATCTCCTAGGAATCCGGCGACGGACGGAACGAAGCGTCGCTCGAAGCGATTCTGCCCATGAACCGTCGGTAGTGAGCCCGGATCTCGTCCCGGTCGTTCGGCTCCGACACGGACTCCTCCGCACCGCGCAGGATCGCCTCCGCCTGACGGAGGAGGACGCGACGCTGATCGGTCGAGTAGGTCTCGCCGGCGATCGTGGACAACGCGTCAATGAGGCGGATGATCACCGCGGGAATGCCCGCTGCCGATTGCCGGATCTTGTCGAACGCTCGGTCGACCATGCGGGCGTACGACGGATTGCTCTCGATCAGCCGGATACGACCCTCCCGGTCTCGGTAAACGCCTTCCACGAGCGTTCGGGTCGAAACGCGAGTGAGCCCCGCGGCAATCCAGTCGATGCAAGTGAGGGCGGTAAAGGTGTCGTTCACCGCGGGTGACAGCGCGCGGATCGCGATCTCGACGAGCTGGTCGATGGCGAAGACGGGATCCTGCATCAGCGTGCGGTGCGGCCCGGTTACGTGCGCCTTGGTGAGCGCGACCGCGACTCGACCGGCTGCCGCCGGGGGCAAGACCACGGCAAGCGGCCGGCCAGCCACGATGAAGTGACCGGGACGGTGCTCCAGGCGGATGACCGAATCGGTCCGGGTCGCGATCTCCACGAGCTGCGCGTAGCCGACGAACTGCAGGTAGCCGCTCACGTTCGCCGCGACTGGCGCCCCTTGACCATCGATCACGTGCAAAAGCTCCGACAGCGACTCCCCGCTCCCCTGCGGCACGCGTCGATCGTCCGCTGCGATCTCGGGGAATTCCGCGTCGATCGCGCGCGACAGGTCCCGGGCGATGCCGGCGATGACCTCCGGCAACTGGATGGACTTCGCGATGTGGTGAATGAAGTAGATGAGCACCGCGAGGTCGACCAGCACGAGCGCCTCGGTGACGGTAATCGAGAGATGCGGAACGAAGGAGCCGCGGGAGGCGGTCGTGATCGCGACGAGCGTCAAGATCGAGTAGACGAACGTGGAGACGAAGACGCCGAGCGTGACCTGATTGCCGACATCCCGGACGAAGTTCCGCATCATGCGCGGCCCGAACTGCTGGGAAGCGAGCGTCAGCGCCACGATCGTGACCGAGAAGACCACGCCGACGACAGTGATGTTGGCTGCGGCGATCCCGATGAGCACTTCGCGACCCGCCTCCGCACTACCCGACACGATCCAGAACGGGAGGCTCAGGTGCCCGTGGTAGACAGCCCAGTCGATCTCGAAGGTGACAATGAAAAGCAGCACGGCGACCAGCACGAGGACGGTCGGCACGAGCCAGAAAGTCGTGCGCAGCGCCTCCCAGCGCCAGCTCGGCAGCGGCTGTCGGCCACTGCGCCCGCGCACGGGGTCGGACGGCGCGATCGCGGACTCAGGCCCGCTCATCGGACTCGGATCGACGGGGTACTCCTGATGCCACGTTTCCTGCGACACCATGCAGGTGCATCTGCGAGCCGGTCATGGCCACTCGATCGGTCCCTTCTTCGCGACCCTCTGCCGACCAGGCTTCCCGGCACTCCCGCCGCCCCACGCGACGCAACTACGACAGTAGTCGCACCACGATCGGGCTACGGCCGGGCCGAACCCGACGGACGACCCGGCGGCACCCGAACGAGCCTTCCGCGTCAACCGACTGCTGGCTCCGCGGGCCTAAACCCCCCCGTTGTCCGGGACGCGGCGCCGGGTCCACCGTCGTCACGAATTCCGCCCCGCGTGTGACATCACCGTCGCCGTGGCGACAGTCCCGATGCATTTTGGGCGGGTTTCGCGTCGCGGACCACCGGAGAATGGGGAATCGCTCCGTGATGACGGACATGACACGATCCACGCCCTAGTCACGTGGCAATGGACCGCTCTCGCACCGAAACTGGTCTGATCCTGCAAGACAACTCGCCTGAACCGCCACGGTGCAGATCCAGGGCTCGTCGCCGACTGGTCCAAGCACTGATTCCCTGAGGAAAATCGAAGACGCCGACTCCTCCACCGGGGACGAGCGGAATATCGTGCGCGCATGGGTCATCGTTCACTCAAGAGCCGGGCACGGGCAGCGGCAGCCACGGGCACCGTCCTGACGATGCTCCTCGCCGGAGACACGGCGGTCGCGGCGCTCCGAGCGCCAACGGCTGTCCCTCCGCTTCCCGTCACGACATCACACTTCTACGCCGTCTGGTCGGTCTCGCCCTCGGAAAAGCAAGTCATCGAAGAGTTCTCCGCCGTCACCGGCCAGCCGGCCCGGGATGTGCTGGACCTGCCGCGCCCGGTCGGCACCACACTGCTCGAGGACACCGCCAATGACCTCGTACAAGCGAGTGACGGATGGATCTGGTTCACAAAGACGAGCGGCCCGGCCGACAAGTACACGGGCTACGGGCCCTTCGTGCCCGTTCCGAACAGCTGCTCCGGCAGAGTCGTCCGGCTCAACCCCGAGACAGGACAGGTGAAAACGGTCTTTCGGATGCCGCGCTCGGTCTTGCTCGACGCGGCGGTGCCAAGCCCGAATGGACGTTACGTGGTGTACCAAGCGGCACCCTGCGATCAGTATTTCAACAATTCACATTTCGCGGTCCGTGACCTTGCAACCGGCCGTCAGTGGACCATCGGTGAAGATGCCCGGGTCTGCCACGATCTCTCCGCGGCAGCATGGACGGTCGATAGCGACGAGCTCGTCTTTACCTACGGATCGTCCACCGTCGGAGTCGGTGCGAGCGCGGACTGGGGATACGGCTCGTGCCCCATGGCGAACCCGGACGAGCTGGCGATCGTGTCGGCACTGCACACGGCCTCCATCAGATCCGTCTCCCTGACGGCAGCACCGAAGGGCTGTCAGTACGTCGACGCGGTGACGGACGCGTGGGGGACTCTCGCCTTGCAGTCGTGCGGTGGGATAGTTGACAGTCGCACCAGTCTTGTCCAGCTGACCGACCACTCCAAGGTGCTCGGGCAGTGGGGACTTGGGCCCAACTGGGACGGAATCAGCCTCTCAGCCAGCCCTGATGGGCGACTAGTCCTCATCGGCGAGTACAGCGTGGAGCTCAACGCGGCCACGGGAACGAACCATCCGACCTATGGGATCGAGGTATTCAACGGCTCGCGCCTGCGTCTCATCCGCAGGTTCCCAACCGCCGACACCGTCACGGAGGCTGTCTGGTAGGTCCTGCCGGCCATCTCCTGAAGGGCCGCTCTCGCTCCAAGTACTCGTCACCACCAGTTCCCCACGACGCGGGGCACACCGGTCGTCGTGGGGCTTTCGACCTTCCAGACGACGTCTCAGGCAAGCCACGGGTTTCGGCCCGCTTCAGGCGAGAGACGTCGACCGCATTCAGGTAGCGTCAGGACGATGAGTCAGGCCGTAGTACCAACGGATCGACCGACACGAGTCGGGATCATCGGCCTTGGTCGGATCTACGACCTCAACATCACCGCTTACCGCGGCTTCCCCGAAGCCGAGATCGTCGCGCTGTGCGACCTCGACGAGGCGAAGGTCGCCGCCCGCGGGGCGGAGTTTCCCGATGCCGGCCGCTACACGGACCTTGCGAGCTTCCTCGCCCACGAGATGGACGTCGTAGAGATCTTGGTGCCTTCGCCGCTCCACTGCGAGATCGCCTGCGCGGCCCTCGGCGCCGGTTTCCACGTCAATCTGCAAAAGCCGATGGCGGCGAACCTCGCCGAGGCCGACGAGATGATCCGAGCCGCGACAAGCGCCAGGCGCGTCCTGCGGGTGATGGAAAACTACGTCTTCTACGAGCCGCTGCGCGTGCTCCGCAGAGTCGTCGAGTCCGGCGAGATCGGGGAACCTACCGGGTTCCACATGAAGATGGTGGCCACGGGCAAGGGCGGCTGGGACGTTCCCTTCGAGACCTGGATGTGGCAGTTCGAGCAGGCGAAGGATGTCGGCGGGATCCTCGTGTACGACGACGGCTGGCACAAGTTCTCGGTCGCCCTCTGGCTGTTCGGCCCGGTACGCGAGGTCATGGCGTGGATCGGGGAGACCGAGATCGGTCCCGGTTTCACGATCGACGCGCCGACCACGGTGATGTGGAACCACGAGAACGGTCTGCGAGGAGTCTGGGACGTCACGTTCGGGATCGACATGCTCACCCCATCGAGGTATTACTCGAGCGACGAGCGGTTTGAAGTCCAAGGACAAAAGGGCTTTGCCCGAGTCAATCGGTGTACTGCCCGCGTCCGCCAAGAGCCTTCCGTCGAGGTCTACGTCGATGGTGAATCCCGGGCGTATCACGCGCTCGACGACGACTGGGGATCGTCGTTCCGCGACTCCAGCCGTCAGTTCCTCCGCTGGCTGCGCGGCGACCCCGCCGCGGAACTCCTTTGGTCCGCCAATGAAGCGCGCGCGGTTATGCAATTCCTGACGGCAGCGCGCGAGTCCTCCCGGCGGAACATGCCTGTTCGCGTCGAAGATGTGGGGCCATGACGCTTTGCCGTCACCTGGCCCCGTTGACCGCCAATGGCCCGTAGGCCTGGAGACCCCGTTCGTCTGCCGAGAGCGTTCCCCTGCCCTACGCCAATCGAGACGAAACGGGCGACCTGACCGCCGACTCGCGACTGGGAGCCGAGCCCAACTGCCCGATCGTCCGGTGAAATGCCCGCGGCGCGCCGCCATGAAGACGATCACGGCCGGAACGTCGATCGCGGAGACGAGCGACGACAAGACGAGTACGGCCAACTTGCTCTCGCCCGTACGGTCGTGGATGAAGATGAACGTCCCGGCCCCTGTGAAAAGGACATAAGCGAGCAGTGCCGACCGGGCAACGAGAGAGAACGTGGCCCATGCAACGGGTCGAAGGCGATTGAGCGACGTCAGGGACCAGCGGTCAGCGCAGCTCCACCCGCGCAACCCGATGACCGGCCGCAGCGGCGGATCTCGGGACAGGTGAGCCTCCAGATGGACGCCGCCCGAGAGCGTGAGGACAAGCGTCGGAGCGACACCCGTCACCAGCCCGCCGTGACACTGCAACGATCCCCCAACTCGCCCTCGCGGCTTCTCACCCGAAATTGCGAACTCCATCGCTCCCACCAGGCGGCTACGGTGAGGGCGTGGGTCTATCCGTCCGCAGGGCCGTTCCCCGCTCTGTCTGCATGCTCGTATCCGGAGCGGGCGCACTCGTCCTGTTCGTCGTACCCGGCGCGGCGGCACCCGCCGCGGTCGCGACAACAAGTTCGGTTCTCACAGCCACAAAAGCGGCGATCGCCCAGCAGTCGAGCGTCCACCTCGTTGTCACGGTGAAGCCCAGCTCGACCTCGAGTACGGAGAGGATCGTCGGCGACTGGGGAAAGAAGAGCGGCATCGAATCCTTGTCGCTGGGCAAGGCGACTGTGACGATCAAGGCGACCCCCACCTACGCCTTCGTGAGTGGCAACTCCTCGGGGTTGACCTCGATCTTCGGGCTGACTGCCGCGCAAGCCAAGAAGCTAGGCAAGGACTGGGCATTCGTGAAAGCTGGCTCGAGTGAGTACTCCGGCGTCAAGTCGAGCCTCACGATCTCCTCGGTCGCGGACGCACTTCCCAAGGCGAAGGGGACGAAGTTGTCCACCGAGGAGGCCCATGGCGTCAAGTTGTACGTCCTCAAATGGACTGTCGCGGCTACGAGCACCTCGCCAAAGTTGGTACATACGCTGACCGTCTCGGCCGTCGGGCCGACCCTGCCGGTCGAGGAGACGATGACCGCTGCGGGCGGTGGTAGGGAGACGATCACATTCTCCAAATGGGGTGAGCACATCGTCGTCAAAGCGCCGCCGGCCGACGCGACGATCGCGTATGCCAAGATTGTCGGTTGAGAGCGGCCGACGGAAGCCTCGTACCTGAATCCGCGAGATCACTGACGTTCCGGCGGGAGTGACCCGGCCGAGAGCGCATGATCCACGGGTGCAATCCAGATCAGCAAACCGCAGTGCTCCGACCCGTGCCCGACGGACGAGCACCCCTGCTTCTAATTTGAACGCGCCGATCCCGGAAGGAGATGCACACGAACAGGGAGATCTCGGTTGAACTCGGAGCCGTCGCCGAGCTGCCCGAGCGTGTTTGCACCCCACGACCACAGGGTTCGATCCCGCGTGAGAGCGAAGGTCATGTCTC
The DNA here is from genome assembly GCA_035625025.1 of Acidimicrobiales bacterium. Classification (GTDB taxonomy): domain Bacteria; phylum Actinomycetota; class Acidimicrobiia; order Acidimicrobiales; family Bog-793; genus Bog-793. Next base: position 33,959 of record DASPQJ010000032.1, read on the forward strand.
CCCCGGCAACCACCTGCAGGACACCGGTCAAACCCTTCACTCGCACCGGGATAGTGCGGTCCGCGGTGCTCCCGTTTCCAAGTTGTCCGTAGTCGCCGCGACCCCAGGCCCACACGGTGCCGTTCCTCAGTAGGGCATAGGCCGAGCACGATCCCGCGGCGATAGCGACGACATGGATCAGGCCCTCCACGCGGACTGGCGTGGCCTCGTCGAGACGACGAACGCCGTTGCCGAGTTCGCCGAACTCGTCGTCACCCCACGCCCAAACCGTGCCGTCGCGGCGTAGCGCGTAGCCCGAGTCTCCGCCAGCCGCGATCGCCACGACCCCGGCAAGACCGAGGACCTGCTGGGGGACACTCGAGCCCAGGCAGACACTAGGACGATCGGATCGTGACGCACCGCACCGCGCGCCCCCGAGCTGCTTGAGGCTGTCGTCACCCCACGCCCAGACGGTTCCGTCGCGGAGCAGCGCGTAGCCGTCCGCCGAGCCTGACCTGACTGAGACAACATCGGTCAAACGCGCGAGCTCTTGTGGAATGGTCGAGACAGCTCCTTTTGACCCCGTCCCAAGTTGTCCAAAACCGTTGTCTCCCCAAGCCCAGGCCGTTCCGTCGTCCCGGATCGCGTAAGCGCTGAAGGCTCCGGCAGCAATGTCCTTGATCGCGGTCAGCCTCGGTATGGGTCGAGGAGTCTGCCGGGCCGTGAAACTCTTATCGGCGAGTTCACCCTGGCTGTCGTCACCCCAGGCCCACACTTTGCCGTCGCTCCGGAGGGCGAACGCGCTGTTCCCACTGCCCGCCATCACGATCACTGCCGAAAGACGCGGGACCTCGACCGGGACTGGGCGTGACGACCAAGGCCCTGAGTCCCCAATCTGACCTTCCAGGTCGTCGCCCCACGCCCACACGTGGCCGTTGGAAAGGACGGCGTACCCCGTATAGCCACCCGCGGCGACGCTCACGATCGTGGGGAAGCTTTCGCTCGGGGCGCCGCTGGGTCTTGCTGCGGATTGAGCTCCTAACGCGATGCTGAATCCCGCGAGAGCCCCAACGACAATGAACTCACGTAGCGCGACGAATCGCACGCTTCCAGATTAGTTTTCTGAGCCGCGACGGCGCCCCCGAGAAAAGGCTCCTCCACCAGCGCATTCTCGCCGACGTGAGAGTCGCTCTACCTTGTCTTCTTGCCGACCGATCGAGCGGCCGAAGCCCTCGTGGCCACACCCTTTTTGACCGGCGAAGCCTTCTTGACCGGGGAAGCCTTCTTGACCGGCGAAGCCTTCTTGCCAGCGGCGGCCTTTATGACCGCGTCACTTCGCGAGTTGACCGCGGTTCCCCGCTTAGCGGGGCTCTTCGTGTCCGTAATCTTCCGAACAGGGGACCCGGCCGGCACCCGTCGCCTGCTGGCCACCACGCTGAGGACGCCCGGTCCGGGGATAAGACTCGACTCACCGCCCGTGTCCCACCGCACGGTGATCATGTCACCGCTGATAGCAGTCACAACTCCAGAGCGCGGCGCGCCCTTGGAGGTCACTGCGATCCGATCGCCAACGTCTGCCATCTCTCTCTCCTCAACGGGGCGTGCGATCCTCCGTCGCACCCTGCCGAGGCGAACTTAGCCCCTGCCAACGTAGCTGGGGGCGCCGATCACAACGACGGCCGAGGACGGCCTTTCCATCTTCCGCGTGACGTGGACCGCAGTCGTCGCGGCCTCATGACCCCTCCGTCGGCGCACACCCTTCGGAGCTTCATCAGGCCGTCACGCCTCGCAGCATGTCGCAAAAAGTCTTAGAGCCGCGGAAAAGACCCTGCCGCAGGGCTTGCGCGCAGCGATCCCATGGCCGTCACGCCACTTCCCGACAAGGAATCGCCCGCGACGGCTGACCTGCAAGACCTCTGCGCACCGAGCACCGCCAACGGGTGCCGATGCCACCTGTCGACCTCCGTGCGGAACGTCACGAGCTGGACGCGCCGCGCCATGACCGGCCAGGTTCTGCGGCACCCAGCCGCTCCCCGTAGTCTGGCCCCGAAGGTAGTCAAAGTCGGGAGACGGAAATGAAACAGAGGATGTTGGGGCAAGGGCTGCGGGTCTCAGCTCTCGGGCTCGGTTGCATGGGCATGAGCCAGTCCTACGGCCCGGCCGACGATGAGGAGTCGATCGCGACGATCCGCCGGGCCCTCGAGCTCGGAGTGACACTTCTCGACACCGCAGACATGTACGGCCCGTTTACGAACGAGCGGCTCGTCGGACGGGCAATCGCCGGCCGGAAGGACGAGGTCGTGCTCGCCACGAAGTTCGGCAACGAGCGTCGGCCGGACGGCAGCTTCGTCAGCGTCAACGGCAAGCCCGAGTACGTGCGATGGGCCTGCGACGCCTCTTTGGAGCGCCTTGGCGTCGAGCACATCGACCTGTACTACCAGCATCGCGTCGACACCACCCTCCCGATCGAAGAAACCTGGGGCGCGATGCATGAATTGGTCCAAGCCGGCAAGGTGAGGTATCTCGGCATCTCCGAGGCGGCGCCCGCGACCGTGCGACGCGCCCACGCCGTCCATCCGATAGCCGCCTCGCAGAATGAGTATTCGCTCCTCACCCGGTACGTGGAGGAAGAGCTTCTCGACACCTTGCGCGAGCTCGGCATCGGGCTGGTCGCCTACAGCCCCCTGGCGCGAGGTTTTACCTCTGGGCAGCTCAACGATCCCAGCCAGTTCGGCGAGGATGACTTCCGACGCCACAACCCGCGTTTCCAGGGGGAGAACTTCACGGCCAACCTGGCGCTCGTCAACAGAATCGCGCCGTTGGCCAAAAAAAAGGGCGTCACCCCCGCCCAGCTCGCGCTCGCCTGGGTGCTCGCTCAAGGCGACGACGTGGTACCGATTCCAGGGACGAAGCGGCGCGCGTACCTGGAACAGAACGTCAAGGCTGGCGACCTCGAGCTCACGCCGGAGGATCTCGTAGCCATCGACGCGGCCGTTCCGAGGGGAGCAGCGGTGGGCGACCGGTACGCCGCTGAGCAGATGTCCCGAGTCAACCTCTGAATTCGCGATTCGTGGGTGCGCTATCTGGAGGCATCACCAGACATCCAAATGTTCCGCCGAAATGTTACGAAGATAAGGCTCCAGCGCGGCGCCGCGCGGGTCAACCCTCGATAGCGGCGTATGCCCCTAGTCGTAATCGGTGTCGCGAAAAACCCTTATAGTGACTTTTCCGGTGCAGGTCCATTTCGTGAGAATATGCCGCCAACTTGCCGGCCGAGTCCGGAATTGTCAATTTAGGTTTACGCATAGAGTCCGAAGATTCCCGTGAAAAGCCCGCAAGCTACCACTATCATCTACAGGAGCATGACGGGAAGTGATACGCTCGCTGAGACGCCAGGCGAGGCCGCCCTCGCCGCGTCTGAGCCTGCGCGGACCCGACGACCGGCGCGGCAATTTCGAACCCACGCCCGTCGGCGGGTCACCCTTGCTCAGATCGCCCACGAGACCGGCTTGTCCACGGCGACGGTTTCCAAGGTCCTGAACGGCAAGCCCGACGTTTCTGCCCGGACCCGCACCCTCGTCCGACAAGCGCTCTTGACCGCCGGCTACCGCAAGCGGGCGAACGATGACGCGCCGCCGCTCATCGACGTCGTGTTCAACGACTTCGACAGCCCATGGGCGACCGAGATCATCCGGGGGGCCGCCGCCGCCGCTCAAGCGGAGGGGCTCACGGTCGCGTTCACGGCGCTCTCGGAGGGGGACGAGCGCCGGGTCTGGTTCGACCACATCACGTCTCGCGGCACCCGGGGGATCATCCTCTTGCTCTCCCAGCTCACGGAGCGTCAGAAGGCAGTGCTCGTTGCCCGCGGCCTGCCGTTCGTCGTGATCGACCCGACGGCAGAGCCCGGTCCGGAGGTGAGCTCGGTCGGCGCCACAAACTGGTCGGGCGGCCTGGCGGCGACCAAGCACTTGATCGACCTGGGACACCGGCGGATCGGGATCATCACCGGCCCTCCGGAGCTTCTGTGCAGCCGAGCGCGCCTCGACGGTTACCGCGCCGCCCTGGAAAGGGCCGGCCTCACCGTTGACGACGAACTCGTAAGGCCGGGCGACTTCCGCGTCAGAGGTGGGTACGAGCAGGCGAAGGCGCTGTTCGGTCTGGACGCGCGCCCGACCGCGATCTTCGCGGGGAACGACCTGTCGGCTCTTGGCGTCCTACGTGCCGCGCGCGAAGCCGGTCTCCGTGTCCCCGAGGACCTGAGCGTCGTCGGATTCGACGACAGCCCGCCCAGCGCGTGGAGCACTCCGTCGCTGACGACAGTGCGCCAACCGCTGACGGAGATGGCTGCGGTGGCCGTGCGCACCCTGCTCGAGAGCGCCAACAGCGGCGGGATGCTCAGGCATCGCGTCGAGCTCGCCACCGACCTCGTCGTGCGCGAGAGCACGGCACCACCTGGGGGGATGATCCCAGTTCTCGGTAACGATCCTTCCTAGCAACGGAGGAGTTCGTACGTTTCTTCTTGCTTTGCTGTACTTGGGATTCGGATGGAATTACTAGCGTCTTCTCGTCGGCTCGCACATGAAAGGTATTCCCAAGGCCGCCAACGGCAGGAGCATTCTGCGCAACGACGTTTCATCAGACGCGACGGATGACTCGCACCGTGCTGCAGGGGCGTTCCTGTTCGGACTTGAGACGCTCAGTGTCGTCCGTGCGACATGCACCTGTCTCGCTTAAATCCGGTGTCTCGGCCCACAGTCGATGCGAGCCACGTTGGCCAGCGCTTGGCATGCTCGACAGAAGCGACAAGAATTGCGCCAGGTGTGGCGGCAACCGGGACAAGGCAAGCGTTTCGGCGGCCCAGCGCTCCGCCGAGAAGGTGGAGGGCCGGAAGGCGTGCCAGTCGCTCGGGAAGGACAGTCGATGAGCACCGAGGAGGTTTCATGGCAGAGGTGAGCCTGGAGAAGGTAGGCAAGGTCTACCCCAATGGTTTCCCTGCGGTGACCGATCTGGATTTGGACGTGGCCGAGGGGGAGCTCGTGGTCCTGGTCGGACCGTCTGGCTCCGGCAAGACGACCGCGTTGAGGATGGTCGCGGGCCTGGAGGACATCACCTCGGGGACCCTGCGCCTGGGGGGCGAAGTGGTGAACGACATGTCCCCCAAGGACCGCAACGTGGCCATGGTGTTTCAGAACTACGCCCTCTATCCCCACATGACCGTGGAGGAGAACATCGGCTTCGCCCTGAAGCTCCGCAAGGTCCCCAAGAAGGAGATCCGGGTCAAAGTCCGCGCCGCCGCTGACCTGTTGGGTCTCATGGAATACCTGAGAAGAAAGCCCGCCCAGCTCTCCGGCGGCCAGCGCCAGCGCGTGGCCATGGGCCGGGCGATCGTGCGCGAGCCCTCGGTGTTCTTGATGGACGAGCCGCTGTCCAACCTCGACGCCAAGATGCGCGTCCAGATGCGCGCCGAGATCTCCCGCATCCAACGCCGGGTCGGGGTCGCGACGCTGTACGTCACCCACGACCAGGTGGAGGCGATGACGATGGGCGATCGGGTGGCGGTACTGCACCTGGGAAAGCTCCAGCAGTGCGGCGCGCCCAAGTCGCTCTACGACCACCCCGACAACCTGTTCGTGGCGGCCTTCATCGGCTCTCCGGCCATGAACCTCTACGAGGCCGTCGTCTCCCCCGAGGCCGACGAGGTGCGGCTCGGGGCGCAGTCCCTGGCCCTCTCCGAGCATGTCTTGGCGGCTCATCCGGCGCTGCGCGGCTACCGGGACCGCAAGGTCGTCGTCGGTGTCCGCCCCGAGGAGCTCGCCGATGCCGCCCTGGGACCACCGCCCGCACCAGGGTCCACGCTGGTTGCCGACGTGGAGCTGGTGGAGTCGCTCGGCAACGAGTTGCAAGTGCACTTCCTGATCGACGCCACGCGCGCCCGTTCCGAGGACACCGCCGCAGCCAGCGGGGCCACGGAGCTCGGCGAGGCATCGAAGCTCCAGCCCGGGGGGACGAAGTCCGAAGGGGTGGCGCGGATAGCGCCCCGCTCCGAGCTCAAAGCCGGCTCACGTGTCACCTTCACCGTCGACACCGAGCAGCTGCACTTCTTCGACCCCGACAGGGGGTCCGCAATCTGGAACTGACGAAGCGCTAAACGACTGCCGCGCTGCTGTCGGCGACACCGTTCATCGTGCTCAATCTCCTCTTGCGCCGCCAGTGAGCGCGGGGCTGAGCGGTGTTGCCATACGGTGAGTGGCTCTGCCGGGCCAAGCGGCCGACAAGCGTCCTTCTCAGCTGGACCGCAAGGTCCCGATCATCACAAGGGCCTGCCGCAAGAAAATGGCGAGAAGTGGAAGTGAAGCGGTACCTCGACACGACGCTCGGCATCGACGAACGAGCAGGAGACTTGACGACGAGCCCTCGGCGAGGGCGGATGGCGCCTTCAGGTATGGCTCGTGCCGCCATCGCTCCTTCGTCACGAACGGGACGCGCCTGGAGCGCACACACTTGCCAGTCCGCACGTGGCTGACTGCTGCTTGGCGCCTAACGAACACCAAACCTGGCGAGTTGTCGGTCAGTTTCGCGCGCGCCTTCGATGTCGAGGGCGAGAGTGCCTGGTATCTCTCGCACAAGCCCGGGCTGCCATGAGCTTCCCCTCATCGAAGCCAGAAAGGTCACGCCGGTCATCGACCGGCCTACCCGCGCCGCCCGCCCAGTAAGTCCCAACGCAGGTGGCTGCGGCTGTCGATGATCATCCATGCCTCTTGGCGGCAGGATAGCCGGAGACCAGGCCAGCGACGATCTAGGCGAAGCGGGTCATCGCGGCAAAGTGATCCGACGGCGAATCGCGGAGGACAGGGCTTCCAACTCGGAGACCATGTCCGGCGGTTCACGGCTCAGGTGGTCGAGCGCGATTACGCCCTTGGTTCTGCTCACCGGCGAAACCGGCACCCTTCGCCGCCACTCAGCGGGGGCGCAGCTCGACGAGGCAGGCCAAGGGTACGCGCGACAGCTCGACGGTGAGTTCTCCGAGCACGTGACACCAGCGCACAGCCGCGCCGTCAAGTACAGGGTAGAGCAGCTCGCTGGCCACGTCCGCGTTGCGCAGGTGCGGCACCGGCAGCACCATCCGCTCCGGGCTCGTCCGTTCGTCGGGCGGCCACCCGCCGGCGAGATGCCCGCGCCGCCAGGCCAGGACGTACGTCGCCTCCCGGGCGCGCATGCCGAGCGCGAGCCAGGCATCGGTCCAACGCGGCAGGCCGAGCGGCCAGAACGGCACGGCACGCGAGAGCGCCGGCCGGATCCGTTTGTAGACCTCGAGCGCCGCGGCGACGAGCGCCAGTTGCGACCCGCTCATCTTGTCAAGGTGGCCGGAAAGGTGGACGCGACCGAGGAGGGCGTTGCAGAGGGCGAAGGTGATCTCGTCGTCGCTCCACTCCGGCTGCGGGTAGGCCCAATTGGCCGCCTGCTCGGGCGTGATCGCCATCGGCGCGGCGACCGAGATCGGCGCGTAGCGCAGGAAGTCCTGCTGATCGCTCGTCGATTGCAGCTGCAGGCGCGACAGCATGGCGAAGTCGGCGCGCATAGCTCCCGAGGCGCAGTTCTCGATCACGAGGCCGGGGTACCGGTCGAGGATCGCGTCGAGCCAATCGAGCAACGCCCGGTTGTGCCCGAGCAGCCCAACTCCCTCGCTCACGCCGCCGGCGTCCGTCCCCGGTCCGACGTCGAGGTTGTAGTCGAGCTTCAGGTAGCCGACCCCGAGGTCGGCGACGAGGAAGTCCACCACCCCGTCGAGGTGTCGGCGCGCGGCCGGGTGGCGGAGGTCGAGGTGGTAGCGGCCCTGTTCGATCACGCGTTCGCCGCTGCGTACGAAGAACGCCTCCTCGGGAAGCGAGCTCGCCACGGCGCTGCGTGCGCCGACCACCTCGGGCTCGAGCCACAGCCCGGGGACCATGCCGTGGGCGCGGATAGCGTCGAGCACCTCGACGATGCCGTTCGGGAAACGGCTGGCCGACGGCCGCCAAGCACCGACGGTCTCCCACCACGACTGCCCGAGCTCCGCGTACCACCCGGAGTCGATGCAGAACACCTCAGCCCCGACGCTCGACGCGGCGGAGACAAGAGGCAGTAGGCGGTCCGTGGTCGGCTCGCCCATCAAGGTGTTCATGTAGTCGTTGAAGATCACGGGGAGGCGCTCGTGCTCGGGATGCGCGCGTCGCGCCACCCGCCGGTACCGCGTCAGCCGTGCGACGGCGCCCTCGAGCCCGTCTCCGCTCAGGGCGACCGCTGCCGGGACCGTCTCGAACGACTCACCCGGTTCGAGCACGAGGCGCCAGTGGTGTTCGGCGTCGGTCGGGCCGAGCAGCGCGACGTAGCCGCGGGGCGCGCGGTCGGCGCGTGCCTGACGGCCCGCGTGTTCGCCGCCGGTCGAGCTGTGTTCGCCGACCTGCCAGTGCCAGGCGCCGTTGTGCTCGATCTGCCACAGCCAGGCGTGGCCGGTCCGCCGGTTCACCGCCGCGCCCATCGGCAGGAAACCGCCAGAGGACCAGCTGCCCTCGCTCGTTAACCCGAACATCGCCCGCGAATCGCCCCCGTGCACGCCGCGGTTGAGGTCCGGCAGGGCGTCCCGAAAGAGTCGGTGCTGCCAGCGGCCCTCGCCAAGCCAGTCGTTCTCCGCCCACCACAGGTCGACCTCGCCGAGCGCCCCCGCCGGACCTTCGATGCCGGACGCGACAAAGGAGGTCACCGATTCGACGCTCACCGTCGTGCGACCGGCGTTGCTCAGCCTGGTCGTCGCCCGCACCGTCCCACCCCCGGCGAGGACCCGGTACGAGCACTCGGCACGTAACGACGTCTCGGGATCCTCGAGCAGCACGCGCAGCTCCCACCACGGGCCGTCCTCGCGCTGCTCGTGGTCCAGATAGCGCATCCGGCCGCCAGTCGCCGACTCGACATAGCGCCGGCCCGTGCGTGCCCGGCCGCTGCCCGTCGTCACGACGTCGAGAAGGGGGAGGCCCGTGGCGACGCCGGTCGGTTCCACCTCGGCCCAGCCGGGTCGACCGCCCGGTGCTCCGTCGCCCGGCGCGGCGGCGAGACGGGCGAGACGGGCGACACCGTCGGTGCCGATCTCGACTCGCAACTCCAGGGCGCCGTCGTCGAGCGCGATCGCGCGTGCGGGAGGCACCCTGCGCCGCAGCGTCATCTCAGCTTCCTTGCAACCGGTCGAGGCCGCTCCGGCGCACCCCGAGATCGGCGGTCGACCTGACGAGACACAACAGGCCGAGCGGCACCCCAACGAGCGCCAGCGCCGGGTTGAGCAGCAGCAGCAACGCCGCCGCCGCGAACGCCCCCACGAAGAGGGGGCCGGTGAGCAGAACGTTCCGTACCACCAGTTGCACTGACAAGTACCAGAGGTCGGTCGACGCCAGGAGAGGGTGACGCGCCCCGAGTAGGAGGACGTAGCCGATGCTGGCAAGCGCGCCGAGCAGCGCGGCGACGCCGAAACCGAGGCTCACCCAGTCACCGGCCGTGCCGCCATGGAAGAAGAAGTGCACCTCCTCGGCAGCGATCGCCGCCACCGCGAAGGGCATGCCGGCGCTGAGCGTCGTCCGCAGCGGCGGGCGCGATCGTAAAGCGGCGATGAATTCCCGCACGACACGGTCCTCCCCCGTCGCCCGCCACCGCTCAAGGCTGACCGTAGCGGCCTGGCAGGCAAGGGGCACCGTGACGACCGGCAGGCAGGCCAGCACGAGCACGAGGTTGAGCACGAGGAAGTTGAACACGGCGCACAGCGCCGCCACGATCCTCCTTTTCATCGCGGCAGCGGGCGGACCGGGCGCCACCCGGGCCGCGTCGGCTCGGAGCGGGGTCGGCCTCATCCCTTCAGCCCCGTACCCTGGATGGCGATGCCCCGGATGAAAGTGCGTTGCGTGAAGAAGAACAGGATGATGATCGGCGCTGTGGCCGCCGTCGCGGCCGCCATCACCCAGGGCCAGTCGGTCGTGTAGGTGCCGAGGATGAAGTTCAGTCCCATTGAAAGCGGGTACCAAACCGTGCTGTTGATGTAGATGAGCGGTCCGATGAAGTCGTTCCAGCAGTAGATGAACTGGAAGAGGATGACCGTCGCCAGCGCGGGCTTCGCCATCGGCATGATGATCCGGCTGTAGATCGTCAGCTCGCTCGCCCCGTCCACCCGGGCGGCGTCGGAGAGCTCCTCCGGGATCGTCATGAAGAACTGGCGCAGCAGGAAGGTGCTGAAGACCGAGCTGCCGAGGAAGGTCGGGATCATCAGCGGCAGGTACCAGCCCACCATGTGGAACTGCTTGTACATGGTGAAAAGCGGGATGAGCGTGGCGAAGAAGGGGATCAGCAGCGTGCTGACCATCACCTGGAACAGGACGTCGCGTCCCCGCCAGCGGATGCGTGAGAAGCCGTACGCGACCAGGCTGCTCGAGAAACACACCCCGACGATCGTCACCCCGGCGTACAGGAGCGTATTCAGCACGAATCGCCAGAAAGGCACGGCTGAGAGCATTTCCGGGTAGTTGCGCCACACGAAGGGGTGCGGCCACCAGAGGGGCGGCACGGCGAGCGACTGCGGGTTGGTCTTCAACGAGGTGAGGACCATCCAGAAGAGCGGGAAACCAAGCAGCACGCTGACGACGATCAGCACCGCGTGCTTGGCGGCGCTGCGCCCCGCGGCGCGCGTCGACCAACTCCTATCAGTTCTCCTATTCGTTCGCATAGTAGACCCAACGCGCCGAGGAGCGGAACAGGACCACCATGATGAGGGCGCTGATCACGAACAAGAAGAACGCCATCGCCGACGAGTAGCCGAGCTTGAGGTACACGAAGGCCTGTTCGTAGAGGTACTGCACGTAGAACCACGTCGAGGTGCCGGGGCCGCCGATATCGTTGGCCTCGATCACCTGCACCTGGGTGAAGTACGAGATGCACAGCACGAGTTGCAGGATGATGTTGAAGAAGATGACCGGGCTGATCATCGGCAGAGTGATGGAGCGCAACCGCTGCCACGGGCCGGCTCCGTCGAGCGCGGCGGCCTCGTACATCTCCTTCGGCACTCCTTGCAGTCCCGCCAGGTAGATCACCATCGGCTGGCCGAGTCCCCATAGTCCAAGCAGGATGAACGACGGCTTGGACCAGGCAACCGAGAAAAACCAGTCCGGGGACGGCAGGTGCACGTCGGTAAGGAGGTCGTTCACGATCCCCGTAGCCGGGTTGAACAGCCAGACGAAGATCATGCAGCCTGCGACGAGCGGCACGATCGAGGGGATGTAGAAGATCGTCCGGTAGACTGCGCGGCCCTTGACGTTCATGTTGAGCAGCAGCGCCAGGCTGAGCGCAGCGACAGTAGACAGGGGCAGCTCAATCGCCGTGTAGTAGAAGGTGTTGAACAGCGACGTCTTGAACAACGGGTCGTGGAACAGGCTCACGTAATTGCCGAATCCGATCCAGTGCGCGGCGCCAACACCGTTGAAGTTCGTGAAGCCGTAGTAGATGGTGGCGAAGAAGGGATACGCGAAGAAGAGGAGGAAGCCGATAATCCACGGGCTGATGAAAAGCAGGCCAAACCTTATCGCCCGCCGCTGCGGAGAACGCTGCCGGCGACGCCGGGGTGTCGCATTCGGCACACTGGCGGGCGGCATCGTCGTCTCCCGCGTAAACGCCTGCATATCAGCAGTCTGCTCCTCCGGCGGCGCGCACACGCAATTGGGGGCAGCCGGTCGCGAGACCGGGCTGCCCCCAATGTGCGGGACGATCGCTTCTAGCTCGAGGCGTTCGCCTGTGTGTCGATGTAGTTAAGCGCCTGCATCGGCGTCATGATCTTCTGCAGCACGTCAGCCGTCGCGGTGTTCTCCGCGGTGAACAGCTGCGCCTGCGTCGGGGTGAGGACCGGCGCCTGGGTGTACTTGCTGGTCATCTCGGGCAGGAAACCCGACAGCCAGGAGTTGGCCTTCAGCCACTTCTGGTACGGCGCGGTCTTGGTCACCGAGGGGCCGGCGGGCACCCAGCCGCCCAGTGGGTCGATCGAGCCGACAAAGCTCTCGTTGTTGTAGCCGGCGAGCCACGAGATGAACTCGAAGGCTTCGGCCGGGTGCGCGGAGCCCTTGGGGATGATGTTGAAGTTGCCCTGGCCAAGTGTGCTCGGTCCGCCCACGATCCCGGGGAAGGCTATGACACCAAAGTGGCCTTCGAGGTCGGGGTTGGAGGTCGGGACGTTCTGCGCTCCCACCCACGGCCCCGACAGTTCGAAGCCGGACTTGCCGTTCGTCCAAATGTCCGTCTGACCGCCGGCCACCTCGCCGAGAGCCGTCTGCAGCGCCATCACCTGGGCGTAGGGGTACTTGTCGAAGCTGGCGATCCACTTCATCTCCGCCACGGCGCCCGGGCAGCTCGCGAAGTCATACTTACCGGCCGCGGTGATGCAGTTCGTGGCGCCAAAGAAGGTCGTGTAGAACTGGAAGCCGTTTCCGTCCGTGTCCGGGTAAAAGCCCATCGTCACGATCTTTTTGCCGCTAAAGGTCCACATCTTGGCCTGGTCGGCGTCGAGCTGGGCGAGGGTCTTCGGCAGGTGCTTGATGCCGAACTCGGTGAGCAAGGACTTGTTGTAGTACAGCGCCCAGGAGTTAAGCGACATCGGGACGGCGTAGAGCCCTCCCTGGTAGGTGCCGGCCTGGACAGCGACGGGATACTCGTAAGCCTCGAAGCCGGCGTAGGTGCCGGTGAGGAACTGGTTCATGTTCACGAGGTCGCCATCAGCAGCGAAGGAGCCGATCTCGGGCCACCACTCGGTGAAGACATCGGGCGGATCCCCCGCCGCGATGGTCGAGAGCAGCTTGGCCGTGCTCGTCGTCGCGTCACTCGGGATGTTCGTCTCGGTCACGTGGATGCCGGGATGCGTCGCGTTGAACGCGGTCACCATCTTGTTGAGCAGCGTCAGCGTCGTGCCGGACCACATCGTCCACCACGTGAGATTGACCACCGCCTGGTGCTTGTTGACCCTCGACGAGCTCGTCGCTCCAGCGCTGCCAGCGCCCGCCGCGCCAACGCTGACCACGCCGAGGAGGGTCACCCCGGCGAGCACAACGGCAAACTTGGACCTGATGCGCCTTTTCCAGGCGTCGTGGATGCCTCCACTATCGTTCATGCTTGTTGCTCCTTTTGTGTGTGGGGTAGTGCTCACCCCTCCGTTGGTCACTCGCCTATAGATTCGGTTGCCGCACGAAAACCCGCGACCCGCTTACCTTCGAGCGGAGCCGGCGAGCGGGCGGGGGTCTTCTTCGTTGGCGCGCGGGATCGGCTGCCCGGCGGCGGACCGGCGCTCTCGCGCACGACGAGCTCGGCTCGGGGCGACTCGATCACGTCACCGGAGCCTCTCGGCTCGATGACGGCGAGCAGCTTGGCAAAGCACGCCTTGCCGAGCGTCTTGAAGTCCTGGCGGACCGTCGTGAGCGCCGGAATGTGGAACGCCGAGGCGGGCATATCGTCGAAACCAACAACGCTGACATCCCGAGGAATCGCACGGCCCGCTTGGTGCAATGCACGCATGACACCGAATGCGAGTTCATCATTACCGCAGAGCACCGCCGTCACTTTCGGATTCCGTGCGAGGTCGCGGGCCACTTCGCAACCCGACTGAGGGTCCCACCCGGCTTGCACCGGTTCGGGCACGGGGACACCGGCGGCTTTGAGGGCAGCGCGCCACCCCAGCGTCCGCTGCGCAACTCGCCTAGAGGTTGGAATTGCAACGTAATGCACGGTCGTGTGCCCCAGGCCCAACAAGAACTTCGTGGCATCACCCGCAGCTTTGCGGTCGTCGATCCACACCCAAGGCTTTCCCAGCGCCTCGTCGCCGGATGGCGTTTCAACCATCGCTGCCACCGGGACATCCGGCGGCACCGTGTTGAGGGCCGCGATACCTGGCGCGTCGTAGGCGATGATGATGAGCGCGCCCGCCGGCTCGATGGCCCGCTCCACCGCGTCCCGCACATCCGCCGGAGTACCCGACTCCACAACTCGGACACCCATGGCGAAACCAGCCGTGCGTGTTGCCTCCTCGATGCCCTCCAGCGCCGCTGCGAAGCCGTACTGGCGCGTATTGGAGGTCAGCACGGTGACCGACTGAACGGGACCGCCGGCCAGGGCTCGCGCCGCTCGGTTCGGGCGGTAACCGAGTCGTGCGATCGTGTCGAGAACCGCCGCACGAGTCGACGGCTTGACTCTGTGGCTGCCATTGATTACGCGCGAGATCGTCTGACGAGAGACTCCCGCAGCACTGGCGACGTCGCGAATGCTCACTGAGGGCGTTCGGTCGCTTACTGGGGGCACCTGACCCACCCGTTCGCCACCCTTCCGGTCCTATCCGAGGTTGTGTGACCGGTCACACCACGCGCTATTGTGACCGGTCACACAGACGCTGTCAACCCCCAGCAAGTGGGGAGTAGCGCAGGTCCGTTTGAGTTGGACACCGATCGGTCAAGAATCAAGATTCCGCTCATGAAGACATCCAGCGACGTCAACGGGGACTTCGGTTCCAAACCTCACCGGTCAGCAAGCAGGGAGATGGACGTGGTGCTTCGTCTGACTTCAGGCGCGGCGCCCCACGGTTGGGCGCCGACAAGAACCGCGTGCCGCGCCTCATCGGCCCTGCGATCGTGTACCCGTCGACACACACCTGCAAGCTCTGCCAGCAGCGGACCGACGGCACCGCGATCGTTACCACAATGCCGTACCTGCACCGGGAATCGGACGCCACATCAGCCGGGACACGGAGTGGCGGCCGAAGGTGAACCATCGCCCGTCTCGACCACTGCGGCAACAAGGCTTCGGCGCATGTCGCCAGCTCCGGCATCCGCTTCGACGCGCTCTGGCCCTTCTACGATGTTTTCATCAATGGCGTTGGCTCGCTGTCGCGAATGTCACGCGAGGTATCAAGTCCCGCCGCGACCGGAGGCCGATGTCGGGTGCGGCACGGCCCGAGATCGATCAAATGGCTCGGCATCATCAATGACGACGTCTCGGTCGCCGAGCCGCCGGGCGACAGCATGGTCGGGCGCATTATGCGCACGCTGTAAGAGCAGTGCTTGTACTCGCATCTTTTCGAGGACGTCGACGAACCGCGTCGAGGGCTCGCGCCGTGCGTCGAGACCTGCGACAACGAGTGGCTCACGGAGAACAAGGACAACCGCACGCCCCGAACGACGTCCAGCGACGCAATGGCCGCCAAGGCGACGTGATAGTCATCGAATCCGCCAAGAAACCGGGGCCGCACGAGTGAAATTGGCGGCCGTGCCCGAGGAGGATGCACGTGGCTGGCTCTAGGACATTGTCCCGGCTGGAGATTGACTGGTCGGACAGCGGGCTCGAGATGTTGATCGATGTCGACGAAGAGGGAATCGCGCGACTGACCCGTCTCGTGCCGCTACCGGCTGGAGACGACTCGAAGACCAACCGAGACCGACAAGAGTCGGCAACACGGGGACAGCGGACGGCTGGCTTGCCCTTGGTGGATGTCGTCGCGTCCGGTAGTGGCCGAGCGTTATCAGCCAGGCGATACGCCCAGTCCGTCATAGGAGGTCGCCTCCGCTATCTCGGTCATGAGGAAAGCGGGCAGGGTCCCTGGCGCGATCTCCGGGTCAACCTGGAGGACTCGAGCACGGGGCTCACGGCCGAGGTCATCTACACCGTGCTCGAGGGAAGCGGGGTCCTCCGCTCTCGGGTCCGCCTCACCAATGGCGGTCACGTTCCCTTGACCCTCGAGTCCGTAACCTCGTTTCTCGGCTCAGGACTAGCCGAACCAGTCGGTAGTCTGGGCGATGTCGACCTCCTCTGGGCGGAGAACGACTGGCTCGCTGAGGACCGTTGGCAGGTTCGCGCGCTGCGCGACGCTTTGCCTGATCTCAACCGCGCAGTCCACGAGCACGATTCCCGGGGCCGGTTCGGCGTGACCAGCGCCGGGAGTTGGTCATCGGGAACCTACCTGCCCATGGGCGCTGCCATCAATCGCCGCACAGGTAACTGCTGGGTGTGGCAGATTGAGCACAACGGCGGCTGGCACTGGCAAGTGGGCGAACACACAGCTGGCGCCGAGACCTCGAAACACTCTGATCCCGGGTCGACGCATGCTTATCTCGCGTTGCTCGGCCCCACCGACTTAGAGCACCACTGGCACCTTGTTCTCAAGCCGGGAGAATCCTTCGAAACCGTCCCCGTCGCGATCGCCCTCAGCAACGACGGTTTCCAAGGAGCCGTGGCCCGTCTCACCAATTACCGCCGGGCCATGCGGCGACCGCACGAGGACCATCAAATCCTTCCGGTCATTTTCAACGATTATCTCAACACCCTGATGGGCAATCCGACGACAGATCGACTCCTGCCGCTGATCCGTGCTGCTTCTAAAGTCGGCGCCGAGTACTTCTGCATCGACTCCGGCTGGTACAACGAGATCGGCGACGCCTGGTGGGACACGGTCGGCGAGTGGCAGCCCTCGCACACGAGATTCCCGAACGGTCTCACCGAAGTACTCGATCTCATCAGGGCAGAGGGTATGACCCCCGGACTCTGGCTCGAACCGGAGGTCGTTGGAGTACGAAGTCCCATCGTGGACCAACTCCCGGCTGAGGCGTTCTTCGGCCGGGGCGGGGTCCGAGTGGTCGAACAGGATAGATATCACCTCGATTTTTCCCACCCCGCGACCGTGAAGCATCTCGACGAAGTGGTCGACTTCCTTGTCGAAGATCTCGGTGTCGGATATCTCAAGATGGACTACAACATCAACGTCGGACCCGGTACCGACAACGGGAACGTGAGCGCGGGTGCGGGGATGCTGGCGCACAACCGTGCCTATCTCGACTGGATCGACGCAATCCTTGATCGCTACCCCAACCTCGTCCTGGAGAACTGTTCCTCCGGGGGCATGCGTACTGACTATGCGTTGCTGTCGCGTTTCCAACTGCAGTCCACGAGCGATCAATCAGATTTCTTGCGCTATCCGGCCATCGCGGCGGCGGCCCCGACCGCCATGGCGCCTGAGCAAGCTGGCATCTGGGCCAGCCCTCAGCCGGAGTGGAGTGACGATGAGATTACCTTCGCGCTTTCCAGCGCACTGCTCTGCCGCCTCCACCTCTCAGGACATATCGACCGGATGAGCGACTCTCAACAACAGCTTGTGGCAGACGCGATCAGCGCCTACAAGCTGATCAGGCCCGACCTGGCCACCGCGATCCCGTTCTGGCCACTGGGGCTTCCAGGGTGGGTCGATTCCTGGCTTGCCCTTGGGATGAGGGCCGAGTCGGTGACCTATGTCGTCGTTTGGCACCGCGAACCGATCGCGGGCGCGTCAGAGCGGACCGAGGGGGCCGACCAGCACAGGATCGTGCTCCCCATTGCACACCTGCGACACAAGCAGATCCTCGCAGAGGTGTTGTACCCACCGGGCCGTGACGGCGAGTTGGCGTGGAACGCGCCTCGCGGCGAGCTGACCGTGACGCTCCCAAACGTGCCGTCCGCGTGTCTCGTCAGGCTGGCCCCGATGCGCCCACAAGATGGTTAGGGCGAAACGCCTCTGTTCCTTGTCCTTCTTTGCCGGGCACCTCGCACTTGCCAACCGAACCTCTCCCCGCGTTCCCGGTACGCCCGCACTCCGAGGACTCGGACAACCCGAACGCCGCGCAGAGAGGTCCGGCGACCAAGCAGCGCGAATTAAATGTCGTAGTAGAGCATGAACTCCCAAGGGTGGGGACGAAGACGCACTGGGTCAATCTCCTTCACCCGTTTGAACTCCACCCAAGTCTCGATGAGGTCATCGGTGAAGACGCCTCCGTGCTTGAGGTACTCCTGGTCGGCTTCGAGGGCCTCGAGAGCCTCGTCGAGCGACGACGGGACCTGGGGAATCGCCGCCATCTCCTCCGGTGACAGTTCGAACAGGTCCTCATCGACCGGCGCTTGTGGTTCGACGCGGTTTGCCACACCGTCAAGACCGGCCATGAGCATCGCGGCAAAGGCAAGGTACGGATTGCAGGCGGGATCTGGGCATCGGAACTCGACGCGCTTGGCCTTCGGGCTCTTGGAGTAGAGCGGGATGCGACACGCCGCCGAGCGGTTCCTCTGGGAGTAAACGAGGTTCACAGGGGCCTCGTAACCAGGGACCAGTCGTCTGTAGGAGTTCGTCGTCGGCGCGGCGAACGCGCAAATCGACCGCGCGTGAGCGAGAAGCCCACCAATGTACCAACGACCCATGTCGGACAGTCCCGCGTACCCGGTCTCTGAGTAGAACAGCGGCACGCCTTTGCCCCAGAGGGATTGGTGCACGTGCATACCTGAACCGTTGTCCTGGAACAACGGTTTCGGCATGAAGGTCGCCGTGCACCCCGCGTGCTCGGCGACACTCTTGACGACGTACTTGTACATCATCAGCTTGTCCGCCATCGCGAGCAGAGTGTCAAAACGCATGTCGATCTCAGCCTGACCGGCTGTTCCGACCTCGTGGTGCTGGACTTCGATTTCGATTCCGAGCTTCTCCATGGTCAGGATCATTTCCGAACGAAGATCCTGAAAATGATCCATGGGTGGCACGGGGAAGTAACCCTCCTTATACCGGGGCTTGTAACCGAGATTGGGACCCTCGTCGCGCGCCGAGTTCCAGATCCCCTCGATCGAGTCCACTTGGTAAAAGGCTGAACGCTGGTCCTGGGAAAAACGGACGTCGTTGAAGATGAAGAATTCTGCCTCCGGTCCAAAACACGCTGTATCAGCAATTCCCGTCGCCAGAAGGTATTTCTCCGCCTTCTGGGCAACATGGCGTGGGTCGCGGCTGTAGCTCTCACCGGTCACCGGGTCGTGAACGAAGCAGTTCACGATGAGTGTCTTGTGCTGACGGAAGGGGTCGATAACAGCCGTCGAAGGGTCTGGAAGCAAGATCATGTCCGACTCATGAATCTGCTGGAACCCCCGGATCGATGAGCCATCAAACCCATAGCCTTCGCTGAAACCATCTTCGGTGAACTGGCCGACCGGAATCGAGAAGTGCTGCATCAAGCCGGGAAGATCACAGAACCTGAGATCAACGACCACAACACCTTCATCCGCCGCGTAACGGACGACCTCTGCGGGGCTGCGTTCTTGCACGTGGCCTCTCTTTCAGACGGTGCTTCGGAGAAATCCGAGATGACCTGCTGGAACGACCTGATCCTAGAAGAGACACCACGTCAAAGGCACCCGAAATCAGCAGTGACAGGGCTTTGTTCATCGAGTGTTCACAAAAAGCGTGGTTCGACTGGGCGAGTGACCCCAACTTCGCAAGAACCGGCGGAAGCCATTTATGCCATCTCAATCGCCTGTTCAAGTTCTTTGCTGAAGCCAGATACGGTCCCGCACTCCTCGGCTACGCACCAAGCTTCTGGTATGACTCCACCTTGAAGCGCCCTGGGTCCTGTGGCGACTCAACTCTCAGGATCCGACAGTTGGGTCGGCAGCGAGGGATCGACTTCGGGCAACGACGGCGTTTCATCGGGTCCCCCTGCCGACGTTGGCTCTGGTGTCAGCTAGTCCGCCGGGAAAACGGCCTCGGATCGTTAGGCTCACCCTGACCGGGCAGAACCAACAAGTGGATCTTGAGGTTCGCCGGAGACTCCGACGAGACCGTGAGGTGAAAAATGCGACGCAAGACCTTCGATATTCTCATCAGCCTTGGCGGCGTCGTAGTCGTCGTCGTGCTCGTAGTGGCGGGCGCGCT
The DNA here is from genome assembly GCA_035625025.1 of Acidimicrobiales bacterium. Lineage (GTDB taxonomy): Bacteria > Actinomycetota > Acidimicrobiia > Acidimicrobiales > Bog-793 > Bog-793. Next base: position 53,685 of record DASPQJ010000032.1, read on the forward strand.
GCTGATGTGGGGCTACAGCTTCACTTCCTCGAGCGTGCACAACCAACTTGCTCGCCAGGACATCCACTTCCCGACGAAGTCCAAGATCCCTCCAGCACAGCGGTCGTTCCTCCTCCAGTACGCCGGACAGCAGGTCCTCACCGGGCCACAGGCGAATGCGTACGCCCAGAAGATCGCTTCCGACATAAGCGGGTTGCCCTATGGTGGCGTCTACGCGAAGGTCAGCGCAGCTTCCATTGCCCACCCGAACAACACAAAGCTCGCAGCGGACGTCGAGATCGCCTTCAAGGCCTCGACCTTGGAGGGCCTGCTTCTTGAGGCCTATGCGTTCGGTACCTTCGGGACGATCGCCTTCTGGGCTGGGATCGCATCGTTCGCCCTTGCGGCCGTGATGCTCATCCTTGTCCTGTTCGGCTTCTATCACGCCAGGAAGACGCCACCCGATTTGGAACTCCTGCCGCTCAAGGAGCGTTAGTTCTTCACAGTGGTCGCCCTCCATTGGCGAGACGCCCACCTGAAGGCTGATCTGGATGCAACTGAACCTGTAATGCCACGGAACTGTCATCACAAGACAAATGTGCGGCGATCCGCGCATTGAACGGTATCCAGAATGTCCGCCCGAACGAACAGCGCGGGGTCGCCCCGAGGTGCCTGCTCGAGACTGCCTGCAGACACTGCGATTGATTCGTGGTGTTCAAAGCTCCCTGCGGGACCTGCGCACCTGGCTGTCGAATTCGCCAGCCTCGGGCGACACGATGGTGTTATCAGTGGGGATGAGCGGACAACTCTCGAACCTCATTGTCCGGAAACGAGTTGAAAAACTCAATGCGCTGATCGGCGAGCAAGGATCCCGAGCCGAGGAGAATCCCAAGCTAGATCTGCGGAAACGTTAGTTCCAGCACCGCCTGAACGAAGACGAGGTGAAGCAACTCCGCGATGCCTACCTGAGCGGTGATCCCGTCCGTCAGCTCGCGACTCGGTTCCGTGTCCTCCGCAGCACAGTCCTCAAGCACCTGGAACGAGCCGGCGTCGCCCGGCGAAGTCTTCAAACGTGGGTCCACGGTGCACACCTCGATCGGCGAAGGGGAGTTCTTCCCAGATAGGCTGGTGAACAGGCTTCCGGTTCGTCCGGGGGTATGACGCGTACTCCAGCCACTTTCGTAGGCAGGCAGCTCACAGTCTGCAGACGACCGGCTCACCAGAGTCCGTAGTTGCTCATGTTGGCTTCCCGTACTGCGCTGACATAACCCGCGCGTTCGTAATCAGCCTCATCTGCGTCAGCCGGTACCGCGGCCAGGCCACGCAGCTCGCCAACCGTCGCAAATCCGTTGCGCTGCATCCAGTCCTCCAGCCCGTCGAGCAGGACTGTCGCGTACTTGAGGCCATGGCGCAAGAGCGCCGAGGCGGTCATCACGACGTCCGCGCCAGCCATGAGGTACTTCGCCACGTCGACCGAAGTCTCGACGCCGGTGGTCGCCGCGAGGGAGGCGTGTACCCGTCCGTATAAGAGGGCAATCCACGTGCGGGGCAAGCGGGCATCGGTTGGAGTGGAAAGACCCAACTGGGGCACGAAGGTGCGGGTGTCAAGGTCGATGTCGGGTTGCAGGAACCGGTTGAACAGCACCAACGCATCGGCGCCGGCCTCGTCGAGGCGCAGCGCCATCTCACCGGTCGAGCTGAAATGCGAACCAAGTTTGACGGCGACTGGCACGGTGACGGCGTCCTTGACCCGCCTGAGCAAGTCGATGTGCCGCTCCTCGACCTCGCGACCGGAAATCCGAATGTTGCCCGGCAGGTAATAGATGTTCAACTCGATCGCGGCAGCCCCAGCGTCCTGCATCGCTCGGGCGTAGTCGACCCAAACCCCCGGAGCGACGGCATTGAGGCTCCCCAGCACCGGGATGTCGACAGAGGATGAGGCACGCTCGAGAACACTCAGGTAATGGCGCGGGTTCCCGGGCTCGTCTACATCGTCATCGGGCACGTGCAGGAACGGCTTGGCGAGACCCTCAGTGCTGGCGTCGACGAGTCGCACGTTCTCGTCAGCCTGCCGGTGCAGCTGCTCTTCGAAAAGTGAGTAGAGCACAACCGCTCCGACTCCGGCGTCAGCCAACCAGCGAACTCCCTGCGGAGTCCAGGAAAGTGGAGAGGCTGATGCAACGAGCGGGTTGCGCAGCTTCAGCCCCATGTACTGAGTCATGAGGTCCATGAGTGTTCCTTTCGTGCGTCAGCACCAAAGCGCTACGCACCACGGGTCCCCAACTCCACGTAATCATCCCACTGTCGGACGACAAACTGCTGCTTATGCACGAGTTGCCCTCGCGACCGACAAGATGGCCAGCGACCCCGACGTCCATCCCATGGCGTTGCACTGAGCTTGTTCACTCATTCCCCAATCCCCTGCAACGCGACCTCGCGGTTGCAGTCAACCGCGACCCGAGGGGTTTGGACCGGCACGAATCGCCTGAGCACGCCGGTGACCTTGCTCTCGCGAGTTGGGCTATGAAAAGGAGCATTCGCGCAGGCCACCCAGCGTCACAGAGCGATCACACGTGAAAGGGACATTCTGGGGACAGTGATCTCGGCAGCAGTGGAGGTGAGCGGACTCGAACCGCCGACTTCCACGTTGCGAACGTGGCGCTCTACCAGCTGAGCTACACCCCCAGGTCAACGGCCAGGAACGACCTGCAGGCCTGGAACCCGCCTGAGACTAGTCGTGCTCACCCGAACCTGGTCGGCGAACCAGACCGTCGCCTGGAAAGCCAGCCACGTTCCTGACGATTGACCGCTTCCCTCAACCGTCCACGCGGTCGATGGTTCGCCGCGCTAGGTGGGCTTGCCCGGAACCACGAGGCGCGGTAGTTGCGGTTCGCATGTCTGTGAGATAGCGACGAACCCTTCAACGCCTGCGACAGCCACGGGGCGCTCCTGTTGCGAGTCGATCCCATCGGCGGCGGTTGTGATCGTGACAATCTTTAGCGCGCGTTCAGCCGTCATCACTTCCGCCGCGGCGCAGCGGACGAGTAACGCGAGATACACGCCCGTGACCATCGCAAGCAAGACCGCCACGACCCAGAAGGCGCGCAGCGACGGCACCGCCCCGACGAGGAGCGTTGAACAGATCCCCGATCCGAGGAGAAGAAGCGTCTCCCGCCGACGGGTGCGTCGCGCTTCAATGCGCGTCTGAACTGCTCTTAACGCCGATGCCTGGGCCTCGTTCACCACGCGAGCTTCTTTCTCCGAACTCGGAAGCCGAGCGTTAAGACTCGTGAAGTTTGCGTGGGCACGCCCAAGAAGTTCTGTCTGATGACGGAAGCGCGCCACCGATGACACGAGTCGGTATTCAGAGAACTTCCGCACGGCGATCGGCAGGATGACAACCAGCCAGACGAGCACGAGGACGAGTACGACCATCCCGTTGCTTTCCTTTGCGTTGGCCGGTTCCTGTGGTCGACTCGACGCTAACGGACGGCGGTTTCGAAGTGGTGGACCTGACCGTCCACTCGCGCCGTGTCCGGGAGTTCGTGGTCGTGTTTAGACAGACGGCGACGTAGCTTCGCCGTCGGCATGACGCCAGACGCCCGACCGCCCGCCACTCTTCTCCCAAAGCTGCAACTCGCCGATCGACATCGTTCGGTCCGAGGATTTGCACATGTCGTAGACGGTGAGAGCGGCAATCGCGCACGCAGCCATCGCTTCCATCTCGACTCCGGTGCGGTCGAACGCATCGACGCTCGCTTCGACCTCGACACAATCATCACCGATGGTGAAGTTGACAGACACCTGCCCGACGAGAACCGGATAGCAGTAGGGGATGAGATCTGCGCTCCGCTTCGCCGCCTGAATGCCCGCGACGCGTGCCGCGCCGAGCACATCCCCCTTCGTGATGGCGTTCGTCGCGACCTTCGCTGTGGTCTCGGGAAGCATCGTGACCTTGCAGCGGGCCCGAGCTCGGCGATGCGTCGCGTCGCGCGGCGCAACGTCGCCCACTCTCGCCGGACCGAGCGGGTCGAGACGTGCAAGGTCGCGTTCAGGCATTTCGCCGAGTGTACGCAACACCCCTCGGCCACGTCGCACCGGGGCGACCGACGCGCCGCCGGCGCCCGGATCCGCCGAGCTCCCGATATGCTTGGCACTCGGACGCCTGGAGTGCCAAAGCCGGCCTCGGCGGACTTACCGGCGAAGGAACGCGATGCCGACCTACGAGTACGTCTGCAAGAGCTGCGGCGACAGCTTCGAGGTCACGCGAGCGTTCACCGATTCGGCCCTCACGACCTGCACCGCGTGCGGCGGGCAGCTGCGAAAGGTCTACGGCTCGATCGGCATCGTTCTCAAGGGGGGCGGCTTCTACCGGACCGAGAACCGAACGAACCGCTCCGCGTCGTCGGCGTCGAACAACGGCTCCTCGGCCGACAAGACGGTGCCCGATTCGGCCGCGTCGGTCCCCGTCTCGAAAAAGGAAAGCCCGACGAAGGACTCCGACGGATCAACGTCGACCAGTTCAGTGACGGCGAAGCCCGCCGCCAAGTCCTGAACGGGTAAAGAGTCCTTCAGCTCCCGCTCATCGCGACGTCGCCGATCGCGATCGTGACGCCGGCCGCGACGCCCGGCAGCCATTCGACATCGCGGCCGACCATTTCGATACCCTCCAGTAGGCGTTGGATCGTCGAGGCAATCGTGATCTCCCTGACGGGCTGGGCGAGCTCGCCCCGCCGGATCAACAGCCCTTCGGCTCCGACCGAGAAATCGCCGCTCACGGGGTTCACACCCGAATGGACCCCCGAGACGCCCTGGACGAAAAGCCCCTCGCCCACAGCGCTGATCACCCCAGCCTGATCGAGCTTGCCGGGAAGGAGACTGAGGGCCCGGGCGCCCACCCCGGGCGTGGACTTAAACCCGGCGCGCACTGCAGACGCCGTCGAAGTCGTCTGTGCGAGGCGCGCCGAGTACGTGTCATAAAGGAACGCAACGAGGCGACCCTCCTCGAAGAGAGGAATCGCGCGACAGGCGAGCCCCTCAGCGTCATAAAGGGACGCGCCGAAGGCGAGCTGATTCGTTGGGTCGTCGGCGAGCGTGATCGACGTGGCGGCTACCTGCTCGCCTAGCCGGCCCGCGAACAGCGACCTCCCCTTGGCGACCTCCTCCCCCGACAGGATCCCCGCGAGCACCGCGAGGAGCGTCGCCGTCACCTCCCGGTCGAAAACCGCCGTGACACGGTCGCTTGCCGGCTTCTGCGCGCCAAGCATTCGGGTCGCACGCACGACCGCGTCGTGCGAAGCCTTGTCGATCTCGAGCTCGTCTGGTGAACGGCAAACGCTGTACCCCGCGCCCGTCTGGGTGTCGCTACCTTCGCCAGCGACTGCCGAAGCAACCAGGTAGCAGGTCGTGGCACGCGACGTCGCCACGATCCCTGTCGAGCTCGCAATGGCGGCCTCGCTCTGGTCGTCACCGTAGTCAGCGCTCACGACTTCGCGGATCCGCGGGTCGCCGGCGCGGACCTTCCGCTCGAGTTCGAGCGCCAACGCGATCTTCCTCTCTGTCGCCACCGCGCCGAGCGCGTCGGCCCACAATTCGAGCCGGGCCGGCGCGACGCCGTCTGGGCTCGCCAGTCCGACGTTTGCGTCCGGAGTCGCGAAGGAGGCATTGTCCCGAGCCTCCCCGAGTGTCTCCCGAGCGAGCCGCTCGTCAAGGTTGCCGACGTAGGCGAACCCCTGGCGTTCCTTCGCAATGACGCGGATGCCGACACCGGCCGACTCTGCCGACGAGAGCGACTCGATTTCGCCGTTGTAGGCACGCACCTCGGTCTCACGCTGCCAGGAGACGAAGGCCTCCACCTCCTCGCCGGACTGAGCCCATGAGACGATTCGTTGCGCCAGATCGAGCAGCTCAGCCACCGTCCGTCCCCCCGATCGTCACCGCGGACACCCGCAGGGTCGGCTGGCCACTTCCGACGGGCACTGACTGGCCGTCCTTGCCGCAGATCCCGGGCGCCATCTCGAAGTCGCTGGCGATGGCATCGATCTTCATGAGCACGTCGGGTCCGTTGCCGATCAAATTGGCGTCGCGCAACGGCTCGGTGATCCGACCGCCCTCGATGAGGTAGGCCTCGGTCATGCCGAAGACGAAGTCTCCCGTCGCCGTGTTCACCTGGCCTCCGCCGAGCTTGGCGACGTACACACCGAAGGGGGTCTGAGCGACGATCTCCTCGGGATCCTCGCTCCCGGCGAGAAGGAATGTGTTCGTCATGCGGACCATCGGCAGATGCTGGTAACTCTGACGACGTCCGTTGCCCGACGATTCCCGCCCGCCCTGGCGCGCCCGCAGGTAGTCCCACATGTACTCGGTGAGCACACCGTTCTCGATGAGCACGTTGCGACGTGCAGGTCGCCCTTCATCGTCGATCCTCGTGGTCCCCCAGCTCTCGCCGACGGTTCCATCGTCGACCAGGGTGACGAGTGGGCTCGCGACTTTCGCGCCGAGCCGGCCCCGGAACGCCGAGGCGTCCTTCATGACGTGATCGGCCTCGAGGCCGTGGCCGCATGCTTCGTGGAACAGATAGCCCCCGGTGCCCCCCTTGATGACCACGGGGAACGCCCCCGACGGGGCCGGGCGGGCGGAGAGCTTCACCACAGCGCGCCGAGCGGCCACCTGGGCTGCCTCCTCCACGCTGAAGCGATCGAACAGCTCGAAGCCGATCGTGCGTGCGAGTACCTCGTAGCCGGTCTGGAGACCCGAATCCCCCGACGCGACGCACGAGACCCCGAAGCGCGTCCGTGTCTGGTCATCCGACACGTAGAGCCCGTCGGAGTTCGCGATGACGATACGGCGTCTGCTGTCCCCGTAGCCGGCGGAGACCTGGACGATCGAGCCACTCGTCGAGCGGGCCTCGTCATCCGCGCGCGCGAGCAGCTCGACCTTCTTCGCCTTGTCGACGCCTTCGGGTGGGATCTCCACCCGGCCGACAGGATCGTTCCTACGTTCGGCGAGTGCGACTGCACGCACGCCTCCCCTCCCGGCATGCGCGACCGTCGCGGCAGTCTCGGCGGCACTGCGAAGTCCTTCGGATGACAGGTCGGCGGTGTACGCAAAACCCGTCGTCTCGCCGACGACGACCCTGATTCCGGCACCGCGGTCCCGGCCCGATGACAGCTCCTCGATGCGTCGGTCGTCGAACGAGATCCCTGTGGAACTCCGATCCTCGACGAACACCTCGGCGAACTCCCCGCCGCGGGCCAGCGCCGAGCCGAGCGCCGCCTCGATCGCATCGCCCTCGGCGAGCACGGGGTCCCTGTCGCCCACCGCCACCCGCTCCTTTCTCGTCACCTCTGATTCAGCGGCCGATCGCGCGTGATCACGCCGCAGCCACCGAAGGAGCACGTCAGTCCCCGTATCGTAACGACGGCACAGCGGGCGATCGGCCTCGGCCGGGCACGGGCGACCCGTCGCGGACCAATCTCGATGAGACTCGCCGCCAGACCTGGTCCGATGAGCCGCACGTCACGCCGGGTGAGCGGATGTCACCGGTTTCCGACCCAAGCCGGTGGCGAATCCGGCAGAATCTAGTAGTTCGGCGCGGTCGAGTTCCGTACCCGGCGCGCAGCGGCCCGGTACCATCAGGACTGCAGGCGAACTGCTGCCCGGCCGGATTCGACGGGCGCATCGAGGCGAGCAAAGCGCCGGGAGGCGCTGGGAGGCGAGCATGGAGGAGTCTCGTGCGTCGCAGGGGGCCGAGGCCACACCGATATTCGGTGCGTATCGTCGCGGCTATGACCCTGAGCAGGTTGATCGCTACGTCGCTGCCCAACAGCGGCGACTGGACGAGTCGCTGTACCGTGCTTCGGAGGCCGAGCGCAGACTCGCCGCCGCCGTTGGTCAACTCCGTGAACTGCATCGTCGCGTCGCCGCTCTGGAGGACCACCGCCGTCCGTCCCAATCGTTCCCCCTCGACGGTGTCGGCGAGCACATCCAGCGGATTTTCGAGGAAGCGCGAGAGGGGGCCGACGCGCTCCGGGAGAAGACAGAGGTAGAACTGGCGGAGCTCCGCGAGAAGACCGCCGAGGAAGCTCGGACGATCCTCGCCTCGGCCCGCAGCAAAGCTCAACAAATAGAGGCTGATGTCGAGCAGCGTCGGCGCGAGCAGCTCGGTCGGATCGAAGAGGACCGTTCTCGGGCCGTTACCCAGCTCACCTACCTCCACGAGCAGCGCAAGAACGCGGTAGCGGAGCTGCAGAGGCTTCGTGACGTCATCGATTCGACGATTGCCGAGGTCACGACGGCCGACCGCGCCCTGACCGAGGTGCCGAAGAGCGACTCCCCGCGAGAAGAACTGGAATTCCTTCGGCGTTCGCCGATCAGTGAACGACACCCCTCGATGTCGAACCGCTATCGCGCGACCAGTCTCGACGACACGACTCCCGTCGGCGAGGGTAAGCCGCCCACAAGGACGCCGGCACGGAGTTTCCGGCCTTCGGCCAATCGCGTTGAGCCCGACACCGCCCGGTTGGTACGGGAGCATCGAGCCACGATCGCCGCGGAGTCGGATTTCCCACGAGCCCGTGCTGCGATACCACGTCCAGCCGAACGACGGTCAGCGTCGGCGGTCTTCGACTTCGAGGAGCACTAGGCGCCCCAAGACCCAGGGGAAGCTGGTGCACCCCGGTGGCCAGTTCCTCAAGATGGGTTCGGTCGTCCGTCGTCTCCTACGATGCGCTGGACAGAGTTCGACTTCTTGCGCGGGGTTGCGTCGTGCGCGTGGTCGAGCGGGTTGGGCCGCTAGCTCATCGGGAAGAGCAGGGGACTTTTAATCCCAAGGTGCCGGGATCGAGACCCGGGCGGCCCACAGCTGTTCTTTCGGTTTAGAGGTCGGCAGCTCCGCCGGAACTTACATCAGCTGGTCTCTGGCCCAACAGGCGGCCTAACAACTTTTGGACCGTTCGATGGAGGGTCAATCGCGGGGAGCATCCGAACACGCCCGGAGAAGGGCCCTGACGCGTTCGAGATCCGCGTCTTCCTCGGCCGTGACCCTTACGGCCGAGCGTGCCACCGGACGCGCGTGTTCCATGGCACTAGACGCGAGGCCGAGCGGGAGCCGCAAATCTCAGGTGTCCTGCGATCTAATCCGGGT
>DASPQJ010000033.1:0-51635 GCA_035625025.1 Acidimicrobiales bacterium
CTCGCTTCGGCATGTCTCGGGCGGCCGCTCGCTCCCGCCGAGTACGCGGCGATTGAGCTCGCCTTGGATTGTGCCAGCCGTGGCGCCGCGTCACCGACGTTGTCCGCGGTGGTCACGGCGCTGCTCGAACCGCCGAGCGACTCCGCGCGCGCGATCGGCTTTCGCGTCGCGGAGCTGGCTGCCGCGGGCCGCGAGGTCGGACTCGAGCTGCGCCGGCTGGTCTCGGGAGAGCTGGCGGGGATGTTCGACGGCAGGACGACGCGCGGTGTCGACCTGACCGCCCGTGTCGTCGTCGTCGATCTTTCTCACGTCTACAGCTCGCCGGCGCTCGGAGCCCTCATCACGTGCGCCGCGGCGGCATTCGAGCGCGCCTGGCGCCAGGAGGGATCGGGAAAGACGTTCCTCGTCATCGACGAGGGATGGGCCGTCGTGCACAATCCGGGCGCGGCGCGGTTCTTGCAGGCGTCGTTCAAGCTCGCCCGGGCGCGCGGAGTCGCCAACATCGTCGTCGTCCACCGGATCTCGGACTTCGCGGCTTCAGGTCCGGCGGGAAGCGTGACCGTCCGGCTCGCCGAAGGATTGGTCGCGGACTGCGAGACGGTCGTCTGCTTCGCCCAGAACGACGCGGAGGTTCCAGGCGCGCGGCGGTTGCTCGGGCTCTCGGAGGCCGAGTCGCGGCTGCTACCGAGGCTCCGGCGAGGCGTCGCGCTCTGGCACGTCGGGATACGGCCGTACCTCGTCGAGCACCGGGTGGCGCCAGCCGAACGCGAGATCGTCGACACCGACGCCCGACTGGTCTCGCCGGCCAGGCCCACCTGACCGTGACCGCAGGTTCCCGCACCCGCTCACGTCGGACACCGTCGGGCGCGACCCGCCGGCCATCGGGTGCGAACCTTCCCGGGACGCACCGCCAGGCCGTCGTCGTCGCTGGTGTTGCCGGGTTGTCGGCTCTTTGCTGGGTCGCGGGGGGATGCGCGACGGTCGTCTCCGGCCACGGATGGCACGACGTCCGGCCGAGCGCGTCGCTCGGTCTTCTCCTCGGTCTGCTCGTTCATCCGCGGGCGCCACAAGCCGCCTGGCCTCCTTCCATGCGGCGGTTCCTGCCCGCGACGGCGGTCATCTGGGCAGTCTTCTCGGCGCTCGTGTTCGGCTGCGCCGCTGTCGCTGGCACGGTCGGGCGGATCGCCCGAACCCGACCGCGACGCAGCCGAATGGCTGGTGACACCGGGGCGGTCTGGGCGGATCGGGCCGATCTCCACCCTCTCGCCGTGAAAAGGCCGGGAGCCGGGCGCCTCGTCGTCGGGCATGTCGGGCGAACACTCGTCGCGGTCGAACGCGGCCAGTCACTGCTCGTCGCCGGGCCGACGCAGTCGGGAAAGACCTCCGGGTTGGCGATCCCGGCGATTCTGGAATGGGAAGGACCGGTGGTCGCGACGAGCGTGAAGACCGACCTGGTGCGGCAGACCGCTCGGTCGCGTGAAGCGAGGGGTCGGGTGCTCATCTACGACCCGAGCGGTGTCACCGACGGGGCGCGGGTCGGTTGGTCGCCGCTCGCTGAGGCGTCAGATTGGGCTGGAGCCCGGCGGGTAGCGGCCGGTTTGTCCACCGTGCAGCGCGAAGGTGGAATTCCCGAGGACGCCACGTTCTGGGTCGCGCTCGCCGAGAAGATGCTCGGCCCGCTGCTCCTCGCCGCGGCGACGTCGGGGCGGTCGATGGCCGACGTCGTGCGGTGGATCGACACGGGGGAGGTCACAGAGGTGCTCGACGCCCTGGAGCGCGCCGGCGCCACAGACGCGTTACTCGCCGCCCAGGCGAGTTTCTCCCGGGAGGAACGTCAGCTGAGTTCCGTGTACGCGACCGCCGAAACGCTCGTCGCGGCGTTCGCGGACCCAGTCGTCGCGGCGTCGACGGCGAGCCACGACATTTGCGCGGCGCGACTCTTCGACGGCGGCGCGTCGACCGTGTTCCTCGTGGCGCCGTCGCACGAGCAGACGCGGTTCCGTCCCCTGTTCGTGGCGGTCCTCCGGAGCATCCTCGAAGCCGCGATCACGAAATCGGCGCGGGGAGGAAGTCTCGATCCGCCGCTGCTCCTCGTGCTCGACGAGGCGGCGAACATCGCACCCTTGGCGGATCTCGACACTTTGGCGTCGACGGCGTCTTCGCACGGCATCCAACTCGTCACTGTCTGGCAGGACTTCGCGCAAATCGAGGCGCGTTACGGGTCGCGTGCGGCAACCGTCGTGAACAACCACCGGGCCAAGCTCGTCTGCTCGGGGATCGCCGACCCGGCGACGCTGGAACAGATGTCCCGCCTCATCGGCGACGAGCAACGCCCGATCGAATCATGGACCGTCGACGCTGTCGGCACGACGTCGACGACGCGCAGCGCGACCGATCGTCGTCTCGCCTCGGCGGCCTGGTTGCGGCGACTCCGCCCCGGCGAGGCGGTCCTTGTCTACGGCCACCTCCCCCCGGTCCAGGTCGCTCTGCGGCCTTTCTACGCCGAGGCCGACCTGCGACGGAAGGCGGGTTTGACGTAACCGGGCGCACCGGGACGCGGCCACGGGGGGCCCCTCGGGCGCCTCGACCATCGCCCGGCGGACACCGGCAGGAGGGCCGAGCGCCGGGAGCGACGACGGGCGCGCCCCGCGCCTCGCCCGGGAGTCGGTCAGCTCGCGATCAGCCGGCCGGACCGGGCCGTGCTGGCGTCACGAGTCCCGAAATGGCGGTTGAGCTGGCGCTGGGCGATACGGTCCGCCCGTAGGCAAGGATTCACACGGCCGTCATCGTCCGGTCACTTGTTGTTCTTCTTCGGTTCAAGTCGCCTAGGTACCTTCGCGACGACGTGGCAAATCCCTTCCAGTCGAAGGCGACCCCGATGATCGAAAGCGAGCGCGCGATCGGTACCACGCTGCTCGAGGACATCGACGTCATGCACGCGCACCAGGTGTCGCTTGGGTTCGGCGCGACGACGATCATGACGGATATCACGGTTGGTTTCCCGAAGGGCACGATCACCGCGCTGATCGGTCCCTCGGGATCCGGCAAGACGACGTTTCTCCGTTCTCTCAACCGGATGAACGACAAGGTCCGCGACTTCTGGCACCACGGCCAGATCTCGCTCTACGACGACGAGATCTACGGCGACGGCATGGACCCGCTCGTGTTGCGCCGACGCGTCGGCATGGTCTTCCAGCGGCCGAACCCCTTCCCGATGTCGATCCTCGACAACATCGTTTCGGGAGTCCGGGCTCACCGGATGGCGAAGCGCTCTGATCTCCGGGACGTCGCCGAGACCCGTCTCGCCGAGGTCGGGCTGTGGAGCCACGTCGCGGACCGTCTCCACGATTCGCCGTTCCGGCTCTCCGGTGGCCAGCAGCAGATGCTCTGCCTCGCCCGGGCGCTCGCCGTCGAGCCGGAGGTGCTGTTGCTCGACGAGCCGACCTCCTCGCTCGACCCCCGGTCGACGGAGGCGGTCGAGGAACTCGTGCGCCGTCTTACCCCCGAGCTCACGGTGATCATCGTCACCCACGATCTCCACCAGGCTCGTCGCCTCTCGGACAACACGGTCTTTTTCTACGAGGGCCGCATGATCGAGACCGCGCCGACCGCACAACTGTTCACTCGTCCCGAGCGCGCGGAGACGGCGCGTTACATCGGAGGCTATATCGAGCCCACAGAGAGTCCATGACCTGAGCCGACAATGGATCCAGGGGACCGGTGACGGAGCCGGGATCCTCTGGTGGCAACTGCCCCGCAGACCGCCCCCCGGGCGGAGGACCGAAAGGAGCACCAAAGCGAGATGCACACCGACCAAGTAGCTACGAGGCGGGTCGGCGACCCCCTCAGGCGGCCCAGCCGTATCCGAGTCTTAGGTGTCGTGGCTTTCGCAGCCGCCAGCCTGCTCGGTGTCGGCGCGGTCGTCGCCTCGCCCGGTGGCGCGGCGACGAAGCACTCATCGTCGTCCTCGTCCACGGCGTCACTCGCCGAGATCGAGACGGAGCTGACGACACTCCAGGCGTTGCCGACAACCGGCTTTTCAAGAGCACTCACCGAGGCCGGTTCGTCGCTTTTCTACCCGCTCTGGGAGGAGTGGGCGGGAGCGAACCCACCCGTCAAGCTCAATCCCGCCGCGGGCGGTTCGGGTCTCGGCCAGTCCGAAGCGATCAGCGGCATCATCGACGTCGGTGCTTCTGACGCCTTCTTGCCGCCTTCGAAACTCAGTGCGACGCCGACGGTGCTCAACATCCCCGTGGCTGTTTCGGCGCAGGCGATCGCCTACAACGTCCCCGGCATTCCTGTCACCACGCACCTCAAGCTCAACGCGAGCATTCTCAACAACATCTACGACGGTGCGATCACGACGTGGAACGCGGCGCCGATCGCGGCGCTGAACCCGGGCGTTGCGCTTCCGGATCTGACGATCGTGCCGATCCGCCGCTCGGACTCGAGTGGCGACACGTTCATCTTCACCGCCTATCTCTACTACGGGGACAAGACGAGCTGGACCCACCTCCCGACCTACGACGGGGCGTCGCTCTACTACGCGGCCTGGCCGTCAGGAGCCAGCAACGAGCTCGCCGAGAAGGGCAACTCGGGCATCGTCACGGCGGTCGAGGCGACCACCGGCGGGGTCGGCTACCTCGGGGGCTCCTATCTCCCGAAGGTGTATCGCACGGGGAAGATCGGCTACGCCGGCCTCGAGAACGGTTCGGGGAAGTACACGCTCCCCTCGCTCGGGGCGGTCGAGGATGAGATCTCGAGCTTCCACAACATCCCGGCGAACGGGGCGATCTCGCTCATCGACTCGAAGACCGCGAAGAACGGTTATCCGATCGTGAACTTCGAGTACGCCATCGTCCTGCAGAACCAGCCGAGCGTCGCGACGGCGAACGCCATCAAGGCGACCCTCGCGTGGGCGATGAACCCGCAGGACGGGTCGGCGACGAAGTACCTTGACCCGGTGCTTTTCAAGCCGCTCCCGGTGAACGCGCTCGCGGTCGCCGTCAAGCTGGTCCAGTCGATCACCGGTTAGGCACGCGCGGTCACGAGCGATCGATCGTTCATCGTGTTGCGACCGCAGGCTGAGCCGTTCTGTCCGTGACTGACGGACGGACGGCGTCGACGGAAAAGGAGGTGGCCGGAGTGGACGGATCACTCCGGCCACCTCGGCTGTCCGGTCGGCTTTCCGGCGGGGACCGTGGCAAGGCCGGGTCGGCGAAGCGGCACCGGCTCCTCAACGGGGCCATTTCCGTGGGGAGCGGGTTTGCGGCGGTCGTGCCGTTCGTGGCGCTCGTTGCCATGGTCGTCGTGCTCCTCGTCGAGGCCTGGCCGGCGGTCCGCTATGACGGAATCGGCTTTATCACCTCGAGCACCTGGACGATCGGCAGCGTCTACTCACCGATCCTCCATTCCGGCGGGGTCGCCCATCTCGCCGGAGCCCAGTTCGGATCGTGGCCGCTCGTCGTCGGGACCCTCGAATCCTCGGCGATCGCGCTCTTTGTCGGGTTGCCGATCGCGGTCGGCGCGGCGGTTCTCGTCGTGGAGAAGCTGCCCGCCGGGATTGGGGCGGGAATCGGGATCTGTCTCGAGGTCCTCGCCGGCATCCCGAGTGTCGTCATCGGCGTCTGGGGCGCTCTCACCTTCGGGCCGTGGATCGCCAAGGCGGTCTACCCGGCGCTCAGCCACCTGCCGAACATCCCGCCGTTCGACGTCTTCCGCGGCTCGGTCGGCGCTGGCGAGGGACTGCTGACGAGCGGCTTCGTGCTCGCGGCGATGATCATCCCGATCATCGCCGCGACGACCAGAGATCTGTTGCGCCAGGTCCCCGAGACGACCAAGGAAGGGGCCGAGGCGCTCGGGATGACCGAGGCCGAGGTCTTCCGGCGCGTCCAGGCGCGCTGGGTGCGAACAGGGGTGATCGGCGCGGCGGTCCTCGGACTTGGGCGGGCTCTCGGCGAGACGATGGCTGTCGCCATCATCAGCGGCAGTCAGGACCAGATCGCCCACAACATCTACGGCGTCATGACGACGATCGCGGCGACGATCGTGACGACGCTCGACGCGGCCCAGGCCGACCCGAGCGGTCTCGCGGTGCGTGCCCTCGCCGAGCTCGCGCTCGTCCTGCTCGTCATCACGCTCGTCGCCAACATCGGCGCGCGGATCATTGTGCGGCGGTCCGCCCACGGCGCCGTGCTGCCGGTCGGGGCGGGGTTCTGATGGCGGTGAACCCGGCGGCCGTGCCGCCGCCCCGTCAGGCGCTCGTCTCGGGGTCGCCGGGGCGGATCTCACGTCGACGACGGGTGAAGAACCAGATCTGGTGGTGGTGCTGCGGGATCGGCCTGGCGCTGCTCGTCGCGCCCGTGGCGTGGGTTCTGTATGGCGTGCTCGCCCGGGGCATCAGCGGGTGGCGCTGGGACGTGATCTGGACGCCGACGATCGGAATCGGAGGAGGACTCTCCGGCGCCATCGTCGGGACGTTCGTCATCACGTTCGGTGTCGCCGTTATCGCTGGCGTCATCGGTGTCGGCGGGGGCATCTTCCTCGCCGAGTTCTGCCGCCCGGGGGTCGTCGCGACGGTGCTGCGGAGCTCCTCCGAAGTGCTCTCGGGCGTGCCCTCGATCGTGTTCGGCTACGTCGGCTACGTGGCGCTCGTCATCGGGCTCCGGTGGAAGTTCTCCCTCCTCGCGGCGTGGATCGTGCTTTCCATGCTCGTGGTGCCCTACGTCGCGAAGTCGACGGAGCTCGCGCTCAACCAGGTCCCGCTCGCCTACCGCGAAGGTGGTGAGGCGCTCGGCATGGAGAGATTCCACGTCCTGCGCCGGCTGGTGCTGCGCTCGGCGGTTCCCGGGATGCTCACCGGGCTCGTCGTCGCCATCGCGATCTCAATCGGCGAGACGGCACCGCTCCTGTACACCGCCGGCTCGAGCACGACCTATCCGACCGTGGCGCTCATCCATTCGCCCGTCGGCTACCTCACCTCTGCCGTCTGGACCGACTACGAAAGCCCGTTCCCGGTCCAGCACGCCCTGGCGAACGACGCGGCGCTCATCCTCGTCGTGCTCGTCGTCGCTCTCATCGTCGGGTCGCGCCTCGTCGTGCGCGCCACCCAGCGCTACGCGCCGAACCGGGCGCTTGCCGCGTCGACCAGGCGACCGCGACGGCCCTTCCGGCGCTCGGCGAGGAGGCAGGAGATCGCCGGGCTCTTCCGGCAGACGGCCGCGCCGACGGACCCGGACGAACCGCCTCAGTAGGTGGCGAGTAGCCGGGCGGCCCCGACGATGTCGTCGACCTGCGGCAGGATGGCCCTTTCCAGACCGGGGTCGTAGCCGACCCAGGCGTCCCGGGCGGCGACGCGGCGCACGGGGGCGTCGAGGTCGCCAAAACACTCCGAGGCGACGAAGGCGGCGATCTCGGCCCCGAACCCGGACGTGAGGACGTCCTCGTGGACGACGAGACAGCGCGCCGTGCGCGCGACCGAATCAGCGACCGCCTCTTTGTCCCAGGGCGCCAGCGTGCGGAGGTCGATCACCTCGAGTTCGAGACCCTCGGTGGCGAGCTGTTCGGCCGCGGCGAGCGACAGCTCGACGGTGGCCCCCCAGGTCACGAGGGAAAGGTCGCGGCCTGCCCGAGCGGTAGCGGCGACACCGGGTGGCACGACGTAGCCGGAACCCGGGAAGGGGTCCATGGCGGCGCGCTGGCGGAACAGGTGTTTGTGCTCCAGGAAAAGGACCGGGTCCTCGCAGCGGAAGGCGGCGCGCAACAACCCGGCGGCGTCGCGGGCGCGCGAGGGAAACATGACGATCATCCCCGGGATGTGCGTGAAGATCGACTCACCGGACTGCGAGTGCCAGATCGCACCGCCGCGCAGATAGCCGCCGATCGCGACGCGCAGCACGAGCGGTACGCGGAACGAACCATTGGAGCGCCATCTCGTCGTCGCCGCCTCGGTGCGAATCTGCTGCATCGCCGTCCAGATGTAGTCGAAGAACTGCACTTCGGCGGCTGGCCGCAGACCCCGGATCGCCTGACCGATCCCCCGCCCGACGATGTTCGCCTCGGCGAGTGGCGTGTTGTAGCAACGGTCATCGCCGAAGGCGCGCTGCAGCCCGTGGGTGAGTCCGAAGACGCCGCCGAGACCTGCCAGCTTCTCGTCAGGAGCGTCGGCGACGTCCTGGCCGAAGACGCGGACGCGTTCGTCGCCCGCCATCACCTCGTGCAGCGTGAGCCGGATCGCCTCGCCGAAGGTGACCGGCTCGCCGTCGGCACCGGGCTCGGGAGGCTGGGGCAGCTCGGGCAGTTCCCAGAGCTGTTCGGTCGACGTCGCGGGATCTGGCTTGGCGGCCCGCAACGCCTCCTGGCTCGCCGCGGCGGCGAGGGCGTGCGCCTCCTCGCGGATGGCGAGTGCCGCCGCGGAGTCGAGGAAACCCGCCTCGACCAGCTCGTCGCGTAGGCGGCGGACGGGGTCGCAGGCGTGGGCCGCGGCGATGTCGGCGGCGCTGCGGTACTTGGTCTGGTCGTCCGACGACGAGTGCGAGTGCAGCCGGACCACCCGGGCGTGGATGAGGACCG
Organism: Acidimicrobiales bacterium; assembly: GCA_035625025.1. Classification (GTDB taxonomy): domain Bacteria; phylum Actinomycetota; class Acidimicrobiia; order Acidimicrobiales; family Bog-793; genus Bog-793. Next base: position 8,572 of record DASPQJ010000033.1, read on the forward strand.
GGCCGGCGCCGAAACGCGCTCGGGCGATCGCCTTGGCGGTGAGGGCGCGGATCGCGAAGTAGTCGCAGCCGTCGAGCTTCACGACCTCGAGCCCGGGAAACCCGGAGACGAGGTCGGAGATCGGCGCCGGTGCCTGGTCTTCCACGGGGACCGAGATCGCGAAGCCGTTGTCCTCGACGACGTAGACGACGGGGAGGCGCAGCCGACAGGCAGTGTTCAGGCTTTCCCAGAACTCGCCCTCCGAGGTGGCACCCTCGCCGAGCGAGACAAAGGTCACCTCGTCGGCGTGGGACTCGAGGCCGGCGAGGTGGTGGGCGGCGAGGTAGCGTCCGGCCTCGGCGCAGCCGATCGCCGGCAGGCACTGGCTGCCCGTCGCGCTCGACTGGGTGACGATGTGGAGCCCGGGGTTCCCCCAGTGGGAGGACATCTGGCGTCCCCCCGAGGCCGGGTCGGCCGCTGCCCCGACGCACTGGAGGAGCACGTCGTAGGGGGAGACTCCGAGGGCGAGCACGAGGGCGAGGTCCCGGTAGTAGGGGAAGAACCAGTCGTAGCCAGCCCGCAGCGACCGGGCCAGGCCGACGAGGAGAGCCTCGTGACCCGCTCCCGAGACGTGGAAGTACGCCGCGCCTTGGCGGTGGATCATGAGCTCGCGCTCGTCGACGGCCTGGGCGAGGCAGACGAGCCGGTAGTCCTCGATCGCCTCGGCGACGGGGATCCCCCGCCAGGTTGGCTCGGCGGAGCCGGCCTTGGGGCTCGTGGTGACGGCGAGCGCCGGGGGCTCCTCCTCCACGTCACGCCGATCTTCCGGACCAGAAGGCGTCGGCGTCATGATCGCTCGCCGCTCCCGTGCGCCCGTTCGCCCTCGAGCCTCTGGTCGACCGTTTCCGGTGGGACGCCCGCGGCCATCGGGCCACCTTACCGATCCGGGCGACTCGCTCGCGTGACACCCGAGGGGCGATACCGCTCCGGGTCCGGGCGGTCTAGCATTGGTCGCGCAACGAGAGGAGGGCCTGTGTCTGCAGGCGTGTTCGCCAATGTCTTCGGGCCGGACGGTCTCATCATCATCGCCGTCGTCGTCATCGTGTTGCTCTTCGGTGGCAGCAAGCTGCCGGAGCTGGCCCGCGGCCTCGGTAGCGCCTCACACGAGTTCAAGAAGGGCCTCGCCGAGGGCGAGGAGTCCTCGAAGGCAGCCGACGCGGCGAAGACCCCTGAGGCGCCGAAGGATTCCGAGGCGCCGAAGGACTCGAGCGGCAGCTGATCGACGCCGGCACCGGAGGCGGTCGATCGTCGGTGCGCCCCGGCCGCCCTTTCTCTGAACCGGGAGCGAAGAGGGGTCGCGCGCGTCGGCGGGTCCCTTTCCTCGGCCATCAGGTCGCGGAGTACGTCGTCGCCATCGCGCTGATCGCGGTTGGCTTCCACCTCTCCGGCGGGGCCGAGACCGCGCTCGCCGCGGCCGGCATCTTGTTGCTGGTCTTGAACGTCGTCACGGTGGGTCGGTTGAGTGCCGTGGGACTGTTGAGCCGACGTGCTCATCACATCGGGGATTTCGTCGTGGCGGCAGTGCTGATCGTCGTGCCGATCTTCGAGTACTCCCGCCTCCATGTGGCCGGCGTAGCGCTCGCCGAGGGGGTTGCGATTCTCGTCTTGTGGATCGAGCGTTCGACGCTGTACATCGACAAAATCCGCAGCCCCCGACCCGGGAAGGACCCGGAGCGCAAGTCGGTGTCGCGCGTTCCGAGCACTTTCGAGACCGCCGGGATCGTCGCCGGCGCGCTGGCGCCGGAAGCGGGTCGTGCCGCGCGTCGGGCGGCCCGGCGGATCGGCGTCGTGACCGGCGTGACGAAGCGTGTCGTCAGACAGCGCCGTGCCGCCCCGTCGGATCCGGGGGACTGATCAGCCTCGGCTTGCGAGCGGAACGCCCTCGTCGTCGCGGTCGAGCCCGCTTCGGACTTTCCCGGGGCGGCACCGGCGCTGTCGCGGACGGCGGAATCCGGCGATGGCGCTAGTGGGGGGCTTTCAACCGGACGAGCCCCTCCTGGACGGCGCTCGCGACGAGACTGCCCTCGGCAGAGAACAGCAAGCCCCGAGCCAGTCCACGGCCACCGAAGGCGACGGGGCTCGTCTGGTCGTAGAAGAGCCATTCATCGGCCCGGAAGGGCCGGTGGAACCACAAGCTGTGGTCGAGGCTCGCGCCGACGAAATGCTCGTCGAACGGGGTTCTGCCGTGGCGCTGCAGGATCGTGTCGACGAGCGTCAGGTCCGACGCGAACGTGAGGATCGCGGCGTGGATGAGCGGATCGTCACCGATCGGACCCGTCGCGCGCAGCCAGAGCTGTTCTTTGTCGGAGGGCGAACCGTCGCGTTGCCACGGGTACTCGGTCACGAAGCGGATGTCGAGGCCGTAGGTGTTGGCGAACACTGGCGCTGGTTCGTCATCTCGCGCCCGCAGGGCCTCCTCGAGGGTCGGGAGCTTCTCCGGGTCGGGGACGGGGGGAATGCGATCCCCGTGGACGAGGCCCTCCTCGTCACGGTGGAACGAGCACATCAGCCCGAAGATCGTCTTGCCGTTCTGGATCCCGATCACCCACCGGGTCGTGAACGAGGCACCGTCGCGAATCCTCTCGACCTCGTAAAGGATCGGACGGTGCGAGTCACCGGGTCGCAGGAAGTAGGCGTGCAGTGAGTGGACTCGTCGCGCCCCGACCGTCTGACCCGCCGCGACGAGCGCCTGCGCGGCCACCTGACCCCCGAAGACCCGACGCCACGACTCGTCGAGGCTGGCGCCGCGGAAGATGTTCTCCTCGATCTGCTCGAGTTCGAGAAGGTCCCCGAGCTGCCCGTTCTTTGCGCTCACGTTGAGACGGTACACTCGCGGGGTCATGCGTCAAGCGCTCTTGCACCCGTTCGTTTTCGCGCGGGAATTCCCGCGGAAGCCGAACTTCAAGAAGTACTGGCGCTTTGCGTTCGTCTCCGTCGTCTCGACGGCCCTCACGCTCGTCATGCTGTACCTGTTCTTCCGGGTGCTGAAGGTCGGATCGGCGGCGGAGAGCAACTTCATTGCCACGTCGATCGCGACGGCGCCGGCGTACTACCTCAACCGCACCTGGACCTGGGGCAAGACAGGCAGGTCGCACGTGATGCGCGAGGTCGTCCCGTTCTGGACGATCGCCATCGTCGGGGTCGTGCTTTCGACCGGGGCCGTGCACCTCGCGGCGGTGGAAGCGCACCACATCACGCATTCGCACATGGGCGTCACGATCCTCGTCGAGTTCGCGAACTTCTTCACCTACGGCGTGCTGTGGGTCGGCAAGTTCATGATCTTCAACCGCTATCTGTTCAGCACGCCGGACGCCGTCCCCGGCTCCGGCGACGTCGGTCCGGGTGCCGACGAGATCGCCACGAAGGAACTCAGCGCGGTCTAGGCAGCCCGGCGGAACCGGGCCGGCGTACGCCGCCGCCGTCTCGCTCCGTGGGCGGGTCGGCGGGAAAACCCGCCGAAGTGCATCGCCCATCCCAGGGCGACAAGGAGCGCCGATCCGACGAGCACCGGCAGGTCGCCGAACCGCTCGTAGAGCGTCGCGCCCGTCCTCAGGGCGAGGGAGGTCTCCAACAGATCCGGGCTCCCGAGTTCGCTCTCTAAAGCGACGACCCCGTCGGGGCGAATGACCGCCGAATAGCCCGTCGTCGCCGATTGGACGAGGTCACGGCCCAGCGCGATCGCTTCCAGCCGCGACGCCGCGAGCTCAGCCGCGGGGATGACGTCGGAGGAGTACGAGGCCGTGTTCGTCTCGACGACGAGCAGCTCGCCACCGGCCCGCACGCCCTGGCGGGCCCGATCGGCGAAGAACGCTTCGAAGGAGTTGAGGATCGCGACGCGTCCCGCCGGGGTCGCGAGCTCCCCGTCGTTGTCCCCGACGATCACGTCCCGGGGGATCGCCGTGAGACCCGCGATCCGGGAGAAGACAGGGCGCCAGGGCACGTACTCACCGAAGGGCACCGGATGGTTCTTCTCGACGGACCCGAGGATCCTGCCGGACGGCCCCCAGGCGACGATCTCGTTCCGGAATCGGGACGATCCGACCGGCGAGGTCACCCCGGCGAGGAGCGTCGTGTCGAGTCGGCGGGCGAGGGCCGCGAGCTCCTGCGCCTTGGGCGAGCCCGCGAGTGGTCCGGCGAGCGGAACGGTGTCCTCGGGCCAGACGACGAGGCTGACAGGCGGCCGGACCCCGGATGTCACGCGCCAGGTCGCGGCGTAGACACGACCGCTCGGGGTGGCCAGAGAACCGATGCCGCGCCGTCCCCCTCCCTGGGCGATCGCGACCGAGACGACGCCGTGTGGCGGTCCGCCGTCCGGGGCCCAGGCGGCGAGACCGCTGACGAGGACGACGAGTCCCGCAGCCGCCAGTCCCGCCAGCGCGTTGCGCCAGGGGAAGGATCTCGCGCCGACGAGGCGCGCCCAGGCGGCGGAGGCGAGCACGGCGAGGCCGGCACCGGCGAGAGAGAGCGCGACGACGATGAGAAGCGGCCCGCCAACCCGGGCGAGCCCGGCGAGCGGCCCGCCCGCCTGGCCCCAAGCGGTGCTGCCGATCGGCAGCCCGCCGAAGGGCCAGCGGTCGCGCCCCCATTCCAGGATGGAGAGCGAGCCCGCGAAAGCGAGGATCCGTCCGCGACGGGGCGGGACGGCGGCGCAGGCGGCCGCGACGAAGCACGCCTCGAAAACGACGAGGGTGACGTAGCCGAGCCCGGTGAACTCGAGGGCCCAGACACAGCCGATCGTGAACTGGCCGGCGCCGACGAGGAACCCGGACAACGCCCGCGCCCGCACTGGCTGACCGGAGATGATCCAGGCGGCACCGGTGAGCCCGAGCGGGGCGAGCCACCAGGGTCCGAAGGGCGGGAGCGAGCAGCCGATCAACCCCCCGGCGAGAAGCGCGAGTGCGGCTCGGCCGGCGAGTTTCGGAGCGCGGGACAACGCCGACGGGCCCATCAGCCCAGGGCAGCGCCCAAGGCTGCCGCGGCGCGTTCGGCCTGGACGATGCACGCGGGGATTCCGATGCCGTGGGCCCAGGCGCCGGCGAGGGCGATCGGCCCGAGATCCGCGGCGAGAGATTCGATGCGCGCGACCCGCGCGCGGTGTCCGACGACGTACTGCGGGAACGACTCCGGCCAGCGTTGCACGAGGGCGTCGAGTGGTGTGGCGCCGATGCCGAGGATCGTCGCGATTTCGGATCGGAGCCGTCCGACGAGCGCCTCGTCGTCGAGCGCGAGCGCGCGACCGTCCCCGTGGTGTCCGGCGGACGCCCGGACGACGATCTCGTCCGGGCGCGCCGAGCGGGGCCACTTCGACGAGGTGAGGCTGAGCGCCGTCGCGAGCAACCCGTCACGGCGGGGGACGAGTACCCCGCTGCCGACGAGGGAGCGCGTCGAGTCGGCGAGGACCGTCGCCGGCCAGGCGAACGAGACGGTGACGACGCCCGCGTACGGGATGGTCGCGAGCAGGGCGGCGAGCTCCGGCGCCTCCGCGGCGACGATCTTGGCTGAAACGTGGCTCGGCGCGGCGAGGACGACGCCGTCGCAAGCGAGCTCGGTCTGTCCGAGATCGACCCGCCAACCGCGGCCCGCGGCGTTCCGGCGGATCGACCCGACCGCCGTGCTCGTTCGGATCTCAACGCCTCGCTCCCCGCAGTCCTTCTCGAGTCGGCGCGCCAGCGCTTCGAGCCCGCGGCCGAGACCGAGGAAGATCGGCGACGTCCGGGTCTGGGGCTTCTTTCCTTTGCGCAAGTAGGAACGGAGGGCGAGGAGCACGGACCAGCGTCCGGCGATCGCGGCGGCAAGCTCCGGCGCGGTGGCGGCAAACGACAGCTGTCGTACGTCTCCGGCGTTGATTCCGCCGAGGAGCGGGTCGACGAGCGTCTCGACCACCTCGCGCCCGAGGCGCCGGCCGACGACGGTGCCGACCGAGAGATCGACGTCGGGCGACGTGGCGTCGGCGAAACCCGCCGGGGTGACGCGTCCCCGGGGGACGAGGTCGGTGGCCGCCCGGGCGATCGCCGCCGGGGAGACGACGCCCGAGCGCAACAGCGCGACGAGGTCGATCGGGATCCCGAGCGCGAGACCCGGGGGGAACGGACGCAGCGTGCCGCGCGCCCAGATCGCGGCGCGCGCGGTGGAAGGGGCGATGAGTTCGTCGCCGAGGCCGAGTTCGCGGCAGAGGCGCTCGGCCGCTGGGTTGCGGGTGATGAAGACGTCCGGTCCGAGGTCGAGGGGGCACCCCCGGAACTCGGCGGTACGCATCTTGCCGCCACAGGCGCCGTCGGCCTCGGCCAGCACGACGTCGTTGCGCGCGGCCAGCGCCCGCGCCGCGACGAGACCGCTCACGCCGGCACCGGCGACGAGGACGAGTCTCCGCGGCGCCCGTCGGTCCATCGTTCAGGACCGGGTGCCCGGATCGGGGTCGGCCGCCACGGCGAGCCGCGCGAGCAAACCCGCCAGCCGGGGGTCGTCGTTGAGCGAAGCCGCGCGCACGAACCCCAGCCCGAGCTCGGCGGCGCGAGCGGCGGCCACGACGTCGAGGTCGTAGCAGACCTCGAGGTGGTCCGAGGTGAATCCGATTGCGCAGACGACGACCGCCCGCGCGCCTTCGCTGGCGATAACCCCGAGGGTCTCGACGATGTCGGGGCCGAGCCACGGCTCCTCGGTGCGCCCTGCGCTCTGCCAGCCGGTCCGCCAGCGAACGAGCCCCAAGCGCGCCGCGACGAGCGCGGCGGTCTCGGCGACCTCTTCGGGGTAGCGGTCCCCTCGGGACAGGATCCAAGCCGGCAGGCTGTGCGCCGTGAACACGACCTCGATACCGGGGGCCGGCCGGCGACCGAGCGAGGCGATCGCCGCCGCTGTGCGTCCGGCGAGAAGCTCGACGAGCTCGGATTCGGCGCCCCATCGCTCGACGAACGCCACGGCGACGCCGCGTGCCGCAGCCCGCGTCCGCGCCCGTTCGATGTACTCGCCGACGCTCGCGACGGAGTAGTGCGGCGCCAGGACGAGCCCGACGATCGCCGACACTCCTTTGTCGGCGAGCCTGTCGACGGCGACTTCGATCTTCGGGTCGGAGTGCTTGGCGCCGTAGGCGGTGCGGAAGTGGCCCGGAGCTTCCTCGTCGAGCGCCTTGGCGATCGCCGCCACCTGCGCGGCGGTGCGCTGCGCGAGCGGCGACACGCCGCCGATCGCCGCGTAGCGGGACCGCAGTTCGGCGAGTTGAGCCGCGGTCGGCGGCCGGCCACGACGGATGTCGGTGTAGAACGCCCCGATCTCGTCCGGGCTTTCCGGCGTGCCGTACGCCATGACGAGAACTCCGGTCGTCATCTCCTACCTCGCGGCCCGTGGCGCCGCGGCGTGGACAAGTTCGACGAGGCGCGCCAGCACGTCGGGGTCGGTCCCCGGCAGAACACCGTGGCCGAGGTTGAACACGTGCCCGGCGGCCGCCCGGCCTTCCGCGAGCACGCGGCGGGCCTCCGCCTCGGCGGCGTTGAATCCGGCGAGACACACAGCGGGGTCGAGATTGCCTTGGAGGGCCGTGCGCGGGCCGACCCGCGCGGCAGCACGATCGAGCGGCACACGCCAGTCGACGCCGACGACGTCGGCGCCGGCCGCCGCCATCAGGTCGAGAAGCTCCCCGGTGCCGACGCCGAACACGATGCGGGGGACGGCGAGGGGCGCGAGACCGCGGAGGATCCGGTTCGTCCCGGGGAGGGCGAAGCGCTCGTAGTCGGCGCGCGACAGGCCCCCCGCCCAGCTGTCGAAGAGCTGAACCGCGCTCGCCCCGGCTTCGACCTGACTGCGCAGCGAGGCGAGCGCGATGTCGGCGAGCCGATCGACAAGCTGGAACCAGGTCTTCGGGGCGCGGTGCATCAGCGCTTTGGTCCGAGCGAAGTCGCGGGAGGGTCCGCCTTCGATGAGATAGCTCGCGATCGTGAACGGCGCGCCGGCGAAGCCGATGAGGGGGACGTCAACCGCAGCGACGACGCGTCGAACCGTCTCGAGAACGTACGGCGTGTCGGCCAACGGGTCGAGATGTCGAAGCCGTCCGAGGTCTGAAGGTTCGCGAAATGGTTGGGCTACGACGGGTCCCGTGCCCGGGACGATCGTCACGTCGAAGCCGATTGCCGCGAGCGGAACCGTGATGTCGGAGAACAGGATCGCGGCGTCCACGCCGTAGCGGCGCACGGGCTGGCAGGTGAGCTCAGCCGCAAGCTCTGGGTCTCGCACCGTGTCGAGGATGCTGGCTTCTCCCTGCAGGGCGCGGAACTCGGGGAGTGAACGTCCAGCCTGACGCATGAACCACACGGGCGTGCGGGCGACCGGTTCGCAACGGCACGCCGCGAGGAAGACCGAGTCGGCGAGGGGCACCCAACGACCCTACCGCCACGAACCGGCCACACCTGGGGCGATTGTGGCCTTCCGGCGCTTCGGCATCTCACGGTCAGGTCAGGTCCGTGGGGCGTCCGACCGGACGATCGAGCCGCCGAGGCACCCCCCGATTTGCGACGGGCGCGCCCACCAGGGGCTCGCCTCTCGGCGCGACTCGGCCGGGTGTCTTCCGCGGGCGCTTTCGGGAGGTCATGATGTCGCGATGATCGATCACTTTTCTATCCAGTGCTCCGATGTCACCAAGAGCATCGCCTTCTACGACGCCGTCCTGGCGCCGCTTGGAGGGGGGCGGGCGATGGACTTCGGGGAGGTCGTCGGCTTCGGGGTCGGCCAGCAACCGGTGTTCTGGGTCGGCCCGCTGGAGACGGGCGAGGGTTTCCGCGAGTCCCACATCGCGTTTCACGCCGCCGACCGGGCGGCCGTTCGGGCCTTCTTTGACGCTGCCGTGGCTCAGGGGGCCGAGGTGCTTCACGAACCCCGGCTCTGGCCCGAGTACCACCCCGGCTACTACGGCGCTTTCGTCCGTGACCCGGACGGCAACAACGTCGAGGCGGTCTGCCACCTACCGGAATAGCGGCCGTTCGGCTCCGCCGGTCCTTGACGATTTCTGTCTCTGGTGAGCGTTGTCTGTGAGGACGATGTGAATGGGCACGCGTCGCCCGCCCGGCGGGCGGGCCGACGCGGTCTGCGCCTGTTCTCACCCGCCTTGCTTCTGCGGCGCGCCAGGCCGGATGAACGAGAGCGCCGGTGTCGCGCGACGCAGGCCTGATCGCGTCGTCGCTCCCCAGGCAGCACCGATTCTTGCAGGTAAGCGCTAGTTTTCCGACGTTCGGAGCCGGTGGTGGGACTCGAACCCACGACCTGACGATTACAAGTCGTCTGCGCTTCCAACTGCGCCACACCGGCGTTGGTCGCGAGCATCGCGCCGAAATCGCGAGCGCGCGAAACATCGGGTCCACATTGACGTCCGAGCGGAGGGGGCTACCCAGCGCCGCGAACCCACTAGACCGCGAAGGTGCCGACTCGACTAGGCTTTGCGCTCGCCTAATCAGACTACAAGTGTCATGACGTTGTGTCGCGCCCCGGCTGGCGTCAGCCGATTTCGCCGGCCCCGAGGTCTGCGGTGCCGCGTTACCAGCGTGAACTGAGCAGTAACTGGCACATAACAGGAAGGACATCCCGATGCGGATCCTCGTTCTAGGAGGCGACGGCTACCTCGGATGGCCGACCGCGCTCCACTTCTCCCAACGCGGTCATGACGTCGGAGTCGTCGACAACCTCGTCCGTCGTCACTATGACGACGAGATGGGCTCGAACTCTCTCGTCCCGATCCGTCAGCTCCACCGGCGCGTGGCGACATGGAAGGAAGTCAGCGGGCACACGATTGATCCTTTCATCGGGGATCTGAACGACTATCCGTTCTTGTTCGAGACGTTTCGTTCCTTCGAACCGGACACGGTCATCCACTTCGCCGAACAGCGCAGCGCGCCCTACTCGATGATCGACCGGAAACACGCGGTATACACCCAAGTGAACAACGTCGTCGGTACGCTCAACCTGCTTTACGCGATCGCTGAGCTCAACCCGGCGGTCCACATCGTGAAGCTCGGCACGATGGGCGAGTACGGCACGCCGAACATCGACATCGAAGAGGGGTTCATCGAGATCACGCACAAGGGTCGGACGGACGTCCTGCCATATCCGAAGCAGGCGGGTTCCTTCTACCACCTGTCGAAAGTGCACGACAGCCACAACATCCAGTTCGCCTGTCGGATCTGGGGCTTGCGTTCCACTGACCTCAACCAGGGCGTCGTTTACGGGCAACAGACGCCCGAGACGGCGATGCACGCGGATCTCGAAACCCGATTCGACTACGACGGGGTGTTCGGAACGGTGCTCAACCGCTTTGCCGTGCAGGCCGCCGTTGGCTACCCCCTCACCGTCTACGGCAAGGGTGGCCAGACACGAGGGATGCTCGACATCCGTGACACGCTCGCCTGTATCGAACTGGCGAGCCTCAACCCGCCGGCGGCAGGCGAGTTCCGAGTCTTCAACCAGTTCACAGAGACGTTCTCGGTTGCCCAGCTCGCGGCGTGGGTGAAGCGGGTCTCGCAGGTTCCGGTCACGGTCGAATCGATGCCGGATCCCCGAGTCGAGAAGGAAGAGCACTACTACAACGCGATCTCGACAAAGCTTCCCGCGCTCGGGCTTCAGCCCCACCTGCTGAACGACGAGCACGTGGCGTCGCTCATCGAGCTGGCGAGCAAACACAAGAACCGCGTCAATCCCGAGGCGATCCGGCCGACGGTCAACTGGCGGACGACGAAGTCCGAGGTGAGCGTCAGTGGGGGTGCCATCGGCGAGTAACGAAGGGCGGCGGTATCGCCGCGGGGCGACTCGCCATCCGAGCGCCATTCGACAACTAGCGTCAGCGTGATGTTCGATCGACGCCGACGCCATGCACTGCCGTCGTCGCGACGGGAGCATTGGCGCGTTGCCGTCGTGGTGGTGATTATCCTCCTCGTCTGCCTCGTCGTCGGGGAGACGGTCGATCAGGTTGTCAAGACGTCCTTCGGGGTCGGTCAGCGCACCGAAAAGACATGGGTCGCGGCGGTTACGGCGATCATCGACGAGTCGAACGCCTTGTCTCCGACGCTGCACGCCATTCGCGCCCACGCCACAGACCCGACGGAGTTCAACCGCATCTCGCTCGAGTTCGCTCTGAACCAGTTGGTGCAGGGCGCCAGGGCCGACGCCAACACTTACGACTCGCTCAGAATCGCGGCCCCGTCACAACGCGCCGACGCACTGGTGGCGGGAGTTCTCAATCTGCGCCGCGAAGGTGCAGAGAGCCTCGCCCGTGGCGTCGAGCTCGCGATCTCCCGTCGGTCCGGTCCAGCGCCACTCCGGGTGGCGGGGCAGCTCCTTGAGACCGCCGGATCCCGTCTCCTCGCGGCGGACACGGGATATCGTGACCTCGTCGCCTCATTTCGCACCGATTCTGAGGCACGATCGCTCCCGTCGTCGGTCTGGGTCGCGTCTCCCGGCGTGTGGTCAGGGATGGCGGCGGGCGCCTGGGCGAACGAGCTGCATTCGGCCGCGAGTCTGGCGTTCGCCGCGGCGCTGGCGATCGTCGCGGTAACGCTCGTGCCACCGCCCCTCGACATCACAGGGCTTCCCACGACGACGACCACGACGACCACGACGACCACGACCACGACGACGACACTGCTTGGCCCCCCGACCACGGGGAAGGCCGGCGTCGGGGGGCACGTGCGCCGCCGCGCGACCACCACTACCTCGTCGACGACGACGACAACGACCCAGGCCACGACGGGGTCAACTACCCCGGCGCGCGCCAGACCGACCACGACGACACTGCCGCCGACGACGACAACGCTCCAGATTCCGCCCGCGGGTTCGACTTCGGTCATCGCGGCAACGCAACGGCTCCAGGTTGTCGTCATCGTCGAGAACACGGGGAACGCCGTAGCCCAAGGCGCCGACGTGACCGTCGTGCTCTCGCCGGCGCGTGCGTCGCGCACCGGCGCGACGCCTGTCAGCGCTCGGCGCAGGCTCCTGGCCCTGGCACCGGGTTCTTCACAGTACGTCGTGATGCCGAGGCTCGCCGTCAAACACGGGACCGGCTACGACCTCGTCGTCACCGCGTCGCTTCAGAACGGTCCTTCAGCTCGGCGGTCCTTCGGGATCTACGTCTCGAGCTGAACCGCCTCCGTTCCGCCTCACGCCTCCTGTGGCGGATCGGGTTTCCGGTCGGACTGCTCCCACCAGGCGCGTTCGGCTCGTTCGATGATCTCGCGGACCGGGCGCCCGGAACGGCGCGCCAGTTCGGCGGCGTCGTCGTGCTCAACCTTGATCCGCCCGGCGCTGACTTTCACACGGAGCGGGTTGCCGTCGAGATCGACGTGTTCGAGCCGTCGCGCAGCCGCCATCCGGCCGACTTCGGTGGCACGCACTCCGAGCGTCCCGGTCTCGCCGATGAGAACCGAGCAGAGTTGATCGACGAGCGCGCTGTCCGCGAGCACGCTCAACACGTGGCCGGGACGACCCTTCTTCATTACGACCGGCGTCACCCAGGCGTCGATCGCCCCGGCTGCAATCAAGGCGTGCAGCGCGTCGGCGAGTTGTTCGCCAGTGGCGTCGTCGAGATTCGCCTCCAACAGGACGAGCGGCTGGCCGTGGGGGGTGCCTTCCGGTGTCTCGGTCGTGGCCCGCCACCCGACGACGACTTGGGTGCAGTTCGGCATGCCGTCAATCTCGCGAGCTCCGGCTCCGTAACCAGTCGAGTCGACGATCATCGCCGGCATCGGGCTGAATTGCGTCGCCATGGCGGCAAGAATCGCCGCCCCCGTCGGGGTGGTCAGCTCGACGTTGAGGTCGCGCCCCCACACCGGGGCCTCGGCGAGGAGTTCGAGGACGGCGGGCGCGGGGTTGGGCAGCAGGCCGTGGCTTGTGCGGACGATGCCGTTGCCCATCGCGACGGGGCTCGAGAGGACCTCGTCGACGCCGAGCACCTCGAGAGCGGCCGCGGTGCCGACGACGTCGACGATGGTGTCGTGCCCACCGACCTCGTGGAAGTGGACCTGGCTCGTCGGACGGCGATGGAGCTTCCCCTCGACGGTCGCCAGCGCGGAGAACGTCGCCACCGCGCGGTCACGGAGGCGCGGCGGAAGCTTCGCCTCGTCGAGGATCCCGAGAATGTGGGGGAAGGTCCGCACAACGCTGGTCTCGTTGACCGTGACGACCACCTGGGTTGCGGCGACGCCACCGCGCAGGACGGGAACCGCGTCGAACGACCATCCTTCGATCGGGAGGCGCGCCAACAGGCTGCGCACCTCGTCGGGGTCAGCTCCGGCGTCGATCAGGCTGCCGAGTGCCATATCGCCGGCGATTCCGGCGAAGCAGTGGAACCAGGCGATCCGCGACCCGCGGGTGGCGTCACCCGGACCATGTCGCCGCCGGGGGGTCTTCTCGCTCACCGGAGTGCCCGCGAGACCGCGCACGCTGCGCCGAAGCCGTTGTCGATGCCCACAACCGTGACGCCGGGCGCGCAGGACGCCAGCATCGCGAGCAGAGCCGTGACCCCTGTGAGCGACGCGCCATAACCGACGCTCGTCGGGACAGCGATGACCGGTGCCGGCGACATGCCTCCGACGACGCTCGCCAGCGCGCCTTCCATGCCAGCGACGACGACGACCGCGTCACAGCGCGCGATCTCGGTTTCGTTGGCGAGCAGGCGGTGGATCCCGGCGACACCACTGTCGGCGACGAGAGTCGGTGCGAAGCCGAAAGCCGAGAGCGTCGCCGAGCACTCGTGCGCGACCGGGAGATCCGCGGTCCCAGCCGTGACGACCACGACGTGCTCCGGCCGCGCCGGAGCGGGCCGCCACCCGACAACGAACATCCTTGTCAAATCGGCCAGATCGGGAGTCACCCTTCCCCCCGGGCAGCGGTCCAGCGTAGTGGTGACTTGGTCGCGGTCCGCTCGGGTGAGAAGAACCGGCCCCGAACCGTGCTCGAGCATCTCGGCGACGATCGCCGCGCACTGGCCCGGCGTCTTGCCCTGGCCGAGCACGGCTTCGGGCAACCCCTGGCGCAGCGGTCGGTGGTGATCAACACGGGCGAAACCGAGGTCAGCGAAGGGGAGCCGCCGCAGGCGCTCGACTGCCGCATCCGTCTGCACGCTCCCGTCGCGAACTCGCTCGAGGAGTTCGGAGAGCTCGTTATCGTCCATCGCGCCCTCTATCCTGCCAGCACGAGAACCATCGGCGGGCGACGCGGACAAATACTCCGCTATGACGTGGCTCGCGCCGCCGGGACCCCCGCACGGTCGGGAAGGGGATTCGGTGCCGGTCGGCGCGGCACGATATTCTCGTCGATCCCGCGTCTCCCGTCTTCGCTGTAATCGTCGATCCTTCCCCGGCTAGCGTCACCCGGGGAGGGATGGCAGAGCGGACGAATGTGACGGTCTTGAAAACCGTTGGGCCACAAGCCCCGTGGGTTCGAATCCCACTCCCTCCGCGTCGGTTGCCTCCTTTCCTCCCCGTCAGTGGTGGAGGGACGATCAGCGGGGCAAGCCGTGTTCCCGGGCATCGAGCGCGTCATCGAGAGATCGTGTTGCTCCGCTGATTCACCACGCCTGCTGGCGACCCCATCCACCCATTCTTTCCCGGCCGGTTTCGAAGGGACTCGCAGATCGCGAACGATCTTGTCGTGGCTGTCCGGTCGCCGCCCGGGGGACCGCTGGCGGCCCGTGGACAGGATCTCCCGGCGATGTCGTGCCGAACGAGCCTGACGCGCCGCGACATCCGTGCACCGAAGCGACGCTCATCGCCCACGAGGCGGCCGACCTCCGATGATGACGCGCGAGCTTCCAGTCGCTGCTGTAGTCGATTCCTATCGTGTGCTGACCCCGGCGGGACGCGACGGCTTGGATTCCAAGCGGCAGGAGGACGGCGCCATCGCCCGAGATCGGGCGCTCAGGTCGTGCGCCGATACGCGCGGATCGCGAGGGAGCCGAAGACTGCCAGGATGCCGATCATCCAGGCGACGGTCTCGAGGAGGTGTATCTCGAGGGGGCCGCCGTAGGCGAGGGAGCGCATCGAATCGACCGCGAGCGTGACGGGGTTCGCACGTGCGACCACCTGCAACCACCCCGGCATGGACTGCACCCGCACGAACGCCCCGGAGATGAACGTCAGGGGGAAGAGCCAGATGAGCCCGAAGGACTGGACCGCTTCAGGATCTTTCATCGTCAGCCCGATCGTTGCCGCGACGCAGCAGATTGGCACGCCGAACGCAATCGCGAGGACCATCATCGCGATCGCTGCGGGAGCGCCGTTTTCGAAGCGGAACCCGACCGCGTAGCCGACGCCAACGAGGACGATGACCATCCCGAGACTGCGGACCGTGTCCGAGGCGAGTCGACCGGCAAGGACGGCGAAACGCGCTGTCGGCATCGCCCGGATCCGGTCGACGAGCCCCCTGCCAACGTCGAAGTTGAGCCCCACCGCGGTCCCAAACGACGAGAACGCCGTCGATTGGGCTATCGCACCGGGGATGAAGTACTCGGCGTACGTCGTTCCCGGCACCGGGATTGCCCCGCCAAGGACATAGCGGAAGAGAAGGACGAACATCACCGGCTGGAGCAGGGCGAAGAAGAGAATGGCCGGGACGCGGACCAACTGCAACGTGTAGCGACGCGTCATCACGGCGGCGTCGCCCAGCGACCATCGGATCCGATTCGCGAAGCGTTCATCGGTGCGCGCGAGGTCAAGCGTGGCGGTCGTCATCCGACGGCCTCGATCGCGTCGGCGGCGTAACGCGTTGGCGACTCGTCGGGTGTCCCGCGGCGTTGGCCCCGATTGCCGCGGCGGGCTGTCCGACGGGTCGATCCGCCGAGCTCGTCATCGATCACCGCATGGCCGGTGAGCGAGAGGAAAGCGTCGTCGAGGGACGGCCGATGCAAGGCGAGATCGGACAAAGCGATATCCGCCGCGTCGAGTCGGCGTACCGCCTCGACGAGCGCTGTCGAGCTCGCATTGCCGACGGCGACGTGGAAGGTCCCCGTCACCCGGTCAACCTGAGGCGCGGCGGTACCGAGCGGTTCGAGAGCACTGATCGCGTCGTCAAGGCGTTCGGGTGCGGCGACCTGGCACTCGAGCACGTCCCCACCGACGCGGTCTTTCAATTCTCCCGGGGTTCCTTTGGCGATGACCCGGCCGTGGTCGATGACAACGATCTGGTCGGCGAGCTGGTCGGCTTCGTCGAGGTACTGCGTCGTAAGGAGGAGCGTCGCGCCCTCCCGGACGAGTTCGCGGATGATCTCCCAGAGCCCGAGCCGGCTGTGGGGGTCGAGGCCCGTGGTCGGCTCATCGAGGAATATCACCGAAGGATGGGCTACAAGGCTGGCGGCGAGATCGAGGCGTCGGCGCATCCCCCCGGAGTAGGTCTTCACCCGCCGGTCCGCCGCCTCGGCGAGATCGAGGCGTTCGAGGAGGTCGCGAGCGCGGCGCGAGGCAAGGCGCCGATGAAGATGGAAGAGCTGGCCCGCCATGACGATGTTCTCGAACCCCGTGAGGTGGTCGTCGACCGCGCTGAACTGTCCGGCGAGGCCGATGAGCCGGCGCACCCGGGGGGCATCGCGCACGATGTCGTGGCCCTCGACGAGGGCCCGACCCGAGTCGGGATGTGTCAGGGTGGCGAGGACCCGCACGAAGGTGGTCTTGCCGCTGCCGTTCGGACCGAGCAGACCGAGTGTCGTGCCCCGCGCGATCTCGAGGTCGATACCGTCGAGGGCGTGTATCGGGCCGAAGTGCTTCTTGATCCTCTCAGCCTGGATGGCCAGATCGCCACGCGGTCGCACCGCTACCTCCCGTCGACGACGTCGGTCCCGGGACCGCCGACTGGAGGCGAGGCTAACGGCGCCTCGCCGGGCTCCTGTCGGTCCCCTGGCTCGGCGCCGCAGGGTCGTTCAACGCGCCACCGTGCGACAGATGCGCCGCCGTTCAAGTTTGGCGGGTGCCGGAGATCGTCAGAACCAGTGGAACCACGGATGGTTGTTGCGCCACACAACGAGGAAAACCTTGCCGATGATGTGGGTCGCCGGTACCGGGCCCCAAACTCGGCTGTCTGCGGAGTTCGCCCGGCAGTCGCCGAGGACGTAGTAGGAGTCGGGAGGAATCACGGTCTTCGGGATGTTGAGGTCGGGCGAATAGCACCCGAGGCTGGTCGGAAGCTTCTTGAGGTCCGGCAGCCACGGTTCGGCGAGCCGTTTGCCGTCGATGTACACGGTGTCCCGCTTGGACGAGATCGTCTCGCCCGGTAGCCCGATCACCCGTTTCACGAGGTCCGCGGTATTGGTCTGATCGGCGTCCCTTGGGACCCGCAGGAAGACGATGATGTCGCCCCGTCGGATGTCGCCCGAGACGATCGGCAACTTGTCGACGAGAATGCGGTCCCCGACGAGAAGCGTTGGCGTCATCGATCCCGAAGGGACGTAGAAGGTCTGGACGACGTAGGACCTGATGAGTATGGCGAGACCGACAGCGCACGCGACGATGGCGATCCAGCTGAAAACGTGAAATCGGAGGATCTTCCGCCGCCGGCGCCGTGCCTCGTGGACCGCTCGTGCCTCGGCGCGGATCGACTCCTCGCTCTCGAGGACCCAACTTTCCTCGAGATCCGCCGGCCAATCGTCCCCGGGAGGCCCGGCATCGATTCCAGGGCCGACCGGCCCAGGTTCAGTGCCGGTCACGGGTGACAAAGCGGCGGCGCCTGCTGACGGCGTACCGGGAGCTCGAAGTTAGTGCCCGACATTCTCGACAGGCTAGGACGCAGGCGAATGCGAGCGGTAACGAGACGCCCCGACCCCGCACAGCCTGGTCTGTTCCGACCCGTGGTCGACATCGAACGCGTACGATGACCCCGTCGCGCGCTGGTGCATCAAGGTTGAGCAGTTGCGAGACTGCCCGGGTAGCTCAGTGGCAGAGCAGCGCACTCGTAATGCGCAGGTCGTGGGTTCGAATCCCACCTCGGGCTCTAAGTTGCCACGTCGGAATCGTTGTCTGCTGGACGGTTCGCACTCGGGGCGGTAGGTTCGACAAGTCCGCTGTGCTGTCGCCGGTCACGCCGCGATGGTCACGGTCAGAATTGCGGTTCGCCGACCTCTTCTGGGATCAGTTCACCGTCGGCACAATCCGACAAGGGGAGATTCGATCGCCCGCGAGGCGCGTCACGCGAGGTGTGGTCTGACGATATTCACCGGTGAATGTCGCGAGAATCGGTCGGGTCTGTGGGTCGCGCCAGGACCCGAACGGGGCACTGCCCCGCGGTCGGTGTTCTGACAAGAGACGGAGAACGAGGCGTGGCCACCTCGGAAGGTGCGGTGCCGGGAACACCGCAATCAATTGAGCCGTTCCATGTAGAGCAGCACGGAATCGACTTCATTCCCGAAAGTGAGCGATGGGCCAAGCCCTACGACCTTTTCGGGTTGTGGGCTGGGGCGAGCGTGCAGGTCGAGTACTTCATCTACGGCGCGATCCTGATGACGTTCGGTTTCACCTTCGCTCAGGCGTTGAGCCTCATCGTCATCGGTGACCTCTCCTATTTTCTGCTCGGCATCTGCAGTCTGCAGGGGCCGGATGCCGGTACCACCGTGTTCGGGACGAACCGCGCCGCTTACGGGCCCAACGGCTCTCGGCTGATCGCAACCTTCAACTGGCTCACGATGATCGGCTTCGAGATCGAAGGTCTCATCTTGATCGTTGGTGCTGCACTCGTTCTCACGAGCAAGGCCGGATTCGACGTCGGGGATCCAGCCAAGGTCGTCTACATCCTGCTCGCGGTGGCGATTCAATTCGTCCTGCCCTTCCTCGGACACGCGACGATGGTGAAGGTCCTGCGCGCCCTCATCATCCCGTTTGCGTTCATCTTCGCGATGTTCCTCGGGCTCAGCGTGAATCACGCCAATGTGGACGTCGTCCAGCACGGTGCGGGATGGCCGACCTACATGGTCGGCCTGGCGTTCACCATCGCCCTCAGCGGGTTGGGGTGGACAGAGTGCGGCAACGACTACACGCGCTACGTGCGGAGGGATGCCAGCAAACCGGCCATCGTGGGCTGGGTCTTTGTCGGAACTGCCATTCCTCAGATCCTCGTGATGGCCCTGGGGGCGATCGTCGGGACATTCATCAGGAACATCGGAAGTTCGCAGAGAGGCGCGTTCGCGCCTTTGTTGCATCAGAACACGATTCCCGCGTGGTTCGTCGTGGCGTTCCTCATCTTCGCGATCGTGCAAATCTTCTGTGTCAACAGCCTTGACATGTATTCCTCCGGGGTGACGCTGCAGGCGATCGGGGTTCCTGTGAAGCGCTACCAGGCAGTCGCGATCGACACCGTCTTCTGTCTGTTCATCACGTACTGGGCGGTGTTCGACTCGACCTTCACACACTTCCTGACGGACTTTGTCGATCTGGTGATCATCTGGATCGCTCCCTGGATGGCGATCTACCTCGTCGACTGGTCCCTTCGCCGCTACCGCTATGTCGCAGCCGAGCTCCAGAGAACAGACAACGACAGCCTGTACTACCGGCGCGGTGGCATCTTCTGGCCAGCGATCGTTGCCCAGGTCATCGGAATGGTGGCCGCGATGTCGGCTCTGTCGACGTCGTTCAGCGTTCCTTCTTGGGCGAACCCGATCACGGTTCACACGGGCGGTGCCGATTTCAGCATCTTCATCGGGACCGCTGTCGGAGGGCTCGTCTACCTGGTGTTGGGCTGGAAGGGAGTACGCGCGCAAGCCGATCAGCAGGATGAGATGATCATGGCCCGGCACGTGTCGGCTTGAGGACCGGCCCCGGCAGATCCGGGCGAGGGCCGCATAGCTGGCCTGTACCTCGTGCTGGGACGCGTCGAGCTTTGCGGGCCAGCGGCCGCGCGGCGAGCGCCGATCGCGCTCCGCGCCATCGTCGGTGAAGCACCGTGCAGACGACGTGACTGGCACCGGGGCCGTCCGACGGGGCCCTCACCCGTTCGCGACGGGTTCATCGTCGGACGAAACCGAGAGTTCGGGTCGACGATCAGCGATCGATCCAGCTGTACGAGCCACGATGTGTGATCATCTGAGCATGGAGGGAAGAGTGCGGGGCCCGGTGGTCGTCCCAATTCTGCTCGCCGTATTCACGAGTGCCGTGGGAGGCGCCGTGTTCGGTCGGACGTCCGAGGCGTTCGCGACCCCGTCTCGCCGCGATCCGGCGCTGGCCGCGCGACCGACAGGTCGTGCGACGAATTCGACCTTGATCAGCGCGACCGGTCTCCGGATCCGGCTGGAGGTCTCTCCAGAGCGGGTGTCGCCGGGAGGTGTCGTCACTTTCAGCGTGCGTGTCGCCGCCCGCTACGCCATCGGCGCCCTGGGCTACCGGCTCAACTTCGGTGACGGCACCAGCCGTGCGAACGTGATTCCGTTGTTCTGCCGGGCCGGGCCGGGCGTGTCCGCGCTTGCCAGCTGGCGGTTTGA
The DNA here is from genome assembly GCA_035625025.1 of Acidimicrobiales bacterium. GTDB lineage: Bacteria > Actinomycetota > Acidimicrobiia > Acidimicrobiales > Bog-793 > Bog-793. The sequence continues at coordinate 29,033 of DASPQJ010000033.1, forward strand.
ACACCGCTACGTGAAAGCCGGCGTTTATCGCGTCGAGGTGACCGGTTATGTGAACTGCACGTCAGCTCGGGCCGTGGCAAGGGCGACGGTCCTCGTCACCTGACGGGTCGAGGTCGTTTGGCGCTCCCACGGTGCACCGTCATCAGGGTGCGCGTCCGGGCGATCGAGAAATGCCTCGCGTCGGACGACGTCGGAAGGTCACGTCTGACGCGCCGTCTCCGACGGCCTGCGGAGGCGTCGACATCCCTTGCTCGCTGAAGTGAGTGGTGTCGCCCGGGAAGGCGGTGGGCGGTTGCGGGTGGCGGGTCGCACCCGCCCCGTTTTGGTCCCGTTTCCCAGCTAGATTCCTCTTGTTGACGTCAGCGCTACATGGAGGAGATGGAATCGTGCGAGTCAGGTTGGTCGCTATGCCGGTCATTTCTGTCGCGGTCGGTACGCTTCTTGCGTTCAGCGCGGGAACTGCCTTCGGGGCGACGCCAGCCGCATCCTCGCGGGTGTCCCCCCGGGTGATGACGTGTGCGGGAAAGGTCGTTTTCGAGCCGTCGAGCTACGTCATCAGTTGTGCCGACGCGAATTCGGGCCTCGTGGCGGCGCACTGGACCTTGTGGACGTCCAGCGAAGCGACGGCCCTCGCCGTCTACTCGGCGAACGACTGCACGCCGACCTGTGCCGCCGGAAAGTTCCAGGACTACCCCGCCGCCGTGTCGTTTTCAGCGCCGAAACTCACCAAGTACGGGACGCTGTACAGCCAGCTCAAGGTGTTGTACCTGGTGGGGTCGAAGGTTCATTCCGTTGCGATGACGCTGCCGCTTCGTCCTCTCTAGCTCGGGGCGCTCGGCCCGGCCCGATGTGTGAGCACAGGGCGGCGGCCGGATCCTCGGAGTTCCCGTGCTCGCGGGCCGGCACTTCTCGTGAGGAAACACCAGGCTGGCGAGGGATCCCGTGGCTGGGGAGGCAGGGCCTCGCAACTGTCGGGCCCCGTGGTCAGCGGTAGTCTCGGATCGTGGCGGACCAGGAACGCTTCGTCGACGACGCGATGGCGTACATGCCGTCGCTCTACACCGCGGCGATGCGCATGACCCGCAACCCTTCCGATGCCGAGGATCTGGTCCAGGAGACGTACCTGAAGGCGTTCCGCGCCTATGGCGGGTTCCAGGAGGGGACGAATCTCAAGGCCTGGCTCTACCGGATCCTTACGAACACGTTCATCAACACCTACCGCGCGAAGAAACGGAGGCCTGAGGAAGCCGACGTCGAGGACGTCGAGGACCTTTACCTCTATCACCGACTCGTCGGCTATGGGGGGTCGGATCCTGGGCGATCGGCCGAGGACGAGGTCCTTTCCCATTTCACCGACGAAGCCGTGAAGTCGGCGATCGAGTCGCTCCCGGAGACGTTCCGGATGACGGTGCTTCTCGCGGACGTCGAAGGGTTCTCCTACAAAGAGATCGCCGAGATCATGGACGTACCGGTCGGGACGGTCATGAGCCGACTGCACCGGGGAAGGGGAGCGCTGCAGAAGGCGCTGCACGACTTTGGGCTGGAACGCGGGTTTGTCGAGGCCCAGCCGCTATGAAGGTACGTGTGGAAACTGCACCCGTGCCCAGGAGGAACACCTCGGAAACGGGCTTGAGCTTGGAGGCCGATCGCCGATGAGTGACGAAGGACGAACCGCCCCCCCGAGCGGCCCTTGGGGCGCGATGGACTGCGAGGAGAGCATCCATAGCCTGTATCACTACCTCGACGGCGAGCTGACTGAGGATCGCCGGCGCGAACTCGAGGCACACCTCGACATGTGCGCGCCGTGTGTCGAGAAGTACGAGTTCGAGGCCGAGCTCCGACGAGTCATCGCCGACCGATGCAAGGATCGCGTTCCCGAGGAGCTGCGCCGGCGGGTCGCGAACGCCATCGACCACGAGCGGCTGAAGAACAAGAGCTAGGACGTCGACGCCCCATGGGCACAGCGGATGACGCGAGCGGCCCCGAGCTGGCGGCCTGGGATGTCGCGCTACGCGTCGGTCGTGAGGCCGCCCGGTTCGCGACGCCGCTCGACGCACGGACGCGTCATCAGCTCGACACCGATTTCGATGAGGCGACGGCCCGCGCCGAGGAGCTCGTCGAGGCAGCGACTGGCCTGAGATCAACTGCCGGTCGGGCCCGCGGGATCGTCCTCGACCGCGGCGGCTGGGTCGAGGCCAATATCGGCTCATTGCGCCGGCTGCTCGCACCGGCGAGCCGGGTTCTCGCGGAGTCGGTACCCGGGGGACGCGGTTTGGTCTCGCCCGTGACCCGGGCCGCCGCGGGTGTCGAGTTCGGCGTGTTGCTGACCTGGATGTCCCGGCGGGTGCTTGGCCAGTACGACCTGATGCCGCTCGACGGAGACGATTCGGGGGGATTCGTCTACTACGTCGGCCCGAACGTCGTCGCGCTGGAGCGGCGTCACGGTTTTGCGCCACGCGAGTTCCGGCTCTGGATTGCGCTCCACGAGGTGACCCACCGGGTTCAGTTCACCGGGGTGGAGTGGATGCGGCCGTACTTCCTCGGACTCGTCGAAAGGGGTACGGCGTTCGGAGTTCCGGACGTGCGGGCGGTCTTGGAAAGCCTGCGACGCGCGGCCGCCGAGCTCTGGGAAGGGCGAAACCCACTCGCGGAAGCTGGTGTCGTCGGTCTGATCGCGTCCTCGGACCAGCTCGCCACGCTGCGGGAGGCGCAAGCCCTGATGAGCCTGCTCGAGGGGCACGGCGAGTTCGTCATGTCCCGGGCCGGCGCGGGCGAGGTCAAGGGCGGGCCTCGCTTTGCCGCGGTCCTCGAGCAGCGGCGGGCGAGCGCGAAAGGAGTGGCCAGGCTCGTCCAGCAAGCGCTCGGCTTGGACGCGAAACTTCGGCAGTACTCCGCGGGCAGGCGTTTCATCGACGCTGTTGAGGCCAGCGGCGGCGACGAGTTGTTCTCGCGAATCTGGCGGTCGCCGGAGATGCTCCCGACGCTGGAGGAGATCGGCGCGCCCGCGCGTTGGATCGCCCGAGTGGGCGGTACCACCGTTCCTAGATCTTGAGGAAGCAGGTTGCTCTCCGAACTTGCCGCCTCGCTTCTCGGTCGGTGCGCCTTCCCGTCGAAAGGCGCGCCGCTCGCCTGCGCCGTGTCCGGGGGAGCCGATTCTCTCGCGCTGCTCGTCCTCGCCGTGGCGGCGGGGTGTGACGCGACCGCCTACCACGTCGATCACGGGATCCGCCCAGGGTCGGCCGCCGAGGCCGACGTCGTGCGGGCCGACGCCGAACGGCTCGGCGTCGGGTTCGTCGGGCTGCGGGTCGACGTGACCGCTGGCCCCAATCTCGAGGCGCGTGCCCGAGAGGCGAGGTTTGCTGTCCTGCCTCCGGACGTCGCGACGGGTCACACGGCCGAGGACCAAGCGGAGACCGTGTTGATGAACCTGTTGCGAGGCGCCGGGGCGGACGGTCTTTCGGGCATGCGCATCGGCTGGCGGCATCCGATCCTCGGCCTGCGCCATGCCGAGACCGTCCGCCTCGTCGAGTCGCTTGGACTTGAGGTCGTCGTCGATCCCTCGAATCGCGATCCTGCGTATCGACGGAACCGCATTCGCGCCGAGCTTTTGCCGCTGCTCGCTGACGTCGCGGGTCGGGACGTTGTCGCGGTGATCGTTCGTCAGGCCGAGCTCATCGCCGACGACGTCGCCCTGCTGGACGGCCTGGCCGCGGGGATCGACGCGACGAGCACCGCCGAGCTGACGAGCGCCCCCGTCGCTCTGGCGCGTCGGGCGATCAGGGCATGGTTGAAGGACCAGTCAACACCGCCCTACCCGCCGGACGCTGCCACCGTGGAACGCGTCCTCGCGGTCGCGCGCGGAGACGCGGTGGCTTGCGAGGTTCCCGGGGGGCGGAGGCTCCGGCGAAGACAGGGGCGTCTCGTTCTCGACACCTGAGCGGTGCTGGGCACCGCCCGCGCCGCCCGGCGGGGGGAGAGGGTTCGTCCCCGTGCCGACGGACCACTCCAGCGTGCCATCGACACCCGGTAGGGTCAGTGCCGTGAACAAGGGTGGGGGGAACGATTCCGGGAGCGGCGACGATCCGCTCGCCGGTCTCAGCCTCGGTCGGGTGCTCATCACCGAGGACGAAATCGCGCGCCGTATCGTCGAGCTTGGTGATGTGATCACGCAAGACTACGCGGGACGCCCCCCGCTTCTGGTCGGCGTCCTCAAGGGGGCGTTCGTCTTCATGGCGGATCTCGCCCGGGCGATCCGTCTTCCCGTCGAGATGGATTTCATGGCCGTTTCGTCGTACGGCACCGCGACGAAAACGAGCGGGATCGTTCGGATCGTGAAGGACCTTGACGTCGACCTCGTCGACCGTCACGTCCTCATTGTCGAGGACATCGTCGACAGTGGGCTGACCCTCTCGTATCTGCGGAAGGGTCTGTCGGCCCAGAATCCCGCGAGTCTCGAAATCTGCGCCCTCCTCGTGAAGACTGACCAGCAGCGCGTCGACCTCAAGATTCCCTATGTCGGGTTCCAGATCCCCCCCGACTTCGTTGTCGGCTACGGGCTCGACGTCGCCGAGGTCTACCGAAACCTGCGGGACATTCGCATCATGGACGGCGCGACCTCGTGAAACCCGAGAAGCCGCCGCGTCCGGCGGGCGTCGACCTCGCGCGTACCGTCGCCGCGGTCCGGGAGCTGCTGGTCGCGCTCGGGGAGGACCCTGACCGTGCCGGGTTGCAGGAGACGCCCGCCCGGGTCGCCTCGATGTACGCCGAGCTCCTCGAGGGCATGGTGAACCCGGCCGACGCCCACCTCGAGGTCACGTTCTCGGCCGACCACGACGAGATGGTGATGGTGAAGGACATCCCGTTCGCCTCGCTCTGCGAGCACCACCTCGTCCCGTTCGTCGGCACGGCCCACGTCGCCTACATCCCGAACATCGACGGCAGGATCATCGGGCTGTCGAAGCTCGCGCGCCTGGTCGACAGCCACGCCCACAAGCTCCAGGTCCAGGAGCGCCTGACGACCGAGATCGCCGAAACGATGCAGCGCTCGTTGAAGCCACGGGGCACCCTCGTCGTGATCGAGGCGGAGCACCTCTGTATGACGATCCGGGGGGTGCGCAAGCCCGGCGCCCGCACCGTCACGTCGGCGGTCCGGGGCCTGTTCCGGACGGATGTCGCGACCCGGGCGGAGGCGATGGCCTTCGTCCGGGCCCGGTCCTGAGCCGCGCGTCTGGCCTGGTCAGTCGCTCGAACCGGGGAGACGGCTCCTCCCGGCCCGGTAGGCTGACGACGTGAGGCCGCTGGTCATGGGCGTCTTGAACGTCACCCCCGACTCCTTTTACGACGGAGGTCGCTATTTCGACCACGAAGTTGCCATCGCCCGGGGTCGGGAGATGATCGTCGAGGGTGCCGACATCATCGACGTCGGCGGGGAGTCGACGCGACCGGGAGCCGACCCCGTTCCCGAGTCCGAGGAGCTTCGTCGGGTCCTGCCCGTGGTCGAGGCGCTCGCCCCGAGCGTTCGCGTGTCGATCGACACCATGAAGCCGGCGGTCGCCACGGCGGCGTGCCGGTGTGGCGCGACCTTGGTCAACGACGTGGCCAACCATTCGGCCCGAGCGGCCGCCGAGGAGGGCGCCGGCCTCGTCGTCGTGCACATGCGCGGGACCCCGAAGATGATGCAGGTCGACCCGCGCTACGACGATGTCGTGGCCGAGGTCTTCGCCGTGCTCGATTCGGCTGCGGCCGACGCCCGGCGGCTCGGCGTCGGCGAGATCTATGTCGATCCCGGCATCGGTTTTGGGAAGACCGTTCAGCACAATCTGCAGCTGCTGCGGTCGCTGCCGGAACTCGTCGCCCGGGGCGTCCCGGTCCTCGTCGGGACGAGCCGGAAGTCGTTCCTCGGTCGTTTGGCCGCCCCTCCTGGCGGAGAGCCGCTCCCACCAGCTGAGCGCTTCTCAGGATCGCTCGCGACGGCCGTCTGGGTGATGGCCGCAGGTGCCGCGATCGTCCGGGTCCACGATGTGGCCGAGACGGCGCAGGCGGCGCGTCTCGTCGGCGGAGCCGAGACGGACGATCTCGGTACGACGCCCTTTTCCGCCGCGGTGGTCACTCCATGAAGGGCAGGTGGGCCGCGGGAATCGTGCCACGCAATTTCGCGTGGATCATCAAGGGCCACCTTGCCGTCAGTGAACGACCCGGAGGGAGCGCCCCTGACCATCGGCGGGTGCGGCGGCAAGAGGAGATCCTCTGGTTGCGGGCGCAGGGCTTCACGCGGGTCGTATCGTTGCTGCCTTCGTCGCACAACCTCCACGCCTACGAGGAGCTGGGACTCGAACACGCGCACGTCCCCATGGGGGTGCGCGCCGACATCCCCACCGTCCTCGGCGAGCTCTACCCCAAGCTTCTCGGCTGGTTGCACGCCGGAGACCGCATCCTCGTCCACCAGGATGAACTCAGTGACCAGGTCGCTGGTGTCTTCGCGGGCTTCCTGTGGTGGACAGGCCTGATCTCCGAGCCGCCTCTCGCCATCTCCGCCATCGAGCACCTGCTCCGCCGCCAGCTTGGCGCGGCAGGGCGGACGATCGCACGCTCGCGTTGGAGGTCCCGCTTCCCGCCGAGAAAGACCGCCGGCACCCGGCCCCGTTGACCGCCGAGACCGTCGTCAGCCTGCGGGTCGAGGGCCGGGAGGCGATCGAGACCGCCGCGCCCGCCGCGCCGGTCCGAGGCTCATCGTCTGCTCCGGTCGCGGACCAGTCGGTCGTGTCGGGCGAGACGCCAGCCGTCGTCGCAGATCTCTCGGCGCGACAAACGACCGCGGCCAGGCAACGGACGTCGCCGAGGAACGGCGCGCGCCAACCCGTGAACCGAGCAAGACCGACGCGTCCGGAGCGGCAACCGGCAGCAAACTCGGCGCGCTATCCCGCGGCCACGACCGCGAAGACTTCGTCGCGCCGGGCCCGGCCGCGACCGGAAAAGGCTGCGCGCCCACCCGCACCGCATGTGGCGAAGGCCCGCCAGCCTGCGCCGCAGACGGCGAAGACCGCGCGCCAGCCTGCGCCGCAGAAGGCGAAGACCGCGCGCCAGCCCGCAACACGGAAGGCGAAGGCTGCGCGCCAGCCTGTACGAGACTCGAAGACAGCGGCTAGCACGAGAAAGGCCCCGACTTTGCCGCGTCGGCGTGCGGACGCGAGATGAACGACGTGATCGAGATCCGTGGCCTGCGAGTTCTCGGTCGGCATGGCGCGTTGCCCGAGGAACAGCAGCGCCCGCAGCCGTTCGAGATTGAACTGCTCATCGAGACCCCGTTGGGTGTCGCCGCGGCCTCCGACGAGCTCGGACGGGCGGTCGACTATGGGACTGTCGTCGATGTCGTGCGGGACCTTGTCGGTTCGGCGCACTTTCAGTTGCTGGAGACCTTGGCCGACGCGGTAGCGGCGGCCGTGCTCGTCGACCGACGCATCGAGTCGGTGACGGTTACCGTCCGCAAACTGCGTCCGCCGATCCCGGCCGACGTCGAGACGGTCGGTGTGCGGGTCACCCGACGCCGGGGTGAGACCGTGGCGCGGGTCGACTGAATGTCCGAAGCCGTCATGGACGCGTACCTCGGGATCGGATCGAACCTTGGCGACCGGTGGGCGCATCTACGATCCGCTGTCTCGGGCCTTGCCGATCTGGACCCTGACGTTGCCGTGTCGCCCGTCTACGAGACGGCGCCCGTGGGTGGCCCGCAGGGCCAGGGCCCGTATCTCAATTGCGTTGCCCGCATCGACGCGTCGTTGGCACCGCGGCAACTGCTCCATTTCGTACAACGGCTCGAGACCCAGGCGTCACGTGTACGCCTCGAACGATGGGGACCGCGCACCCTCGACATCGATATCCTGCTTGTCGCGGGATACACGAGCGACGAACCGGACCTCGTCGTGCCGCACCCGAGGATGTCCGAGCGGGCTTTCGTCCTCGCCCCGCTCGAGGACCTCGACGCGTCGCTCGTTCCCCCGGACTGGCGCACCCGTGTCGCCTGTGATGAGGGGAGTTTGCGACAGGTTGGTGTGCTCGTCGGTCCGTTCTCCAGGCACGGCGCACCGTCGGCCGACCACGACTCCGACGCGTCGTTCCCGGGTGCGGTCCCGCCGAGGCTCGGAGGTTGACCACGATGGGACCGGGAGTCGCGAACTGCAAACTCGTCGAGTCCGTCGGGCGTCTTGACGAGATACTCGCCCCATCCCGGCGTCGCGGGCTCTCGATCGGGTTCGTCCCGACCCTGGGTGGGCTGCATGCGGGTCACGCCGCGCTCATCGGAGCTGCTCGACGCGCGAGCGATCTTGTCGTCGTCTCGATCTTCCTCAATCCGATCCAGTTCGACGACCCGGGCGACCTCGGCCGCTATCCGCACGACGTCACGGCGGATCGGGCGCTGGCCGGTCGCTCCGGTGCCGACGTCGTTTTCGCGCCGCCCGTGGAAGCGATGTACCCGGAGGGACGCCCAGTCGTGACCGTCGACCCGGGAGCACTCGGCGTGAGCCTCGAGGGCGCGGCACGCCCGGGTCATTTCCGCGGTGTCGCCACGGTCGTGGCGAAGCTCTTGGCACTCGTGCTGCCGTCGGTCGCCTACTTCGGCGAGAAGGACTACCAGCAGCTCGTCGTGGTGCGGCGCCTCGTGAGTGACCTTTCCCTGCCGGTCGAGATCGTCGCCTGCCCGACCGTGCGCGACCCGGATGGTCTTGCGGTCTCGAGCCGCAATGCTTTCCTTGATGCTGGGGAACGCCGGGCCGCGACCGTCCTTTACCGGGCGCTGCGCGCCGGAGCCGAAGCCGTCCGGTCGGGGGTGACCGACGGGGGCGAGATCGAGGCGACGATGCGCTCCGTCGTTGCCTCTGAGCCCTCGGTCATCCTGGACTACGCGAAGCCCGTTGCTGACGGTCACCTCGAGCCGTTGTCGGCGGTCGGCGGAGACGTCGTGCTCCTTGTTGCAGCCCGTGTCGGAAAGGTTCGCTTGATCGATAATCTTCGGGTCGCGCGATGAGCGAACAAGTGCGGCGTCAATCCTTCGACGCGATCGTCGTCGGCAGTGGCATCGCCGGATGCACGACCGCCCTCGAGCTCGTCGCGCGAGGCGCCGTTCGTGTCGCGCTAGTCACCAAGGGCCCGCTCTCTGCGTCCACGACGGCCTGGGCACAAGGCGGAGTCGCCGTGGCGTTGTCCGTCGCGGACGACTCGGTCGAGCTCCACGAGCAGGACACGCTCCGGGCGGGCGGAGGGCTTTCCGATCTCGACGCCGTGCGGGTGCTCGTGGCGGAGGGCCCGGTCGCGGTTCGGGCGCTGCTCGGACGGGGAGCCATTTTCGATCGCGACGACCACAACGAGCTCGCGCGAGCCCGGGAAGGCGGTCATTCTGTCGCGCGCGTGATTCACGCCGGAGGCATGGCGACCGGGGCGGAGGTGATCCGGGCGCTCGCGACCGCCGTCGCGACTTCCGGGGTCTCGGTCCTCGAGCGTCTTTTCGTCACGGACCTCGTGGTCGAGCGGGGCCGGTGCTCGGGGGTGACCTGTCTCGATTCCGGTCTGCGACGAGTTCAGCTCCACGCCGACGCGGTCGTGCTTGCGACGGGGGGCGTCGGAATGCTTTTCGACGTGACGACGAATCCCTCGGAAACGACCGGCGACGGCATCGCGCTCGCGCTGCGGGCGGGAATTCCGGTCGCCGATCTCGAGTTCGTGCAGTTCCATCCGACCGCGCTCTGCGTCGACAAGGAACCGAGGCCGCTGCTCTCCGAAGGGCTACGCGGTTACGGCGCGTTGCTCGTCGACCAGAGGGGTGAGCGCTTCGTCGACGAGCTCGCCGCGCGGGACGTCGTGAGCCGCGCCATCGTGACGCGCCTGCTGCGGGACGATGCGGAGAGCGTCTTCCTCGACGCGCGACGCGTTCCTGACTTCGCCGAGAGGTTCCCGACGATCGCGTCGACGCTCGCCGAGGTCGGGCTCGACGCCGGGCGGGATCTCCTGCCGGTCGCGCCGGCCGCCCACTACCTGTGCGGAGGCATCGTCACGGACCTCGCCGGACGCAGCGCCGTGCGCGGTCTGTTCGCCGTCGGCGAGGTCGCGTGCACCGGCGCCCAGGGAGCGAACCGTTTGGCGTCGAACTCGCTGCTCGAGGGGCTCGTCTTCGCCTCGCGAGCGGCGCGCGCGATCGTGACGGGAGCAAGCGATCCTCAGCCCGAAGGCGCCCTGGCTGGCATCCTCGCTCCCGAGCAAGCCGCGATCCCGGTCCGTTTCATCGGGGCCGGCGACTTCGCACGGCAGAAGGCGACCGCACCCGAAGGGGTTGCGGCTGATCTCGGCGAGGCCCGGGCCATGCTCAGGAAGGCGATGAGCGCGCGCGCGGGCGTAATCCGCGATGCGGCCGGTCTGGTGTCACTCGCACCGATCCTTCGTCGTGCGTCGGCCGTGTCCGGGAACGCCGAAGGGATCGCCGCCGAGGAGCTGCGGAATCTGGCCGACGTCGGGTCGTCGCTCGCGGCGGGCGCGCTCGCGCGAGAAGAAACCCGGGGTGTCCACACGCGGTCGGACGCTCCCGAGCGCGATGATGCGCACTTCCGGGTGCGTGTGGCGGTCGAGGCGCGTGACGACGCATGACGATGCTTGACGATGTCGACCCGCCGATCGACGAGGTCCGCCGGGCGGTCGCGCTCGCCCTGGCCGAGGACATCGGCCCGATCGGCGATCTCACCGGGTCGCTCGTTCCGGCGCACGCCATCGCCAGGGCGTCCTTCATCGCGCGTCAGCCGGGTGTCATCGCCGGGACGAGCTGCGTGCGCGAGACCTGCCAGCAGCTCGATGCGGGGCTCGAGCTCGCGGTTCTCGTCGAGGACAGCGGGATCGTCGAGGTGGGGAGCATCGTCGCACGTGTCATCGGCCCGTTCCGGTCGTTGCTCATCGCCGAGCGGACCGCCCTCAACTTCCTTTGCCACCTCTCCGGCGTGGCGACCCTCACTCGCAGCTACGTGGACGCGGCGAACGCCGTCAACCCCGCGGCCCGGGTGCGCGACACGAGAAAGACGACGCCGGGTCTGCGCGCTCTCGAGAAGGCCGCGGTGCGCGCCGGCGGAGGCATCAACCATCGGGCTTCTCTCTCGGGCGGCGTGCTCGTGAAGGACAACCACCTCGGGGGCGTGAGGCTTGCGGACGCCGTGGTTCAGGCGATCGAACGCTGGCCGGGCCGCTTCATCGAGGTCGAGTGCGACGATCTCGACCAGGTCACCCAGGCCGTGGAAGCCGGGGCGGCGGGTGTCATGTGCGACAACATGTCGCCCGACGACGTGCGCCGGGCCGTCGAGATCGTGCAGGCCCATCCGCGAGGACGGGCGGGCGCGGTGCTCGTCGAGGCGTCGGGCGGGATCTCGCTCGACAACATCGCGGCGTACGCCGGGGCCGGCGCCAACCTCATCTCCGTCGGGGCGATCACGCACTCGGCGCCGATCCTCGACATCGGCCTCGACATCGAGCGCTGAGACGGGTGCCGGCGTGACCGCAACAGGTTCAGTTCCGAACCTCGCGGTCGCCATCGGGTAGACCGTTAGGTCATGCTCCTCGCCATCGACGTCGGTAACACGCAGACGGTGATCGGGGTCTTCGACGATTTGTCGTCATCCGTCGACCTGACGGGCCGCCAACCGGGGGAACTACCGGGACTGGGCCACAGTTGGCGCATTTCGACGGTCGGCGACCGGACCGCGGACGAGTACGCCGTCATGGTCGGCCAGCTGCTGGCGACGGCCGGGATCGTGCTGGGGGCAGTGGGCGGCTCGGGCGCCGCCGGCGCCAGGGCCGCGACGCCGCGGGTGATCGAGGGCGTCGTCGTCTCGTCGTCCGTTCCGGCGGTGACCGCGGCGCTCCGCCAGATGGTCGTCGCTTGGCCCGCGGTCTCGCTCGTCGTGGTCGAGCCGGGGATCCGCACCGGAATGCCGATCCTCTACGACAACCCGCGGGAGGTCGGGGCCGATCGCATCGTCAACGCCGTCGGCGCGGTCGACCTGTTCGGAGGGCCCGCGATCGTCGTCGATTTCGGCACCGCCACGACGTTCGACGTCATCTCGGCGAGGGGCGAGTACCTCGGCGGCGCGATCGCACCCGGGCTCGAGATCTCGATGGGCGCGCTCTTCGAGCACGCCGCCGCCCTGCGTCGGGTGGAGCTCGTCGCGCCGACGAGCGTCGTCGGCCGTTCGACCGTCGAGTCGATGCAGTCCGGGGCGGTGTTTGGGCACGCCGCGCTCGTCGACGGCCTGTGCCGGAGAATCTTCGCCGAGTTCGGCGAGGCGCAGGTCATCGCCACCGGGGGGCTGTGCGCCGTCGTTGCTCCCCACACCGAGGTCGTGGGGTCGGTCGAGCCCTGGCTGACGCTGCACGGGCTTCGGATCCTCTACGCGCGCAACATCCCGCCCGATGCGGAGGACGTGATTCGGTGAGCCGCCATCAGACACCGGACGTGCCCTACCGGTTCCCGGTCGTGACGGCGGCGGCGGCGGTCGCCGCGGCCCACGGCGGGCTCGCGTCCGGCGGGTCGGCGCACGTCGAGGTCACGGTGGCGGGTCGGATCATGCTCTTCCGGCCGCAGGGCGGTGCCGCTTTCGCCGATCTGCGCGACTGGACCGGATCCATCCAGCTCTTCGCCGACGCGAAAGAGACCGAGCGCTTCGACGAGTTCACCCGACTCCGGCTCGGCGACTGGATCGGCGCCACGGGCGAGGTCATCCGGACCCGCCGGGGCGAGCTCTCCGTGAAGGTCGCGGCCTGGCAGCTCCTCGCCGAGGCACGGCGGGGTTTTGGCGACAAGTGGCAGGGCGTGCACGACGTCGAGACCCGCTACCGCCAGCGCGAGGTCGACCTGTGGGCGAACGACGGGGTCCGGGAGACGTTCCTCTTGCGCTCGCGGGTCGTGCGCTCGCTCCGGCAGAACCTCGACGACCGGGGCTACGTCGAGGTCGAGACCCCGGTCCTCCAGCCCGTCGCCGGCGGGGCGAACGCCCGCCCGTTCGTCACGCACTTCAACTCGCTCCACGCCGACTTCGTCCTGCGGATCGCGAGCGAGCTCTATCTCAAACGCCTCGTTATCGGCGGTTTCGAACGCGTCTACGAGATCGGGAAGGACTTTCGCAACGAAGGCCTCTCGCCGAGCCACAATCCCGAGTTCACCGTGCTCGAGGCCTACCAGGCCTACGCCGACTTCGCCGACATGACGTCGCTCGTCGAGGATCTCGTGTTCCAGGCGGCGATCGCCGCCGGTGGGACCGGCCTTCTCACCCACCAGGGACGCGTCGTCGATCTCCACCCCCCGTGGCGCACCCTCACGCTGGAACAGGCGGTCCGCGAGATGACCGGGCTCGACTGCTCGCTCGACAACGGCCGTGAGGCGCTGCGTGAGCAGGCTGCCGAGCTCGGCGTTCCGATCGAGGACCGCTTCGGACCGGGCAAGATCCTCAGCGAGATCTACGAGCGGACAACCGAGGGCCAACTCTGGGACCCGGTGCACGTGATCGACCACCCGGTCGAGGTCTCGCCGCTCACCCGGCGGCACCGCGCCAAATCCGGCGCAGCCGAGCGGGCGACCTCCGTGATCGCCGGCAGGGAGGTCGCGGAGTCCTACAGCGAGCTCGTCGACCCGGTCGACCAGCGGGCACGTTTCGCCGCCCAGGCCGCGGCGCGGGCCGCGGGCGACGACGAGGCCATGGTCGTCGACGAGGAGTTCCTGCGGGCGCTCGAGCACGGGATGCCGCCGACGGGCGGGATCGGGATCGGGATCGACCGGCTCGTCATGTTGCTCGCTGACAAGGTGAACATCAAAGAGGTCATGCTGTTTCCGGCCCTGCGCCCGGAGTCGCCGGGAAAGCCCGGGGACGCCGGAACCGAAGGCGACGGCTGAGCTAGCTCGCCAGCGCGCGCATCGAGTCGTCGAGGTCGTCGACGAGCCGCATGCCGAGGCCGCGCAGGCTGCGCGCGACGACGCCGTCGTCGAGATGTCTCGCGATCTCACCTGCCTCGATGGCGTAGCGGCGGGCCACGTCCTGTGACTCGACGATCCCGTCGGACTCGGCGACGAGCGCCCGGGCGAGTTCGACGTCCTCGTGGTCGAGCGGTCGGCCGAGGAGGCGGCGCAGTTCGGGGCCGAGGCGGCGGTCGACGAGCGCCCGCTGGACGGGGAGGGTGTAGATCCCCTCGGCGAGGTCCTGTCCCGGGGGTTTTCCCGACTCCTCCTCTGTCGCGATGATGTCGAGGATGTCGTCGCGGATCTGGAAGACGAAGCCGAGACGCTCCCCGAAGGCGGTCAGCGTCTCGGTTTCCCGCCGCTCGAGACCTGTCGTGAGGGCGCCGACGCGGCAGGCCGTCCCCATCAGCGCGCCGGTCTTGTCGGCGATGGCGCTGAGGTACTCGCCGACGCTGCGGTCGATCCGGTAAACGGATCGGGCTTCGGCAATCTGGCCCTGGCACAGACGCGCAAGCGTCGCGGCGATCGTGGCGGCGATCTCGGTGCCGAGCGAGGTCGCGATCTCGGCGGAACGGGCGAGCAGATAGTCACCGGCGACGACGGCGAGGAGATTCCCCCACCGGCCATTGACGCTGACGACGTTGCGCCGTCTGACCGCCTCGTCCATGACGTCGTCGTGGTAGAGCGAGGCCAGGTGCACGAGTTCGACCGCGACGCCACCGAGGATGGACTCCTCGCTAACCGGGTCTCCCTCGAGGGTCGCCGCGGCGAGCGTCAACGTCGGACGGAGACGTTTGCCGCCCGCCTCGATGAGGTGCGTCGCGATCTCATCGACGAACGGCTCGCCGGACAGGACGATGGCGCGCAAGGTCTCCTCGAGCCGGACGAGATCGGACGCGGCAACGGGAAGCGCAAAGGGGTCCCGGGCTTTCATTAGACCAGCACGATACGCCACCACGGTGCGTCCAGGGCAACGACCGCAATTCGTCGGGCCATTGCGATGCCGCCAACGGGAGGTGCGCGCGAACGCGGTCCGCGGGGGGCCGACCGATAGACTGCGGGCAGAGTCAAGCTGCACGAGGGAGTGGGAGTTGTTCGAGCGGTTCACTGACCGGGCACGACGGGTGCTGGTGCTGGCCCAGGAAGAGGCGCGACTCCTCAACCACAGCTTCATCGGGACCGAGCACATCCTGCTCGGACTCATCCACGAGGGTGAGGGTCTCGCGGCCAAGGCGCTCGAATCCCTCGGCATCTCGCTCGAAGCGGTGCGGGAGAAGGTCGAGGAGACGATCGGACCGGCCGGGTCGGCGCCGACCGGATCGCCTCCTTTCACCCCGCGGGCGAAGAAGGTTCTTGAACTGTCACTACGAGAGGCGCTCCAGCTCGGTCACAACTACATCGGGACCGAGCACATGCTGCTCGGACTGGTGCGCGAGGGTGAAGGCGTCGCCGCCCAGGTCCTGCAGAGCCTTGGTGCGGACCTGCCGCGTGTCCGCCAGCAGGTCATCCAGCTCCTCTCCGGCTACCAGGGCCGCGAGACCGCCGGCGCGACGGCGGGCCCGGCCGGGGCCGAGCAGAGCCCGGGCAGCTCGCCGGTGCTTGACCAGTTCGGACGCAACCTGACCCAGCTGGCCCGGGAGCACAAGCTCGACCCGGTGATCGGGCGCGAGCGCGAGATGGAACGCGTCCTCCAGGTGCTCTCCCGGCGCACGAAGAACAACCCCGTCCTCATCGGCGAACCGGGAGTCGGCAAGACCGCGATCGTCGAGGGGCTGTCCCAGAAGATCGTGGCGAACGACGTTCCCGAGACCCTGAAGGGCAAGCAGCTCTACACCCTCGACCTCGGCGCGCTCGTCGCCGGCAGCCGCTACCGGGGCGACTTCGAGGAGCGGCTGAAGAAGGTGCTCAGGGAGATCCGCACCCGGGGCGACACGATCCTTTTCATCGATGAGCTGCACACGCTCGTCGGCGCCGGGGCGGCCGAGGGTGCGATCGACGCCGCGTCGATCCTGAAGCCGATGCTGGCCCGTGGGGAACTGCAGACGATCGGCGCGACGACGCTCGACGAGTACCGCAAGCACCTCGAGAAGGACGCCGCGCTCGAACGCCGCTTCCAGCCGATCAAGGTGGAAGAGCCGACGCTCGCCCACACGATCGAGATCTTGAAGGGCCTACGCGAGCGCTACGAACAGCACCACCACGTGACGATCACCGATCAGGCCCTCGTTGCCGCGGCGAACCTCGCCGACCGGTACATCTCCGACCGCTACCTGCCGGACAAGGCGATCGACCTCATCGACGAGGCGGGGAGCCGGCTGAGGATCCGTCGGATGACGACGCCGCCGGAGTACAACCAGCTGGAGACGGAGCTCGCGAAGATCCGCGACGAGAAGAGCGCGGCCCTCGCGCGCAACAACCTCGAGCTTGTCGAGAAGCTCGCGGAGCAGGAACGTTCGAAGCTCGAGCGCAAAACCGCCCTCGAGAAGGAGTGGCGGGCCGAGGGCGTCGAGCTGTTCGACGTCGTCGACGAGGACGTGATCGCCGAGGTGTTGGCGAACTGGACTGGGATCCCCGTCTACAAGCTCACCGAGGAGGAGACGGCGAAGCTCCTGCGGATGGAAGAGGAGCTCCACAAGCGGATCATCGGCCAGGACGACGCCATCAATGCGCTCTCGCGGGCGATCCGGCGCACCCGGGCCGGCCTGAAGGACCCGAAGCGCCCGTCGGGCTCGTTTATCTTCCTCGGCCCGACCGGCGTCGGGAAGACCGAGCTCGCCAAGGCGCTCGCCGAGCTGCTCTTCGGCGACGAAAACTCACTGATCCAGCTCGACATGAGCGAGTACATGGAGAAGCACACCGTGAGCCGGCTCGTCGGCTCACCTCCCGGCTACGTCGGCTACGAGGAGGGCGGCCAGCTCACCGAGGCCGTCCGGCGGAAGCCCTTCGCCGTCGTGCTCTTCGACGAGATCGAAAAGGCCCACCCGGACGTGTTCAACGCCCTCCTGCAGATCCTCGAGGATGGTCGGCTGACCGATGCCCAGGGTCGCACGGTCGACTTCAAGAACACCGTGCTCATCATGACCTCGAACCTCGGGACGGCGGACCTCCGCAAGACCCAGGTCGGCTTCTCGCGCTCCTCGCAGGCCGTCACGTACGAACGGATGAAGTCGAAGGTCCAGGACGCGCTGAAACAGCACTTTCGTCCGGAGTTCCTCAACCGGATCGACGAGGTCATCGTCTTCCACGAGCTCGTGATGGACGAGGTCGTCCAGATCGTCGACCTCATGATCCGCCGCCTGGCCGACCAGCTCGACAGCCAGGGCATCGGGCTGGAACTCACGCGGTCCGCCAAGGAGTTCGTCGCCCAGCGGGGCTACGAGCCGAACCTCGGCGCGCGACCACTGCGAAGAGCGATCCAGCAGCTCATCGAGGACCCGCTTTCGGAGAAGATCCTCTGGAAGGAATTCCGGGTCGGCGAGACGATCATCGTCGACGTCGAAGAAGGCGCGATCGTCTTCAAGGCCGTCGACGGCATCGTGCCGCCACCCGTCGAGCTCGCCGGGGCGGGCGCCGACTCCTAGAGTTCGGGCAGGTCCTGAGGGGTACCGGCGCGGTCAGCTGCCGTCCCGGAATTGCAATTGTCGACGACGCCGGCGGGGAGGTCCGGGCCGCGGCGGGGAATGGAGTCGCACCGGCGCGTGTTGGACCCTACTAACGGGTGACCGTAAAGGAGAGATGCGCCCGGTGGGGACGATCCCAGCCGCACGATCATCTGGAGGTTCCTGTTGGCGATGGTCGTGGTGGTGGTCGGTCTGCCGGCGCACCGCTCCTCGTTCTGAACAGCTCCGGCGCGTAAGCGGCCCGTGAGCGCGTCAACCCGTTGATGTGCCAGAGGGTTCGTGGGGGCTACGCGGTTTCGCGTCGAAAAGGGGGAGCCCCCTCGAACCCCGACTGGTGCCGGAACCTTCTCGCCCGTCGGGGTGCCGCGGTCGAGGTCGGTGCCGCGACGGTCGAAGCCGTCGCTCGCGCGCCTGACGACGAGCACCAGCCGATCTCGGAGAGGCGGAACGAGGACTACCCCGGTCAGGCCGACTACGAGCGGCAGTCGAGCCGCCCGATGCCCGTCGTCATCCTCGAGCCGTCCTAGTTGGGCGGGTCCGGACGAGCGACCCGGTCGGCGGCCCGATTCTGCCTTCACGCCGCCGGGCGCGCCGCCGGGCCCAACACCACCCAGCCCCGCTCCCCGGGCCGGTAAACTTGTGGTAAGTCGTAGCCGCAAGCCGAATCGGAACAGTTCCGGGATCTGCCGGATCTCGTCTTGGCGGCGAGCAACCGCTCGAGACGTGAGGAGCCGCGAGTGTTCGACGTTGGCGACAAGGTGGTCTACCCCCACCACGGAGCGGCGGTGGTCGAAAGGCGCGAGATGCGCGAGGCGTTCGGCGAAGAGCGCGAGTACCTCGTTCTGCGCCTCGCCTATGGCGACCTCACCCTCATGGTCCCCTCGGACAACACCGCGGAAGTCGGGTTGCGCGAAGTCATCAACGACGAGGAGGTCGAGGAGGTCTTCGCCGTCCTTCGCAAGAAGGAGGCGAGGATGCCGACGAACTGGTCCCGTCGCTACAAGAACCACGTGGAGAAGCTGAAGTCGGGCGACATCTACCAAGTCGCCGAGGTAGTGCGCAACCTTTCGATCCGCGACAAGGACAAGGGGCTCTCCGCCGGGGAGAAGCGCATGCTGAACCGCGCCCGGCAGATCCTCGTCTCGGAACTGACGTTCGCAATCGGCGTGAGCGAGGCCGAGGCGGAGGAGCGGCTCAACGCCGCACTCCCCTAACCCGGGGACCGCAGGCCGGATCCGTGCCGGAGGACGTCTGGGCGATCGTTGTCGCGGGCGGTGCGGGTCACCGGTTCGGCGGGCCGAAGCAGTTCACGCGGGTCGGTGGGCGTCTCGTCGTCGAGTGGGCGGTCGACGCCGCTCGTTCCGCCGCTGACGGTGTCGTGCTCGTTGTCCCGGCGGACTTCCTCGACGACGCCTCGCGCCACGCCGGTTGTTCCGTCGTCGTCGCCGGCGGGCCGACGCGAGCAGCCTCGGTGCGTGCCGGCCTCGCCCGCGTCCCCGCTTCGGCGGAGATCGTGATCGTGCACGACGCCGCCCGTCCGCTTGCTTCGGCGGACCTGTTCGCGCGTGTCATCGCGGCTGTCGTCGCGGGGTCGGACGCGGCGATCCCGTGCGTCCCGGTCACCGACACGCTGAAGCGTGTACGCGACGGTCGGGTTGTCTCGACGGTCAGTCGCGCGGAGCTTTCCATCGTCCAGACACCGCAGGCGTTCCGCGCTGACGTGCTTCGTCGCGCCCACGTGGGCGAACCTGAGGCGACCGACGACGCCGCCCTCGTCGAGGCGATCGGGGGATCGGTGGCCGCGGTGCCCGGTGAGCCGCGCAACCGCAAGATCACGGATGCCGGCGACTTCGCGATCGTCGACTCCTGGTTCGCGGCGGTTGCCACGGACCGGGGGAGAGCCGAGGCGTGAGCGAGCTCCGGGTCGGCCTCGGCGTCGACCTCCACCGTTTCGTGGAAGAGCCCGCGCCCGGCGACCGTCCACTCGTCCTTGGAGGCGCCGTCTTCCCGGAAGAACGCGGCCTTGCCGGGCACAGTGACGCCGATGCCGTCGCTCACGCCGTCACCGACGCTGTCCTCGGCGCCGCCGGACTCGGCGACATCGGAAGACACTTCCCCGACACCGACCCGACCTGGCATGACGTTGACAGCTTGGAACTCCTCTCCGCGGCCGTCGCCAAGGTGGCTGCGGAGGGTTGGCGGTTCGTCAACGCCGATTGCACCCTCGTTGCCGAGCGCCCCCGGGTCGCCGAGGCCCAGGAGGAGATGGTCCGCCGGCTCTCGGCCGCCGCCGGTGGACCCGTCCACGTCAAGGCGACCCGTCCCGAAGGTCTCGGGAGCCTCGGCCGGGTCGAAGGGGTGGCGTGCCTCGCCGTCGCACTCCTCGCGCGCTAGCGCCGGGTGCCGTCCGGCCGCGACCGACCGCCCGGGCGAGTGCCGAGCGCGGTCTCGGTGGCGAACAGGTCGAGGGACGCCGCGCCGTGCGCGAGCTTCTCCGGGCGGGTCGTCGCGACGTGCGCGAGATCGTCGTCGCCGAGGGTCAGGAAGTGTCGCCGCTGCTCGAGGAGGTGGTCGCTCGGGCCCGTGCGGCGGGTGTGCCGCTGCGGTACGTCCCCCCCGATGAGTTGCGCGCTCGGGCCGGCACGGAGGCCCCTCAGGGTGTCGTCGCCCGTGCCGTTCCGGTCGAGCCAGTCGCGCTCGACAAACTCGTCGCGCCCCGGGAGGAAGGCCGCCCGGCACGTACGCCGGGTCGCGCCGCGCCGCTCCTTGTCGTCATCGCCGAAGTCACCGATCCGGGCAACCTCGGGGCGATCTTGCGGAGCGCCCTCGGCGCGGGGGCGACCGGAGCCGTGCTCGCTCGTCACCGCACGGCGCGTCTCACCCCGGCGGCGATGAAGGCCGCGGCGGGAGCGGTGGAGCACCTGCCGATCGCCCTGGTGCCCGCGATCGGAACGGCGTTGCACACCCTTGGCGAACGCGGTGTGTGGACCATCGGACTTGACCCGGCGGGCGAACGGTTGGTCGACGAACTCGAGATCGCGACCGAGCCGCTTGCCATCGTCGTCGGAGCCGAGGGCCGAGGGCTGGCGCCGCTCGTGAAACAGCGCTGTGACATGCGCTGCCGCATCCCGCTCCACGGTCCCGTCGAGTCGCTCAACGTCTCGGTCGCAGCGGCTGTCGCCCTCTTTTCCGTCGCCAGCCGGCGCCGGCAGGCCGAGACGCCGGCGGGGTAGGAGCGGTTCCTCGTCCCGGCCGGCGGTCGCGTTCCCGGGCGGTCGCCTTGTCAGTCGCGATCTTCGATCGGGACGAATTCACGCCGCGTCGCCCCCGTGTAAATCTGGCGCGGCCGGGCGATCCTGTCGTTCACGGTCAGCATCTCGACCCAGTGGGCGACCCATCCAGCCGTGCGCGCGATGGCGAACAACACCGTGAACATCTCGGCCGGGAACCCCATCGCCTCGTAGATGAGCCCCGAATAGAAATCGACGTTCGGATAGAGCCGCCGTGTCGTGAAGTACTCGTCGGCGAGCGCAACCTCCTCGAGTTTCAGGGCGATGTCGAGCAGGGGGTTCTTACCGGTGACCTTGAAGACCTCGTAGGCGATCTCGCGCATGATCGTCGCCCGTGGGTCGTAGTTCTTGTAGACGCGGTGCCCGAATCCCTGAATCCGGCCATGCCCTTCCTTGACCGCCCTGATGAAGACGTCGACGTTCTCGACCGACCCGATCGTTGTCAGCATCCGCACGACCTGTTCGTTCGCCCCCCCGTGTCGGGGTCCGTAGAGCCCGGCGCAGGCGGCGGCGGCACACGCGTACGGGTCGGCGTGGGCCGACCCGACGATGCGCATCGTCGTCGTCGAGCAGTTTTGCTCGTGGTCGGCGTGCAGCATGAACAGCACGTCCATGGCGCGGACGAGAACGGGATCCGCTTCGTAGCGCGTGTCACCGGTCTTCCACATCATGGAAAGGAAGTTCTCCGGGAACGACATCGTCCTGTCCGGGCGGACACACGGCTGGCCGGTCGAGAACCGGTAGGCGGCAGCAGCGATCGTCGGCATCTTGGCGATCAGCCGCACCACCTGGAGGTGGCGGAGTGACGGGTCGAAGATCGCCCTTGCCTCCGGGTAGAACGTGGAGAGCGCGGCGACGGCCGAGACGAGTATCCCCATCGGGTGGGCGTCGGGCTCGAAACCGGTGAGGAAACGATCGACGAGGCTCTCGCGGACCGCCGTGCGCTGGATGATCTCGTCGGTCCAGACTTCCAGCTCGTCGACGGTCGGCAGCTCACCGTGGATCAGCAGGTAGGCGAGTTCGAGGTAGGAAGACTTCTCCACGAGCTGCTCGATCGGATAGCCGCGGTGCAGGAGGATCCCAGCATCGCCGTCGATGTAGGTGATGGCGCTCTCACACAGAGCCGTCGCCGCAAGTCCGGGGTCGTAGAACAGGATCCCGGGGAGTAGCTCGGAGAACGGTGTGGAGCTGACGCTTCCGTCGGCGATCGGAATCTCGACCGACCGCCCGGTGCGGTTGTCGGTGATGGTGACACTGTCAGTCACTGCGTGGCCCCCTCGGATCGGCGTGGTGCCGTCGTCAGCGATCCTAGGGGCGGGGAATCAGAACGGCCCGCCCGGGTAATGGGTCAGCTTGATCACCCGAGCTGACCTTGAGGGACCTGAGGCGACGAGGTGAGCGTTACGATCTTGCAGTTGGTCGCGATGCCGGTCCAGCCAGCAGGCAGAGTCCAAGTTTGCGATTGCTCGAAGGTCAGGTAAACGGGAGACGGGTCGAGGGCGTTAACGTAGGCCGAAGCGCCCGAGGCGGACCCGGTATTGCCATATTCGCTGGCTAACACGGAACCGACCTCTGTCCCATCGTCGTAGAACACGACGACGAGGCTCATGACCTCGACGACTGCCTCGGCAGGCCAATTGTCGGTGACCGTGATCCGCTCACCCGCAAATGGCTCATCAGGACCGTTGCCATCCTCTGTTGGGAATGAGAAGGAT
>DASPQJ010000034.1:0-35815 GCA_035625025.1 Acidimicrobiales bacterium
GACTCTTAATCCGCAGGTTGAGGGTTCGAGTCCCTCGGGGCGCACGCGAAATTGCGCGGTATCGGTACAAGTGGCGTGAGTTGCTTCAAGTGGAGCTGGTGTTGGCGTTATCGCCAGAGGCCTTCTTCAGGAATTCCTCAACGTCGGGGCTACAGAAGAGAGGCACGAAATCGCGAACGCGTTCGATCGGCCAATTCCACCATTCGATAGCCAAGAGGGCCTCGATTATCTCGTCGGAGAACCTTCGGCGGACTTCTCGAGCCGGGTTGCCGACTGCGATCGCGTAGGGTCGAATCGGTCCGGCGACGACGGCCTTGGCGCCTATGACTGCTCCATGCCCAACGGTGCTGCCGGACAGAATTGTGGCTCCGTGTCCGATCCAGACGTCTGAGCCGATCACGACATCGCCTTTGCTTGCCGGGAGACCGTCTTGGAAGGCCCCGGCCATTTTGAGCACAGCCCGAAACGGGAAAGTCGACACCCAATCAGGTCGATGGTTTCCACCCACGAAGATCGTGACTTGGGAAGCGATCGATGTGTAAGCACCGATCACGACGCGTGCGGTATCGCCTTCGTAGATCATGATGGTTGGAATGCCGTAAGCGTAAGCGCCAGTCTGTACCCGCCCGGTGGCCTTGAGTTCCTCGAACCTGGCGTGCTTCCAGTTTGTGGACGACAGTCTCAGGCCCAGGTGAGCGAGCAGGGCGTTCACTGCCTGTGCAACTTTTCTCTTCATCGTGGTTCTTTCTCGTTGGAGCAATCGCCTGTGCTGTGCGCATTGGGCTCACTCTGATTCGACATGTGACTCCCGTACTGCAGGTAGATCTAGCAGGTATTTCGGCTGGGACTTAAGTGTTCCCTCCACGGACGTTAGTGACGCGCCAGAGGTTCACCGGCGAGAAGAGCCCCCACTACAGATGTGCAGGTGCTAAACGTCACAGCTAGCGGAGGCCTTCTGATGGCTCACCGTAATGCCCCACTTGCCCTTCGGGTTCAACTCCTTGTGTATGGGCACGTCGCTCCGAATGTCGACTGAACTTGCTGGCATCTCGGTCCAGAACGCGGCCCGAGAGGTTCGTCGACCGCGAGGTCGACTGAGGGCCGCGAGGCGCGCAGAGAGCTGAGAACCCGCCCACGTTTGCTGCATTTTGGCGGTATCTATTTCCTATCCCCACCCGACTCAGGTTGAGGTCAACGTGTCTCTGAACGTCCACCAAGCTGTGATGCAGTCCAGAAGTCCACGCCTCCGGCCTTCTTCGGTGAGCCGAAGGCAGCTTCGAACGCGGCGAGGACGAGGCCAGGATCGCGACCCACGGGTTCAAAGATGATCGCCGTGATCCCATTGCGATGAACGTAGGCGCGCAGATCACGTGCCAGCGCGGGATTTGCTGGGATTGGAGTCGGAGTGGCCGAATCGGGTTGACCGACCTTCTCGTCTGACAGGACCAGGAAGCTTTGGACGGCGAGCGGTCGGAGTTGCGGCGGCTGTTCGGTGGGGGCATGCGGGGCGGGGATGAGTGCATAGCCGCCCACTAATTTCCAGTGCCAATCGTCGTCCACCTGCCAGATCATCGCGTCGTCGAACGGATACATCGGAAACGGGAACGCCAGGACCACAGTTCCGGATGGGATAGCACGCGAGAAAGAAGAAGTGGTGAAAAAGGCCGGGACGGCGGAGTTTAGATTGACCGTGCGATCCGGCCAATTCGGGAGTAACGAGATCACCGCCGCGAGAGCCAGGCCAAGGACTGTGACTTGCCACGAAATGCGGCGGCGAGTATGCCGCGCTCGCTGTCCCGCAACGACCGACGCGATGCCGATCGAGACGATGACGGCCACGAAGAACGTCGCGTAGAGCGAGATCCGCGCCGGCAGGGCGTTGTCGAAAAGGGGCAGCCGGCCGAGGAGGTCGAAGGGGAGCGGGATCGGGGTCGAGTGACCAGCGATCACGAGACGCGGGCCGAGAGAAAGGAGGAAGGCGAACGCCGCGAGCGTCGATGTCAGCCGGATCCAAGAGTTGTGCCAGTAGCGAACAATACAGGCCAAAGAAAGCAGTAGCAGGGGGATGCCGATGTAGCTTCCGTTTTCGGAGATACTTCCGGAAAGTGTGTTGCCGAACCGCACAACCGACATTGGTGCGACGAGCTGTGCCGAGGTCGGGACCACGATGCCGACGAGGTCGGCGCGCCAGGCATTTTCGAGCGGGAAAGCGGGACCGTTGAGGTGACGCGGGCCAGCGAGCAGCAGGTAGACGGGGTAGGAGAGGATCACCACGGGGATACCGAGTCCGGGCAGTACCGTCCGCGCGATATGGGCGAGACGAACACGGCCGATGGATCGGAAGCGCGCCACCACGAGGACCGCGAGCGCGAGAACCGCCAGAGCTCCCGTGGTTGCCAGAACCTCCGGTGAGATGAGGTATTGCGCGGCGACAAGTACACCGAGGAGCACGCCCCACCGCGGCGCGCTCGACCGCTGGACGACGACGATCTCGTGGAGTGCCAGGAAGATGAGCGGTGGCAGCGGCACGAATACGAGGTTCAGATGAAAAAGCCCCTGGCCGACCATGTAGGGCGAGAAGCCGTAGAGAAGGCCGCCGCAGAGCGCGCCGAGGTTCGAGCCAGTCCAGCGGCGCAGCACGAAGAACGCCGATGCCGCCGAAAGGGGGTAAGCGAGGTAAAGGAGAAGTCCGTAGCTCGCGACCGGCCCGACCGTGAGGCTCAAGGGCGCCGAAATCAGGCCGAGGAGGGGCATCTCCGTATTTGCGGCGAGGTTCACACCCGAGGGGTAATCGAGCCAGTTTGTGAGAAACGGGTTGTGACCATGGAACAGTGCCCACGAAAACCACCCGAGAAACCAGGACTGCTGCACAGTGTCGCCACAGACGCAGTGGACCAGTCGACTCGGATCGCCCGGCCACGCAGGGAAGTAGGCAAGCGCACTCAAGCCGAAGAAGACGAGTAAGGCGCCGACGGCAAACCGGGCAGGTCCGATCTGGTCAATCCGCCGCAGTACCGCGACCACATCGGGAGGACGAGGGGCTTGGCGGCTCCGATCGGAATCGGCGGTCCCGTTGGATTTACCGCTTTTCGGGTCGCGCACCGCTTGCGTTGTAATCACGGTCCTTCGGTGAATCGCCAGCCCTGGGGCTCCTGCGTGCCGCAGGAAGGACTTTACCTCCGGGTGGGGACGGCGAACCCCGTTCGTGCCTGTGCGATAGGAGGTCTCTGCGTGGTGTCGATGCTGGCAGAAGTGACCGACTTTGGCGTCGACGCCGTCTGTCCGTCAGGAAGAAAGTCCTCTCAGGAGCCATGTGTGGCGCAGAGTTCCAAGTCTCGAGGTGATGATTCTCCGAGGGCGCCGGGACGCGCCTTGGCCGTTCGGTCGGAAACCGTCGCACCTCGCTAGGTTGGCGCGCACGAATCACGTGCTACGGCGTCGGAATTCGGAACGTACAGGGAGGTTCGTCATGCAGCTGGGCATGGTCGGTCTGGGACGAATGGGATCGAACCTCGTGCGCCGCCTGACACAGGCCGGTCACGACTGTGTCGTCTATGACGTCAGCCGAGACGCCGTCGCGGCGCTCGCTTCGCAGGGAGCCTCGGGGGCGTCGTCTCTCGAGGACCTCGTCACGAAGCTGTCACCACCGCGAGGGATCTGGATGATGCTCCCCGCGGCCGTTACGGGCACGACGGTGGAGACACTGTCCGGGTTAGTCGCGGCCGATGACACGTTGATCGATGGTGGCAACTCGTACTACCGAGACGACATCGACCGGGCGGAGGTCCTCGCGGTCAAGCACGTGCACTATGTCGACGTCGGTACGAGCGGTGGGGTGTGGGGATTAGAGCGCGGGTTTTGCCTCATGATCGGTGGTGAACGGGACATCGTCGCTCGATTCCGCCCGATCTTCACGGCGCTGGCGCCCGGGGTGGCCGCGGCTTCCCGCACGCCAGGGCGGTCAGGCGAGCCGAGTACTGCCGAACAGGGTTGGCTTTACTGTGGACCGAACGGTGCCGGGCACTTCGTGAAGATGGTGCACAACGGTATCGAGTACGCGTTGATGGCCGCATACGCCGAAGGTTTGAACATTTTGCAGAATGCGAACATCGGTGGCGGCTCGCGCTCGGCCGACGCCGAGACCGCGCCACTGCGGGACGCGAAGTACTACCGTTTCGTCCTCGATCTCGCCGAGGTGTCCGAGGTGTGGCGGCGCGGAAGCGTGATCGCCTCGTGGCTGCTCGACTTGACGGCAGAGGCGCTTTGGGCTGACCCCGACCTCGCCCAGTTCGAGGGACGGGTGTCCGATTCCGGGGAGGGACGGTGGACGAGTCTCGCGGCGATCGACGAGGGCGTGCCGGCAACGCTCCTCACGGCTGCGCTCTATGCCCGTTTCGGTTCGCAAGGCGCGGCGCTCTTCGCTGACAGGGTGCAATCGGCGCAGCGCAGGGGTTTCGGAGGACACGAGGAGATGAGACAGTGATCGAGGCGGTTGGCGCGACGGGCACGGCGGAGTGGCAGAAACTCGCAGAGCAGCGCGGTCGGGATCGCGACACCCACCTACGGCAATTCTTCGCGGCTGATCCCGATCGCGGCCGCCGGATGACGCTCGAGGCTGGTGACCTCTACCTCGACTACTCCAAGCACCGGCTCACCCAAGAGACGATGGACACGCTGATCGCGCTTGCTGCGCGTGTCGAAATCGAGCGCTGGCGTGACGCGATGTTCTCCGGGGTGCACATCAACACGACCGAGGACCGCGCCGTCCTGCATGTCGCGCTGCGGATGCCACCTGGCGTCCCGCTGCGCGTCGACGGTCGGGACGTCGTCGCCGACGTGCGGCGAGTCCTGGCGAGGATGAGGGAGATGTCCGAGCGAATTCGCACCGGCGCCTGGCGGGGGTCAACGGGCCGGCCGATTCGCACGGTCGTCAACATCGGAATCGGTGGTTCAGACCTCGGTCCGGCGATGGCCTTCGAAGCCTTGCAGGATTACGCCGACGCCGGCATTTCGTGTCGGTTCGTGTCCAACGTCGACCCCGTCGACTTATGGGACAAGACCCACGACCTCGATCCCTCCGAGACCCTGTTCGTCGTCTCCTCCAAGACGTTCACGACGCTTGAGACGCTGACGAACGCCCGGGCGGCACGCGCCTGGTTGATCTCGGGCCTCGGCGTTGGCGAAGACGCCGTCGCCCATCATTTTGTGGCCGTGTCGACGAACGCCGACGCCGTGGCCACTTTCGGGATCGATCCCGTGAACATGCTCGAATTCTGGGACTGGGTCGGAGGACGCTACTCGTTCGACTCGGCGATTGGGTTTTCTCTGATGGTCGCGATCGGCCCGGAACGATTCGCCGAGCTGCTCGGGGGATTCCACACGATGGACGAGCATTTCTGTTCGGCACCTCTCGCTGCGAACATGCCGGTCATCCAGGCGATGCTGAACCTCTGGTACAACAACTTCTTCGCGGCCCAGACGCATGCGGTGCTGCCGTACTCTCAGCGCCTCGCGCAGTTTCCAGCCTATTTGCAACAGCTGACAATGGAGTCAAACGGCAAGTCGGTACGACGCGACGGCGTCGCGGTGGACATCCAGTCCGGCGAGATCTTCTGGGGCGCGCCGGGGACGAACGGTCAGCACGCCTTCCATCAGCTGCTCCACCAGGGAAGGAAGCTCGTGCCTGTCGATTTCATCGGGTTCGTCACTTCGACCCACGAATCGGCAGACCAGCACGAGCAACTCATGGCGAACTGCTTCGCCCAGAGCGCCGCGCTCGCTTTCGGCATAACGGCGGACGAGCTCGCGGGCCGAGGCGTTCCCGCCGAGTTGGTGCCGCACAAGGTCATGCCCGGGAACCGTCCGAGCTCGACGATCCTCGCGCCCAAGCTCACCCCGGCCGTCCTTGGTCAGTTGGTCGCGCTCTACGAGCACGCGGTCTTCGTCGAGGGGGTCGTGTGGGGGATCGACTCGTTCGACCAGTGGGGCGTTGAGCTGGGCAAAGAGCTGGCGTCGGATCTCGCTCCCGTGCTAGAGGGAGACTCCGAGCTGGATCCGCGGTCCCCGGACACCTCGACGGCAGGGCTCGTGAAGTACTGGCGTTCGCGCAGGGTTGCGGCCTGAGCGATGCGCCGCAGGCGCCCGTGCAGTTCGGCGTCGCCGGCCGCGGCGGTCGTGCCGGCACGGTGCGCTCGAACCTCTTCGGGTTTCCGAACCCGCCCAACGAGGTGGCGGTGAGGGGAGACTCGGCCGGAGTCATGACGACGGCGGGGACTGCCGTCGGACCCGGCAGCTCTGGCTCAGCAATCCCAGCGTCTGCGGGTTCGTCGCCCGGACCCTCACTGGGCCGCGCCTCAGCCCCTCGGGTTCGGAGGGGTCCGCGTCATCGCGCCGCGTCTCGCGCGCTGGCGGAGCCCCAGGCCGGGCCGCCAAAGCGTTTCGCGCGGGCGAGGGGCGCGGCATTCTCTCGGCGCCCTGGGGCGATGGCCTACGGGTGAGTCCGGCACCGGGGTCGTTCTGACCGCGATGCTCATTGTTCCAGCCACTCGTGAGGCGGTCTGCGGTTACTGGATCGGCTGCAAGGTTCTTGGACTGCTCATGCGGATAGCAATGATCCCCGTTTCGGTCTGTTGCGAATGGAGGACCTCCCATCTCGTCGTGCCGCGGCCCGCCGCGCATTTGCCGGTCCGTTGAGCGGCGTGGCGGGATACGACAACTGGCCGCAGCCTGAGGCCGGCGCTCTTGTCAGCGCGACCCGGTCCGGGGCCTTTCCGTGCCGGGCGACGAACCCACCTTTGGGAGCGTGACCGACTGTTCTGGCGCTGACGTGCCCTCCAGTTGCGCGCGGGTCGCGGCGATCGCGGCTTTCGCTCGGTCGGGATCGAAAGCCAGATCCTTCCCGACGGACCTGCAGGCC
This sequence comes from Acidimicrobiales bacterium, assembly GCA_035625025.1. Lineage (GTDB taxonomy): Bacteria > Actinomycetota > Acidimicrobiia > Acidimicrobiales > Bog-793 > Bog-793. The sequence goes on from DASPQJ010000034.1 coordinate 6,917, forward strand.
TCCTCGACCGCTGGGAGGAAAGGCGACGGGTCGCGGCGCGTCGTGCGTCGGCCGAAAGTGCGCTCCCGGGACCAGGAGCAGTGCAGCTCGCGCGTAGCCCGGCTCAGTGCGACATAGAGAAGACGGCGTTCCTCTTCCCACGCCGCCGAGGTCTGCGCGTGCGCGATGGGGACGAGACCGTCCTCGATCCCGGTCACGAAGACGATCTGCCACTCGAGACCCTTGGCGCGGTGAAAAGTGAGGAGGTCGACCCCATCGGCCGCGGGCGTCTGTGGATCATCCCGGAGGGTCTGACGCAGGAACGCGAGGAAACCGCTCGCCGAAGGGGTGATGTCGCTCGCGCGGTAATCGGATCCGACACGCGCGAGAACCGCGAGGTCGAACTCGCGCTCGCCGTCAGCGACCCCGTGCCGAGCCACGGTGTCCGACGTTGCGAGATCAGCCTCGCTTTCCCGATCGGCGTCGAGCATGAGGTCCTCTAGCCACGCCGTGAAGGCGTCGCGTCCCGCCCGGCTCTCGAGCCGGGCGAGCTCCTCGCGCACGGTCGGTCGGGCGAGAAAGGCGCTGCCAACGCTGCCGCGGAAGGGAACGCCGGCGGCAGACAGGGCCGACTCGAAGAGGACGAGCTGGGCATTCGTCCGCGCCAGGATCGCACTCGTCGACCACGGAGATCCCGGGCGGTGCCTCTTTCGAAGTGCCGCGACCACGGATGAGGCTTCGGCGAGGTCCGACGGGAACTCGGTCACGGTCGGGGTCGACCCGTCTGGCCCGGCGGCCATCTGAGTCGAACCTCCCGGCGCGAGAACCGCGGACGCCACCGTCACGACCTGGGGCGTTGATCGGTAGTTCGTTTCGAGTTCTATCACCGCCGAGCCGGGATAACGTTTGACGAACGTCGTTACCGCGCTCGGGTCGGCACCGTTCCAGCCGTAGATCGCCTGGCGCGGGTCGCCGACCGCGAAGAGGTCCTCGCGAGGACCGAGCCACGAGTCGAGCAGCCGGAGCTGGGCGGGATTGGCGTCCTGGAGTTCGTCGACGAAGAGATGCTGGAACCTCCAGCGCTGGACTGCCGCGAAAGCGGGGTCCGAGGCCATCTCCTCGACGAGGCGATCGAGGAGATCCTCGAAGTCGAGGACCCGGAGATGGCGCTTCTCCCGCTCGTAGCGCGCGAACCATCCCGCGATATCAGCCAGATCGGAGAGTGGGGTGCGACCAGCGGCTTCTGCTTCATCACAGTAGCGAGCAGGGGAGATCAGCCTCGCCTTCGCCCATTCGATCTCACCGGCCACCGAGGCGAGAAGCTCCCGCCGGCCGATCGAGCGGACCTGGCGCCGTGGAGCCGTGGTCGAAGCGGCGAGGAGCCGTGCGAGGAGGGGAGCCTTCGAGTCGAGGACCGTGGGGGGGTCGCTGTCCGTGTCGTCGGCCCGCATCCGCAGCTGGGCGAGCGCCACCGAATGGAAGGTGCCGGCCGTCACTGGCGCGGGCAGGCCGAGATCCCGGAGCCGGGCGCGCAGCTCGCCGGCGGCCTTGCGCGTAAAGGTCAGAGCAAGGAGATGGGCGGGCGCCGCATCGCCCCTGAGCACTCGCCAGGCGATGCGCCGGGTGAGCACGCGGGTCTTGCCGGAACCGGCGCCGGCGACGACGAGGAGGGGCGCCGCCAGCGAGGTGATCGCAGCACACTGTTGCTCGTCGCAACCGGCGAGGACATGGCTGAGATCAGGACCGCGGATCACTCCCCCGGACGGTACTCGGCAACTGTGGCGAACCGGCACAAAGGCCCGCGCAAACAGAGATCTCCTGTTCGGCAGCTATTAGGGTCGATAAGGATGCTGAGCGCGTACGTCGATGGGAAGGTATTCGGGGAGACCTCGGGGTCAGGAACGCCTTGGTTGCTCGTGCTTCACGGCTGGGGACGCTCACACGATGACTTCACCGACGTTGTTCGTGGCATGGGGAATGAGGAGGTGATCGACGCGATCGCGATCGACCTCCCAGGCTTCGGTGCGTCGCCCGCGCCCGACGAAGCGTGGGGTGCGAAGGAATACGCGACGTTCGTCAAACCGATCCTCGACGAGATGACCGGCCGGGTCGTCATCGTCGGCCATTCTTTCGGAGGTCGTGTGGCCGTGGAACTCGCCGCGCTCGCGGGAGAGCGGACGGCGGCGCTCGTGCTGACAGGGGTCCCGCTCCTTCGAGTTCAGCAACGAGCCCGCCCGCGGATGCGCTTTCGGATCGTCCGAGCCCTGGCTGGTGTCGGGCTCGTTGGTCGGCAGCGTCTGGAACGGGCACGCGAACGCCACGGATCACGCGACTACCGGGAGGCGCAAGGTGTCATGCGCGCCGTTCTGGTGCGCGTTCTCGCCGAGGACTACCGGCCCGCGCTGGCGCGGCTCGGCTGTCCCGTGGAGCTCGTCTGGGGGGAGCGGGACACCGCCGTCCCGGTGGAGATCGCCCGGGCGGCGTTGTCTGTCATCATCGACGGTCGGCTGACGGTCATTCCCGGTGTCGGCCATTTCGTGCCGACCACGGCACCCGCGTCTCTGCGGGCCGCGGTGGTCGCGCATCGGCCGTGACCGGGCTCAGCGTCGCGACGATCTCGGCCTCGGCCGTCGGGGCGGGACTCGCGAGCATCCGCTGGCTGCGCGTCGCCCAGCGTGAGCACTACCTGCCGGGGTCGCTTTTCCTTTTCGCCCGACGTTGGTGGGTCCGTGATCCCGGGCATCGTGTCGCCGCGACGTGCGCGGTGGGGTCGGTAGTCGGCGAGGGCTTCGTGCCCGGGGCGGGGATCCTCGGCGCGATCGTCGTTGCCGTCGGACCCGTCGGACTGGGATTGCGAGGGCGGACTGGCCGGTTGCGGTGGACACGTCGGCTGGCCACGATCGCGTCGATCGCGGCTGGCGAATACGGGCTGGCCGTCGGCACTGCTGCCGTGGTCGGTGGTCTCCGGCTTACGGCGACGGTGCTCGCGGCCGCCGCGGTCGGCTCGCCGATCATCTTGGAGATCGCGCTTTTGCTCGACCGGCCCCTGGAATCGGTGGTTGCACGCCGATATGTGAGACTGGCACGCGGCAAGCTGCAACGAATCCGTCCGATCGTCGTCGGCATCACCGGCTCGTACGGCAAGACGTCGACGAAGAACTATGTGGTGCACCTGTTGTCCGGCACCTTCAGCGTCGTGGCGAGCCCGCGCAGCTTCAACAATCGCGCCGGACTGGCGCGTGCGGTGAACGAGACCCTCGTCGTCGGAACCGAGATCTTCGTGGCCGAGATGGGAGCGTACGGACCCGGTGAAATCAGCGCGATGGTGTCATGGCTCGCACCGCGTGTCGCGGCGATCACGGCGATCGGACCGGTCCACCTCGAGCGCTTTCGGTCGCTCGACCGCACGTTCGTCGCGAAGGCCGAGATCGTCGCGGGGGCCGATACCGTGGTCCTGAATGTCGACGACGAACGTCTCGCCGGCCTGGCGGATGCTCTCGTGGCGGACGGCCGCCGCGTTATTCGTTGTTCGGCCGAGGACCGCGGTTGTGACGTCGCGGTAATTACCGCGAGGATAGGTGCAGAACTTAACGTGAGTGGCTCACGCGTCGGAGATCTGGTCCGCGACAGCAGTCACCCCATGGCGCTGACGAATGTCGCCTGCGCCGTCGGGGTCGCCTGCGCGCTCGGAGTGCCGCTCGGGGACATTGCGGCGAGACTGGGATCGCTTCCGGTCGTCGAACACCGCCTGGAAGTCGCGGCCTCACCTTCGGGCGTCGTCGTTCTCGATGACACGTTCAACGCCAACCCGGCCGGCGCGCGGCTCGCCTTGGCGGCGCTCGCGGCGAACGCTCTCGTCGGGGTGAGAAAGGTCGTCGTCACGCCGGGGATGGTCGAGCTCGGGGCGCGACAGACCGTCGAGAACGAGATCTTCGCCGGCGAGATTGCGCGGGTTGCGACCGACCTCGTCGTCGTGGGGTCGACGAATCGCCGGGCCCTCCTCGCCGGGGCCTTGAAGGCCAGTTCGGCCCGGGGGGCCTCCGCCCCGCAGCTCCGCGCTGTGACGGTCGGCTCACGCGCTGCCGCCGTCGCCTGGGTGCGTCAGGAGCTCCGCCGGGGTGATGTTGTTCTCTACGAGAACGACCTCCCCGACCAGTACCCGTAACCGGGGCGTCGAACCGTCGCGACGAGGCTGCACGGTCGTCGCGGTCTCCCGCGGGGGGCTGCGTACAATGCCGCGGTGGCCGCGGCCCCTCTGCGCGCCGCCGTACTGTTCGGCGGTCCGTCTCCGGAACACGACGTTTCTGTCCTCACCGGCCTGCAGGCGGCGAGAACTCTCAACGCCGAGCCGGCGGTCGGCGCGGTTCACGCTCTGTACTGGACGAAGGCCGGCGGATGGCTGGAGGTGGCGAGCTCGCTGGAAGCGCGGGCGTTCATCGACGGGTCGCCGGAGGGCGGAAGGCAGATTGAACTCGTCACGGGACCGCGCGGCGGGTTCGTGACGCGCCCGCGGTGGCTCGGTTTTCGGGCTGAGGTTCTCGGGATCGACGCCGCGATCGTCTGCTGCCACGGCGGCCCGGGGGAGGACGGTTCCCTCCAGGGGATCCTCGATTGCGCTCACGTCGCCTACAGCGGGCCGACCGCCGCGGCGGCGGCGCTCGGCATGGACAAACTCGCGACGACGGGGGTGCTCGCCGCCGCCGGGGTGCCGACGCTGCCACGGGTCGCGCTGGATCCGGCGATTTCCGAGCCGGGGTTTCCCGGGCCGTACATCGTCAAACCGCGCTTCGGAGGCTCGTCGATCGGCATCGACGTCGTGAAGGACTGGTCGACGGCGCTGGCGCGTCTGGAAACGAATGTCCATCTGCGCCGCGGCGCGGTGGTCGAACCTTACCGCGACGACCTTTATGACCTGCAGATCGCGGTGCGAACGTGGCCCGAGACCGCGCTGTCTGCCGTCGAACGTCCACTCGGGAGCAAATCGACGGAGATTCTCGATTACGCGGACAAGTACGTCGGTGGCGAGGGAATGCTTAGCGCGCCACGCGAGCTGCCGGCGCGCATCGATTCCGGTCTCGAGCGCGAAGTGCAGCGAGCCGCATCCGTAGCCGCGCGAGTGCTCAGCGCGCGCGGTGTGAGCCGAATCGACTTCCTTTCCGATGGCCACGTGCTCTACGCCAACGAAATCAACACAGTTCCTGGTTCGCTCGCTCGCTATCTTTTCATCGACCCGCCGCTTCCATTCGGCGAGCTCCTCGTGGGTCTCGCCCGTGAGGCTGTGGAACGACCGGCGATGGTCTTCTCCTCCGTGGGGGCGGATGGATCGGTACTGCGCGAGGCGGGGACGATCGCGGCGAAGCTCGGATGACAGTCGGTCCGGGCGCGGGTTCGCCATGACTTGCCGGTTGAGGGAAGAACGGTGACGTTTCCCAAGCGGCTCGTGCACGACAACGAAGATGTCCTACTCGACGCCCGGCCCCATTGGTGGCGGCTCGTCGGCCCGGCGTTCATCGCGGTCATCACCGTCGGGGCGTGTGCAACGGTTTTCATTATCTGGTCAGGGGCTCCGAAGTGGTCGGGCTGGGCCCTGTTTGGAATTGGCGCCGTGGCGGTCTGCTACTTCCTCAGTCGCTACGTCCAGTGGCGGTCGACCGACCTCGTCGTGACGTCGTTGCGCGTCATCTACCGGAGCGGGGTCGTCAGCCGCTCCAGCCGGGAGACTCCGATCTCGAGCGTTCAGGATGTGAGCATCGTTCAGTCCCTTGGCGAGAGGGTGCTCCGCAAGGGTCGGCTCTCTGTGCAATCTGCCGGATTCCAGGGAGAGGCGCCCTTCTTCGACGTGCGGCGACCCGCCGTCGTCCAGGGTCTGATCAACCAGACGATCGAGAAGTCCCGCCAGCGCGAGACGGATCGAGTCGCCGAGGCGAATCGTATTTCGGTCTCCGAGGAGCTCGAACGTCTCGCCGTTCTCCACCGCCGCGGGGTGATCACCGACGCCGAATTCGCGCGCCTGAAAGGAGAGCTGATTGGCGGCCCTGACGACCAAGACAGCTAAGTCGGTGAGGCGAGATCGACGAGCCAAGGCGGAGGGTAAAGCGCCAGCAGTCTGGGTGAGGGACATAGTCGCTTAGACGCCACCCTGAAGTTCGCCGCGCCGCGCGTGACAATGAACGCCTATCCGGTGTCGGGCTGCCCCGAATCTCGGACCTTCCCGCTCCCTAAGGTCGCAATCCACCATTGGCGAGCATTGGGATCGGACACCTTGAGATGCCGACAGGAGGACAGGACCGTGGATCAGCCTGCTTAGATCGACCGGGGCTCGCATCCTCGTGGCGCGACTTGCGGTCTACCAGGTGGCCGTAATCGAAGCCTTGAAGCGTTCCGCCGGACGATCGGGGTGAGATTCCCGTTCGGGGGTCTCAGATGATGGTTCACCGGAGTCGTCAGGACGCGCGGGAGTGGAAACCCTCCCGGGTGAACTCGGACCAACCAGTTTCTCCTTGCTGTCTGAAGCATTTGATTGTCACCAAGCTCGGAGGGGGAGTGCTGTTCTCCAGACGCGCTCCGTTCATCCGGAAGTGCTGAGACGAGACAGGGCTCGACGGACTAGCTGGCGGTCCTCTGGGCCTTTGGCATTGGTATTGCTCAGTAAGAACGAACTTTCTGTTGGCAATTCTCTGTTCGAAGATGCCCCGCTACGGCGTGGGCACGTCTGCGCCGCCGCCTTCGGCAAGGGGAGATGATCGTGGTGGGTGCAGGTCGCCGAGGTGCGCGGGGATCGTGCCGGTCGGACTGTTCTCGAAGGCCGACAGCAATGGGGCGTGGCTCGCCGGCTCGACGAGCGCCTCAGCACCGCGAGCAACCCCCATTAGATGTTCGATACGTTCGTTGTAAAGCCGGCGCAGGTCGTCGATTCCAAACGTGATGACGGCGTAGACACTGAGTCCAGCGACGGCGGGGAGGGCACAGAGAAGCAGACCTGCCGCGCCTCGCGGGGCGAACCAGTAGGCGGGGAGCTCGAGCAGCGCTGTGACAAGCACCGATACCGCCACGGCGAGCTTCGGGACCTCCGAGAGGAAGCTAGGAATGTCCGGAGTGATCTTTCGGCGAGCGATGTGCAAGAAGTACAGGGCGCTCGCGATGACACCGACGGCGGTGCCGATCGGCACGCCAAGCATGCCTATGGAGAACGCCAGAGGCACGGTCAGGGCGATGTTGACTACCATGCCGACGCCGAGATAGCGGGACTCGAGACCGGGACGATTGATGGACTTGCCAAGGGCGTCCATGACCTTGCACAAGAGCTGCACAGCCTGGCCGAGGAGCAGGACGGCGGCGACGACGCCCGCGAGACGCTCTGCCGGTCCCAGCCATTTCGGGATCGCGACGACAACGCTCACGGCCCCGACGACCGCGAAGGCCGCGATCGCCCGGACCCAGACACGCTGCAATCTTGCGAATTCCTCCAGCGTTCCCCGCAGGTTGAGCCTGCCAAAAGTGCGGGAGAGGGCGACCTGGATGGGTCCAATCGCGTTCATCGGGAGGTTGATCAGCGCGCTTGAGAAATTGGAGCCGATGGCGTAGAGAGCCACGTCGCCAACTGGGAAGAGAAGGCCGACGAGGAGCGCGTCGATTTCCAAGTTGAATGAGCTCGCCACTTCTGCGATCTGAACCCGGCTGGCGTAGCGGATTAGCTCTCGCGTTTGCGCCCAGGTCATGACCCGAAAGGCCCCGATGCTGACGTAGCGTCGAGCCCCGACAACGGCTGTGGTCAAAGTCACTGCCTGCGAACCGACGCTGGCCCAGAAGAGCCCCCATAAGCCATGGCCCTGTTCAACAAGGGTGACCGCGAGGCCGACGTAGACGAGCAAGCTGATGATTGCCGTCACGTTTAGATAGGCCCAGCGGTGTTCTGCGGCAATGATCATTGACAGGAGACCTGACAAGGTCGATACGAGATAAAGGGCCATGAAAGCTCTGATGAGCTCCGTTGCTTCGTGTTTCAGGCCGGCGCTGGTGTGGAGCACGACCGTGACGTCGGGGGCAAGCAGCACGGCGGCCGCCGCGACGATCCCGATGACGAGAAAGACGAGGAGCGACATTGTCACGAGGAGCGACGATGTCGATCGGCGGTCTTTTGCGCCGGCGTAGACGGCGAAGTAGCGCGTGGCACAAGGGCCGAGCCCCCCGTCGAGGTTTGACAGGAGACCCCTGAAGGAGGCGATGAACGCGAAGGCGCCGTACGCGGCTAGCCCGAGATGGAAAAGCAGGAACGGTGTCAGGGCCAGATTCGTGGCAATGGCAATGATCTGGCTAACCGTGTTCCAGCTAAGACCGCTACGGATCGCCCGCAGCGATCGGGAGTGATCCGCGGGGATTCGCGCGTCGCTAGCAAATTCCTCTTCGCGAGGTTGCTGTGTTATGTGAACCCCCGTTGTGGGTAGCAGCGAGGTGATCACCACCGGTCAAAGCGGGCTCAACGCCGAGACCTGTCGCGTCGGCATGAGCGTACTCCGGGAGGTGACTTGTGACGCGTCACCAGGAAGTCGAACAGTTGATGCCAGCAAAGTGGTGATCGCCTGAGAGCGGTGGCATCGGCAGATTTGCGGGATCTCGTGGTTCATCACGAGAGTTGGTGAAGACTGCTATAGATGCCCAGTTAACTGCGATACAGATTCCGGCATCGCAAGCGGGGACGACGCTGACTTTTCGTGGGGGCAAACGGGGGGTTCGCGTTGATGCTACCCAAGTTACGTCCGGGCAAAGCTGGTATGGGCACAGTTAGGGTCCGGCATTCCCGCCGGCATGGCGTGATCATCGGTATTAGCTCCGGATTCGGACGCCTTGACCTCCGAGGATATCCGCGCCAGTGTGTCCTGCGCGAAATCTCCCGCGACGCGTGCTGCGATCGCTGATCCAAGCCGTCAGGTTTCCGAAGCCTCGTGAGTTTCGGCGCGCCTCATGATCACTGAACGGGCCTTCGCGTGTCAACTCGTGAAAACGTTTCGCGCAATCGCTTCGTGACGCGGATCAGAACGCGGAGATCGCCGGTCCGAAAAAACTCAAGTTTCAGCTCGACGGCTCCAAGATAGGCTCAATCCGTGTCGCGTCCTGGGCGCTGGATCAGACGAGCACGTGCAGGTCCCTTCCGATTACTCATCGCAGACGCGGAAAGTTGGTCCTCCGCCCTGCTCGCCGATCTTGATCTGGGCTTGCAGCTGGACAGGTCCAACGGGGACGCTCTCTGGCAAAGCTGGAATGGCTTTCACTTTCTCAGTCGACCGCGGCGTGTTCCTATGTGCGGCGGGCAGGGAGAAAAGGACTGGATCGTCCGCTGCTACAGGCTGCGCTGGTCGCCACCACGATCCAGGAAGCCTGCTCGAACACGGGTCGAGGCCATGAGCGGTTGGAGGCAAGCTGAGATGCAACGCCCAGCCGCCGCCGAAGGGCCGAATCTGTTTGTTCGCGGGTGGGGCGACTATCCGATGGCTGGCGACTCCAACTACAGAATCGGCGAGAACGACCGGCACGCTGTGCGGCGGTTGGAGCTACTGCTCCTGAAGCTACGCGGCCGCAGTTTCCGGGCGGACGAGTTGCACCGCTGGATCGAGGCCTGGCTGCGCGGCGTGGGCCCACTGGAGTTCACGTTCTCCATCCGTGACCGGAAAGCAGCGTAATGATGTCCAGGAAGCCGTCGGAGAGCCGAGTGTGGGAGAACCGCATGCCTGGATTGAGAGGGGGAAGGGGAATCGAGCCTGCATTGCCGACTCCGCGTCCTTGACGACCCATGGCGGAGCGCTTTTTCGTCGAGACGCTCGGCTGTCCGAAGAATGAGGTCGATTCGGACAAGCTCGTCGGGTCCCTCCTCGCGGAGGGCTATGAGCTCGCGGCCGCGATCCCTGATGCGGACCTCATAGTCGTTAACACCTGTGCCTTCATCGAAGCCGCGCGTATTGAATCGATCGAGGTGATTCTCGAGGCGTCGCGCAACCGACGCCCAGGTGCCCGACTCGTCGTGACGGGTTGTCTGGCCGCTCGCTTTGGCGCGACGCTGGCCCTGGCTCTTGGGGAGGCTGACGCGGTGATCGATGTCGGGGTCCCCGTGCACCTCGGCGGAGCGCGCTGGCGCCAGCGGGGCCAGCGTTCCATCTCGAAGGGCTTTCTCGATCTGCCGCGCCCCCCCGCGCAAGCCCCATGGGCCTACGTCAAAGTTGCTGATGGCTGCGATCGTCGGTGCGGCTTCTGCGCGATTCCTCAATTCCGAGGGCCGCTGTGTTCGCGAAGCGAAGACGCCATCCTGGCAGAAATCGACGCACTCGGCGCGGCCGAGGTCGTGCTCGTCGCCCAGGACCTCGCTTCGTATGGGAAGGACCTGGGCCGGGTCGGGGCTCTCGTCGATCTGGTCGCGGCTGTCGCCTCGCGTGTCTATCGAGTGCGGTTGTTGTATCTGCGCCCCTCGGCACTTGACGACCAGCTCGTCGACGCCATCGTCGCGACAGGAGTTCCGTATTTCGACCTGTCGCTTCAGCATGTTTCGCGTCCATTGCTGAAGCGCATGCGGCGTTGCGGCGCCGCGGAAGAATTCCTAGACCGGATCGACAAGATCCGAGCGCTCGCCCCGCAGGCGGCGTTTCGCAGCTCATTCATCCTTGGCTATCCCGGCGAGACGGAGGCCGACCATGATGTGCTGCTCGAGTTCCTGCAGGCGGCCGACCTCGACTGGGCTGGTTTTCTTGTGTTCTCAGCGGAGGAGGGGACGTACGCCGCAACGCTCGAGAACGCGGTGCCTGAGTCGCTTGCGGTCGAACGCCTGAGGGAGTGCACCGAGCTGCAGGACGAGATCACTGCCCGTCGCCGTCGCGCGCTCGTCGGCTCGACCGTGGAAGTTCTCGTCGATGAGCTCGGGGTGGGAAGGTCGCATCGAGAAGCACCGGAGATCGATGGAGTGATCCGCCTGCCTGCACAATACGAGAAGGGAGCAGTGTGTCGGGTCCGGATCGATGCTGCTGCTGGACCGGACGTTGAGGGTTCCGTCGTCGACGGGACAGTCCGCTCTCCGCGGTGGCCGATGGCAGTGGGTTCGTCTCAGTGAACAGATCGCGCCCGTTCTTCGGGCCGTCGGCGTTGCTGACGCCCGCGAACGGCCTCACCTTTGCGCGCCTCGTCGGAGCGCCCGTGCTCGCGGTAATGACAATCGACATCGGCCCCGTGTCTTGGCTGCTTTGGGCATTGTGGACGCTCTTTTGTCTGTCAGATTCACTGGACGGTTACATCGCGCGCCAGCACGGAACAACCCGATCGGGAGCCTTTCTTGATCCTCTAGCTGACAAGTTCCTAGTCCTCGGCGCGCTGAGCGCGCTGAGCGCGCAAGGCGTAGTCGGCATCTTGCCGGTCGCGATTATCGGGGCGCGCGAAATTGCGATGAGCGCTTTCCGGGTGACGGCTGGACGCCAGGGAATCTCCGTTCCGGCCCGTCCGCTCGCGAAGCTGAAGACACTGGCGCAGGACATCGCTATCGCCGGGGCGTTCTTCCCGCCGATCGGCCAGAGCCACAGGGGAGCGGTGGCGGTAGCCCTCTGGGTCGCTGTGGCACTGACGCTCGCTACGGGATTCGAGTACTTTCTCGATGCCCGACGCGATCTGCGCAACCGCGTGGCCCAAAGTGCAGTTACGAGTTCACAGGGAGCGTGACGGCGAAGTGCGTGCCGAGGTTGTCGCAGTCGGGACAGAGCTGTTACTCGGTCAAGTAATTGACACGAACTCGGCCTGGATCGCAGAAGGGCTGGCTGCTGTCGCTGTCGATTGCAACTATCAGACCACGGTTGGCGACAACGTCGCGCGCATCAGCGAGGTCCTCAAGGTCGCTCTGGCGCGCTCAGACGCGGTCGTGGTCTGCGGAGGTCTCGGTCCGACTCCGGACGACGTCACTCGGGAGGCACTCGCCGAGGTCATGAGCGTCGCACTCGAACGCGATCCGGAGGCTCTCAAACTCGTTGAGCAGGCTTTTCACGCGCGTCACCGGGAGATGTCTCCGAGCAACAAACGCCAGGCTGAGCTGCCCGAGGGAGCCCATCTCATCGCGCAGCGGATCGGCACCGCCCCGGGGCTGGTCTGCCCCGTGGGCGAACGCGTCATCTATGCACTGCCAGGCGTGCCCGACGAGATGAAAGAGATGTTCGAGCGCGCGGTGCTGCCGGACCTTCGGGAACGTTCGGGAGCACCGGGTGTGATCGCGAGCCGAGTGCTACGGACGTGGGGAATCGGAGAATCGCAACTCGGAGAAATGGTCGCGCCGCGACTTGCGATTCTCGACAGGGTCGGGGAGGGTGGGCCGACGATCGCATTTTTGGCACGTGGGCTCGAGGGAATACAGCTCCGCGTGACCGCGAAGGCTGCCACCTTGCAAACCGCGCGGGCAACGCTCGACCGTGAGGAAGCAGCGCTGCGTGAGCTGATCGGCGACGGGATCTTCGGGGTCGACGACGAGACGATGGCAGTTCGTATCGGTGCATTGTTGATTGCGCGTGATCGGACCCTCGCCGTCGCAGAGTCCTACACGGGTGGACTCGTGGCGTCGTGCCTCGTCTCGGCGCCTGGCGCGAGTAGGTGGTTCCGAGGTGGCGTCGTCGCCTACGCGAGCAGCGCGAAACGAGCCTTTCTCGGTCTCGGTGAGGGTCCGGTCGTGAGCTCAGACGCGGTCGCGGCGATGGCAAGCGGCGTCCGCCGCCTCATGGGCGCGGACGTCGGGCTCGCTACCACTGGTGTTGCGGGGCCGGAGACCCAGGAGGGGTTGCCCGCTGGAACCGCTTTTGCGGGGATCGCGCTGGATGGTCACGAGCCCGAAGTGGTGTCCTTCACGCTCTTCGGCGAGCGGCAGCGAATCCGAGAACTGGGTGCGATGAATAGCCTGGACTGGCTGCGGCGGGGTCTCGAAGCGGAGGGGTAGTCGCTGTCGTGGGCCCGGTCCGATCGGCCCACCGTCGGGACGGGAATGCCGGCGAGAATCGGACGTTGTCCGTCGCGGGACTCGATGCAGTTGGTACTTGCTGCAGTCATTTGGTCGTTACGTGGTGATCCGTCCTCTTCTATCGCTTTCATTGCCCGAGAGACCGACGGGACGTACGGTTGGTCGATGGGGCGCGTTTACCGAGTGGTTTCGCCGCATTTGGACGACGCGGTTCTCAGTTGTGCGGTATTCCTCGCGGCAAACCCCGGATCGGTTGTCACAACCGTGTTCGCGGGTGGACCAGCTTCGGTGAGCCCATTGACCGAATGGGACGCGGCCACCAGGTATTTCCAGGACGGTGACGACGTGATCGCTGAGCGCCGACGCGAAGACCGACGATCCGCGGAGTTGCTGGGCGCTGAAACAGAGCATCTGTCTTTCTGGGACGAGCAGTACCGGCACAAGCGGTATGGCTACGAGGGGCCCGAGGGCGCTGCATTACTCGCTGCCATAGGCAACGACCTGAAGCGGCTCGCGTCACAGCAACGAGTCGAATCATGGCTGGTGCCCCTTGGGCTCGGCCACGTCGACCACCGCCTGACCGCGCTCGCAAGTCTTGATGTCGCCGTCACTCACGACATCCAGTGTTATGTGTACGAAGAGCTTCCCTACTACCAGGAACTTGCAAAAGAGGTCGCCGACCAAATTCGCAATCTCGGGAGTCGCGGATTGCGTCTGGTCGAGGATGACTCGCTGCGATCCGATGACAACCGATCGCTGAAGATGGCTGCAGTGAGGTGCCACCGGTCCCAGCTGCAAGCGCTCGGACGTCGTGTGCGGAGAGCGGTCCGAGGTCCGGAGCGGATTTGGAAGGTCGAGCCGGTGTAAAACTTGACAGGAATCGCGCCGGTTCAAGTTGCGGCCGAGTGTGTGCCACCCCGGGTGTCGGTAACGTTATACGTGAGGGTGTCGACACGGCATCCGTGGCGGTTCCCTGGCGAAGTTATGTCTCTGCCGCGCCAAGCACGGGATGGGAGATATGACGGCTCGGCACTCCTGGCGAAATCCACGCGTTCTCCACGTGATAGTCGGCCATGGGCTACCGACGTACTTTCTCAACGCCGTGCGCTCCGTGCGTGCAGCTGTCCCTCTAGACGAGATCCTCGTGATTGACAACGCGAGCCCCGACGAGGCGCTACGCCAAGAGCTCTCGCGAATAGGCAAGGCAGACGACCGCATGCAAGTCGTGCTGAGGGACGTCAACGATTTCCACTTGAACGGTAAGGTGGGCAGCCTCTACGCGGCGTATGAGGTGGCAATCGCCTACGCGCTCGAACGGCACTACGACCTGCTCCACCTGGTCCAGGCTGACTTTCAGATGCTGTGGTGGGACGGCGACGTGGTGGCGAAATCCTTAGAACTGTTCGAAGCTCACCCGAACTGCGTCAACATCCAAACTCTCTTGCTGTCCAAGGACAAACTGTTGGCCAACGAGCTCGCGGAATCGACGACGCCAGGGGTTTTCAAATTGCGAAAATACGGTCTTACTGACACGGGTCTCTACCATCTTGGGCGGTGGGAAACCAAGGGTCTGCGTTTTGACGACGATGAGCGCGTTCACGCGCAGCGCTACCTCGATGACGGGATGGAAGTCCTGTGTCACCCTTGGCCGACGGATGCTCCGCTCCCGTGGCCCGCCGCGATGAGACGTGGACGGCAGAAAGGCCGGGAGGTCCGAACTGGCAAGCCGTTTCTCCTCCGGCCGATATCTCCCGAGACCATCGCTGGGATGAAACAGCCCGCTTGCCGGACGTGGCTCGAAGACGTCTGCATCCCGTGGGGGTGGGTGTGTCTAACACCGATGTTGGTGACGACATTGGATTCAGTCGACTACTGGGCGCTGCGTTACCGCGATATGAAAGAAAACGGTCTGTCTCATCTCCTGCCGGGGCTCGAAACGCGAGGAGTCACCTGGGGTCAGTTGGTGCGTTCGCGGCCACCGTTTCAGCACCGCCCGTCAATTACTCAGCTATTTTTCACGGTTCCAGCTCGACAGGTGGGAAGACGTCTCCGGTCTCTTCCGAGACCCTGGTACCGCAGTTCGCGTGGCTCGGTGGGATCGCCCTCCCAGGCGACGCACGACGTCGCGGTCTCCCCATCAGCTCCTCCAACGCGCTGTTTCCCTGCCAGCCCGCCGAAGGATTCCCAGCACGTTCGGCGATCCTGACGTAACGGCTCCATCGGTCGGAGCCGCGTCGAGGGATTCCATGTGATGGCTAGGGAGAAGTTCGATCTTGAGGGATGAGCGCGGCTGGACCAGCGTTTCTATCGCCACACAATCCACTGTCGAACATGCGTTCGCAACTACACTGATGAAAGTTCCGCCGGGAGCGCATGATCTCGGAGGGTGCGGTCTTAGCGATACAGCGAGGTCGTAGCCTGCGGGGCCGCCCGGTTGATAGCTCGGTGACGTAGGTGATGGAAAGCGAGGGGCGATGGAGCGGGACAAGGCACTCGAGACAACGCTCGGCCAGATCGAGAAGCAGTTCGGGAAGGGCTCGGTGATGCGAATGGGCGAGAGCCTTACCCTGGGCATTGAAGCGATCTCCACCGGTGCTATGTCGCTGGACCTCGCACTCGGTGTCGGTGGTCTGCCGCGAGGTCGCATCGTCGAGGTCTTTGGCCCAGAGTCGTCTGGCAAATCGACCCTCGCCCTCCATGTCGTCGCGGAGGCTCAACGCAACGGTGGCGTTTGCGCCTACATCGACGCGGAACACGCCCTCGATCCCGTCTACGCGAAGGCGATCGGTGTCGACATCGACGAGCTCCTCATCTCCCAACCGGACAACGGCGAGCAAGCGCTGGAGATCGCTGACATGCTTATCCGCTCTGGTGCGATCGACGTCCTTGTCATCGACTCGGTAGCAGCGTTGACCCCCCGTGCGGAGATCGAAGGTGAGATGGGGGACTCGCACGTCGGACTGCAGGCCCGACTGATGTCCCAAGCCTTGCGCAAGCTGACCGGGACCTTGAGTAAGTCTGACACGATCGCCCTGTTCATCAACCAATTGCGCGAGAAGATCGGCGTGATCTACGGCTCGCCCGAGGTGACTCCGGGAGGCCGAGCACTGAAGTTCTATGCGTCGGTGCGTCTCGACATCCGGCGGGTCGAGTCGATCAAGGACGGCGCCGAGATTGTCGGGAGCCGCACGCGGGTGAAGGTCGTGAAGAATAAGTGCGCGCCTCCTTTCCGTTCCGCGGAGTTCGACATCATGTACGGCCAGGGCATCAGCCGGGAAGGCTCCATCCTCGACGTCGCCGTCGACCTCGGGATCGTGAAGAAGTCCGGCGCCTGGTACACCTACGAAGGTGAACAGCTCGGCCAGGGTCGGGAGAATGCCAAACAGTTCCTCAGAGAGAGTCCTGAGCTCGTCGTAGAGATCGACGAGCGAATCCGCCAGACGGTGGCGGCGGTCGCCGCTGACGTCCCGCTCGGCGCGGGAATCGGTGACGACGAGCCGATCTCGCTCGAGGGCTGAGTTCCTCAAACCCTCAGCGGGGAATCGAGGTGTGCTTGAACTCGTTGAGTTCGGGATGGTCGACGAGGAGCTCGAGCAAGCGTTCGATCGTCGCCAAGGCGAGTTCCGCGTCGTCCCGGGGACGGGTCATAATCCGGACGAAGACAGCTAGTTGACCGACGATGAAAGTCGGCACGCCAAAGACCGCATGGTCTCGCACCGCGGCTTCGTGCTCGTTCCGAACGAGGTCGAAGGGCCAGCCGGCGGCAAGCTCGGCGAAGACGGCAGCGTCGTCGACACCCGCACGGGCCAGAGCGGCGTGGACGACCTTCTCGTCACGCAGGTCGCTGCTGTCGTCGTGGCGGGCGGCGAACAGCGACAGGTGCGCTGCCGGGAACAGCTCCACGTAGCGTTCCCGAACAACGATTCCCGCGGCAATAGCGAGTAACTGATCGCGGGCTCCCGGGTCCTCCCAGACCGGCGTCTCCCCCTCGGCAACATGTGCCTGGCTGAGCGAGAAGGGAAGGAAACGGACGCGGTAGTCGGCGCCCGCGGCGAGAGCGGTGAGGACGTGTTCGTGCGCGTTGCGAGCGAAGGGACACCGGTAGTCGAACGTGATGGAGAAGTCTCGCCCGGTCGCTTTCATGGCCTGGCTCCGATGGATTGATGGATCCGGCGCGATCCTAGATGGCACAGGCTGTTCTGGTGGCCGCGAGTCAGGGCGGTACGATCGGTTCGTGCCCGAGGTGCGCCGGGCGACCCCCGAGGACGCGCCCTTTCTCGTGGGTTCGCTCGCGTCCGCGTTCATCGATGACCCAGTCTCGGCCTTCCTTTTCCCGAACGCGGCCCGCCGGGAGTCGATCCTCGGCGATGTCTTCGCGTTGCAATTGTCTCGGACCTATCTGCCTCGCGGCGAGGTCTACACGACCGCGGACCGCACAGGGGCGTCGATGTGGCTGCCCCCGAACTCGGCGATGACGCGCCTGCGCGACCAGCTCGTCTACCTGCGAGTGTCGCTGATCGCCGGACGTTGGCGATCGGCTCGCCGCCTCACGCTCCTCCTCCAGCGGCTCCGGCCATTGACGGAGCACTACTACCTCGGCACCATCGGCATTGTGCCGGCACAGCAGCGGCGGGGTCTGGGAACGGCGCTGATGCGGCCGGTCCTGGCGCGATGCGACGCCGCGGGTGTCGGCGCCTACCTGGAATGTTCGCGAGATGCCAATACGCACTTCTACGGCCAGCTGGGATTCCGCGTCACAAACGAGATCGAGGCGCCAGGTGGCGGTCCGAGGTTGTGGCTCATGTGGCGCGAACCAAACACCTACGAGGCATGACGGGCGCGTCACCCGGGTCCACTCCCCGGGGAGGAGGCGATCCCGAGACCTCTTTTCGACTTCTGCCGCCTCGGTCGAACCGTGCCGGAGGTCGCCCCCCGGGAGGACGCCTGGTCTCGTCGGGCTTACGCGCGCCGGCGGCGCGGCCGGGTCCCTCGTGTGGCGGCAGGACTGTAGTTCGGCGCCTGGCGAAATTCGGCCGGGACGGGACGCACGCCCGGCGGGAGGCGCCGTCGGTCGGCCAGGATTCGCGTGAGGATGTCGAGCACGGCCCGGACGGGAGCGCCGGGCAGCGCCCGCCGCCGCTGCGCCACCCCGATGAGGCGCGGCCCGATTCCGTCGACGGGCACGAAGACCATGGTCCGCTTGGCGTTCGGTGGCAGCGCGCTGGGGGGCAGGATGGCGAAGCCGCAACGCTCGCCCATGAGCGACCGCATCAGCCGCAGGCTGTCAACCTCGGCTCGGCAGTCGAGCGTGACGCCCGCCTTGGCCACGGCGGCATCGAGGTCGTCGCGGTAGCTGGTGCCGGAAATCGGCAGCAAGAGCGGCACCGAGGCGAGATCGGCCACCGTGAGCAAGGCGCGAGTCGCCAGAGCATGACCTCGGGGCAGGAACAGCCCGAGATCCTCCTCGAACAGCGGCACGGCGTGAACCTCGGAGCCGGAGGCCGGCAGGGCGAGCACGCCAAGATCGATGTCTCCCGTCGCGAGCTGGACGTCGAGCGCTCGGGTGGTCGCCTCCCGGAAGACGAGGTGCAGGTGAGGGTGGAGCGCGGGAGCGAGGTCGAGAACCTGTGGCACGAGCCAGAGAGCCGCCGTCCCGATCAGGCCGAGATGGACGGTCCCGATGATCTCCTGGCTGAGAGCCGTGACGTCCGAGCTGAGCGCATCGAGTTCGCTGATCACCCGGTGCGCCCGCTCGACCGCGAGGACACCCGCCTCGGTGAGCTCGCCCGTCGCGCGATCGACGAGAGCCGAACCGAGTTCAAGCTCGAGCTTTTTCACGTGCGTCGAAACGTTTGACTGCACGGTGGCGAGAGCGTCGGCCGCTGCGGAGAACGAGCCGTGCTCGGCGATCGCGACCAGAGCGTTCAGCTGCCGGAGATCCATCGAATTCGATGATAGTGTCTATCTATTGCAACTGTTTGACTGATGGCCGGCAATTGGCAAAAGTGTGAGCCAACCACGGGCGTGCCGGTCCCCCACCGGGACCCTGTGGGTGTGAACTGAACGAAGGGGTCGGTCCCCCCCCGACCCCTTCTTCGCGTCCGGGGTCCTGCGGTCGTGTTATCGAGCGGGCTTCACCACGGCTTGGCAGAGGACTTGGACCGTGACGACCTGGTGCGGCGGGCGCTTGCCGGCAGCGCCCAGGCGCGTCGCCAGGGCGAGGCGTCCGGCCCGCGGAACGCCGGAGTCATTCCGGCCGCGGCGCGTCGGCGCGCCGACCACCAATCCGTCTCTGCTTCGTCGGCGAGGAGCGCGACGGACTCCTCTATGCGGGCGGCGAAGCGACGCGCGTCCTCTTCCCGGCCAGACGGTCCGGTCGCGTCACTCGGCCAGAGCGGATCCCCGAAGCGGAGCTCGACCTTGCCGCGTCGCAACCGGCGCCCGCCCTTGGGGAAGACCGGCCGCACACCCCGGAGGTGCACGGGGACGACCGGGACGTCACAGCGCTTGGCGAGATAGGCAGCCCCCCCCCGGAACTCTTGGCCCCAGCCATCGCGGCTCCGGCCACCTTCAGGGAAAATGACAAGGTTCCAGCGGTCCGTGAGCAACGATGCCGCCAGGTCAGCGCTGCGTCGATTCACTTTGGTCCGCTCCATGGGGATCGTGCCGAGAGCGAGCGACCACAACGCCGCCTTCCACGGGCGGTCGAAAAAGTAGTCCGCGGCCGCGGCGACGACCGTGCGACGTCGGAACCGTTCCGGCAGGCAGGACAGAACGATCGAGGTGTCGAGGTGGCTCGAGTGATTAGCCGCGAAGATAACCGGTCCTTCGAGCGGGTCGAGATGCTCTCGTCCGAAGACCTTCGGTGACGTGGCGACGGCGACGAACGGCCGGGTGACATTGTCGACCAGCGCCCGGCGAACCAGCCGAGCCCAGGGCGCCCGCGTCCAGGTCGTGTCGTAGTCGACCCCGAGGTTGCGACGCTCGATGGGGCGGGGGAGGGTTCCCGGCCACGTTGGGCGGGAAACGACTTCGTCGAGGACGCGAGGAAGGCGCGCGTTCACGAGACGTCGGCCACGAGAAGAGGCGGGGCGTGAAGATGCGTGATCGTCGGATTCGGGCCGACGACGTCCTCGGCCATCTCCAAGGCATCGGCAAGAGTCGAGGCCGGCTTGAAGCCCATCCGCCGCACCGCGGCACGGTCCCCGCCGACGATGATCACGGCGCCGAGATGCTCAAGCGCATGGCCGCACCAGTACCACATGTAGAAGGGGTGGACGCCGTGGTAGGCGTACGAGGTCCGGTAGAGGTGGACGTACCAGGGATCGGTCGCGAAAGCCTGCTCGTACGTCTTCTCGATTTCAATGAGGTCGGTCGTGTCGGCGAGAACCTGTTCGAAGAAATCGATGTAGCTCGGGTGGTGGACGGGATGGAACGCCCAGGGAGTGGGGTGCGACATGATGCAAACGCCGCCGGCGCGTACGAGCGGCTTACCGCGGTAAAGGTTGAAGAAGTAGCCGAGACCGAGACAGGCAACGAGGACGGGGTTCATGATCGAATTGACGTTGTACGGGCAGAGATAGGGCAGACCCATCGTCAAGATGTCGGTCTGACCCTCGACGGCGACGAGCTGTTGACGATGGAGGTTCTCGAGCGTGACGTCGTGCACTGCCTCGACCTCGCCGGCCTGCACCGAGGTGACCCCATAGGGCGCAAGCATTGACTGGAAGATCTGGCGCGCCAGTCTCGGCGGGATGCGTTCGAGGGCGAGACGGCTCGCGTGGAAGCCGGCCCGGTCGGCGAGAGACCACTCCCACTCGCGCTTTTGCAGGTAGGCGAACTGCGAGGGGAACATGTCGAGGTTGAGCGTCGTCTCGATCTGGAAGATCTTCACGCCGACGTTCTTGATCAGCCGGCCCATCCGCCAGTTGGAGGAGTGCATTTCGGAGTGATGGCGGTCCATCAGCGACCGGCTGTGCTGCAGGGTTCGCACGTTGTGATGGTGCCGGAGGCTGCGGTAGCTGGCGAGCCCGGTCGCCACGGACTTGTGGCCGCCGTCCATCGCCGACAGGTTGATGTTCACGTAGATCAGTAAGTCGCTCTCGGCGGCACGCCGGTTGATTTCGACGTCCTCGCCCTCTTCGGTCATGCCGAGGTGGACTAGGGCGCCAGGGTCCTCAGCGTCGTGCTGGAGGAGGAGACCGTGGGGGGCGAAGGCGTCGAAAACCCGGTCGCCGAGGGCGTGACGGAGCTCGTCGTCAGTCATCCGCCGGTGCAGGGCGAGCGCCGCGATGAGGACGACGTCGTCGATCCCGGCGGCCGCAGCCAAGTCGAGCACGGCCTCGATCACGCGCTGACGAATGTCGGGCCGGCGCATCGGCGGCAGGGGCAGCGAGACGTCGTCAAAGGCGATCGTCAGGCGCATGCCGGCCCGGAGCAGGGCGGAGAGCGGCGGGCAATCTCCGAGGGGGTGTTCCAGGGCGTGGCGGACAGCAGCCTCGGGGTCGCTGAGCGCGTCGAGGGGCTCCGGGGGGTAGACGACGCGAGCGCCCTCGGGCAGCTGCTCGAAGCGGAAGCCCTCTCCGTGCCAGAACAGCGTCGGGGGGGTCGATCGGTCGACCTCGAGTACGAATCCGGGTCTCGGGCTCACGCGCTCGTCTCCAGTTTGTTCTCGTTACGGAGCACACGCTGTTTCCTCGCGGCCGGCGCTGCCGTACGGCGCCACGCCGGGTTCTCGCGTCGGAGGTCGAAGACCACTTTCACCGACCCACGCCTGCCGGCGCTGGCTGCGTGGCGAACCGCCTCTTCGTAACGCTCCAAAGGGTAGTGGGCTGAGACGAGCCGCTCGAGCTGCGTTTCTGCAACGAGTTCGAAAGCGAGGGCGAACGTTGAGCGCGGTCCCGGGGGAACGTCCTCGGTGCCGTAGGCGTACGCGCCGAAGAGCGCGATCTCCCGCTGCCAGAGGGGGGCGAGATCGACTCGAAGCACTCCCGGCATGCCGACGAGCACAACGCGGCCCCCCGGTCGGACGACCTCCAGCGCCTCGGTGATCGAGCGCGCTGAGCCAACGCAGTCGAAGACGATGTCGGCGCCTCCGGCGAGGCGGTGGACCCGGCCCGCCGTGGAGGCCAGGGCGAGTGTCCCGGTCACGCGACGCACGGCCCGGCCGAGCTCGCTCGGCAAGGCCACGTCGTCGGCCCCAAAATCCTCGGCGAAGCGCCGCTGCACCCGGTACTTCGCGACGGCGAGGAGCATCGAGGGGAGCGCGTGGCGCCGGAGGGCGGCGAGCGTGCAGAGCCCGAGCGTTCCCGAGCCGAGGACGACGACCCGCTCGCCCGGCACGACCTGGCCAGCCAACGCGGCGTGGATCGCGCAGGCGGCCGGCTCGACCATCACCGCGGCCTCGTCGCTCCAGTCCTCGGGGACGGGATGAAGCTGCGCCTCGTGCGCTACGAGCTCGTCCGACCAGCCGCCACCGGTGTCCGCGCAGTAGCCAGTCTGCAGCCCTGGACGGATGTTCCCAAAGGCGATCCTCTCGCAGGCCCCGGTGCGGCCCTCGGCGCATGACGGACAGAGCGGCTCGATGCCCCGCACGACACAGGAGAGGACTGGTTCTACGACCATTCGTCTGCCAGCGTCGGGGCCGTCGGTGACGACGCCGACAATCTCGTGGCCGGGCACGAACGGGAACGTGACGATGTCCTCGAAGAACCGTGAGCTCTCCCCGTCGAGGGTCGCGAGGTCCGAGCCGCAGATCCCCGCAAGCAGAGGCGTGACTCGGTGCCAGAGGGGACCCGGTCGCTCCGGCGGGTCGATCTCCGCCAGGCGGAGGGGACCGATCGCGATCCCGCTGCCTGATCCCGTGAGCAAGGCGGCCACGCGGGCCGCGGCGAAGCGGTGAACGAGACGCTCGACGAGAAGAGCCCTCATCGTCGAGCTCCCTTGCCGTCGGGGGGAGCGCTCGGCCCGAGCGCCCGGGGTGCGGGCGAACGGGGCCCGGTCCGGCGCATGGCGATGGCGAGCGGCACCCATGGCCCACCGGGGGCTCGCTCCCACTCCTCGATCGGCCAACCGCGTCGGCGGGCGATGGCCGCGAGCTTCGGCTCCGGGTTGACGACGACGGGGAGTCCGGCCGCGTCGAGCATCGGCAGGTCGCTCGTCGAGTCGGCGTAGGCCACGGTCCGCTCCAAGTCGAGCCCGTGGGAGGCGGCCCACTCACCGAGCATGATCGCTCGCGCCTCTCCCGTTGGGGGCGTGGAGACGAGCTCGCCGGTGAAGCGGCCGTTCTTCTCGCCGAGGGACGCACAGACAATCTCGTCGAAAAGTGGCCGCAGCGGCGCGATGACGAAGTCGAGTGCCCCGGTGATGAGGAGTGTCGGATGTCCGAGGGCCCGGTGGGCGCGCACGCGTTCGATCGCACCGGGAAAGGCCCGCGTGAGCAACAGATCGCTGAAGAGCTCCCAGGAATCGTCGCGCACTCGGTCGACGGGTGCCCCCTCGTAGCGTCGGTAGAAAGAACGCAGGAAGTCGCCGCGATCGCGGCGGTCAATCGCCAAGAGGTGTGGACCGGCGAGGAGGAGCTCCGCCGCTACCTGCATCCGGCGCAGCGGTGCCAGGTGACGGGTCGCGAGCCAGCCGTAGGACTCGACGACGTTGGAGTTGATGAGGGTCTGCTCCAGGTCGAAGGCCGCGCAGCGCGGTTCTGGCGTAAGGATCCGGCGGCGGGAGCGCTCGTCGCGCTGTTCGGGGAGCCGCTTGCCCGGCGCGGTGCGAACCCGGGCGTGGGCGACGACCGAGGGCAGATGGACGTCGCGCACGTACGAAGACCAGTCGAATACGGCCGGGTCGAAACAGAACGTTCTCTGGTCAGAAGCATCCAGCGAGTCGTAGAGCCCCAGCGTGCGATCGATGCGAAAGCGCGCCTCCGTCTCCGCGTACGACCCGTAGAGCTCGACGTAGCCGAGGGCCCTCTCGGCAAGGAGTCGCTTCTCCTCCACTCCGAGGGCCCGCTCGGCGAGATCACCCCGGATGGGCAGGTGGTTGACGAAGCGCTCGGCGAGGTGGAGCGCGGCCGAGGTTCGACGCAGGTCACCTTGGACCTTGCCCCGCCCGGGGAAGGACCACTTCGGCACCACAATTGGCTGGCCGTGGGTGTCGTAGAGGGGGTGCTCGGTGAACCACGCCTCGCAGAGCGAGACAAGGGTTCCGTAGCGCAACGGGTTGCGTACTCCCGAGGCGATCTGGAACACGCTTTGTTCCGGCGATCCAGGGCCGCGGGCCGCGACCGCGATGATCGCTCCGGCGACCAGATCGACGGGGATCACGTCGACAATGCCTTCGGGCACGCCTGGAAACTGCCGGAGAAGCCCGCGTGCGTAGGAGATGATAACCGGCTCGGCCATCCGGAAACCGCGGATCCAACCTGGCACGGGGTCGGTGAGCGAGGACTCGACGATCGACGGGCGGATGACGGTGACAGGGAGCTCGCCCCTCGTGTCGGCCAGGGCCACCTCGCCCAGGGACTTGGTGTAGGCGTAGGCGTCCGGCCAACCGAGGGACTGGGCGCGGGCCCGACCGAGCTCGACGAGACGGTCGGTCACCCATTCTTCGCGCAGCCGCTCGGTCCTTTCGGCGAGGAGCGCGGTGCCCGCGGCACCGAGCTCGCCCCGCGCGGCTTTGCGAAACTTCGCGAGCTGCCTCGGCGTGCGGCTTTCGGCGTGTGCGTCCGAACGCGCCCGACGCGCGGCCTCCACCTCGGCGCGCCAGTCTGGGAGCGCGATGTAGGGGCTCTGAGAAATCGGTTCCTCTAGGGCGTCGCCACGGTGACCACTGCTCACATACGCAGTCGAGACCGAAATGAGGTGGGGGGGAGGAGAGCCCGCCGGCCGGTGAGAGGTGATGAGGTCGGTCATCGTTGCCGCGACGCGGGACGGTCCGAGCAGGTTGACCTCGATCGCGCTGTCGAGCGGAGCATCGAAGCTCACGGACGCGGCAGCGTGCACGACGATGTCGCAAGAGGCGAGGACGACCTTTCCCGCCTCGTCGAGCCCGAGGCCATCGATCGTCACGTCGCCAGCGACAGTGGCGAGTCGACGGGAGACGGTCGTGTCGAAGTCACCGCCGAGCTCTCCCCGGAGCCGGTCGAAGCAGTCATTGCGGATGATCTCGCGTGCCGTTCGTTCGGCCGCGTTCTGTCGACGGCCCGGGCGGACTATGACGACGACCTCGCAGTGCGGCACACAGCGCAGCAGGCGTTCCACGAGGGCCGTACCGAGGAATCCGGTCGCACCGGTGATCGCGACGCGCTTGTTCGCGAGAGCTTCAGCAATCACGATGCTCGGGCCAGTGCTTGCTTCATCGCCGGCGCGACGAGATCCGGGAGCGGCGCGGTGGCGTGTAACGCTTCGATGGCTGCGGCCGTCCGGCTGGTCTCGCGGGGGTGGCTCTCGTCTTACGAGCTGGTCTGGAACGTGCCGCTTGTTCGGCACGTTGGCGGCGCATGCTCCGGACGATGAGCCAGCCGCCGAAAATGAGGAACAGGGCACCAAGGATGTCCTCAGCGCTGATGAGTTCGAAACCCATCATGAAGCTTGCGATGCCGACTATCGAGCCGCGCCGGAAGATAACGCCGCCGGCCATGACGGCAATAAGGATGAGCCCTGCGACGAGCAGCGTCAGCGCGTCAGCGCGGACCTTGACGACTGTGGAATGGCGGTTGACGACGTACCCGGCCCCGACAAGGCCGAGCGCGAGGACCGTAGCGGCCACGCTGAGCCTGTATTCGCGCTCGTCGAGGCCCACGGCGAGCGTCTCTGATGGTCGCCCCCCGTCCCTAGCTCGTACCCGAGCTCGGGGCAGCCACGAGGTCGGCGACCAGATGGAGAACACCGGGGGTTGCGATCCAGCGTCCCGAGGAGCGCCGCTGTCCGCCGCTCCTGTGACGACGACGTTGTCGCGGTCAGGCTGGAGCTGGTCGTCGGGCGGATCACTTGTCACTGTCCAAAGGGTAGTTGGGAAGCCGACGAGGCAGGGAATGGACGCCCCTGCCTGCATGGGACTTTCACGCAGTACAAACGCGCGAAGCCCCGGGGCCTCTCCTCTGGGACGATTTAGCCCGAGACGCGGTTACCATTCGGCAACCGGGCGCTTGGCTCAGTTGGTTAGAGCGCAGCCTTCACACGGCTGAGGTCGGCGGTTCGAGTCCGCCAGCGCCCACCAGGTAAATGAGCTCTAAGTGCCTTGCTGAGGCCGCCTTATGGATGACGACGACAGGTTCTGCCTCGAAACTGGTCGAGCGCGCGGAGGATCTCAGCGGTCGTCGGGCCCCATGTAATCGAGGGCACTGTGCCGGCAGATGACCTCGCAATCTTTGTCAAAGGCTTTCGACCTGACGCACAGCTCGTGAGGCGGCTCGTTCGTTCTGCCGCCGAGTTCAACGTCGAGAATATACCCCTTTACCTCGCGGTTCCGGACGACGAAGTGACGTTCTTTTCGAATCTCCTCGATCGGGACGCTGTCATCGTTATCGCAGACTCTCAGTTCCGGATTCCCGCGGTAACGGAGAAGATACACAGCTTCCGAATTGGCTACATAGAACAGCAGTTAATCAAGTTGTCACTACACAAATTGGATGTCGCCAGAACCTACTTCGTTCTTGACAGCGATTCCTTTTTCATAAGGGAGTTCTCGCATGAAGACTTTCTGGACGAATCCGGACGCGGTTACACCGTCCTATCGGAGGATCGGGATCAGTTTGCAAGTCCTGGTTATTCACAGTTCGTGGAGCTGCGGAAGGCGATGATCGACAGAATCGCGGACTACCTCTGCCTGCCGCCGCACATGAGAGCGACTTGCCATGGCAACGCAATTCTGATCTCGGATGTTCTCTCTTCGTTCGAGGAGTGGCGTCGGACAGAGGGTTTGTCGCTAATTGATTTGATGACGATCGCTCCTTTGGAATTTTCTTGGTACAACTTTTATTTGCGAAAGTGCCGACCCGACATGATCACGGCTATCGAGCCGATAGTTCGTAATGTGCATACACGTAGTGAGTTTCGGTCGCTGCTGCAACAAGGCCTGAGGATATCGGCGCTTCGAAGATCGTATCTGGGTGTTTGCCTTAATTCGGGCTGGGCGGGTCGGAATCAAGGAAGATTCGTTCGAAAGTTGAATCGCGGATCTATGTTGGCAGAAGCGCGGATACGCCAGGACCAGATGCGGCAGTCAGCGCACCGAAAAATCGACCTGTTTCGGCTTGACCGCTACCGGCTTGAGTAGGGTTTGTGGCGGGATCGGTGAGCGGAGGTGTGCAACGACTTCCAGTGCCGGGAAGGCCTCGTCGACTGGCCGCACTGAAAAGCGAAAGCGTTTCGGAGCTGCGCAACAGGAGAGTCTGCGTTTCTTTGCGACACGCGTGCTGAACGAGGCCCCGATCTTGGGCGGACCCGCCCGGATCGAGTCTCTCGACGAAGAGATTGGCGCTGCCCTGGTGGAAGAGGATGGCTCGGATCGAGGGTTCATCCTGGGAGCGGACGTTTTCGATTCAGACTGGTTGGGAACGACCCGGGCTTTGTATTACGTCTCGCCGGCGGTCGGGTCGATTCGCGGATGGCCCTGGCGAGATATCGGCGCCGTTCGGGTCGTGAGAAGGCGGCTGAAGTTCGCGACGTATGTCCTCGACTTCCGATCGTCGCAGCCGTCGCTCGAAATGGTTACCGGCCGCAGGTCCGCCTTGCGTCTCATTACCTTTCATGCAGCATGTCAACGGTACCGACCCTGATCTGGACTTCAAACTGAATCCACTGGCGGAGGCGGTCGGTTGCGGCTCGTCGCAACTGTGGCTGGAGCGACACGGTTGACGGTACGGGCCGGTTCTCACGTGCCACCCAGGCGCCTCCGACGGTAGGCGGCCGTAGGCGCGGACTGCCGGCTTGCGCCGACTTGGACCGGCGCAACTGGAGCGCACGTGTGCGAGATCCCGCTTGCCTTTGGTTCACCACGATTGCGGAGTTCAGCTAACCACGCTCCGTGTTCTCCGAGGCGGAACAAAGCGCTTGCGCGGTACCACTTTCGGTGGTGGCGGATCCGCTGAGAATGGTCAATTCTTGCTACCGGGCAGTGTCACTTTGCATTCCATAGCAATTCTCGCCTAGGCGCGTTCAGGGAAATATGGTGCTTCACGTCGCCGTGAACGTGTCTGTACCCGCGGTAGCCCCGGATAGACGATGCCTCCATGGCAGATCGCGTGCCGCTCGCGAACCACAGGCAGTGGTACCACGTAGAGTGGCTGCGTCCCGCAAGTGAGTCAGACTCTTCTCACCTCACACTGATCGGGCGGAACAGAGGAATCCGACGGCTGAGCGTGGGGAGTGGCATCGTCGTCGCTGTCGCCATCATGGCGAGCCAGGTCGGCGGCGTGGGCGCTGCTTCTCCTCTTATCGGGCGATCTGACGCTCCGGTGATCACGTCACAGCCAAGGAGCGTGACTGTCACCGTGGGCGCTCGCGCGCGGTTTGTTGCCTCGGCGAGTGGACACCCGGCACCGAAGGTGGACTGGCAGCGGTCGACGAACAACGGCCGTTCCTGGAAGTGGATCACGGGCGCGACGCGGTTGGCTTACTCGGTTGTGAGTTCGTCTTCGCGACGCGGCGACGAGTTCCGAGCCGTCTTTGTGAACGTGGCCGGATCCACACGGACGCGTGCCGCGAGATTGTACGTCCAGATGACACCGAAGTACCGAACGACGACGAAAGCTTTGGCGATCGATTTGGCGAACTATCGCAAGACGACCGCCCCGGTGATCACCTTGCAGCCTACGAGCGTGACTGTGACCGCGGGCGGCACCGCGACCTTTGTGGCCGCGGCGTCGGGCACGCCAACCCCGAAAGCCCAGTGGCGGGTCTCAGTGAACGGCGGCACGACCTGGAGCGCGGTCGGCGGTGCGAGGACGTCCA
>DASPQJ010000035.1:0-20009 GCA_035625025.1 Acidimicrobiales bacterium
GCGGGATTCCGTCGACGCGACCCCCGAGGCCGATGATGACGTTGCGCAGAGCCCGGTCGTCGACGTCGAGGACGCGCCGCCACGTGATGTCGTGGACGTCGATACCGAGCTCATTGCCTTGGTAGATCTGGTTGTCGAGCAGGGAGGCGAGCATGTTATTCGCCTCGGTCACGGCGTGCATGTCCCCGGTGAGGTGGAGCGCCATGATCTCGAAAGGCACGGCCTGGCTGTAGCCACCGCCGGCGGCGGCCCCCTTGAGGCCGAACGTCGGTCCCATCGAGCCTTGGCGGATCGCCACGGTCGCCCGTTTGCCAAGGAGGCGCATCGCCTGGCCGAGGCCGATAGTCATCGTCGTCTTGCCCTCGCCAAAAGGCGTCGGGCTGATCGCCGTGACGACGATGTAGCGCGCCCGGGGCCGATCGGCGAGCTCCTCGATCGCTTCGAGCTTGATCTTGGCGACGTACTCGCCGTAGTGCTCGAGCAGTTGGCGACCGATCCCCATCTGGTCGGCGATCTCCTCGATCGGCTCCAACTCGGCTTGGCGTGCGATCTCCAAGGCACTCAGCATTGTGTGCGTGCTCCTTCGACGGGCGGCCCGGCCGCGATCAGCCCAGGGAGCGTAGGTTCCCACCCCGCGGGTCGCAAGGAAGCCGGGCGACGGCCCCGACAGTGAGAGGTCCCAACGACCAGGGACGATACTGTCCGAGCGTAAGGGTCAGGGCCCGGATTCAGTCGCCAGGGACCTCGAAGCGGTCAAGAAGGAGCTGGCACGTCCGTCGGGCGGATCCGTTTGGCCGGCGGGGAGGAGGTCGGCGCGGCGATCACGGGATGGTGTCGCGTCGCTCGAACTCGAGGTCGGCGAGGCGGTCCCGGCGGTCGTCGAGTCCACCGCGGTCCTGGTCGCCAGGGAGCAGCCGGAGCTCGGCGCGGGCTCCGTCGAGTACCGCGGCCGCGCCGGCTGGAAGGCGGAGCCAGACGGCAGCGACAGTTCCGCCGGGCGCGGCCATGCGACGACTTCGCGATGGCGTCTCGCGTACTGTCGTGACGGTGGCACCGCGGGAGGACCTGTCGTTGCGGGGATGGGCCGTGCTCGGACTGGTCGCCGAAGGCGCGACCCACGGTTTCGCGGTCAGCCGGGCCTTCGCCCGCGACGGCCCGATCGGGAGGATCTGGACGATCCCGCGACCCCTCGTCTATCGGGCGCTCGCTTCGCTCGAGGGTGCCGGACTGGTGCGGGAGGTTGGTTCCGTCCCCGGTGAGCGCGGACCTGACCGGCGAGTGATCGAAGCGACTCCGGAGGGACGCGCGGCACTGCGCACCTGGCTCGCCGAGCCGGTCGGGCATGTTCGCGACGCCCGCTCGGAACTGCTGGTGAAACTCCTCCTTCTCGATCGGGCCGGCGAGGACCCGCTCGATCTGCTGCGCGCTCAGGCGGCGTGGATCCACCCCGTGCTCGTCGGGCTGCGCGAGAAACTGACGCACAGCGACGGCTTCGACGCGACCTTGGCGCGTTGGCGTGTCGCCTCGGCCGAGGCTCTGGAAGGGTTTCTCGTCGCGTTGATCACGGACCGGGAGCGGGGCAGGGGATCCGGCGCACCGCACGCCTGAGCGGCCGATCCCGGCCGGGGCCGCAAGACGCGGCGACCTGTTCGACGCAACGAGTTCCGCCCGAACAGCGCCCCGGCTAGGGTCACTAGTCACAGAGTGATTAGCGGAAAGGGGTCATGGATGGCGCGTCTTGCGAGATTGAACTCCAGGCGGTGGCGCGACCGGCCATTGCGCCCGGGAGGCCTCGCCGGGCGGGACGGGGTGCGGCGCGTCTCGGCCGGCGTCGCCGTGGCCACGGTGCTCGGGCTGGCGGCGGCGATCCCCGGCGAGGGATCCGCAGTCGCGGCGACCGCGGCGGCTGGCCCGGTTGACGTGCTCTACGCCGGCTCGCTCGTCAACACGATGGGCAAGATCGGCCCTGCCTTCGAGAAGGCGACCGGGTACACGTTCGTCGGGTTCTCGGCCGGCTCGTCGGCGCTCGCCACCGAGATCGAGGGAAGAACGCAGAAAGCCGATGTCTTCGTGAGCGCGGGTGCCAAGGCTCCCGCCTCGCTGGAGGGCGCGAAGGCTGGCGACTGGGTTTCCTGGTACGCCCAGTTCGGGACGACGCCGCTCCTCATCGGATACAACCCGAAGAGCAAGTTCGCCAGAGACTTCCAGACCGAGCCGTGGTACAAGGTCGTGACCCAGCCGGGCTTCCGACTCGGGCGCACCGACCCGGCGGTGGACCCGAAAGGAGTCCTCGCCGTGACGGCGCTCAACGAGGCCGCCCAGACCTACGGCCTGCCCGCCCTGAAGACGCTCGCGACCGAGACATCGAACGTCTTCCCCGAGGAGACACTCGTCGGCCGGCTTCAGGCGGGTGAGCTCGACGCCGGATTCTTCTACGGGGTCGAAGCGACGGCGGCGAACATCCCGACGGTGACCCTCGGCTCGATCAAGCTCACGAACCCCTACATGGTCACCGTGGTGAACCGGGCCCCGCACGAGGCCGCGGCGGTGGCGTTCGTGGCCTTTCTTCTCAGCGCGAAAGGTGCCGCCATCCTCCGAGCCGAGGGACTCACCCTCGATTCCCCGGCGATCCTCAGCGGTCCGAAGTCGGCGGTTCCGTCTCAGCTGAGATCGCTCGTCTCCTAGAGGGTCTTCTTGGCGGTGGGACAGCGCGCGCGGCGCAACAGCCCGCTTTACCTCCTCGGCGGGCTGCTCGCGCTCTACCTCGCCGTCCCGCTCGGCGCCTTCCTGGTCCGGCTCGCGACCTCAAACGAGCGCGGCTTCGCCGCGCCGGGCCTTTTCCCGGCGCTGTACACGTCCGCCGTCACGGCGACGATCTCGACGGCGCTCATCGCGCTTTTCGGGATCCCTCTCGCCTACCTCCTCGCCCGGTCGAGATCCCGGTGGGCGTCGTTCCTCGGAGTGGTCGTGGCTTTGCCGCTCGCCCTGCCGCCGCTCATGGCCGGAATCCTCCTCATCTACGTCGTCGGCCCGTACACGACGATCGGCAGCCTTTTCAACGGCAATCTCACCGACTCGATGGCGGGGATCGTCCTGGCCCAGAGCTTCGTCGCCTCGCCGTTCCTCGTCCTCGTGGCGCGCTCCGCCTTCGCCGGTATCGACTCGGCGTTCTTCGACCTCGCGGCCGGACTCGGCCACCGGGAAGTCGCCCGCTTCTGGAGGGTCGGCCTGCCGGGGGCGGCGGACGGGATCCGCGCTGGCCTGTTGCTCGCCTGGTTGCGGGCCCTGGGGGAGTACGGGGCGACCGTCATCCTCGCCTATCACCCCTACACCCTGCCGATCTTCACGTCGGTCCAGTTCAGCGCCAGCGGTCTAGCGACGACCGAGGCACCCACGGCCCTCGCGCTCGGACTTGCAGTCGTCGTCGTCACGCTGACGAGATTCCGCCGCCGGACCCGGCGCAGGGTCGTGCGACAGCTGCCCAGGCCAGCCGCGCCCCCGGTCGTCGCGGGTCAGCCCGTCTCGTTCGAACTCGACCACCGGCTCGGGGGTTTCCATCTGCAGCTCGGCCACGTGGGCACGGGCACGCAGCTCGCCATTCTCGGACCGTCAGGATCGGGCAAATCCGTGACGATGCGCTGTCTCGCCGGTCTGTACGGCGCCTCGCCCGGTCACGTTCTCTACGGATCGCAGGACGTGACCGGCGCGCCCATCGAGGAGCGGCGCATCGGCTACCTCCCCCAGGGCGTCTCGTTGTTCCCCCACCTCACCGTGTGGCGGCAGCTGCTCTTCGGGTCCGGCACCGATCCGAGCCTCGCCGCCTACTGGCTCGATCGGCTCGGCCTGGCGGGCTTGGAGAACCAGCTGCCGGACGAGCTGTCGGGCGGCCAGCGCCAGCGCGTCGGTCTGGCGCAAGCGCTGAGCCGCTCGCCGCAGCTGCTGCTGCTCGACGAGCCGTTCTCGGCGCTCGACGCTCCGGTGCGCGCCGACCTGCGACGGGAGCTGCGCCAGCTACAGCGCGAAACCGGGATGTCGACCGTGCTCGTCACCCACGACCCGGAGGAGGCGGCGTTGCTCGCCACGGAGGTGATGGTCATCGCCAACGGGAGCCTCCTCCAATCCGGATCGCGCCAGGAGGTCTTCGGGAAACCCTCTTCTCCGGAGGTCGCGCGCCTCCTCGGCATCGTGAACCTCCTTCCAGGGGCCGCCCGGCGGGGTGGCGGAATCGTGAGCGGGGACGTCGAATTCGACGCACCGACCGATGGGTTGCGGCCGGGCGCGCCGCTGTGGTGGTGCATCCGGCCCGAGCAGATCGTCCTGCGCCCGGAGGGGAACCTCGAGGCGACGGTCGTCGATGTTGTCGACCTCGGGTCGACGAACGAGGTCGTCCTCCAGGTCGGAAACGAGCTGACGCTGCGCGGACGCGGCGCGACTGCCTTCGGCGTCGCCGTGGGCGAGCGGTGCCACCTCGAGCTCCCGCCGGGCGCGATCGCAGTCTGGCCCCGGATCCCGCAGGGCAGCTCCTGACCCGGGTCGCCATCCCCGAGGATCACTTGCCCCCGGGTTCACCTCTCTGGGCCCCGGCGGTCGCGCCCGGCTCGACGCCCTGACCACTCGGACGCCCTGGGATGGGAGTTTGGTACGTCTAGACAGGGAATTCCCGGCAATCCCGGCCAACCCGGCGCGTCCACTTGCCGGCGCGGCCTGGCCTCGGCGCAGGGGTTCTGTCGCTGAGGCCCCGGGAAGGCGCGCCGCGAGCGGGCGGCGCGCGAGACATCCCGCCGATCAGGTGAGGAAGGTGAAAAGAGGCGACCCCGGTGGTACCTGCTCGATCTCGAGCGGGCTTTCCGCCATGCGCTTGAGCAGGTCCTCCAGACGACTGGGGTCGTCGATTTCAATGCCGACGAGCGCGGGTCCCGTCTCCCGATTGTTCTTCTTCACATACTCGAAGACGACGATGTCCTCGCGATCTCTCAGCACCTCGTCGAGGAAGTGGCGGAGCGCCCCGGGCTCCTGGGGGAAGGTCACGAGGAAGTAGTGACGGAGACCTTCGTAGAGCAGCGAGCGCTCGACGATCTCGGCGTAGCGGCTGACGTCGTTGTTCCCGCCCGAGACGATGCAGACGATCGGACCTTCGGAGGGTTCAGGAAGGAAACGGCGGGCCGCGGCGCTCGCCAGGGCTCCGGCCGGCTCGGCGATGATGCCCTCGGACTGGTAGAGGTCGAGCATCTCGGTGCAGACCGCTCCTTCGGGCACCTCCACGACCTCGTCGACGAGATCGCGCACGATCGGATAGGTGAGTTCGCCGACACACCCGACCGCGGCGCCGTCGACGAAGGTGTCCAGGGTGGGCAGCGGAACGGGCCTACCCGCGGCGAGGGCCGCGCTCATGCTCGCCGCGCCCGCGGCCTCGGCCCCGATGATTCGGACCTCGGGGGAACGCTTCCTCAGCCACGTGGCGATGCCGGCGATGAGTCCCCCGCCGCCCACCGGCACGACGATCGTGGTGAGCTGTTGAGCCTGCTCGGCGATCTCCACGGCGACGGTGCCCTGGCCGGCGATCGTTCGAGCATCGTCGAATGGATGGACGTAGATCGCTCCCCTCCTCGCGCCGTCGGCGATCGCGGCCGCGCTCGCCTCGTCGTAAGAGCCTCCGGCCACGACGAGCTCGACCCAACGACCGCCGATCGCTCGAATGCGCTCGCGTTTCTGGCGTGGGGTGCTCGACGGGAGAAAGACGCGACCTTCGATCTCAAGTCGGCGACAGGCAAAAGCGAGGCCCTGGCCGTGGTTGCCGGCGCTGGCGCAGACGACGCCGCGCGAACGCTCCTCGGGAGCGAGCGAGGAAATGAGGTTGTAGGCCCCGCGGACCTTGTAGGAGCGACTTATCTGGAGGTCTTCCCGTTTCAGGAGAACGGGAACGCCGAGATCCTCCGAGAGTCGGTCGCTTCGTTCGAGCGGCGTGCGGCGGACGACAGCGCGGAGTCTCTCGGCGGCGGCGTCAACCTCGGTCGCGTTCACGGCTGCGGGTCCCCCTTTCCACCGGAGCAACGGGCGAGGAGCGTCTCAGACCGCAGGGTCCGCAGGCAGAAAGAACGATATCCTGCGTTGCCGGTCGCGCCGCAAGTAGGCGGTAATCGGCGTTGTGAGTAGTCGTCCTCCCGAGGTTGCCGAGGGGTCACCTCGGGCCGCCTGCAGATGCTTCCAGGACGGCACCGGTTTCCGCGGGCGGAGCCGATCCGGAGGAGGGGTGTTGTGCCCCCGCCGGGATCGCGCTCCGAGGCTCCGGGCAGGCGCGTCGGCGCGAGTCGCGGCGCGGACCCGAAAGCTCCAGGGATCTTGCCCGAAGGTCCCGGCTCGGAGGTGTGTCGAACTGCCGAGTCCCCACGATCTGGACCCGAACACGGCGGCATCTCCGTCACGTCGCCGGCGGGTCTTTTCTTATCGGAAGGACTGGTCGCGCCTGGCGGTCGGCCGGCATTGGTGGCAGCGGTTGCTTCGTACGCTGAAGAGCCGGCTCTTGTCGATCGTCGTGCCGCCCCGCACCGTCGCGATCAGTCTCTCGGCGAGCGGCTTCTTCCCGACGCGGGCGAGCACGACCCTTCCGGTCGGCGTGAGACGGAGGACGACGGTCGCGGTTCTGCCGCGCGCGATCTTGTAGACGGCGCTGGCGAGCAGCCTCGTCTTGCCCACCGATCTCTGCAGCTGAACCTTCCCGGAGCACGCCGCGCCGGCGCAGGTGAGTGTGACCGGGGCGGTAACCGGCTTCGTCTTGGAAAGGACGATTCGTGCCGAGTCGACGAGGATCTTCGGGCGCCTTGTTCCGCCGACCGGGGAGGTGCTCGGCGTGTTCGTCGGCGTCGGGGGCGAAGTCGACGGGTTTGATCGCGCTGACGTCGTGGGCGACGTTCTCGATACTGATCCGGAGGTCGATCCGGACGACGAGCCGGACGACGAACCGGACGACGATCCCCGCGAAGTCGGGGGCGATGTCGTGAAGTTTTCAACACTGCCGTCGCCGTAGAGGTTGTTGTCGGTGGTGTCGTTCGCGAAGAGGTAGAGGAAGTAGGTCGTGTCTGGTGCGAGGCCCGTGATGGTCGCCGACACATCGACGGGCGAGGTGCCGGCGCCGCACGGGCTGTAGTCCGAGCTCAAGTTCATGTCGCCCGGCGACAGGCCGTAGTAGAAGACATAGGCGGTCGACTCCCCGTTCGGGTTCACCGTGCCGTTCAGTGTCGCGGACGTCGAGGCGATGTTCGTCGCGACGTCAGTGGTCGCACTCGGCGCGGCCGGCGGGGACCCGGACGTCGGAGACGGGGTCGTGAAGGTCACGCTGGCGCTCCCCGAAGTGACGTCGTTGGCGTCCGTCGCGTAGAGCCAGACCCAGTACGTCGCGTTCGGAATGAGGTCGTCGACGACAGTTGACACGGCGACAGGTGACGAGCCGGAACCGAGGGGGGTAGGCGGCGTCGTCACGCTGGGGAGACCGGACACCTGCTCGTACACGAAGTAGTAACTCGTCGGCACCCCGTTCGGGTTGACCGTCCCGGTCAGCGTCGCGCTCGTCATGGTGACGTGCACCACCGCGGTGACCGTCACCGTCGGTCCGGCCTCGGCAGCGGCGGGACCCGCCGCGCCGAAGGTCAACGCCGCCCCGACGAGCACGACCGCGAGTGCCAGTCCCGCAACGAGGGCGCATCGATGAAAACGAGATCGTCGGGACATCACGATTCCACCCCCCGGTGGTGGGCCTGGCACGACGACCCGGCCCAGCGTCTCGGCGGTGACGATCGCCCCGTCCGGAGCGAAAAGCCCCTTTCGAGCGACCTCGGCACCCATCCTTCGTGACGTTCGCAGCCAATCCAAAGACAACGAGCCGCCGGAGGGCTTGGCACCGAGAACCAACACGAACGCGTCGGCCAAGCCGAGCACGAGGTCCGTGTTCCTTCGGAAGTACCGCGCCTCGACAATGTCGTGTCGTCCTTGCTGGAGAGCGGCTCACGGACGGAGTCGGCCGCAGCGGCGAGGCCAGCTCCAGCAATCGCCCTGGTGTCGGATTCAGCTCGGGGGAGGTGTCGATCCGCGCCGGTGGGGTCGTCCGTGTCCGGTCCGGCTTGCCGCTCCGCGTTCGACCGCTCGGTGTATCGCCACTCTCCGTGAATTCTGCGCAGCTCGCGCCATTCCATGCGGACATCGTCCACCCACGGCTGCTACCGATACAGACACGTTTACGGCCATGTCCTTCCCGCGATCGAACTGGACACGTCTCACCAAAGGACGCGAAGACCTAGCCACGGGGTGTGCCCAATAGCGTGAATTGATCAGGCGAACGGATCTGCCGACCACTAAAAGTGGTCGTCTCCGCCTGAGGCGCATTTGCCGACGCCGAAAGCGCCCGGCAGGACGGGGTCGCCGCAAGACCCCGGCGAGTTCCGCAGCAGAGCGTGTCCGCAGCTTCGGGGTTCTTCATGGCTCGGCGCGGTTCAGGCGAGAAGGAAAGGAAGAGCGCGGCCGAATTGGCGATTCTCTGGCTGGAACGCCAGGGCCCCTTGATAACAGCTGGATAAAATCAATGATCCGATGGTCCAGCGACGATGGACCGGGAGGCACGATGGCGAGAGCTAACGCGACGCCCAGAGTGCCCCGGAGGCGAGGCGCGGCCCATTCTCCGAGCGAACTGCGCGACGTGTCGACGAAGAACGAACGCCGATCTGGGGCGCTGATAGCGAACTCCCGCGACTTGGTCGCCATCGCCGATGCCGACGGGACGATCACCTACGTCGGTGGCGCGGTCGAGGACCTCCTGGGCATGAAGGCGGACGCGCTGATCGGCACCAACTTGTTCGACCTGCTGCAGCCGGACGACCTCGAGCAGGCCAGGAAGGCGTGGCAGCAGTGCCTGGCGGCCAGCGCGGCAGTGCCAGCCGCGGACTACTGGGTTCACGTTCCAAACGGGCGATGGTTGTGTCTCGACGTGCGGATCACCAACCACCTCGACGATCCCGACATCGCGGGAGTTCTCGTCGCCGCGCGGGACGTGACCGAGCGCAAGCTGGCTGAACGAGCCCTTCGCTCGGCCATCAGCGGGAGCAGCGCGATCGTGCACGCGACGACCGAAGGCGACCTGTACCGGAAGGTCTGCCAGGTCGTGGTGGAGGACGGTCAGTATCACCTGGCTTTCGTCAACATCGCCACCCCCGGGCGTCCGCAGGGAGTGCGCGTCGTGGCGTTCGGCGAACGCTCCGCGGAGTTCCTCGACGCTCTGGACGATCTCGGCCAGTCGGAGACCTCCGAAAGACCAATCGTGAAGGCGCTCAGCACGCTCCAGCTCCAGGTCGTCCAGGATGTCCGGGCGCTACCCGAGGACCTGACCTGGCGACGCCTCGCGCTCGAATACGGCTGTCGCTCGGCGATCGCCCTCCCGCTGGTCGTGAGCGACGAGAGTCACGCCGTGTTGGGCATTTCCTCGGATAAACCCAACGCGTTCAGCAACGATACGATCGCGATTCTCCGTGATTTGGTCGAGGACCTCGCCCACGGCATCGAGGCGATCCACACCAGGGCGACACAGCTCACGTACAAAGCCCACTTCGACGGCAGTCTCGAGGCAACCATGCTCGCCATCGCGACCGCGGTGGAGCTGCGCAACCCCTGCTCCGTCGGACACCAGCGACATGTTTCCGAACTCTCCAAGGTGATCGCCACCGAGATGGGCTTGGATCCTTCGACTGTCGCGGGGATCGGTGTCGCCGGTTCTCTGCATGACATCGGCGAAATTGCCATCCCGGGCGAGATCATCAGCCGTCCCGGACCGCTGAACGTTCAGGAGTGGGCGCTGATCCGGTTGCACCCACAAGCCGGTCACGACATCGTCGACTCCATCGACTTTCCCGAACCCGTCAGCGAGATCATCATGCAGCACCACGAACGCCTCGATGGCTCGGGTTACCCACGAGGTCTGCACGGTGAGGAGATCCTCCTCGGAGCGAGGATCATGGGCGTCGCCGACACTGTCGAAGCGATGCAAGCCCATCGGTCCTTCCGGCCAGCCTTAGGTCGCCAGGCGGCGCTCGATGAGATCACGACCCATCGGGGAAGTCTTTTCGATCCCGATGTCGTTGACGCCTGCGTGCGCGCGCTGCTCTTCCAGGGCTTCACCTTCAGCCCCTGAGCCGGTTCGACAGGGGTCACCCCGAAGTGCTGCTCGGCGCCGTTCGCCAAGTGCGCCGCCAGTCGATCGGCGGAGGCACCTTCTCGGCGGTCGTGCGCATTGTTCCGCGCTGGGCGTGCCGAGTAGCCGCAGGGTGAGCATCTTCGAAGAGGACGTCGAGATGACGCCTATCCGACCTCTCGGGCGTGGGAGTTTCGTCGGCGAAGATGCGCCGCGCCGGCGGTCGCGCCTCCCCAGCGTCGCCCGATGCCGGTCTTCAGCGGCCCGACCTGACCGAACCTGGTGGCCATGGTTGTCCAAAGCACTTTCTTGAAGTGGCGACGCACCGGGGCGAGATCATCGTGAAGCCGGGCGAGAAAGATGCCACCGCGGGTCGGATCGACGAAGTCCGGCCCGCCGTTCGCGGGCGCGTGGGCCGTGATCTTTGGCAACGTCGCCGGGTGCGCTTCCTCCTCGGCTCGGCCGGGAGGCGCCGGGCGGGCCTCGCTTCCGAGGCGCAGTCCTTCACCGCGGTGAGAATGGCGACGAGTTCCGGTCGATCCCGCCCGCGGCCGGTGCGTGGGAAGCCGCCACCGGGAAAAGGGTCGGGAAACGCGGCACGCCGGGATGACGCACGCACCGGCCGCGGGCGCGCTGCGCCTTCGCCAGGGCGGGCGACCGCGGGGAGCCGCTGGCGCCCGCCACGGCGCCAGTCGCCAGCGTCGTTGCCGTCGACGCCGCGGTTCGTGACGCCGGAGCCGGTGGAACCACCCGAGCGCGCCGCCACCGGGAGGGAAAGACCGATGAGCGCGACCGCAACAGGTCCCGCCAACCCGAGCTGCGCCGGACCTTCGGCCCGGTGCGGTCCGGTTGGGGCTCGCCTGCGCCTCACATTCTGTCCCTGGCGGGTGCGATCGCTTCGCACGGTGACATCTACCACGCGGGTCCCGACGATTGGCATCGAGAAGCGTCCGCGAACTTTGGTTCAGTCGGGCCGCAGGGAATCGCCTCGCCGCGCCGGGCGGGGTAGTCGCGCCGAGCACGCCGGGACCGGTCGACGGCCCCTTGCGCCGGATCTCGCGCCAGGTGGATGTCGACGGTCCAGCGCAGCCGTCCCGGGGCGTCCCGGTTTGAAGGCGCATCGGCGCGGATTCCTCGCCGGGCTACCCGGACCTCGGGTCGCCCACGACTTCCCGGTTTCCCGGGGAGGCGTCGCTAGGATGACCCGGTGGCAGTCGCTCCCGCTCCAGGGACTCGAATCCATTCGGAGGAGGAGCGAGTTGCCGAATGGAATACGGCGAGACGCCGACCGTCGATGGCGCCAACGAGCTAGTCCCGTGATCCCGCTCGAGGAAGCACGTCACATCGTCTTGTCCGGTCTCGTGCCGACGCGCCCCGTCTCGATCCCTCTGGAAGATGCCCTCGGATGCGTCGTTGCCGCGCCGGTCGTCGCGGCGAGGCCGGTTCCGGGATTCGCGAATTCGCAGATGGACGGCTACGCGCTGCGTGCCGCGGACGTCGTTGAGGGCGCGCGCCTCCGGGTGGTCGGCACCGTCGCGGCCGGACAGGCGGCAGAGAGACCCGTCGGTGTCGGCGAGGCCGTGCGCATCATGACCGGGGCACCGATCCCGGAG
Organism: Acidimicrobiales bacterium; assembly: GCA_035625025.1. Classification (GTDB taxonomy): domain Bacteria; phylum Actinomycetota; class Acidimicrobiia; order Acidimicrobiales; family Bog-793; genus Bog-793. The sequence continues at coordinate 11,785 of DASPQJ010000035.1, forward strand.
GGTGCCGACGCCGTGTGCATGATCGAGCGGACCTCGACCGAGGAACGAGGCTCGGTCGTCGTCGTGCTGGGTCCCGTGACGCCCGGCGAGTACATCCGCCGTGTCGGGGAGGACGTCGCGGTCGGCCAGGTGGTGATCGAGGCCGGGACCGTCCTCGGCCCCGCCCACCTCGGTGTATTGGCGAGCCTCGGTGAATTGGCGGTCCTCGTGCACCGGCGGCCCCGGGTGGGGGTCGTGTCGACCGGCGACGAGCTCGCGGATGCCAACGAGCACCTGAAGCCTGGCGCGGTCCGCGACGCGAACCGGCCGGTCCTCCTCGCGCTGGTTCGCTCGTCGGGCTTCGAGGCGACCGATCTCGGCATCGTCCCCGACGACGAGGACCGCATCGCCGCGGTGCTCACCGAGGCCGCGTCGCGCTGTGACGCGTTGGTGAGCTCTGGCGGGGTCAGCGTGGGGGATCGCGATTTCGTACAGGTCGTGCTCGACAGGCTGACCGGCGGTGCCATGCGGTGGATGCAAGTGGCGATCAAACCGGCGAAACCGTTGGCGTTCGGCATGCTCGCGGCGACGGGCACGCCGGTCTTCGGCCTGCCGGGTAACCCCGTGTCGGCGATGGTGTCATTCGAAATGTTCGTACGCCCCGCCCTGAAGAAGCTGGCCGGTCACCACCGGCTCGACCGGGCGGCGGTCGACGGTGTCGCCGACGAGGATCTGCCACGAGCGGCCGACGGCAAGCTGCACCTCGCCCGCGTCGTCGCGACCTTTGGCGCCGACGGTCGCGTCCACGTGCGCTCCTCCGGGGGCCAGGCCTCCCACATGCTCCGGGCGACGGCAGGTGCCAACGCGCTGGCGCTCCTGCCCGACGGCGAAGGAGTGCGACGTGGGGAGCGCGTGCCGGTGATGTTGCTCGACGCAAGCGGCGTCGCTCGGGCCGAGGAGCCGGCATGACGGCGACGGTTCCCGTCCCCGTTCGTCTCGGCCGGCGATCAGACCGCCCGGGGAGAGCCGGGACAGCACCCGAGACGGGACCGCTCGTCGACCCGTTCGGCCGGATCCACTCCGACCTGCGGATCTCGGTGACCGATCGCTGCAACCTCCGTTGCAGCTACTGCATGGCCGACGAGGACCAGACGTTCCGATCGCACGACGAGATCCTCACCTTCGCCGAGATCGAGCGCGTCGCGCGAGCGGCGCGATCACTCGGGATCACCGCCTTGCGGCTGACGGGCGGGGAACCCCTCGTGCGGGCCGGATTGGTGGATCTCGTCGGGCGCCTGGGCCGGCTCGGGTTCGACGACCTCGCCCTCACGACCAACGGGACTGCCCTGGCCCGCTTCGCCCCCGCTCTCGCCGCGGCCGGGCTGCAGCGCGTCAACGTCAGCTGCGATTCACTGCGACCGGAGCGGTTCGCCCGGATCCGGCGTCGGGGGGAGCTCGGCGCCGTGCTCGCCGCCATGGACGCGGCCGAAGGGGCGGGGCTCTGCCCGGTGAAGGTGAACGTCGTCCTGCAGCGCGGGGTCAACGACGACGAGATCCTCGACTTCGTCGCGTTCGGGCGCGCGACGGGTCGCGAGGTCCGGTTCATCGAGTTCATGCCGCTCGACGCCGAGGGCCGCTGGGCGCGCGACGCCGTGGTGCCCTCGGCGGAGGTCGTTGCCCGCATCAACGCCCGGTTGCCCCTCCAGCCGGTCGCGGTCCGCGGGCGGGACGTCGCCCCGGCGACCGCGTATCGGTTCCTCGACGGCGGCGGCCGCGTCGGCGTCGTCGCGACCGTCACCGAACCGTTCTGTGGAACCTGCAACCGCTTGCGTCTGACCGCCGACGGCGCCGTGCGCAACTGTCTGTTCTCCGACGACGAGCTGTCCCTCCGTGATCTCCTCCGCGGCCACGGAAGCGACGACGACATCGCTCTCGTGTTCCGCCGGGCCGTCTGGGGCAAGCGGGCCGGTCACGGCATCGGAGATCCCGCGTTCCTTCGGCCGGGGCGCACGATGTCGATGATCGGGGGCTGATTGACGCACCTGCGATTCTTCGGCCCCGCCGGGGAGAAGGCCGGTACCCGGGTCGTCGAGATTCCGGGCGACACCGTCGGGGAGCTGCTCGAAGTGGCGCGCTCCCGCTACGGCGACGGGTTCGCCGAGGTGCTCGCCCGCAGTCGCGTCTGGGTCAACGGCAAGGTCGCCGGCCCCGCCACGCCGGTCCATCCGGACGACGAGGTCGCAATCCTGCCGCCCGTGTCGGGGGGCTAGTGCGGTCGCTTCCCGGCGAGCAGTTCGAGCGCGTGCGGCAGCACGTCGAGGACGGCTTCGAGGTGTTCCACGGCACCGGCCGGCGAACCGGGTGTGTTGAGCACGACCGCCTGGTCGAGGGTCCCGGCGACGCCGCGCGAGAGCCGACCGAGGGGGTTGGCGCACCGCATCGCCTCGGCCAGTCCCGGCGCTTCCCGGTCGAGAACGAGGCGCGTCGCCTCCGGCGTCGTGTCCGTCGGGGCGAAACCCGTGCCGCCGGTCGTGACGATGAGCCCGGAGAACTCCCGGGCCATCTCGCCGATCGCCCGCGCCACGGCGGCGGTGTCGTCGGCGACGACTCGGCGCTCCACGACGGCGAAGCCCGCGCCCTCGAGGCGCGCCACCACGGCGGGCCCGGACTCGTCGGCGCGGCTGCCGGCGGCGACCCCGTTCGAGACGGTGAGAACCTTGGCGGCGAGCGGCATCAGCGCAGCGTAGCGGGGCCCTGTTCGACGGGTGGGGTCGAGGTCGCGCCGACCTGGTCGGGATGACCCCCCGGCGCGATGCTGCACCGGTGGAGGCGACCGGGCGGCACTTTTCCGGAGGGGTCGCGGCGCGGCGCGCCGAGCCCCCGTGACCGCCGGCGGGGGATTCCGCCACCTCGACGAGCACGGCCGGGCCTCGATGGTCGATGTGCTCTCGAAGCCCCCGACCTACCGGGTCGCCCGCGCCTCGTGCCGGGTCCGGACGAGTTCCGCCGGCTTGCGGTTGCTGCGCGGCGCGGCCGGCGCCGACAGCGTCTCGACGGCCCGTACGGCCGGACTGGAGGGCGCCAAACGCACGCCGGCGCTCATCCCCCTCTGCCATCCGATCCGGCTCGATTCGGTCCTGGTCGACATCTCGATCGGCAAGGCCGGGGTGACGATCACCGCGACCGCCCGGACGGTCGAACGGACCGGTGTCGAGATGGAGGCGCTCACCGCCTGTGCCTGCGCCGCTTTGAGCATCGTGCGGACCGTTCTGTCCGTCGACCCGGGGGCGTGCCTCGACGACCTCGTGCTGGTGCACAAGTCCGGGGGACGATCGGGCACTTGGAACCGCGGGCGCGACGCCCTGTCTCTTCCACCCGGCTCGGTGCCGGCCGACGAGGGTCGGCACCCGGGTCCTCACGCCTCGGGGCGTCCGGGTGGGCGGCCTGGCGCGGGACCTCCTCCCCGTCACAGGGGCGGCCGCGCCTCCTAGGCCGAGAATCCCCGCGCCAGGCGCCGCAGGTCGGCGGGAGTATCGATGTCGTCGGGCGCGCCGACGTCGTCGCAGTCGACGAGCGTCACGAGCTCGGGCCGCGCCCGCAGGAGCGCCCGGGCGCCCCGGTCGCCGACGGCGTGCTCGACGACCTCGTCCCACAGGGAGCGGTCGAGCAGGACCGGCGTGCGGCCCCGGCCCTGGTAGGCGGCGACCGCGGCGCGCGCGCCGTCCCGCCAGGCGGCTGTCAGGCGGCCGACGAGGGCGGGAGTGACGAACGGCTGGTCGACCAGCGTGACGAGGGCCGCCCCGGCGCCGACGTCTGCCGCGGCCGCGAGGCCGACCCGCAGGGACCCGCCCATGCCCTCCGCCCAGGTCTCGTTCACGACGACGGCGTCGGCGAGCGCGCATTCCCGTCGGACCTCGGAAGCGGCCGCGCCGAGCACCACGACGACGGGTCGGCAGCCGCCGTCCGCGAGAGTGCGGAGCGCCCGCGCGACGAGGGTCTGACCCGCGAGCATCGCGAGGGCCTTGGGTCCACCGAATTTGCGGCCTTCCCCGGCCGCCAGCACGATGCCGGCGACTTCGCCGGGAGATGGCGGCCGGGCGTTGCTCCGCTCCACCGTCGCGCGCCTTTCCAACTCGCGGTCGACCTGGAGAGTACTGATCCCCTTCGGCACCGTGTCGTTTCCGAAGCGCATCGCTTCGGTTCGGCGGCGCCGGTTCCGGGGTGATCGCGCCGCCGCGGCGCCGCAACCGTCAGGTTCCGCCACCGATGGCGCTCAACGGCCGTTCGGGAGAACGCGGCCGCCTAGAGTCTTTCCTGTGTTGCCACGAAGGGGTTCACCGCGCACACTGGCCGTGGCACGGGGAGACGAGCCCGCTGACCTGTTGATCAAAGGGGGCCGGGTCTTCGTCCCCGGCACCCGGGAGTGGATCGAGACCGACCTCGCCGTCGCCGATGGGGTGGTCGCCGGCTGGGGTCCCCACGACGCGGTCGAGGTGGTCGACGTCGCCGGGGCCTGCCTGACGGCGGGCTTCATCGACCCGCACATGCACCTCGAGTCGACGAAGCTCTGGGTGGATGAGTTCGTGCGGGCTGTCATGCCCCACGGGACGACGGCTGTCGCCGCCGATCCGCACGAGATCGCCAACGTTTTCGGCGTGCCCGGGGTGGTGGCCCTCGCCGAGGCGGCGCGAGACCTGCCGTTCACGTTCGGCATCTGCGCCTCGAGCTGCGTGCCGGCGTCCCCGTTCGAGAGCCCGGCCGCGGTGCTCGACCACGGCAAGCTGGTGGAACTGCTCGAGGAGCACGGCGCGATCGGCATCGCCGAGGTGATGGACTTCCCGGGGGTCATCCGCGGCGACCCGGAGGTGCTCGCCAAGATTGCCGCCGCGGGCAGCCGCCGGGTCGACGGACACGCCCCGGGGATCCGCGGCCGCCAGCTCGACGCCTACCTCGCGGCCGGCGTGGAGTCCGACCACGAGTGCACCGATTTGGCCGAGGCCGACGAGAAGCGCCGCAAGGGAATGTGGATCTTCGTTCGGGAAGGTTCGGCGTCGCGCAACCTGGCGGAGCTGGTGCCGACGGTCCTCGCCCACGGCACCGCCCGCCTCGCGCTCTGCACGGACGACCGGGAGCCGGACACCCTGGTCCGCGAGGGCCATGTCAACGACTGCGTCCGGCTCGCCGTCGCGGCCGGCGTCCGGGTGGAGGACGCCCTCGTCCTCGCCACCGCCAACCCGGCCGACTACCACCGCTTCGACCATCTCGGCTGGCTGGCCCCCGGTTACCAGGCCGACGTGCTCTGTTTCGACGATCTGGCGAGCTTCGAGCCGGTCCGGGTGTGGCAGGCCGGCCGACTCGTGGCGGTCGACGGCCGGATTGTCCCCGGAGTCGTGCCGAGCGGCCCGGCGCCGGACTGGATGTTCCAGTCCGTGCACCTCGCGGACCTCCCGGGCAGGGAGGCCTTCGAGATCGTTCCGCCCGCGGGCGGCAAGGCCCGCGTGATCGGCGTCGAATCGCGCTCGTTGTCGACGCGCAACCTCGTCGTCGACCTGACTGATCCGGGACAGGTCGTGGCCCGCATCGGGGCGGTCGAGCGCCATCAGCACACCGGACGGATCGGTCTCGGCTACGTCATCGGCTTCGGTCTCGTCCGCGGGGCCATCGCCTCGACCGTGGCCCACGACGCCCACAACTGCATGGTGGTGGGGGCGCGCGACGGGACCGGCCCGGCCGAGATGGCGGCCGCGGTGGCGCGGCTCGTCGAGATCGGCGGTGGACAGGTCGCGGTGCTCGACGGGCGGGTCATCGGCGAGGTGCGGCTGCCGATCGGCGGGTTGATGAGCGACAAGGGCGCGATCGAGGTCGCGGGGGAGGTCAAGCAGCTCTCCGAGGTGGTTTCGGCCCGTCTCGGGTTGACGATCGAGGCGCCGTTCATGCAGCTGAGCTTTCTCGGGCTCACGGTGATACCGGAGCTGCGGCTGACCGACCGGGGCTTGTTCGACGTCAACGGCTTCTGCCTGGTCGACGTCGCAGTCGCTTGAACCGCGGGCCGAGTGCCCTCGGCTTTTTAGCCCGCCTCGTGCCGTGACGGGCGGGTCGTGGCGACGGGCGCCGGCATCGGGAGGGTCGCGCGCCAGACTCCGTCGAGATCGTGGAGGCAGCTCGCGACGGCGCCGGCCGTGGGCACAAGGCCGATCTCGCCGATCCCCTTGATGCCGTAGGGCGCGCGCGGCTGGGGCTCCTCGACGAGCACGACGGCGATCGGGGGGACGTCCTGCGGGCGCAGGATGCCGAGGCTGCGCAAAGTCATGTTGCGGGGCCGACCGGACTCGTCAGCGGGGAAGTCCTCCGACAGGGCGTAGCCGAGTCCCATGTGCACCGCACCCTGGATCTGGCCCTCGCAAGCGAGCGGGTTGACCGCCCGCCCGACGTCGTGCACGGCGAGCACGTTCTCGATCCGACCGCTGCCGCGGTCCATGACGACGAGCTGGGCGGCGTAGGAGAAGGCGGCGTGGACCGTCGGGTGGGTCAGTCCCTCGGCAAGCGAGTTGGTCCAGTCGACGCGGTATTCCCCCTCGTAGTCGACGTTCGGCCGGCGGCCGTCGGCGTCGGCGCGCCGGCAGGCGTCGGCGATGGCGCCGGCGCCCATGAGGGTCCCCCGCGAACCGGTCGTCTGCCCGGCGCCGAGCTCGCGCGAGGTGTCGACCGTGACCCGCACCCTCGCGGCCTCGACGCCCAGCTCCTCCACGACGACCTGCCGGGCGACGGTGTGGATCCCCTGTCCCATCTCGCTCCAGCAGTGGCGGACCTCGACGTCGCCGTCGGCCCGGAAGCGCACGACGGCCCTGGCCACCTCGAGCACCCCGTTGCCGAGCCCGGCGTTTTTCAACCCGAGGCCGAGTCCGACCGCCTTGTCGGCGGCGACCGCGGCGTCGAACGCCGGTTTGATGGCTTCGAGGCACGCCATCGCGCCGCGACACCCGGCGTCCATCACCTGCCCGGGACCCCAGACGGCGCCCGGCGTGACGACGTTGCGCGCTCGGATCTCCCAGCCGCTGATTCCGACCTTCTCGGCGAGGCGGTCCATCACGCCTTCCATGGCGAACTGGGCCTGATTGGCGCCGAAGCCGCGGAAGGCGCCGCAGACGGGGTTGTTCGTGCGCACGGCGACGGCTTCGACCTCGATCGTCGGAATCGCGTAGGGGCCGGAGGCGTGACCGGCGGCCCGTTCCAGCACATGCTGACCGACCGAGGCGTACGGCCCGGTGTCGCTGAGGAGGAGGGCTTTCACTCCCGTGAGCCGGCCCGCCGCGTCACAGCCAGCCCAGTACTCCAGCCGGAAGGGGTGGCGCTTCGGGTGGAGGAGGAGGGATTCCTCACGCGACAAGGTGCACTTCACGGGGCGTCGCAGCAACCACGCGGCGAGTGCCGTCTGGGCCTGGTTCGACATGTCCTCCTTGCCCCCGAACGCGCCGCCGTTGGAGACCTGCTCGACGACGACGCGCGACTCGGGAACGGCGAGGACGGAGGCGATCTGGCGGCGGTCGTCCCAGATGCCCTGGCCTCCCGAGAAGACCTGCAGCGTGCCGTCTTCTCGGGGAACGGCGAGGGTCGACTCGGGCTCGAGGAAGGCATGTTCGACGCGTTGGGTCGAAAAGACCTCGTGCACGGTGTGGACGGCGGAGCCGAGCGCCGCGGCGACGTCGCCGCGGCGGTAGGCGAAGCGGCAGAGCGCGTTGCCCCGCAACTGCCAGGCGGCGTCCTCGCCGTCGGCGAGGGCCGCGACGGGATCGGTGAGCGGCCGCAGCGGGCGGTACTCCACGCGGACCTGACCGGCGGCCCGCCGCGCCGCCTGGCGCGAGTCGGCGACGACCAGCGCGAGGACGTCGCCGAGATAGGAGGTGCAGCCGCCTTCGGGGATGAACACCGGCCAGTCCGTGTCGGCTATCCCGACGCGCAGCTCTCCCGGAACGTCGGCGGCGGTGAAGACCGCCTCGACCCCGGGCTGGGCGCGGGCGAAGGCGGTGTCGAGGCGCACGACGACGGCCCGGGCGTGCGCGGCGAGCACCAGCGCGCCGTGCAGCATCCCGGGCACCCGCAGGTCGTCCACGTAACCGTGGTCGCCGAGAGACCGCGCCAGGCCCTCGTAGCGCGCCGCGCGCGCACCGATCCCTCCCATCGTCTCGACGCGAGGGGTCTTGTCGCTTGCGAGCACCTCGACGGCGTCGAGGATCTTTGCGTATCCC
>DASPQJ010000036.1:0-17291 GCA_035625025.1 Acidimicrobiales bacterium
GGTGGGCGCCGTCCCTAGTCGACGGTGAAGTGCGTGCCCGCTCGCCCCGTCAGCGCTCGCGCGAGGTTCGGCGGGTCCGTGACGATCGCGTGCTCGCCGCCGTGCTCGAGGTACTCGATGATCGCCTCGATCTTCGGCGCCATGCTGCCCGGCGCGAAATGCACGCCCTCGGCCAGGCAGCGGCGCGCCTCGGCGAGGGTGAGATGGTCCACCCAGCGCTGCGCGGGGCTGCCAAAGTCCAACGCCACCTTCTCGACCGAGGTCGAGATGAGGAACAGTTCCGCGTCAAGATCGCGGGCGAGCAGCGAACAGCCAAGGTCCTTGTCGATCACGGCCTCGACGCCGAGGAGGTCGCCTTCGGCGTCCGCCACGACGGGAATCCCCCCGCCGCCGACCCCGATCACGATCACCCCCGCCTCGACGAGTGACTTGATCGCCGCGATCTCGACGATCCGAACCGGATGAGGTGAGGCGACGACCCGCCGCCAGCCCCGGCTGGCATCCTCCACGACGTCCCAGCCGTCTTGCTCGGCGCGCCGGCGGGCCTCGGCCTCGTCCATGAACGAGCCGATCGGCTTGCTCGGGCTCGCGAAGGCCGGGTCGTCCCGCGCGACCTCGACCTGGGTTACGAGCGCGGCGACGGGTCGGTCGATCCCGCGTCGGCGCAGGACGTTCTGGAGGTTCTGGGCCAGGGCGTAGCCGATCGCGCCTTGGGTGTCGGCGCCGCAGGCGTCGAGCGGCACCTCGTGCAGCTCGTGGGCGGCGAGTTCCGAACGGCGCAGGATGAATCCGACCTGTGGACCGTTGCCGTGACCGACGACGACGTCCCAGCCGTCCTCGATCATCGCCGCCACGTGCTCGGAGGTCTCGTGCGCCGCGACGTACTGATCGCGCACCGTCTGGTGCATCCGGTCCTTGATCAGCGAGTTGCCGCCGACCGCCACGACGGCAAGCCGCGCGCCCACAGACCTCGACCCTCTAACCCATCGTGAGCGCCATGACGGCCTTCTGGCCGTGCAGGCGGTTCTCGGCCTCGTCATAGACGACCGAGCGAGGTCCGTCGATGACCTCGTCGGTGACCTCGACGTTGCGGTCCGCCGGCAACGGGTGCATGAAGATCGCGTCCTCGCCCGCGAGTTCAAGACGGCGCGAATCGGTGATCCAATCCGGGTACTTGCCGATGAGCTTGGCCCCTTCGGCCTCGTCCGTCGTCGTGAGGAGGGCCCCCCAGCTCTTGGCGTAGATGACGTCGGTGCCCCGGATTCCGGCGTCGAAGTCGTGCGACACCTCGAACGAAACATGCGCCCGCCGGGCCTCGTCTTGGGCCCGCTCGACGATCTCGGGCAGAAGACCGAACTCCGGAGGGTGGACGAGCCGCACGTTGATGCCAAAGCGCGGGAGCAGCAGCGCGAGGCTCTGGGGCACGCTGATCGGCTTCTGGTAGCTCGTGGCGCAGGCCCAGCTGATCGTCGCCGTGCGGCCGGCCGGATCTCCGAAGCGCTCGATGATCGTCATCAGGTCCGCCAGAGCCTGGTGGGGGTGGTAGACGTCGCACTGCATGTTGAGCACGGGAACCCGGCTGGCCTCGGCGACTTCTCGCAGATAGGCGTTACCGACCTGCCAGTCGACGTAGCGGATGGCGATGCCGTCGTTGTAACGCCCGAGGATCTCGCCGATCTCCTTGGCCGTGTCGCCGTGTGCGATCTGTGTCGTGCGGCTCTCGATGAACTGGGCGTGGCCCCCCAGCTGCGCCATGCCGGCCTCGAACGAGGCTCGTGTCCGCGTGCTCGAGAAGAAGAACAGCATCGCGAGGACTTTGTCGCGCAACAACGGGTGGGGCCTCCCGAGCGCCCGGTCGCGCTTCAGCTCGAAGGCGAGGTCGAGTACCGTGTCGAGCTCGCCTTTTGTCCACTCGCTGAAGTCGATGACGTCTCGACCACGAAGATCGGTCTGCATTGCTCGCCTTTCTCGACTCGTCGGCGCCGTCGACTACTCGACGGCGCCGAGCACCAGCGCCAGAAGCGCCATGCGCACGACGACGCCGTTGAACGCCTCGAACCAGTACCGGGCGTGGCGGGTGCTGTCGACGTCAAGGGGCAGCTCGTCCATCCTCGGCAGCGAGTGCAGGATGATGGCGTCGCTCTTCGCCTTCTTTCGCATCAGTTCCCGCGTGACCCGGTACTCCGGCGGCGTGAGCCCGTGCTCCCCCACCTCTTCCCGGGACTTCGTGTAGTCGGCCTGCACCACCGGCTCCATGTAGATGACGTCCGCCTCAGCGAGGCAGTCCTCCACGCTCTTCGCCTCGCGGTATCGGACGTTGCGGAGCTCGAGCTCGGCCGAGAACTCAGGCAGCAGCGCCATCTCTGGGGGGTGCACGAGCGACGCGGTCATGGCGAACTGCGACATGGCGTAGAGGATCGAGTGCATCGTGCGCATGCGCATGTCACCGACGCAAAGCACGTTCAGGCCGTCGAGCGTGCCTTTGTCCTTCCAGATCGTGTAGAGGTCGGTGAGCACCTGGGTCGGGTGCTCGCCCCAGCCGTCGCCGCAGTTGATCACCGGCACCGAGGCCCACTTCGCCGCCTCGGCAGGCGCGCCCTGCTCGAAGTGGCGCATCGCGATGACGTCGCCGTAGTACTCGAGCATGTGAACCGTGTCCTTGATGCTCTCCTGGTAGAAGTCCCCGGCCCGGGTCATCTTGGCGTCGGAGAAACCGAGCACGTGCCCGCCGAGCCGGTGCATCGCCGCCTCGGTGGCCAGTCGAGTCCGCGTACTCGGCTGGTAGAACGCGGTGAGCAGCGTCTTCGAAGCCAGAAGATTGCCGTTCTCACGCCGCTCCGCGAAGTGCGCCAGCTCCTCGGCGACACGGAAGACCTCGAAGTACTCGTCGCGTTCGAAGTCCCGGAGGGAAAGGATGTCTCGTCCGGCAAAACTCCTCATCTCGTGCTGTGCTCCTGTTCTGGAAGATCCCTACGAGCCGAAAGTGTCGATCATCAGTTCCACGTCGCTGCCGAGCGGGTAGAGGATCGGACAGGTTGCGCCGGCCCCGATGTACTCGTCGACCTTGGCGCGGCACTCCGCGGGAGTGCCGGAGGCCGTGATCATCTGGACGGCGTCGTCGGGCACGAGACGCATCGCGCGGTGGATCTCCTCCGGCCCGGCCGGCCAGGTGAGGACTTTGCCGATCTGCTCGATGAGCGCCGGATCGACGCCGCTCGCCTTCATGATGTGGGGCTGTTGGCCGAGGTACTGGGTGAGCAGCTCCCGCGCCCGGTCGAGGGCGAGGGCGCGGTCGTTGTCGAGCGAGCACACGACGAGCTGGGGCCGGTCGATCTCGTCGAGCGAGCGCCCCGCGCGCGCCGCGCCGATCGCGAGGTGCTCCAGGGCGGTCTTGTTGTACTCGGGGCTCACCATGTAGTTGAGCACGACCCCGTCGGCGATCTCCGCCGCGAGCTCCATCATCTGCATGCCCGTCGCGCCGACATAGATCGGCACGGGCCGCGGCGAGCGGTCGCCGTGAACGATGTCGATCTCCACGTCGTCAAGGTGGACGAACTCGCCGTGGTAGGTGACGCGCTCCATGGCGAGCAGGCGCCGCGTCGCCTCGACCACCTCGCGCATCGCGCGCAGCGGCCGGTGCCGGTCGACTCCGACCTTGGCGGCCAGTGGCTCCCACCACGCGCCGAGACCGAGGATCACCCGCCCCGGAGCGAGCTCGTCGAGCGTCGAGAATGTCGCGGCGAGCAATCCGACGTTGCGGGTCCAGATCGGGATCACCCCGGAGCCCACCTTGATGCGGCTTGTGACCGCGGCGTACGCCGCCATCGGCACGGTGGCCTCCCGCACCAGGCGACTCTCCGCCTGCCAGATCGCCTCGAAGCCGCGCTCTTCGGCGTAACGGGCGTATCGCATGCCGTCGCGGATCGGGTGCATGTCCTGGAGGTATAGGGCGGCCCTCATCGTTCGCTCCTCGATCTCGGATCGTAGGTGTGTTGCGGCGTCGCCTCGAGGCGCCGCCACAGCCGCTCGGTGACGGGCACCTCGTGGGCGGCGACGTCGGCCTCGGCGACGCGGGTCGATCGACCGGCGGCGACGACGAGCTCACCCGCCACGTAGACGTCGCGCACCATCGCCGACGTGAGACCGAAGACCCAGTGCCCCGCGAGGTTGTCGGCGCGCAGCGGCGTCGGCGGATCGTAGGAAAGCACACAGAGATCGGCCGGCGCGCCGGCGCGTAGCGTGCCGAGGAGTCGTTCGCCGAATACTCGCCCGGCGAGGCGCGCGCCCTGTGCCAGGTGGGAGAGCGGCCACTCCGGCGGCGTGGCGAGGTCGGCTTCCTTGGCTCGGAAGAATCCGGCCTGGGACTCGGCCCACATGTCCCCGCCGATGCCGTCGGTGCCGAGCGCGACCTGCCCGGCGCGCCGGTTGAACGGCGAGTGCCCGACGGCGTTGTTCATGTTCGAGCGCGGATTGCACACGACCGTTGCGCCGGCGGCCTCGATGCGGCGCGCCTCGGCCTCGTCGACGTGCACGCAGTGGGCGAGAACGGCGCGCCCGCTGAGCACCCCCCTCTCGTCCAGTCGGTCGACCACCCGCCGGGAGTAGCGCGCCAGGCTGTCGCGCTCGTCCACTTCGTCCTCCGCGACGTGGATGTGCACGCCCACGCCGGCTCCGGCCGCCAGCTCGCTGCAACCCGCCAACGTCTCGTCGGAGAGGGTGAACGAGGCGTGGGCACCCACCATGCCGCGCGCGAGATCTTGGGAACGGCCGAGAAAGCGCTTGTTCTCGGCGAGACCCGCGACGGCGCGTTCAGGCCCGTCCCGATCGGTGACCTCGTAGCAGAGCACAGAACGCACGCCGAGGTCGCCGAGTGCCTCGGCGATCACGTCGAGCGAACCGTCGATGAAGTTCGGGGAGGCGTGGTGGTCGACGATCGTCGTCGTGCCGGCGAGCAGGGCATCGAGCCCGCCCCGCAGCGCCGAGGCGCGCACCGATTCCTCGTCGAGACAGCGGTCGAGCCGCCACCAGACGCGCTGGAGGATCTCGGCGAAGTCCGCCGGCGGCGCCAGCGCGTACGGCATGCCCCGGGAAAGCGCCGAGTAGAGGTGGTGATGGGCACAGACGTTTCCCGGCACGATCAACGAACCAGCGCAGTTCCGGCGGACGGCGCCCTCGGACACGGGGCCGAGAGCGCGCACGCGCCCGTCCGCGATGGTGAGGTCCGCCCGCACGACTTCCGGTGGCGCGAGCGCCACGACCACCGTCGCCCCGCACAGCGCCACAGGCGGGGCGGAGCGGCGGTCCGGCTCGCCCATCGCTCAGCGCTCGACCCCGGTGAAGAGCACGGCCACTCGCTCGTCGGGGCGCACCGCGCCGGCGGCCAGCAGATCGACGAGCCCCGCGAGACCGGCCGAACCCGTGACGCTGACCGGGAATCCCGCCTCCTCGCCGAGGCTGTGGGCCTCGGCGAGGCTGTCCTCGACGACGACGAGGGGCTGTCCGCCCGTCGCGAGCATCCCGCGCACCACGGCCAGCCAGTCGTAGGTCTCGTCGTCGAGAATGCCTTCGGCGATGCTCTTCGGCTCGGCTTCCCAGGGCCACATGTAGCGCGAGCGCGTCTTGGCGGCGGCGGCGAGCACCGGGTCGATCTCCGCGGCCCCAGACGATCCTCCCAGTTCCGCGCGCACCCTGGCGTAGGCGCGCTCGAGCGGGTGCGCGCCGCTCGTCTGCACGGTGTGGATCCTCGGCAGACGCGGGAGAGCCCCGAGCGCATGCGCCTCCGAGAGGGCCTGCGCGCAGCTGCTGGCGAGGGCGCCCCCGCCGACCTGGACGACGAGATGGTCGAGCGTGAGCCCCCGCGCCAAGAGCTCCGAAACGATCTCGTAGCCGAGGGTCTCTCCCCCCTCGATCGCCAGGCCGTTGAGGTTTCCCTGGCAGGTGAAGCCGAGGGCCCCGCGTTCGAGCACGCCGAGGAGACGGCGGTAGGTGGGGTCGCCGCGGCCGCCCGGTTGGCGCTCGCAGAACACCACCTGGGAGCCGAGCGCGCCGATCTGCCGGACGATGTGGTCGTCGGCGTCGACGGGCACGAAGACGCGCAGCCGCCAGCCGATGGCCGCGGCGATGACCGCGGCCGCGAGCGCGGCGTTGCCGCAACTCGCGACGGCGAGCGTCGGGCGCCAGTCGGGATCCGCCAGGCCGAGCAGTTCGGCCACCTCGAGATGCAACGCCACGCCCAGGAGATGGCGCGCCTTGTGCGAGCCGGCCACGTTGCCGGTCTCGTCCTTCACCCACACCCCTCCCGGCTCGACGAAGCCGAGGGCGCGCGACAGGTTTTCGCTGCGCGCGAACGGGGTCGAGACAAAACCACGACCGTCGACCCGGGCGACCGCGGCGTCAAGGTCCCGCACCAGTTCGACGAAGCGCTCGTCGCTGATCCCGCCGGCGACAGCGCGGTGGTAGCTGTGGAGGAGCCCCCGGTAGCTGACGAAGGGGCACGAGTCGGCCTCGGCGGGGCCAGGAAAACCCACCTCAGCGGTATCGAGCACCCGCGCCAGCACGTGGTCGACATCACCGAACTGGCTGTTGCGGCACCGGAACGGGAAAGGATCGCGCGCCCGCGGCGCAGCGCCGCATCCAGCGCAGACGAGCGTGCTCGCAGTCCCGGTCAAGTGACGGTCACACCCGTGCGGGCGTTGAACTCGCGGATCAATTCGTCCCATCTCGGCAGGCCGGCCCGCAGACCCCGCCAGAAGGACTGGTCGCGCCGGGCGTTGAACTCGTCGATCGCCACCCCTTGCTGTTCCACCCAGGTGTAGTAGCCGAGGTTGAAGATGCGGGCCCGGTCGGCGGCGGTCGTGTCGAGCAGGTGATCGCTCCCGACACCCAGCACGAATTGGCCGAAGGCTCCGGCGGCGCAGTCGTCGTCGAATCCGGTCGAAAAGTCCCGCGCCCGCACGCGCGCCCGTTCGCTCTCGTACAGTTCCGCGCCGTCCGTCGCCACGGTCATCACCACATCCTTCGACCCCAGTCCCAAGTACTTCGCGGTCTTGATCGCGGCAACGATGTTGCAGATGCTCGACAGGCCGAAGTCGTCGAGAATCGCCAGCGTCTCCGGTGGCACGCCGCGCCGGTCGGCGAGGAACGCCTTGCCCGCCGGCGTCCCGAAAAGCACGGCGAGGTGGTCCGTGGCCTGGTCGCTGACGGCCGTCACGATGTCGGTGTTGTAGACGTTGTGGATGTACGGGATGTGCTTGTCCCCAATGCCCTGGATGTTGTGCTCGCCGAAACCGTTGTAGAGCATCGTCGGGCACTCGAGCGCCTCGACGGCCACGATCCGGGCCCCGAAGGACTCCTTCAGGTAGTCCCCCGCCCCCAGGGTTCCCGCTGACCCCGAGGCCGAGACGAAGGCGCGCAGCACCAACGCAGGATCGGCTTCAGCGAGCTTGGCGAAGACGTCCGCCAGCGCGGTGCCGGTGCACGCATAGTGCACGAGGTGGTTGCCGAACTCGGAGAACTGGTTGAAGATGACGTTTCCCGGGTCCCGGGCGAGCTCGGCGCACTTGTCGTAGATCTCCTTCACGTTGCTCTCCGTGCCCGGGGTCACGATCACGTCGGACGGATCGGCCACCCAGTCCCCCAGCCACGAGAAGCGCTCCCGGCTCATGCCCTCCGGCAGCACGGCGACGCCGCGACAGCTCATGAGGCGTGAGATCGCCACCCCGCCGCGGCAGTAGTTGCCCGTCGAGGGCCAGACCGCCCGCTGCGCGGTCGGGTCGAAACGCCCGGTGACGACGCGGGGCACCAGGCATCCGTAGGCGGCGAGCACCTTGTGGGCGTGAATCATCGGAAACCGGTCGCCGAACAGGACGACGATGCGCGCCTCGACGCCGGTCAGTTCCCGCGGCAGAACGACGTGCCCGGGCACCGGGACCTGGGCGCTGCGGTCGACGGCGTTGTACCAGTGCACGCGGAACAGGTTGAGCGGATCGGCGTCGTCCGGTCCGACCGCCGCCAGCGCCCGGCGGACCGGCACCGGGATAAGGCTCGGAGTGGCGAGTTCGGCGAAAGTCGGAAGGAGGATCCTGCGTTCCCGGAATCGCTCGACGGTGCGCTCGTACACCGCCTGGTCGACGATGTCGTCCTCCCGTCCCAAGTCCCGCATGCGTTTTCCTCTGTGTCCTTTCTCGCCCGGCGCTCGCCCCGTCGCGACCAGCCGAACCTGAGGTCCCCGAGCCTCCGTCGCCTTCTTCGTTCCTTCTTTCGACGACTCCGTCCAAACCTCGCCGGCCCCGTTCGGAGCCGACAAGACGATCTATTGCCCGCGGGGGCGCCCATCGCCCCCGGGGCCGACCCCGGTCACGGGTCCCGGTGGTTCTGCCGGCGGCGATCCGAGCGGGGCGGTGGCCCCCGCGCAACACCCGAGGGCCACCGCGACTCGGCCTACGAACGGCCCGCGACCTCCTTCGGGACCGAACGGAACGACAGGACGTAGTAGATGATGCCGCTCACCAGCAGCCCGAAGATCCAGCTGAAGTCGGCACCGTGCGTGGCGTTCGACAACGGCGAGGAGTACGAGGGCCAGTAGTAGGCAGCGTCGATCCACATCATCGCCGCGAACATCCCGGCGGCCAGCGAGAGCAGCGCCTTCCAGTTGAAACCGCCGTTACGCCAGTACAGGCCGCCGTGCTTGGCAGCGAGGGAGCTGAACTCGTAGCGACCGCGGCGGAGCATGTAGTCGACGATGTAGACGCCGAACCAGGCGCCGAGCCACACGACGATGTAGTCGAGGAACCCGGAAAGGTCCGTATAGAAGTTCCCCTTGAAGATCACGAGCGCGGTCACGCCACCGGAGATGACGGTGTCGATGACGACGCAGACCCACCGCTTCGCCGGAAGGCCGAGTGCCTGCAGGGTGACCCCCGAGGAGTACATGTCGATCGTGTTGATCGCGAACAGCTGCGGCAGCGCAAGGATGAGGAACGGCCAGAAGAACCAGCTGGCGAAGGAGGCGGGCACGGCGGCGGCGGCCGTGACCTGCGGGCTCACCAAGAAGGCGGTGGCACCGAGGAGCTCGAGCAGGACCGACGGGATCGCTCCGCCGAGCGTCGCAGCCCAGAACGTCTTCACGGCCGGCGTGTCCGCCGGGAGATAGCGCGAGTAGTCGGCGGCGTTCTCCGTCCAGCCGAGGCCCCCGGCGGAGACGATGAGGACGATCCCGGTCGTCCACAACCACCACGAGTCCGTGCCGTGGGTGTGCAGGCTCGTCACGTGGGCGTGGGGGATGACCAGGCACGCCATGATGATGAAGACGACGATGAAGACGTACGACAGGTAGCGCAGCACCTTGGTGATCGTGGCGTGCCCGAGGAAGGGCACGACGAACTGCACGAGGACCGCGAGGATGATCGCGATGGTCTTCCCGGTGTTGTCGAGGTGGATCCCCTCGTGGACGAACATCGCCCCGACGATGAGCACCACGATCACGAGTCCCTCGACCTCGAAGCCGACCTGGGTGATCCAGTTGAACAGGGACGGCGCGCGGTTGCCGTTGCGGCCGAAGGGGGCCCTGCTCACCATGAACGCGGTCGTCCCTGTCTTCGGTCCGGCGAGGCTCGCCCACCCGAGCACGACGTAGAAGACGTTCCCGACGAGGATCGCCACCACGGCCTGCCAGAAGGTCAGCCCGAACGAGACGATCAGGGCGCCGTAGACGAGGAACTCGACGTTCCAGATCGCCCCGGTCCACATCCAGAACAGGCCTCGGGGACGCAACGCCCGGTCCGCCCCGGCAACGTGTTCGATACCCCGCTGCTCGAGCTTGAAGGCCGTGTACCCCTCGGCGACCTCGGTGGGGGGCGCGACACCCCCGAACTGCGAGGCGCCTCCCGGCCCGCCGGGACCTGTTTCCACACCGTTGACCATCGTCGGACCTCCCTCTGTGCGCCCCGGAAAGGTCAGACGGCCCTCGTCGTGCGCACTATCTCGTCGTACGACAGAACGTGTTGCTGGAGACCTCAGAAAAACCTTGCGCAGCGTATCCCTTCGCCACCGGCCCGTCTTGGTTGAGAAACGGCCCCGGGAAATTCGCTTTTGCAACCTTGCGCCCCTCGAGGCTTCACGAAGAGACGGTCGCCACTTGCGCAACAGGACCGACGGTTGGCCGGCGCCCGTCCGGGGGATCGGCACGAGCTCACGACGGGATCGCCGAGGCGCTCGAGGGTCGCGACGCTGGGCCCGCGGTTCACCCGTCGGGATCCGTCGCCGGCGGCGATACTACGGGAGGTGGGACGACGGACGGTGTTGCGCGGCGCAAGGTGGCCCGGGGACGTCGCCGTCGAGGACGGGCGGATCGCCGCCCTCGGCACGGTCCCAGCGCACCCGGGCGATCGCGTCCTCGCCTGCGACGGCGACCTCATCACAGCCGGGTTCGTGAACACCCACCACCACCTCTACCAGTGGATGACCAGGGGACGGGCGACGGCGTGCGACCTGTTCACGTGGCTCACGACCCTCTACCCGGTCTGGGGGAGGATCTCGGTCGAGGACACCGCGGCCGCCGCGCTCGTCGGGCTGGGCGAGCTCGCCCTCAGCGGCGCGACGACGGTGTCGGACCATCACTACGTCGTGCCGCACGGCGAGGACGCCGTCTTCGACGCCATCGCCGACGCGGCGCGCGCCGTCGGGGTGCGTCTCGAGCTCTGCCGCGGTTCCATGGACCTCGGCGAGAGCGCGGGCGGGCTCCCCCCGGACTCGATCGTCGAGCCCATCGACGAGATTCTCGCCTCCACCGAGGCCGTCGCGGCCCGTCTGCACGACGGCGAACGGGTCATGATCGCCGTGGCGCCCTGCAGCCCGTTCTCGGTCTCGACCGACCTCATGCGGGAGTCCGCGACGCTCGCCCGCCGGCTGGGCCTGCGACTGCACACCCACCTCGCCGAGACGCAAGACGAGGCCCGCCACTGTGTGGCGCGCTTTGGCAAGCGACCGCTCGAGCTGATGGAGGAGCTCGACTGGCTGGGCGGCGACGTCTGGTTCGCCCACGCCATCCACCTCGATGCCGGCGAGATCCGCCGGGTCGGCCGGTCCCGGACCGGCGTCGCGCACTGCCCGAGTTCCAACGCCCGGCTCGCGGCCGGCCTGTGTCCGGTGCGCGACCTCATCGACGCCGGCGCGCCGGTCGGCCTCGGCGTGGACGGGCCGGCCTCCAACGAGCTCGGCGTCCTTCTCCCCGAGCTGCGTCAGGCGCTCTATCTCGCCCGCCTGCGCGCCGGGCGGGCCGACGCCCTGTCGGCCGGCGAGGCCCTGACGCTCGCGACCTCGGGGGGCGCGGCCTGTCTCGGGCGGGCCGACCTCGGGCGCCTTGAGGTGGGGGCGACCGCCGACCTCGCCGTCTGGCCCCTCGCGGATCTCGACGACGTCCCCGACCCGATCGACGGGCTCGTCCTCGGTCCCGACCGTCGCGTCCGCCACCTCCTCGTCGGCGGCGAGGACGTCATCAGCGAGGGCTGTCTCGTCGGCGTCGATCTCGACAGCGCCCACGCCGAGCTCTCGCGGCGAGCCCGCACCTTATGGTCATGACTGCGACTCCCCCGGCAACGAGGTGGCCCCCCGGGGTCGGCCCGCGGCGCGCCGGGAACGGAAGCAACGATCTCCGCCCAAGGGCGAAGGGAGTCACACCGTGCTGATCCATGGCGGCACCGTGATCGACGAGGCGGGCGAACGGCTCGTCGACGTGCGCCTCGGTGCCGACGGGCGGGTGGCCGAGGTGGCGCCGGGACTCCGGCCCGACAAGGACGAGCCGGTGCACGACGCGGCTGGCAAGCTCGTCGTGCCGGGGGGCATCGACCCCCATACGCACATGCAGCTGCCCGTCGGCGCGGTGCGGGTCTCGGACGATTTCGCCTCCGGAACCCGAGCCGCGGCGATCGGCGGCACGACAACGATCATCGACTACATCACGCCCGAGCGCGGCGAGGACCCTTTGGCCGCGGTCGCCCGGTGGCGGAGCTGGGCGGAACCCGCGGCCATCGACTGGGGACTGCACCTTTCGTTCACGGCGACGGTGCCCGAGGCGGTCATCGCCAAGGCGGTCGAGGCCGGCATCACCTCCTTCAAGCTCTATCTCGCTTACCCCGACCGCTTGCAGGTCGACGACGGCGCGATCGTCGAACTGATGCGCTCGGCCCGCCGCCAGGGGGCCCTCGTCACCCTCCACTGCGAGAACGGCGCGGCGATCGAGGAGCTCCGCCGCGAGGCGCTCGCCGCGGGCCGCACCGCGGTGATCGAGCACGCCCGGACCCGGCCTGCGCTTCTCGAGGCTGAGGCGGTCTCGCGCGCCGCGGTGCTCGCGGAGCTGACGGGGGCCGCCATCTACGTCGTGCACGTTTCCTCGGCGGACGCCCTCGCGGCGATCCGGGCCGCCGTCGGGCGCGGGGTGGACGCCCAGGCGGAGACCTGCCCGCAGTACCTCTATCTCGACGAGAGCAGGCTGGAAGGAACCGACGCGGCGAACTTCGTCTGCACTCCCCCGCTGCGCGCGGCCCGGCACGCCGAGAAGCTCTGGGAGGGTCTTTCCCACGGCTGGATCGGGACCGTGGCGACCGACCATTGCCCGTTCTGGCGCGCCGACCGCCGCGCCGGGGTGTGCGGGCGCGCCGAGGGCACCCGCGACTTCAGCGAGATCCCCGGTGGCCTGCCAGGCGTCGAGACGCGCCTGGCCCTGATGTGGGAGGGGGTGCGCGCCAAGCGGATCAGCGCGTCGGACTGGGTGCGGGTGTGTGCCACGGCGCCGGCACGCGCCTTCGGGCTGTGGCCGGCGAAGGGCACGCTCGACGTCGGAGCCGACGCCGACGTGGTGGTGTGGGACCCGCAGCGGCGTCAATCCCTCGAGGCCCGCGACCTCGACATGGCCGTCGACCACTCCCCCTACGCCGGGATGGTCGCGACGGGCTGGCCGGAACTCGTCGTCAGCCGGGGTCGCGTCGTCGCGCGCGACGGGCGCTTCGTCGGCGAGCCCGGGTGGGGTCGTTACCTGGCCCGCGTGCCCCGGCCCCGGTGACGACGACCCCGTAAGAAGCGACGTTAGGCTCGTCTGACCCCCCAAAGGCACAGGTCCGCCCCGATGAGCACTTCGTGGTACCGACGCCCCCATGCGATCGCCGAGGCGCTTGCGCTTCTTGCCCGACCCGCGAACGTCGTGCTGGCCGGGGGGACGAGTCTCAACGCCCGTCCGGGGGCAGACGAGTTCGCGCTGGTCGACCTGCAGGCGCTCGGACTCGAGGGCATCGCCCGCCACGGTGACGACGAGCTCGTCATCGGCGCGATGACAACTCTCCAGCAGATCGCCGACCACGAGGCGGTCCCCCCGGTCGTCCGCGAGGCGGCGCGCCGGGAACTGCCGAGCACGCTGCGGGCGCAAGCGACCCTCGGGGGGTGCGTGGCCACTGCCGAGTACGACTGCGAGCTTCTCGCGACCCTCCTCGCCTACGACGCGGTCGTGCGGCTCGCGACCCCCGCCGCAGAAAGCGAGGTCCGTCTGGAAGACCTGTTCGGAAGACGCCCGCTGGCGCGGGGCGAGATCATCACCGCCCTGTCGATCGATCCCCGAGGGAACGGCGCCGCGGCGCGCACCGGACGGACACCGGCCGACAGGCCCATCGTCGCGGCGGTCGTCCGCGAGCTCGACGGCGAGCGGCGGCTGGCGTTGGCGGGCGTCGCGGCGACGCCGCTCCTCGTCGCCGTGGCCGCGACGACCGCGGACGGGGCCGCCGAGGTCGAGATCGCGCTGCACCGCCTGGCCCCGCCCGGGGACTTCCGGGGATCGAGCGAGTACCGGAGCCACCTCGCGGCGGTGCTTGGCGCGCGCGCCTTAGAAGCGGTTCAACGATGAGCGACACCACGCCGGACCACGACGCAATGACCGAGGCGAGCCCGAGCGCGCGCAAGGAACCAAGGTCCCGAGCCGCGATGGACGAGCTCGTCCTTTCCGTCAACGGCACGAAGCAATCGCTCTCGTGCCCGCCGCGCGCCACGTTGCTGTCGGTCCTGCGGCGCCTCGGGTGCTTCAGCGTCCGCTTCGGCTCGGATACGGGCGAGACGGGCGCGGCGGCCGTCCTCGTCGACGGTCGGCTGGTCTCGGCCGACGTACTCCTCGCCGCCCAGGCCGCCGGACACGAGATCACGACCGTCGAGTCGCTCAACGTCGCCACCGGCGAGCTCCACCCCATCCAGGAGGCCTTCGTCGAGACGGGAGCGCTGCAGTCGGGGTACTCGGCGGGCGCGATGGTGCTCGCGACCAAGGCCTTGTTGGCGGCGAACCCCGACCCTTCTGACGCCGAGATCCGCGACGCCCTCAGCGGGATCCTCGACCGAGAGACCGCGTACGTGAAGGTGGTCGAGGCGGTGCGTCGGGCCGCCGCGACCCTGCGCGGCGAGAAATCCCGGACGATGGATCCCGTGGTCGTCGGTTCGCTTCTCGCGCGGGACGAGTCCGCTGAAGACCGGGCCCTCGGGGCGGAGAGCGACGTCTCGCCGGCGGTCCCGCGTCTCGTCGTCTCCCCGGACGTGCCGCCGACCTCTGTCGTCGGCAGGCCGGAGACGAAGGTGGACGCCCTGCGCCTCGTGAAGGGCAACCCCGCCTTCACCGACGACATCGCGCCCCGCGGGATGCTGTTCGCCAAGGTACTGCGCAGTCCGCACGCCCACGCCCGCATCGTCGCCATCGACGACTCCGCGGCCCGGGCCCTGCCGGGGGTGCATGCCATCCTCCATTACGGGAACACCCCCCGGATCAAGTACGCCTCGGGCGGTCAGACCTGGCCCAATCCCCAGCCGTGGGATCAGGTGAGCTTCGACGACAAGGTCCGGCACGTCGGCGATCGGGTGGCTGCCGTCGCCGCGGAGACGGTGGAAATCGCCGAGGAGGCGTGCCGGCTGATCAAGGTGGCCTACGAGGTGCTGCCCGCCGTCTTCGACGAACTCGATGCGATCGCACCTGGCGCGCCGGTCATCCACGACGAGCCGGACACGGAAGGCATCTACGACGCCGGCCGCAACGTCAGCCACCACATCGAGGGCCGGACCGTTCCCGACGACCAACTGGAGGCGGCGTTCCTCGGCGCGGCGCGCGTTTTCGAAGAGACCTTCCGCGTGCACCAGGTCCAGCACACGCCCATCGAGCCCCACATCACCATCGGCTGGCTCGACGAGGACGAACGTCTCGTGCTGCGTTCCTCGACCCAGGTCCCCTTCCACGTGCGCCGGATGGTGGCGCCGCTGCTCGGCCTGCCGGTGAAGCGCATCCGAGTCATAAAGCCGCGCCTCGGCGGTGGCTTCGGGGCGAAGCAGGAGATGGTCATCGAGGACGTCGTCGGCCACCTCGTGCTCGCGACGCGCCGCCCGGTCCGCCTCGAGCTCACCCGGGCCGAGGAGTTCGCCGCCACCCGGGTCCGCCACGCCCAGACGATCACGTTCCGCACCGGCGTCGACGCCGCCGGTCGTCTCGTGGCCCAGGACATGCTGGTCGTCGCCAACACCGGCGCCTACGGAACCCACGGCTTCACCGTGAACTC
Organism: Acidimicrobiales bacterium; assembly: GCA_035625025.1. Taxonomy (GTDB): domain Bacteria; phylum Actinomycetota; class Acidimicrobiia; order Acidimicrobiales; family Bog-793; genus Bog-793. The sequence continues at coordinate 15,570 of DASPQJ010000036.1, forward strand.
GGTCTGCGGCCAGCACGGCATGTCGCTCTACAACTGCCCGGCGAAGCGCTTCCGCTGTGACGTCGCCTACACGAACCGCCCGGTGGCGGGGGCTTTTCGCGGTTACGGGGCGCCCCAGGCGTTCTTCGCCCTCGAGTCCCACATGGACGACATCGCCCGGGCCTTGTCGCTCGACCCCTACGAGCTCCGGCGACGGAACTGGGTCCGAACCGGTGACCCCCTCGACATCGTGCTGCGTCTCGGCGAACGAGGTGGCGTCGCGGACATCGCCCCGGAGGACATCCCGCTCGTTTCGAGTTGCGGCCTCGAGGAGTGCGCGCTGCAGGGTCGCCGCGCCATCGGCTGGGAGCGACGGGACGACCCGGCGTGGCGGCGTCCGCCGGATCGGCCGCATATCCGCCGCGGCATAGGGATGGGGCTCGCCATCCAGGGCTCGGGGATCCCGCTCGTCGACATGGCGGCGTGTTCGATGAAGATCAACGACGACGGCTCTTTCAACGTGCTCTTCGGGGCCACGGACCTCGGGACCGGCTCGGACACCGTGCTCGCCCAGATCGCCGCCGAGGTGCTCGGCGTCCCCGTCGAGGACATCCTCGTGTACTCCTCGGACACCGACTTCACCCCCTTTGACGTCGGGGCCTACGCCTCGAGCACGACCTACATCTCTGGGATGGCCGTGAAAAAGGCGGCCGAGGCCGCCCGGGCGCGCATCGTCGCGCGCGCGGCCCGGCTCCTCGCGGTCGATGACGCGGCCTCGATCGAACTCCACGACCGTCGGGCGTGGGCCCCCGACGGTCGCTCGGTGTCGCTCGGCGACGTGGCGCTCAACGCCCTCCACACCGAGGACCAAGAACAGATCATGGGCACCGCCTCGCACGTGTCGGGCGATTCGCCGCCGCCGTTCGCGGCGCAGCTCGCCGAGGTCGAGGTGGACATCGCGACCGGCGGGGTGCGCGTGACGAAGCTCGTCACCGCGGTCGACTGTGGGGTGCCCATCAACCCGATCACGGCGAGCGGACAGGTCGAAGGGGCGATGGCCCAGGCCCTCGGCTACGCCTTGTGCGAGGAAGTCGTGCTCGACTCGACGGGCAAGATGGTGAACGACCGGTTCGGCCCCTACTGGATCTTCCGCGCCGACGACACGCCGCCCACCGAGGTCTTCCTCGTGCAGACGATGGAACCTTCCGGCCCTTACGGGGCCAAGGCCGTGGCGGAGATCCCGATGGATGACGTCGCGCCGGCGGTGCGCAACGCGATCCTCGACGCGACGGGAGTAGCCCTCAACTCCCTCCCCATGACGCCCGAGCGCGTGTGGCGCGCCCTGCGGGCGGGACAAGACCCGCCCACCTAGATTCCCCCCGGGCGCAACCGAGGCCAGAACGAGTCGGGTCCCCGCGCCCGGCGCAAAGGCGCCCGGATAGGCTGCGAGGCGTCGTGGGGGGCGAAGCGGACGTGGTGGCGAGGGGCGTTGCCGACGAGGCCCGAACGACTACGTTCACGCTGAACGGCCGTTCCGTGCGGGTCCGCGACGACCACCCGCACCTTCTCGCGGCCCTGCGCGAGGAGCTCGACGTCACCTCCCCCAAGGACGGTTGCTCGCCGTCGGGGCAGTGCGGCTGCTGCACCGTGCTCGTCGACGACAAGGCCGTGGTCGCCTGCCAGGTCTCCCTCCCCAAGGTGACCGGCAGGTCTGTCGTCACCCTCGAGGGGTTCGACCGCGCG
>DASPQJ010000037.1:0-85931 GCA_035625025.1 Acidimicrobiales bacterium
CAGGCCTCGTCGAGGACGAAGCCGTCGATCCGGGTGATGAGGCCCCGCTGTTCGGCGAGCGGGATGAACTCGATCGGCGGGACGACGCCCCGGGAGGGGTGGTTCCAGCGCACCAGGGCCTCGACGCCCCGCAACGAGCCGTCCAAGATCGAAAAGAGCGGCTGGTAGAGGAGGAAGAGCTGGGAGGCGTCGAGGGCCTCCCGCAGCTCGGCCTCGAGGGCGTGGTTCGCGAGCACCCGGTCCCGCTGGGAGGGCGAGAAGACCTGGAAGCAGTTCTTGCCGGCGTCCTTCGCCTCGTACATGGCGACGTCGGCGTCCTGCAGCAGCTGACCCGGGTCGGCATTCGCATCGCCGGTGAGGACGACACCGACGCTGGCGGTGATCGACAGGTCGATGCCGTCGTCGACGAAGGGTTGCCCGACGGCGCGGACGATTCGGTCACCGAGCGGTCGGGGGTCGTCGTCGTCCCGCAGCCCGGTGCAGAGCATGACGAACTCGTCCCCGCCGAGCCGGGCGACGGTGTCAGCCCGCCGGGCCGTGCCCGTCAGGCGCCGCGCCACCTCGACGAGGACCTTGTCGCCCGTCTCGTGGCCAAAGGAGTCGTTGATCGTCTTGAAGTTGTCGAGGTCGACGAAGAGCAACGCGATCTGTCCCGGCTGGCGCTCGAGGAGGGCGAGGGCCTGGGAGAGCCGGTCCCGCAGGGCCACCCGGTTCGGCAGCCCCGTCACGGCGTCGTGGAGCGACTGGAAGGTGAGCGCCTGCTCGGCCTCGATCTGGGCGGTCACGTCCCGGGAGATCCCGAAGGTGCCGATGATCTGGCCCGCGCCGTCCCGCAGGGGGAACTTCGTCGTCGAGACCCAGACGTCGGGGCGGTCCCGGAAGGTCTCGCGCTCGACCTTGCCGACGATCGGCTCGCCGGTCCGGATGATGCGCTGCTCGTCCTCGAAGGCCGCCACGGCGTGCGGCTCGCTGAAGATGTCGAAGTCCGTCTTGCCGAGGACGTCCTCGACCGACCACCCCGGGGCCTCATCGTCCATCCACCCCCGGCTCACGCAGAGGAAACGGCTCTCGAGATCCTTGAAATAGACCCGCTCGTCCGGGTTGTCGAGCAGGTTGTTCATGCAGAGGACCTTCAAGCCCTCCTGCGAACGCACCGCGTTGAGGGAGACCGGAGCTGACTTCGGTTGACTTGCCATCGAGGAACCTAACGGCCGGCGCCAGACAGATTTGAAGCCTTTGCCTCCCGAGGGGTCGCGGCCCATCGATTCGGCGCCCGACGCGGGGAGTCCTCGGGGAGCGGCGCGGGCGCAGGGAGGGAGATTCACCTCCCGCGGAGAGCCGGACAACGGCGCGTGGCGCGACGTCGCGCGCGAGATCGGCAAGCTGCCCAAGACCGTTCCGGAGGTTCCTCCACGGTCGGTACAGGCCCTTGAACGGGAGCAACTGCTCCCCACGCTCCGGCTTTCATCGCCAGTGTTCGCTCCAGTCGCCGACGCTTTCGCTGACCGGCCACGGCCGCCCGACCCGCGAAGGGAGATCACTTCGGCAGTCGACTCCTCCATGTAGATGTCGTGGTTGGGGTTGCCGTGCCGGTGTCTTGGCCGACCGAACCTCAGCGGGAGCCTCTTCCCGGTAAGGCAGGAGAAAGGCCGGCTAAGAGGCGCGTCCTTTCTCTTGAAAGTGGAGTCGACTCATCCCGGGAACGCGCCGGGGTGACCGCTCGGTGTGATCGGCGTCGACGCCGGTCGTGGACTACGAACTCAGGACACGACGACGCTCATCCTGGTTCTCTTGCCGCCTCTCAGTGTCGCGACGAGTGTCTCGACAAGCGGTGTTGTCGTCGCATTCTTGAGCACGACCCGTCCTTGCGGCGTCAGTCGCAGGAGAACCGCGGCGGTCTTGCCCTTCGTGATCCGGTATGCGCCTTGGGCGAGCAACTCGGTCTTTCCTCCCGTCCTCTCCAATCGCACCGATCCAGAACATGTCGCCACGGCACAAGTGAAGGCCACCTGCGCCGTGACCGGCGTTGCCGCGGAGAGAACGACGCTCGTCGAGTCGATGGCGATCATCGGACGCGTCACCCCCGAAGGAGGCGAGCCGGTCGACAGGCCTGTCGTGGACGTCGTTCTCGGCGTCGTCCCGGCGGCACCCGACGTCTGCTGGGACATGGGGAAAGGACCATAGACCGGGCTGCCCGGCTCGGAAACCCACCAGCAGACGAGCTCGTAGTAGTAGACGGTCGCCGGCGAGAGCCCGGAAATGGTCACCCACACGGGAACGTCCTCGTCGCCGGCGGGGATCAGCGCGACGCCGTCACCCCGGGGCGACGCCGCGGCGGTCAACCACGGGCTCACACCTGTCGTGTTGTAATGGACCGAGCATTCCGTCTCGGACTCGTTCGGGTTCACCTCGCCGCCCAGCGTCAAGGCCGTCGCGGTGATGGGAGCGTACGCGGCGTAGGTGAACACGTCCGTCGGTTGCGCGCCCGCGGGACTCACGCCAACGAAGGCCAGCAGCCCACCGACGAGAGCAGCGGTGAGTGCGATTCCTGGAACGACCATGAAATAGCGCGATCCTCTGGACATTGCGACTACCCCTCGACAGTTGTCTCGCCTGTCGCTTCGACACCTCATTTCTCGGGCTTGAACGTCCGAGTCGGGTGGAAGGTCCCGGGCGCGACGGATCTTGCACCCTGGAACCTCGGCACTCACACCTTGCACGCAGTATGCACCGAATTCCAATCGACTGCTACACGTTGCACGCCGGAGAGCCCCAGAGCACGCCGGGCGCCCGCCGCGGCGATGTCCAGCGGACAAACGTCGACTCACGGGCATCTCGAAACTGGCGGCTTGAGTTCTCGTCGGCGACGGCCAGCCATCTCGGCGGCTGTTCCTGAGTGGGCCGTAGAGGGTTTGAACCTCTGACCTCTTGCGTGTCATGCAAGCGCGCTACCGGGCTGCGCCAACGGCCCAGGAAAAGCGCACGTTACCACCGAGGGATCTCGACGAGGAATCACGACGCCGCCGAGTGCCCGGCGGACCTGTCAGTAGGATCTCGCCCGTGCAGACCGTTCTCGGCGCGGGGCGCGACGGGACCGGGGGAACGTCGTCTCGCCTCGCGAAGGGCCCAATTTCCCGGCGGAGGGCCCTTCTGGGGCGGCTTCTCGATCCGGCATCCGTCGCGACGCTCGTCGTCGTCACGGGCGTGACCGCGTTCGTCGTCGCCCAGCTGCAACCGGGACTGATCCTCGGGCCGAACATGGATGTCGGAGGAGACACGGCCGCGCACGTCGTCGCCGTCGAGTACTTCATTCACCACGTCCTGCCCCACGGCCAGCTGGCGGGATGGGACCCCGAATGGTTCGGCGGTTTCCCCCTCTACGTCTTCTACTTCCCTCTCCCAGCGGTGCTCGTCGCCGCCTTCTCCCAGGCCACGTCCTATGCCGTCGCCTTCAAGATCGTCACGGTCCTCGGCACGATCTTCCTACCGCTCGCGGCGTACGCGTTCGGTCGCCTCGCCGGATTCGTCCGACCGATTCCCTCCCTCATGACGGCCGCGACAGTGCCTTTCCTTTTCAACTTCGCGCCCTTGCACACCGCCATCTACTACCCCTGGAACATCGACGGCGGAACGATCGCCTCGACGCTCGCCGGCGAGTTCTCGTTCAGTCTGGCCCTGACTTGCGCCGTACTGTTCCTCGGGGTCTTCGTCTACGCCCTGCGAACGGGTCGCTTCCGATGGCTCGCCGCTCTTCTCTTCGCGGTCACCCTTCTTTGTCACGTCATCCCCGGCTTGTTCGCCGGGGGGGCGGCCGCCGTCATCACCGTCGCGCGCTGGGAGCGACGCGGCTTCCGGGTCCTCGTCGTCATCGGCGTCCTCGGTGCACTCGTCGCCGCCTTCTGGCTCCTGCCGTTCGGGGCGTACCTCTCCTATTCGTCGTCGATGAACTTCGGACGGGTCGGTGACGTCTACGCGCAGCTCTTCCCGGCCAACGGCGAACAGGCGGTGCAGTGGATCGCGGCGCTCGGGTGCGCCGTCGCCATCTGGCGACGCGACCGGATCGCGCTCGCGCTCGCCGGGATGGCGGGCGCGAGCGTCGCGGCGTTCTGCTGGCTGCCCTCCGGCCTCGTCTACAACGGCCGGTGGCTGCCGTTTTGGTACCTCACGACGGCGCTGCTCGCGGCCTACGCCATCGGCGAACTCGCTCGTACCGCCTGGGCGGCGCTCGGCCACGAATGGCTCAACCCGGTGCTTACCGGCGTTCTCGGTGCGGCCGTCGCCGTCGGGCTCGTCGCCGGGTGGCTGGGGGTCCTCCCCTTCTACACGCCCCCGAACGGCCAGGAGAACCCCGTCGACAGTTGGGCCCGATGGAACTACTCGGGCTACGAGGCCAAGCCCGGCTGGCCTGAGTTCGAACGGGTCGTGGCGATGCTCGATGCCGCCGCGGCAGTCCACGGTTGCGGAAGACTCGACTACGAATACTCCCCTAACACCCAGAACACCTTCGGGTCGACGCTCGTGCCGATGTCGTTCCCGATGTGGACCAACGGTTGCATCGACAGCGCCGAGGGCCTCTACTACGAGTCGTCGACGTCGAACCACTTCCACTTCCTTGACCAGGCCGAGCTCTCGCTCGAACCCTCGAACCCCGTCGTCGGCCTCCCTTACCGCACGCTCGACGTCGCCGACGGGATCCGGCACCTCCAGCTCACCGGCGTCAAGTACTTCCTCGCCGACTCGCCGACGGTCGAGGCCGACGCGGCGGCGGACCCCGCGCTCGTCGAGGTGGGCTCGACGCCCGAGTCTCCGAGCGTCGTCGACGGCTCGGCGGACGTGACGAGGGCGTCGGCGTCCAGGCCGCGTTGGGTCCTCTACCTCATCCGGGACTCTCAGCTCGTCGTGTCCCTCCGCTATGAACCGGTGGTCGAAAAAGGCCTGACCAAGACGCAGTGGCAGATGACGACGGCCGTCGCGTGGTACCAGAATCCCAGCTACTGGCCCGTGCCGATCGTCGGCCAGGGTCCCGCGTCTTGGCCGCATGCCGCGCCGGGGACGCTCCTTTTGCCTTCGCGGTCACGGCGCGTCGCGCCGACGACCATCTCGCACATCGAGTACACCGACTCCACCGTGTCTTTCGACGTCGGTCGACTCGGTGTGCCGATCCTCGTGAAGGTCCCCTACTTCCCGAACTGGACGGCAACGGGCGCCGCCGGACCCTGGGAGGCGACGCCCAACCTCATGGTCGTCGTCCCGCGGGCACATCACGTCGTGCTGAGCTACGGGACGACGTCGATCGACTGGGCCGGCCGGATCGGCTCAGGACTCGGCCTCATCGGTCTCGTCGTGATCGGGCGCATCCCCGGTCTCGGCGGGGCCGCGCCGGCGGCGGCCGGCTCCGGATCCGACCCGACCGCGTCGCCGGACGGCGCGGCCTCGCCGGCTGGGAATGAGGCCCCCGACGACAGAGAATCGGACGAGGCGGCATCCGACCCACGGCTCGTCGGAGAGGAGGCCCCGTGACCAGCCGATCGGCCGGCCCGACGACGAAGCCGGCGTTCGAAGACGCGCCCCCCGAGATCTCCGTGATCCTCCCCGCCCACAACGAGGTCATGCTCATCGGCTCGACGATCACGAACCTCGTCTCGGGGCTCGAACGGCGCGGTCGCCCGTTTGAGATCGTCGTCGTCGAGAACGGATCGACCGACGGCACGCCGCGCCTCGCCCGTCTTCTCGCCGCCCAGCTCCCCCGGGTACGCGTCCTCTCGCTGCCGACGAGCAACTACGGCGCGGCCCTCGCCACCGGGTTCGGGGACGCCCTCGGCACGTTCCTCGTCAGTTTCGACGTCGACTACTACGACCTGTCGTTCTTCGACGCCGCGCTGCGCCTTCTCGACTCCGGGGATGCCGACGTCGTGCTCGCCTCGAAACGCGCCCCCGGAGCTCGCGACCGACGGCCACTCTCACGTCGGATCCTCACCGCCGGCTTCGCGGCCGCCCTGCACCGGGTTCTCGACCTCCAGCCCAGCGACACCCACGGGATGAAAGCCCTGCGAGCCGCCGCGGTCGCACCGCTCATCGAACAGACGGTGTTGCGCGGCAGCCTTTTCGACGTCGAACTCGTCCTGCGGGCGTGTCGCGCCGGTCTCGCGGTGCGCGAGCTGCCCGTGGCCGTCCGAGAGCTCCGGCCGCCGCGCACGCCGCTCGCCCGGCGCACGGTCGAGTCGGCGATCGGCCTCATCCGACTGCGGCTCATCGTCGGCGCGGATGAGTCCGCGAGTCCCCGGCCGCGGCGCCGCGACCGGATCAGACTTTGGGTCGACCGCTGGTCACGACGCCGCGCCGGACGCGCCGACGGATCCCTGGGGGTCTAAGCGCCGCCGAGGATTCTCACGATCCGGCGAATGTCGGTCTGCGCCGAGACGAGCTGCGCGTCCGCCGCGTTGAGCGCCGACGTCGACGCCGCGAGGGTCGTCGCAACTTGGGCGTCGTTCGCCGGCGTCAGCGCGAGCAGGGACGCCGCGACCTCGCCCGTGGAGGCCTCCACCGCGCTCAGCAGGGCCACGAGTGCCTCATAGATCCGTTGGGCCGCCGCCGCCCGGTTCCCGGTCCGCTGCTCGGTCGTGATCGCGGTCTGAATCGAGGGTTCGAGCGCCGACAGCTTCACCGCCTGGGCAAGTTCACGGTCAGCGGTGATCACGGCGCGCACCTCGGGGACGAGAAGCGAGAACACCCGGTAGTTAAGGACCATCGCGCTCGCCGTCGTCTGCAGCTCGCCGATCGTCGTCTCGCTCCCGAGCGCCGCAGAGAGTCCCGTGAGCCCCGACCGGTCCGTCGTGACGATCGCGTCGAGTGCAATGCGGTGCCCAGCCGTGAGATCACGCGCCGCACCGACGGCCGCGGTCAGCGCGCCCAGCGCGTCGAGTCGCACGGACAGGGCCGTCGCGAGCCACATCCGGACACGCGCGACGGACGCGCTCGCGGGAAGGACCGGAGCCGCGTTGTCCGCCTTCGGACTGGGAAGACCGCCCGTTCCTCCCGCGGCGGCTCCCGAGACACCGGACAGAGCCGTGCCGACAACGAACGCGACGATCAGCGCGCCGAGCGCCGGACTGCTTCGTCTCACTTATCCGCCTTTCGGCCTTGTCCCCTCTTCACTAGCGCAGCCGGGTCAGCCGCGTCGAGACCCTTGGAGACATCCTCACCCCCTAGTGTTCGACATCGGCGCGCGAATTATGAGCAGAGTGTGATCCCGTCGTCCGCCCCCAACCGGCCCCCCGAGGTTTTCCCGAGCCGCGTCGGAGACCCGGGCGGCCTGTCTTGTCGGTCGGCGCGGCGCCAGAATCGGGGGAGGCTTCGGGCCCGAACAGCGCCCACCTACACTTCCGTCGTGACGATCGCGGCGAGCGCGCCGCCTCCGGCGACCGGGCGCGACGAACGACTCGCCAATCGGGAGACGCCTGTCGGCTCCGACGCCACTCGGTTCGCGGTCGTGGACGTCGAGACGACCGGACTCGACCCCGCCGTCACGCGCGTGCTCGAATGCGCCGTCGTCGAGCTGGCGTCTGACGGCCGCGAGCTCGGAGAGTGGTCGAGTCTCGTGGCCGTGCCGGGGCAGGGAGAGCTCGGCGCGAGCTGGCTGCACGGGATTACCCGGTCGATGCTCGCCAAGGCCCCTTCGTTCCCCGAGCTCGCTGGGGAGATCTCGGCGCAACTGTCCGGACACGTCGTCGTCGGCCATGTTCTCGAATTCGACCTCGCCCACCTCGCGACGGAGTACACGAGGTGTGGACTGCAGCTTCCCGACCTGCGCAGCGTGGGTGTGTGCACTCGCGATCTCGCCCGGGCCCACCTACCGCCCGGCCCGCGATCGCTCACCGCCTGCTGCCGCGCCCTCGCCGTGGAGCGCCCCGCGGCGCACACCGCGCTCGGGGATGCCCGAGCGACCGCCGCGGTCTTCCAGGTGTTCCTCGACCTCGGTGTCGTCACCGGGATGCGCGAGGCGGCGGCGCGCGCCGCGGCTCTCACCTGGCCGCCGTTCGTCGTCGGCCCGAGCCGCGCCGTGCCACGACCGGTTCGGTGATCTGAATCGACGAAGCGCCCGGCGTGGACCAGTCCCCGTCGGATGCGGTTCGCACCGCCACCACGGTCGGTGACCCCTACGAAAAGACCGGGGCGGATTCCCTAGAAAGAGACTGCCGTCGCGGTCGGGTACCAGTAGCCGGGGTCCCCGTCGAACCGGCGACGCTTCATGCCGGAATACAGGCGCAGGCAGACCGCGGTCACCTCGGGATCGAACTGCGTTCCGCCCTGCTTGTCGATCTCGGCGAGCGCCTCGGCCACGCTCGCCGCCGGCCGGTAAGGCCGAGGGGAAGTCATGGCCTCGAGGACGTCGGCCACCATGACGACACGGGCGCCGAGGCAGATTTCGTCGCCTTTGAGGCCGGACGGGTAACCGCTGCCGTCGAGACGCTCGTGGTGCTGCAGGATCGTCTCCGCCACCGGCCACGGGAAGTCGATCCCGGCGATGATGTCGACGCCGGCCTGGGGATGGACCTTCACGAGCTCGAACTCGGCCACGCTCAGTTTCGCCGGCTTGGACAGGATCTGCGCGGGCACGACGATCTTGCCGATGTCGTGGAGCATCGCCGCGACCTCGATGCCCTTCGTCGTATCGGCGTCGAGCCCGAGCTCGTTGGCGATCGTGACGGCGATCTTGGCGACCCCCCGCTGGTGACCCGCCGTGTAGGGATCGAACTCCGTGCTGGCCGCCACGGCACCGACAGCGGCCTCGAGGGTCGCCGCGAGCTGTTCGAGGTTCTTCTGGTTCCTCGTACGGTCCTGGAGCGTGGCGATCCCGTACTCGAGCTCCGCGGCGAACTCCTGGAAGAGCTGCACCGTGTCGGGGTCGAATGCGCCAGCTTGCGCCGAGAAGATGCCGAGGGCCCCGGAGACCGAGTCCCCGACGATGAGCGGCAGCGCGACGGCGGAGCGGACCCCGTGGTCGAGAGCGATCGAACGCCACGGTCCGGCGCGAGGAAGAGCCTCGACGTCGCCGACAAGCTGGACCTGCCGGGATCGCAGGGCCTCGATCACCGGCCCAACGCCCTCGACGAGGCCCGAGGACGTGGCGTGGATCAGGTCGAAGTACTCGCGGCCCACCTCTCCGTGATAGGCGAGTGCCACGACCCCAGAGGGATCTTGGGCAGCGGGAACACCGACCCAGGCGAACCGGTAGCCGCCCTCCTCGACGAGGACCCGACACACGTCGTCGAACAACCCCGTTTCGTCGCGGGCGTGGACGAGGGCTTCGCTCGTGGCGACGAAGGTGCGCAGCGATCGGGAAGCGCTGGCGAGCGCCCCCTCCACCCGTTTCTGCTCGGTGATCACCCGACAACTCACGAGGAGACCGTCCCGGAACTTCGCGACCGAGGTGTCGAACGCGCCGGCGAACCCGTCGCTTTCTGACCAGGAGATCTCGTAGCGCTCGGGCTCGCCGCCGGCGAGAACACGCTCGTAACGGTCCACCACGCCGCGCGCGCGACGGGAGGGGAAGAGCTCGAGCTCGCCGTGGCCGAGGAGTTCTTCGGGGCTGCGGCCGGAGAGGCGGAGACCCGCGGCGTTGACGAAGCGATACGTGAGATCAACGAGCGCGCCGGAGGCGTCGCGCTGCGCGGCCATGATGAAGACCGGATCGACGAGCGTGTCGAGAACCGCGTGGAGCCGGACGTCGTCGCCGTCGTCCCTGTCGATCTCGCCGCGGCGCCCCATCATCAGGCCGCCGGATCATCGGGCAGGAAGAACGCCCTCGGCGCCGGGGCGCGGGACTTCAAAGAGGCAACGGCAGCCGCCACGACGGGCCGGCAGAGCCTCGGAACACTGCCGGGTGCCGCGGCGGCCACCGTTGTGGGCTTGTCGTCGAAACGGACGCGCCGGGGGACGCGGCGCGAACCGGGGCGGTTCTGTCGTCCGTTCGAGACACTCCTGGCCACGATCAACTTCCCTTCACGAACCCCGATCTCTTCGAAGTCCCTCCCCTAACGGCACTTTCGCCGCTCTCCTTGAGTCGTGTCCGCCCCACGGCCGCGGGCTTCGCCACCTCGCTACTTACGCCCGCCACCCTCGTCACCGGCCTCGCGGCCCAGAAGAATGGCCCGCTTCGCCAGGAAACTCCCGGGAGGCGGCCCCGTGCCGGGGCTATTCCAGCGGCTCGCAGGCAACCCCGGGGGCGCCACGGCGCACCCTGACCGGCCCCCCTGGGTCGCGCCAGGGGGGTCTTTGACACAAACTCGGCACCTTCCGGCGAGCTGCACCGCCACCCTGCGTGTTGCTGTGGTCCGAGGCCACGCGCCATGAACCCATCATCTGCCCCGGACCAGCGAGGTCACAGACACATATAGCGCCATTTGAAATGGCTTATCCGGACGAGAAATGGCAAGAACGCGCCAAGTCAGCCTGCCACCCACAGTGGTGGATAGTGAGGGAACCGCTGGCTACCGGCGACGGAGCCCCGCCACGACGGCGACACCCCGTGCTCGGGACCCGCTCAGGCCGACTTTTGCCGCTGCCGGAGCAGACGACGACGTTCCCGCTCGGTCAGTCCTCCCCACACGCCGTCGTGCTCGCGGTGCACGATGGCGTGTTCGAGGCACATCTGACGCACCGGGCAGAGCGCGCAGACGGCCTTCGCCTCCAAGGCCTCTTCGTCCGTGAGAGGGTAGAAGACCTCAGAGTCGAGACCCCGGCAGGCCGCTTTCTGGCGCCACGTGGCTTGCATCTACCAATCACTCTCTCTGTTCGCGTCGCTCCCGCGCCCCGCGCCAGTCGTGGTCGACGCGTTCGCCAGGGCACCCTCGAGGGAACTGGCCCCGCGCGGAGCTACCTGGGAGAACTGCCGAGAAGCGCGCGGAGACACGACGCAGACCGGCCAATATTGTGCCGTAGCACCGCGCCGATGTAAAGAGCAGGGATCTCGCCGTCCCGACCGGACGAGGCTCGGCTCCGGCTGTGTCACACTGGGCGGCCGTGGAGGGGAAAATCCGGCGATGAGCGTCCTCGTCGTCGACGTCGGCTCGAGCGCGGTGCGAGCGGCCGTCGTCCGGGCTGACGGCACGGTCGAGCACCTGCACCAGCGCCACCTCTCCGACCTGCGCCCTTCGCCCGGCGTCGCGGAGTTCGATCCCTCCGCCCTAGCGCAGGCCGCAGTCGGCGTCGCCTCCGCCTCGCTCGAAGCCGGAGGGCCGGTGCGGGCCGTCGGGATCACGGCGCAACGGGCCTCGACGATCGTCTGGGAACGGTCGACGGGACAGCCCGTCGCCCCCGGCATCTCCTGGCAGGACCTCCGAACCTCCGGCCGGTGCCTCGCCCTCTCGGCGAGGGGAGTGCGTCTCACTCCGAACCAGTCCGCGACGAAGCTCGCCTACCTCCTCGACCTACTTGACGCCGACCGGTCCCGCGACCTGTGTTTCGGAACCGTCGAGTGCTACCTCGCCTGGGTGCTCTCGCGCGGCGCGGCGCACGTCACCGACGCATCCAACGCCGGCGTCACCGGCCTCATCCTCGACGACGCCTCCGACTGGGACGACCACGTCCTCGAGGAACTGCGCGTTTCGCGCGCGACCCTCCCTCGGATCGTCGACTCGACCGGCATCATCGCCCCGGCTTCGGCGCTCCCTGGCGGGCCCCCGATCGCCGGGCTCGTCGGGGACCAGCAGGCCTCGTTGATCGGGCAGGCCCGCCTGGCGCCCGGCGAGGCCAAGGCGACCTTCGGCACGGGCGGGATGCTCGACTGCGTCACGGCGGCTCGACCCGCCTTCAGCGCCCGCGGCGACCGCGGGACGTTCCCCATCGTCGCCTGGCGGGAAGCGGGCCGAGTCACCTGGGGAATCGAGGCCATCATGCTCTCGGCTGGTTCGTGTATCGAATGGCTGCGTGCCGGGCTCGGTCTGATCGGAGACGCGGCGGAGTCTGACGAGATCGCCGGATCGATTCCCGACGCCGGGGGCGTGATCTTCGTCCCAGCCCTCGGGGGCCTCGGCACTCCGCTGTGGGACTTCGGGGCGCGCGGCACGTTCGTCGGTCTCAGCGCCTCGACCTCGCGGGCCGAGCTCGTCCGGGCCGTCCTCGAGGGCATCGCCCATCGCAGCGCCGACCTCCTCGAGGCCGCCGAAGCGGACGGGGACGTGGCCGTCGCGACGCTGCGCGTCGATGGCGGGATGACCGCGAACGCGACTTTCCTCCAACTGCTCGCCGACGCGCTCGGCCGTCCGATTGCCCCCGCCCTGTTCCGGGACGCGACGACTCTCGGCGCCGCCTACCTCGCCGGCACGGCAACCGGCGTGTGGAGCTCGCTCGCCGAGGCCGCCGCGACGGCGCGTCACGGGCCCGTCGTCGAGCCGGCTCGTCGACTCGATCGGGAGCGCTGGCTCGACGCCCGGGAGCGCGCCCTCCGCACGGTGCCGGCGATGTCGGCGATCTCGTTCTGAGCGGCGCGTCAGTCCAGCTCGACCCGGAGCGCCTCCTCCAGCGGGGCGCGCCGCTCGAGGAGTCCCCGGAAGGCCATGAGCTGGCGGGGACGGCCGAACGCGACGACGGCGGACAGGCGCCCGGCCCGCCCGTAGCAGGCGACGAAGCGCCGCTCGGCGATCGACCCCGCGACGACCCGCACCTCGTCAAGCGGCCCGGGGATGCCGATCGACTGGATCTTCAGGTCGAACTGGTCGGACCAGAAGTACGGCACGGAGGTGAAGGCCGGTGCGCCCGGCCCGGCGAGCAGGCTCGCCGCGGCGTGGGCGCCCTGTTCGGCGGCGTTCGTCCGGTGCTCGAGGCGTATCAGGCCCCCGGCCAGCGGGTGCGGCCAGCGGGCGACGTCGCCAGCAGCCACGACGCCGGGAGCCGCGAGTAACGACGGGCCGCACCGGACGCCGTCGGCGAGATCGAGCCCCGAACCTTCGAGCCACCCGGTCTCGGGCACGACACCGACGGCGACGAGCACGACGTCCGCGGCGATGAGCGACCCGTCGTCGAGCCGGACGCCCTCGACGCGGCTCTCCCCGACCAGGGCGGTGACACCGACGCCAGTCCGCAGCCTGACGCCGTGCTCGGCGTGGGCTTCGGTGAGGGCGCGACCAACGAGCGGGCCGACGACGCGCGCCAGCGGGGCGGGCTGCGGCTCGACCACGGTCACTTCGGCCCCGAGTCCCCGCGCGGTCGCCGCGACCTCCATGCCAAGGAAACCCCCGCCGACGACGACGAGCCGAACGCCTCCGACCTCCAGCAGATCGCGCAGGCGCAAGGCGTCCTCGAGTCGGCGCAATGTCAGGACCCCCTCGAGATCCCCCCCGGGGCGCAGCCGGCGCGGTGTCGCGCCGGTGGCGATGACGAGGCCTTCGAACGGGAGCTCGCGGCCGGATTCCAACCTGACGACCCGTCTGGCGGGATCGACCGCCCGCGCCCGCGCGCCGAGCTCCAGGTCGAGATCCAGGTCAGCGAGCTTGCCCTCCGTTGTCAGCGCCAGCCGTTCGAAAGGGGATTTCCCGGCCAGGAACTCCTTCGAAAGTGGCGGCCGGTCGTAGGGAAGATGGGACTCGGCGCCGACGAGGGCGATCGAACCGGCAAAGCCGCCTCGGCGCAGTCCTTCGCACGCCTTCAGTCCGGCGAGTGACGCCCCGACGACGACGACCGAACGGAGCACGAATTGAGACTATGTTCTCGCCGCCGTCAGCCCTGCGGTCCGTCCCCGCCGAGGGCCGTCAACCTCGGCATCAGCGCGTCGACGTTCTCCCGTGCGCCGCGGATCCTTCGATCGAGCTCCTCGACGATCTCGATCGCCCGGCGGAACCGCGTCTCGAGCACGTCGACGTCGACCAGTCCTTCGTCGAGCTCCCGCACGATCGCGTCGAGCTCCGCGCCCGCAGCCGCGTAGCTGAGCTCGTCGACCGGCGTGGCGTCCGCCTTGTCGCTGTCCTCGTCCGTCATCGTCTGTCCCCATCCGTCCTCGTCGTCATCTCTCGCGCCAGGTCAGGCCTCGTCGACTCGACGACGGAGCGCGCCTCGCCGTCGACGAAGCGCGTCGTGATCCGTCCGCCCACGGCGAGCCGTGCCGCCGACCGCACCAGTCGGCCAGAATCGTCGCTCGTGAGCGTCCAACCCCTCTCGAACTGGCGTTGCGGATCGAACGCCCGGAGCACCTGGCGTCGCCGTTCCAGCGCGTCTCGCTGGGACCCCAACGAGCGGCGCGTCGCCGTCCGGGCGAGTCTCGCCCGCGCCGCCAGCCCGACGGCTTCGCGGCCCAGCCGGGCCGTCACGACACGGCCGAGCTCGAGCCCGATCGCCCCGAGCTCGACCGACCGGCGCTCCAACTGGTGGCGCGCGTTGCGCGCCAGCCCCGCGGCGCTGGCCGCGAGCTGGTAGGCGGTCGCATCAAGCCTCGCCCGGGCGAGACCGGTAAGTGCGCCGGCCAGGCGCCCGATCTCACCGAGGTACTCAGCCACCCGGGCGACGACGGCCTCGCCGCACTCCGTCGGGGTGATGAAGGACCGGTGCGCGACCTCGTCGGCGACGGAGCGGTCGCCGGTGTGGCCAATCCCCGTCCACACCGGGAACGGGGCTGTCGCGACGGCACGTGCGACCGGTTCGGAGTCGAAAGCGGCCAGGTCGCCGCGGGCTCCGCCACCGCGCACGACGACCGCGAGGTCGATCGGCGTCGACCCGAGACGCGCGAGGGCTGCCGCGATCTGATCCGGCGCCTCGGCACCCTGGACGAGCGTCGGCTCGAAGAAGACCTCGAAGGCGTAGCCGGAGCGGGCGAGCTGCCCGACGAAGTCGCGGTGCGCTTCGGAGCCCGGGCTCGTGACGACGCCGACGCGCAGCGGCACCAGCGAGAGCACGAGACGCTGGTTGGCGTGCAGCAGGTCTTCGACCTCGAGCGCGTGGAGCAATCGACGGCGCGCCGCCGCGATCCCGCCGAGCAGTGCCGCGATGTCGAGCTCGGTGAGGGTGAAACGCAGCTTGCTGCCGCCCTCCCAGACCGAGACGCGACCACGCACCCGGACGACGCGGCCAGGTTCGAGCGCGACGCCCGCTTCGGTCAGCGCGGCGGCGATCCGCGGCCAGTCCCGGGCCCAGCAGACCACCTCGAGCTGGGCGACCCCGCTTCGCTCGCCCTGGTCGCCGGACTCGTCGGCGAGTTCGATGTAGTGATGACCTCGACTTTCCCGCAGGCCCCGGATCTCCCCGACGACCCACACGTCTTCGGTGAATTCGCGGGCGAGGGCGGCCTTCACTCGTTCGTAGAACTCGCTGACCGAGAGCGCCCGGTCTGGTTGCGGTTCGCCGGGGCTGCCCGACGTCTCGGTGTCGGGCGGGACCTCGGACGAACGGACCCCGGTCGGGGCGCGCCGACCCTTTTGGCGGTGGCGGGGGACCGCCGCGCCGCGCCGCTGCTCCGCCCGCTGAGCCGCGGCGAGGACGTCATCGATCCGCCGCTTCAACTCCGCACCGGGGTCTTCACGCCCGGCATCGTCGACGACGAAGTCGAAGCGCTGCTCCTCCGGCACGCCCTCCGGCACCACGCGACGAAGGCTACCCGGGGACTCCTGGCGCGGCGCGGACCGCGGTTCGGTTCCGGACGGGATCCCTTGAGCGCGACAATGGAGCCGACGGCGAGTCGGCCGGGTGGCCGCGGAGGAGGTGCCCCGCACCTCGTCTGAGGAAGGTCGGGACTCCACAGGGCAGGGTGCTGGCTAACGGCCAGTCGGGGCGACCCGAAGGAGAGTGCAACAGAGAGCAGACCGCCGATGGCCGCAAGGCACAGGCAAGGGTGAAACGGTGCGGCAAGAGCGCACCAGCGGCCGGGGTGACCCGACCGGCTCGGTAAACCCCACCCGGAGCAAGGCCAAGCGCGGGACGGGCTGCCCGTCCAAGGTCCCCAGGTAGGCCGCATAGATGGATGGCCACCCTCCGCAGCGATTCGCTGCGGGGACAGAATCCCGCCTACAGGCCGACTCGCCGCCTACGGCGTCGGGGTCCCCGGTTTTCGACCCTCGACGCGACCCGCCGGACGGCTCCGTCCGCCTAACGGCCGGGAGGGGCGCGCCAGAGCGCGGGCCCTGGTCACAGGGGGCGCGAAATACCAGCTAGAGTCCATTAGGACGGTTGTGTGTAGAACGCGGACCGTGTTGGGTCGTGCCCCGTTTCGGCTGGCTGGCAACCGTCGAGGTCTCGTCGGACCGGCGACACCGGCCTGGGGCGAGCAGACGCGTGGCGGTTGTGCTTCTCGCTCACCGTGGCCACCGTGCGCCAAAGGCCCGGAGTCCCCGGTGATTCGTGACGTTGTGCCCTGGTACAGAGGGTCTGGGGACAAAAGACTTGAGCGGGTAACCCGGAAAGGACCCGAATGGCACTGACGATGGCGGCGTTTGCTGCGGTCGGGACCCTCAAGGCGCGCGCCCGGGCGAGCGTCGAGATGGACCCGACGCTCGGCGATCGGCTCGCCAGGGCCGGCCGGAGGATCGAGATCGAGGCGGGTTCAGCCTCTTCGGACGGATTCTCCGCGTCGTGACCGCCGCCTTGACCGTCTCTCTCGACCGTGAGGCAGCCGGTCGTTACGTCCTCGGCCGGCGCACGCCCTCCGGTGGCTACTCCTTCTACCGGACCCCGGAGTGGGGCGTCGAGGAACCCAACGCCCCCGACACCCTCGCGGCGCTGGAGTGCCTGCGCCTGCTGGAGATCCCCGTGCCCGAACCGGAGCTGACGGGAGCCTGGTTGCGCACCCTCCAGAATGACGACGGCGGCTATCCCACCCTCACGATCGGTTGGGCCACGCTCCGGGCACTCGCCATCCTCGGCGACAAACCGGACCGCTCACCCGCCTCGTGGTTGGCCGTCCATGAAAGAGCCCTGTCCCGTCGCAACCGGGCGCGCGACTTCGCTGGAGCTTTGCGCGAGGCGCTCCACCTCCTGGAGCTGCGCCGGCTCGGCGCGGCAGTGCCCGCCGGGAGCGGCAGCGGTCCGTTCGCCGGGCTCCTTGAAGAGGCTCGCGACCCCCGCGGCGGCTGGGCTCGTCCCGGCGCTGACCTCGAGACCACGGCTATCGCCGTGTCGATCACCGGTCCGACGGAGCTGTCAAGCCAACAGCGATGGGTGACCGAGGATTTCCTGCGCCGAGTCGAGGACCCGGTCCTCGGCCTGCGACTCAGTCCGGGCGCCGCCGCGACGTGGGTCGGCGCCCTGTGGGGTGGGCTTGAACTCGCACGCGGGCTGCGGCTGCGGCCGAGCTACCCGGGTGCCGTCGCCGAGAACCTGACCATCCTGCAGCGGGCCGACGGCGGGCTCGGGGCCCGGCACTTCGCGATCTCGACGTTGCGGGACACCTGGCGGGGTCTCGACGCCGTCTGCTTGCTCGACCATTTACAGTTCGATCAGTTACAGGAGGACGAATCATGACCGGCTTCAAATACGTCCGCTTCTTCGAGGAGATCGGGATCGAGGACGTGCCCCTCGTCGGCGGCAAGAACGCCTCCCTCGGCGAGATGTACCAGAAGCTGACCCACGAAGGTGTGCGCGTCCCGAACGGGTTCGCCATCACAGCCGAGGGTTACCGCCACATGCTGCGGGAAGCCGGTGCTCTGGGGCAGCTGCACGAGGCGATCGACAAGCTCGACCCGGAGGACGTCGCCGATCTCGCCCGCGCTGGCAAGCGCGCCCGGGAGATCGTCTACGGCGCCGGGCTGCCCAAGGACCTCGCCGACGAGATCGTCGCCGCCTACCGCAAGCTGCAAGAGGAGTACGGCGACGGCGTGAGCCTGGCGGTGCGGTCCTCGGCGACCGCGGAGGACCTGCCGACGGCGAGCTTCGCCGGCCAGCAGGACACCTATCTCAACATCAAGGGCGACGAGAGCCTGCTCGACGCCTGTCGGAGGTGCTTCGCGAGCCTCTTCACCGACCGTGCCATCCACTACCGCGTCGACCAGGGCTTCGACCACTTTGACGTGGCGCTGTCGATCGGCGTGATGAAGATGGTGCGCTCAGACCTCGCCTCGTCGGGCGTCATGTTCTCGCTCGACACCGAGTCGGGCTTCCGCGACGTCGTCTTCATCACCGGTGCCTACGGCCTCGGCGAGAACGTCGTCCAGGGTGCCGTCGACCCCGACGAGTTCTACGTCTTCAAGCCCACCTTCGAGTCGGGACACCGTGCCGTGCTGCGCCGGCTCATCGGCGACAAGGCCGTGAAGATGATCTTCGTCGAGGGCGAGACGCGGGTGACCACCCGCAACATCCCGACGCCCAAGGCCGACCGCGAGCGTTTCTGCCTGACGGACGAGGACGCCCTCGAGCTCGCCGGGTACGCGATCGCGATCGAGAGGCACTACGGACGCCCGATGGACATGGAGTGGGCCAAAGACGGGATCGACAACCTCCTCTACCTCGTCCAGGCCCGGCCGGAGACGGTCGCCTCCCAGCGCAAGGCGACCAGTCTCGAGACCTACGTCCTCGACGGCACCGGAGAGATCCTCACCTCGGGTCGTTCCGTGGGTGAGAAAATCGCCTCGGGAAACGCCCGCGTCATCGTCGACGTCTCCCATCTCGAGGACTTCCACGCCGGTGAGGTGCTGGTCACCGACATGACGACCCCGGACTGGGAGCCCGTCATGAAGACCGCGGCGGCGATCGTGACCAACCGCGGGGGCCGGACCTGCCACGCCGCCATCATCGCCCGCGAGCTCGGCATCCCGGCGATCGTCGGCACGGGTGACTGCACGACGGCGGTCCCCCAGGGTGCCGTCGTCACCGTCTCGTGCGCCGAAGGGGACTCGGGGCGCGTCTACAAGGGCGAGGTCGCCTTCCACGTCCAGCGCACCGAGGTCGAGGGCATGAAGCGGCCCGAGACCGACATCATGATCAACCTCGGCAACCCGGATCTCGCCTTCAAGACCTCGTTCCTGCCCAACGACGGCGTCGGACTGGCCCGCATGGAGTTCATCATCAGCGAGTCGATCCGGGCCCACCCGATGGCCCTCCTCCATCCCGAGAAGGTCACGGATCACGAGGCCGCGACGACGATCGCTCGGCTCCTCCGCGGGTACCCCGACGGCGAGACGTTCTTTGTCGAGCGGCTGTCCGAGGGGATCGGGACCATCGCCGCGGCGTTCTGGCCCAAGCCCGTCGTCGTGCGCATGAGCGACTTCAAGACGAACGAGTACGCGAGCCTCGTCGGCGGCACGGCCTTCGAGCCCGACGAGAGCAACCCGATGATCGGCTGGCGCGGGGCGTCACGCTATGCGCACCCGGCCTACGTCGAGGGCTTCGCCCTCGAGTGCAAGGCGATGAAGCGGGTCCGCGAGGAGATGGGCCTCACGAACGTCGTCCTCATGATCCCGTTCGTGCGGCGCGTCGAGGAGGCCGAGGCGGTGCTCGCCCAG
This sequence comes from Acidimicrobiales bacterium, assembly GCA_035625025.1. Classification (GTDB taxonomy): domain Bacteria; phylum Actinomycetota; class Acidimicrobiia; order Acidimicrobiales; family Bog-793; genus Bog-793. Next base: position 19,419 of record DASPQJ010000037.1, read on the forward strand.
ATGGCCAAGCTCGGACTGACTCGCGGGGAGAACGGCCTGAAGATCTACGCGATGTGCGAGATCCCGAACAACGTCATCCTCGTCGACGAGTTCGCGCCCCTCTTCGACGGCTACTCGATCGGCTCGAACGACCTCACCCAGCTCACCCTCGGCGTCGACCGGGACAGCGAGATCGTGGCGTTCGACTACGAAGAGCGTGACGACGGCATGAAAGAGATGCTCCGTCTCGCCGTCGAGGGTTGCCACCGCAACGGCATCCACTCCGGGATCTGCGGACAGGCCCCCTCGGACTACCCCGAGATGGCCGAGTACCTCGTCGAGATCGGCATCGACTCGATGAGCCTCAACCCGGACACGGTGCTGAAGACGACCGAGGTCGTCTTGCAGCTCGAGGAGAAGCTCGGAAAGAAGCCGAGCGGCCACGAGTCCCGCAAGCACTAAGCACCGCCCAACGACGGGGCCGCCCCGCCGGAGGCCGGCCCGGCGGTGCGGAAGCGACGGACGGTCCGGGCCCCGTGCCCGGACCGTCCGCTCTCCTCGCGCCGAGCACGCCGGGGCGACGACGCCCGGGCCGGGCCGCGCGCGAGACTCCCTCCGTGCTCTGGCTCGTCTTCGAGATGATCCTCACCGGCCTCGTCGTCGGAGCGCTCGGGCGGCTCGTCGTCCCCGGCCCCAACCCGATGGGCCTCGGCAAGACGATCGTCGTCGGCCTCGTCGGGTCGCTCCTCGGCGGTCTCCTCGGACGGCTCGTCTTCGGCCTCCGCTACGTCGATTCCTACGGGCTCGCCCTGCTGCTCGCGGTCGGCTGCACGGCGATGATCGTCTACGCCATGCAGCTCCACGGACGCGACCGTTCCCGCACGACCTGACAAGGGGCCGGCGAGACACCCGGGGCGTCAACGGCCGGCGACGAGGATCCTCCCGCACTGCGCGCAGCGGACGATCTCGTCTGGTCCCGCGTGCCGGAGGTGGTCGAGCTCGGACGCCGAGACCGCGAGGTGGCAGCCGTCACAGGAACCGTTGACGAGCCGCGCGACTCCCACGCCGTCGAGTCGGTCCCTCAGGCGCTCGTACTCGTCGAGGAGGCCGTCCGGCACACGGGCGGCCGCGTCGGCTCGTCCGATGGCGATCGTGGCGATCTCCGTGTCGATCTCCGTCTCCGCGGCCCCGATCGCGAGCCGCACCGAGGCGATCTCGCTCCCGATCGCACTCCGTTCGCTGGCGAGTCGGCTGAGCTCGCCCTCCAGCTCCTCGATGGCCTCCATCACGACGAGCTGTTCGTCATCGAGCTCGCCGCGGCGGTTTCCGAGCGAGCCCATCTCCGCGGCCAGCGCTTCCTCGTCCCGGAACGACGCGGCCTCGCCGGCGCGCAGGTGATCGTCGAGGCGCGCCGTCCGGCTCACCAGTTCCTCCACCTCGCTCGCGAGCTCGGCGAGACGGGCCTCGTGGGCCCGGCGCGCCTCGTCGATCGCCGCCGCCTCGGCGGCTTTCCCGGCGAGCCTCGCCTCGAGCTCGGCGAGCACGGTTCGCGCGGCGAGACGGGCCCGACGATGACGGAGCCGGTCGACCGCCGAGTCCGCGTCCTGCAACGCGAGCAGCGCCTCGAGCGCTGTCGGGGCGACGGGAGCGGCGCCCGAGGGCGTGTCCGTACTCACTGGCGCCGCCGAGGGCGCGACGACTCAGCGCGAGCCGCGAGCAGTTCGGCGAGGAGCGCCGCGCTGGCCGCCGCGACCGGGCTGCGCCGTTCACCGGGGGTGCGCAGGACGAGTTCCCGGCCGAGCGCCTCGCCGACCGCCGCGCCGGATTCGGTGCAGACGAGCATCCCCCCGAGGTAGTCCCAGGCACCGAGGCCGTTCCGGCCCCACTCGGCGAAGCCGTCGAGCGTCCCGTCGGCGACCGCGCAGAGCTCGAGCGCCGCGGCGCCGAAGGACCTCAACTGGCGCCAGCCGAGGTGGCGGGGTGGGTAGCCCGAGACGCTGACTAGGGCGTCGGAGAGCGCTGTCACCTTGGAAGGCGCGATCGGACGACCGTCGCGGGTCGCGCCCTGGTCGCGCACGGCCTCGTAGCAGGAGACCCGCGCCTGATTGACGACGAGAGCGGCGTAGGGACCGTCCTCGTCGACGACGCAGATGCTCGTCGCGTACCACCGCAGTCCCCGGGAGGCGTTCGTCGAGCCGTCGATCGGGTCGAGGACGGCGAGATAGCGCCGGTCCCCTTCCGTGAGGCCGCTCTCTTCGCTGAGCACGCCGAAGCCGGCGCCGATCAGCACGTCGAGCGCCGCGGCGTCGGCGACGGTGTCGATCAGATACTGCCCGGGGCGACGACCCGGCCGCGACCAATCGTCGACGCCCGCGACCGCCCGGGCGACCGCGTACGCCGCGGCCGACAGGGTCGCGAGGATCTCCTCGGCTTGCACTGGCCGCAGGTTACCGGCTGGCCAGACGCACCTCCGAACTTCGGGCCCGGCACCCGTCGACGGCGGGGCGCCGACGTGGGCGACGGACCCGCCGCCTACACTCCCACTCGATGGCCGTGATCGACGTCGCCGGCTACGTCGCCGAGCTGAAGGACCACGCCGTCGAGCACGGCTTCCACGTGCACGATGAACGCCATTTCGTCGAGACGTACTCGCTCCGCCAGTTCTGGGAGGTCGACCTCCACCCCGAGGAGGGCTGCGGCGGCCCGATCGACCTCCATCTCGCGCTCGAGGTCGACCCCCGCACCCTGCTCGACTTCGAAGACGCCGTCGTCGCGCTGCCCGAGGACGCCGAACCGCCGGACAAATGGACCTATCCGCTGACGTTTACCTGGGGAATCCCGCCCCTGCCCCATGGGCCAGACCTGTTGCGTCTCGCGATCGACCTCGCCGGCATCGGCGGCATCGAGCTTCCCCTCGAAATCTCGGCGACGGACTCGTTTGGCTCCGTGACCGACCCCCCCGTGCGACGACTGACGATCGTCGCCCGGCGGGACGTCTCGCTCGCCAAGGTCCTTGCCGGCGAGGAGCTGCTGTGCGACGCCTTCGACCGCACGCTCGCGGTCAGTCGTTTCCTGCTCGACGCCGTGCCGATCTGGCTGGCGCCCTAGAGGTCGACGGCCGACAGACGACCTAGTCCCGTCCCATCATCCGCGTGTCGTCCCAGAGCCGCACCCCGCCGATGATCCCGGCGAGGTTGTCGACGACCGAGTACGGCTCGTTCACGACTCCCCGCAGGTGGCGCGAGTTCCCCCCGCCGAGATAGCAGTGGTCGAAGTTCGTGAGCACCCGGAAGTTCTCGAGCGCCGCCATGACCCGCCGACGCCACCGCTCCGGTCCGATCCTTTTCAGCGCGGCCTCGCCGAGCTGGTCGTTGTAGGTCTCGCCCTTGCGGAACGGATGGTTCGAAAGCTCGAGGTGCGGCGCGAGTACACCGTCGAAGAACAGGGCGGTGCCGACGCCGGTTCCGAAGGTCACGACGAACTCGAGCCCGGTATCGGTGACAACGGCGAGGCCCTGGAGGTCGGCGTCGTTCGCGACTCGGGTCGGCCGGCCGAACTGCTCGGCGAGCGCCTCGGCGATCTCGAAGCCCTTCCAGGCCGCGACGAGCTGGGGGTCGACCTCAGACCCGAGGCCCCGCGCGGTCACGTACTGCGGCGGGGAGGCGACGACCCGGCCCTTGCGGACGACGCCCGGCAGGCCGACCGAGACGCGGTCGTAGGCCGGAAGGGGACGGACGAGCTCGGCCAGGGTGGCGATGAACCTGCGCGGAGGCAACGGGTAGGGAGTCGACACCCGGACCCGGTCGGCGACGAGACGCCCCTCGGCGTCGAGCACCGACGCCTTCAGACCAATCCCGCCGGCGTCGATCGCCAGTGTGTACGGGCGCCGCGGGGTCTCGGGCTGACCGCCCGCCGGGAACGGCTCGGGCGGCTCGTCGGCGGGTGTCGTCGCGAAGGGCGGGAAGTCGTCCGCCCCGAGGACCGCCACCGCCGATATCGCCTCGGCACCTTCGGCCCCGGGTCCGGCCGGGAAGCGACGTTTTCTCGGCGGGTCGTCACCGCGCGTCATCGGACCACCCGTCGCCCGGCCGCGCCGGGCCCGGCGGGGCTACCGAGCGGCTGATAACGGCAGAGCAGCTCGAGCAGCGTCCGGACCCCGAAACCCGTGCCGCCCTTGCGGAGGTATCCCGTCGCCTCCTCGGCGTACGCCGGCCCGCAGACGTCGAGGTGCGCCCAGGGCGTGGCCCCGACGAACCCCTCGAGGATGAGGCCAGCGACGAGGGCACCGGCCTCCCTTCCCGTGCCGAGATTCTTCAGGTCGGCGATCTCGGAGTCGAAGGCGGCGCGATAGCCCCACGGCAACGGCAGGTGCCACACCGCTTCGCCGGCGCGGGCCGCAGCCTGTTCCAGGGCCGCGACGATCCGCTCGTCGTTGCCCATGAGGCCGGCGATGCGCCGACCGAGGGCCACGACGACGGCGGCGGTCAGCGTCGCGACGTCGACGATGGCGTCCGGTGACTCCTCGGCCGCCAGGCAGAGCGCGTCGGCCAGCACGAGCCTTCCCTCGCAGTCGGTGTTCAGCACCTCGATCGTCCTGCCATTGCGGATCCGCACGACATCACCGGGTTTTATCGCCCTTCCGCCCGGCATGTTCTCCGTCATCGGCATGAACCCGACGACGCGTACGCCGACGCCGAGGCTCCGGCAAGCACCGAGCACCGCCAGCACAGCCCCGGCCCCGCTCATGTCGTATTTCATCGTCACCATCGAATCCGCCGTCTTGAGGGAGAGCCCGCCCGAATCGAACGTGATCCCCTTGCCGACGAGCGCGACGGTCGGGGCCGCGGGATCGGCCGGCGCGTACTCGGCGCGCACGAGGCGGGGAGGCTCCGCCGAGCCCCGCGCCACCCCGGCCAGACCGCCGAGCCCCGCGGCGACGATCTCTCGATCGTCCCAGACCGAGACCGAGAATCCCTGGCGCGCGCCGGCCTCGGCGGCGATCTCGGCGAACCGCGCCGGGGAGAGCTCGCCGGCCGGCGCGTTCACGAGGTCGCGAGCCCACGCCACCGCTCCTGCCGTGACGATCGCCCGGTCGACGCCCGCGGCGACAGCCGCGACGTCGGGATCGACGAGCACGACACGGCGGAGGCGCAACGACTTCGGGTCGCTCTTCAGCCGCCCGAAGCGATAGCTCGCGAGCAATACCCCCTCCGCCGTCGCCTGGGCGGTCTCCGCGGTGAAAAGCGCGCCACGCCCGATCCCCGACACATCGAGGGCGACCGTCTCGCAGGCCGCCGCCGCCCCGGCGAGCGCCGCGCCCGCCAGGCGGCACGTCTCGAGATCGAGGTCGGTCGCTTGACCCATCCCGACGAGGACCTCGAGCGACCCGTTCTCGCGAGCGATCGTCGCCGTCTCGCCGACGGCTCCGCTGAAACCCTGGCGCGCCGCGACCGCCGCCTCGGTGTCCGCCGAGCCGTCCGGGGCGACAAGACCGGCGAGAACGGGTCGGGCCACAACGTCGACACCGTCGGGCCACGCCGACGCAGCCTCAACCTCCACGGTCATCGCGTCCTTTCTCTCCTCCGCCCCGGGCGGGAAGGTGAACCTCCTCGCTCTCCCGGGCGAGGGCCCAGCACAGGTCGGAGAGCCGGTTCACGTAGGCGAGCACGTGACCGTCCCCGGCGAGCTCGAGCGCCGCGAGGCGGCGCTCGGCCCGGCGGACGGCCGTGCGCGCCGCGTCGAGCGCGGCCGCGAGGCGGTTCTCCCCCGGCAGGGCGAAACCCCTGATCCCCCCGAGCGTGGGCGCGCGGGCGTCGATCGCCGACTCCACCGCCAAGACCATCTCCGGCGTCACCGTGCTGGCCGCCGTCGTCCCCTCGTCTCCGACCGGCGGGCCCGCCACCTCGGCCATCACGACCCACAGATCTCGCTCGAACCCGACGAGAAGGTCCTCGAGGGCGCTCGGGCGGGCGCACTCGGCGCGTGCGACCCCGAGGGCCGCTTGGGCCTCGTCGAGCGCGCCGAGCGCCTCGACGAGGGCGCTGGACTTCGCGACGCGCCGCCCGCCGCGCAGCGAAGTCGTCCCGTCGTCGCCCCGGCGGGTGTAGATCCTCACCGTCGCACGGCCAGGAACGGCACGAGCACTTCGGCCGCGGTCAGCGAGCCATGGCGCGTCACGAGGCGGAGATCGCCCGGGTCGGCCGGATCGGCGAAGGCGACCGCGGCGCGCGCGACGAGGGCGACATCCCCGAGACGGCGACAGAAGGCGTCCGAGAGGGGCTTGCCGAACCACCCCGCGGCATCGATCTCGGCGAGCGTGCGCACCCAGGCGATTCCGCCGTAGAGCTCCCGGGCGGCGGCGGCCACTTCGTCCGTGGCATTCGGGCGCACGTGCAGCCAGCAGAAGCGCCCCTCCCCCGAAACCCCGGTCACCGCGGCGAGGAGCCCCGGATCGATCGCGACGGACGGCGATTCCACCTCGACCTGGCCGTGGTCTGAGGTGACGACGAGGGCGCAACCGGCGGGCAGGCGGTCGACGAGATCGGCGACGAGGCGGTCGACCGCCGCCAGCTCGGCCTCGTAGCAGTCACCGAGCCCCTCCAGGTGGGCGACCTTGTCGATCCCGTCGTAGTAGGCGTAGACGAAGGGCGCGCCCCGGACGAGCGCCCGGGCGGCGAAGACGCCGATCGACGAGCTCACCCGCCAACCGACAAGCTCGCTCCCCGCCAGATGGGCCTGGGAGAAGCCGGAACCCGCGAAGGCCGCCGGGGAGACGACGGGCACCCGGCGACCGAGAAACGGCTCGATCTGCTGGAACGCCCGGGGCCGGATCTCGGCGCGCGCATCGCCCGTCGCCGTGGCCCACCGCAGGACGTTCAGCACCTCCTCGCCGGCGCGAACGCGGTAGCCGAGCACGCCGTGGTCCGCGGGTGCCCGACCCGTCGTCAGCGAGGTCAACGCCGTCGCCGTCGTCGTCGGCGCCACCGAGGTGATCGTGGTCCCCGCCATCGAGGACAACACCGGCGTCACCGACCGGTGGGCGGCGAGGCTCCCAGCACCCAGGCCGTCGAGCACGAGGAGCACGACCCGTGCGGCGTCGACGAGAGGCGTCGGCAGCCAAGCCGGGAGGGCGCCCCTGCGGCGCAGATCCTCGAGCTGGAGCAGCGTCGGCACGACCTCGGTGAGACACGCCCCGCCGTAGTCCGGCCGAAGCGGCACCTCCGAGGAGTCGGCGACGGCCGACGTCGCCGCGTCGTCAGCCAAGGACGTCGGCGACCCGTTCACTGCCGAGAGCATACGACGGCACTCCGAGGCGCCGTACCATGGGCCAAGTGAGGGTTTCGACACGCGGTGACTACGCCTGCCGGGCACTGCTGTCGCTCGCGCTGCATGACGACGGCGTGACGCCGACCTCCGTGCGCGACGTCGCCGAGCGCACCGGGCTGCCCCAGCCCTACCTCGAACAGATCCTCCTGGCGCTGAAAGGCGCCGGTCTCGTGCGGTCCAAGCGGGGGGTCGGCGGCGGTTACGTGCTCGCGCGGGCCGCGGACGCGATCACCCTCGGCGCGATCGTCTCGGCGGTCGACGGGCCGATCACCGTCGGCGACTTCGGCCTGCCGCACGAGAACGGGGCGTGTGACCACGAAGGCCAGTGCGTGCTCCTCGATCTGTGGGCCGACGTCAGCGAGCACATGCGGCGGCACCTCGACTCCTATCGACTGAGTGACATGGTCGCCCGCGCCCGGAGGGCGGTCCCGTCGCTCGCCTCGCCGGCCGGTCCGGCCGCCTGAGGGCTGCCCGGTCGCGCCCCCTCCCCCGGCCCGGGGCGGCGGGGGCTCGCAGTACACGTCACACCGCCACTGGGCCGCCCAAAACAGCGTCTCGGTGACCGCCCGTCCGGCCGGGACGGGCGCGGGCGGCAACACCCGGAGCGTCCCGCCAGCCGCGTCGCCATGCCCTGGAATGCCTCCGCCCCTCGGGGTGTTGGACAAGGTGCCGACCTTCCCCGGTGCCAAGCGGAGGGGGCCAGGCGCAAGGAACGGAGACGAAGCCATCGCTACGACATACGCCGACGAGGTCGTGGAGCACGCGAGCCCGGGCCCGGACCTCATGCGGTTGTTCCTGGACGACATCGGCAGGTATCCCCTACTCAGTGCCGCAGAGCAAGTGGCGCTCGCCCAGCGGATCGAAAAGGGCGACGCCGAGGCGAAGAACGAGATGATCGCCGGCAACCTGCGGCTCGTCGTCCACTGGGCTCGCCGCTACCAGGGACGGGGCATTGACCTCACGGATCTTGTCCAAGAGGGCACCTTCGGGCTGATGCGTGCCGTGGAGAAGTTCGACTGGAAGAGGGGTTTCAAGTTCTCCACCTATGCCACCTGGTGGATCCGCCAATCCCTCCAGCGGGCCGTGCAGTCCAAGGGCCGGGCGATCCGCCTGCCGGAGGACGCCGTCGCCGCCGAGAACTCGGCGGAACGCGCCGGGGAAACGAGTGAGCGTCATCTGCCGCGCGTCGTCGCCAGTCTCGACCAGCCCGTGGCGACCGAGGCGAGCACGACGCTCGGCGACCTGATCGCCGCCGACGACGTGTCGGTTGCGGAAGACGTCGTCGAGACGATGGCCGTCGAAGGGCTCGAGGACGCGATCAGCCGGCTGTCCGAACTAGAAAGGCACGTCGTCCGGCTGCGCTTCGGTCTCGGCGGTCAACCCCCTGCTTCGCTGGAGTCGACAGCGCGGGCCCTCGGCATCGGCGTGCGGCGGGTTCGCAGCCTCGAAGCCTCCGCGCTCCGGGTGCTCGCCGCCCAGCCGGAGGTGCGGGCCTTCATCAGCGCGGCCTGAGCCGACCGGTCAGGACAGGCGGCTCAACACCGCGGCGAGGTCGCCGGGCAACGGGACGGTCCACTCCCACGTCTCGCCCGTCGCCGGGTGAACGAGGCTCAGACTCTTCGCATGGAGGAAAGGCCTTTCGAGACCGATCGCGGCGCGCACCGCCGGGGCGAGGGTGCCGCCGTAGCGGGCGTCGCCAGCCACCGGATGGCCGATCGCGGCGAGATGCACGCGGATCTGGTGGGTCCGACCCGACTCCAGCCTGACCTCGGCCAGCGTCGTCTCGACCGGCTCCTCGAAGCGCGCGAGCACGCGGTAGCGGGTCCGGGCGGCGCGCCCGGCGATGGTCACCGCCATGCGCGTCCGATCCCGGCTCGACCGGCCGATCGGGGCGTCGACCGTGCCTTCCTCAGCGCCGAGCCTGCCGAGCAGGAGCGTTTCGTAGACGCGCCCCATCGTGCGCGCCGCGAGTTGGGCCGCCAACGCCCGCCAGGCGGTCGGGTTCCGTGCCACGACGAGCAACCCCGAGGTGTCCTTGTCGAGGCGGTGGACGATCCCCGGCCGCAACGGATCGCCTGCGCCGATGCGGGCGGCGGAAGCGAGGTCCGGATAGCGCGCGAGCAGTCCCGCCGCCAAGGTCCGCGTGCGGTGACCCGCGCCCGGGTGCACGACGACACCGGCGGGTTTGTCGACGACAATGAGGTCGTCGTCCTCGAAGACGACGGTGAAGGGCACGCTTCCCGGTTCGGCGGGCTCGAGGCCGACGCCGGCGGGGACCGGGGCGATCTCGACGGAAAGTCGCGTCCCGGCGGCCACCCGCACGTGGCGGGAGGTGACCGGCTGGCCCGACACCAGCACCCCCCCGCCGCGAATGAGCGCGGCGACCGCGCTCCTCGACTGTCCCGTGACGAGCGCCACGACCCGGTCGATCCGCTCCCCGTCGAGCAGGACCGGAACGACCACCGTCTCCGTCGTCACGACCCTGTGCCGCCCCCGCCGGGATCGCCCTTCCGGCCCTGTCCGACCTGCCGCCAGAACACGGCGAGGATAACCACCGCGCCGACGAAGATCGCGGCGTCGGCGACGTTGAAGGTCGGCCAGATACCGACGTGGACGAAGTCGACCACCGCGCCACCGTGCGAGCGGAAGACGCGGTCCCCGAGATTCCCGAGCGCCCCGCCGAGGATCATCCCGATCCCGATCGCGACCGGATAGCTCGGCGCGCCGCGCGCGAACCAGACGAGAAGGACGACGAGCGCGGCACCGATGACGACGATCGGCGTCGTCAGGCCCGAACCGATCGAGAAGGCGATGCCCGAGTTGAAAGACAGCGCGAGCGAAAGCGGCCCGAAGAGGTGGATCGGCCCGTTCACCAGCCGGTGGAGCGCGAGCGTCTTCGTCGTCTGGTCAGCCACAACGACCGCGACGGCGGTGATCGCGACCACCGCCACGCGACGCGAGCGGTGGACTTCGCCAGCACCGCGCCGATCCGGGTTCAACGACGCGAGAGCCCTCCGCTCTTGCAGGCGATACAGAGCCGGGCATACGGCAGCGCCTCGAGGCGGAGCTTCGGGATGAGCTCCCCGCATCCCTCGCACACCCCGTACCTGCCGCTCTTGATTTTCGCCAGCGCGGCGTCGATCTCTGCGACCGCCTCGAGGGCTTGGGCCGAGATCGTGAGATCGCGCTCCCGGTCGACGGCGACCGTCCCGCCCTCGCCAGACTCCTCGTCGAACTGGATGTCTCCCGGCTCCATCTCGGCGACGAGCGCTTCCGCCTCCGCCTGCAACGAGTTCGCTTGTTCGATGTAGGTCGCCCGTTCCCGCTCCAAGACGTTGCGCTGGTGGCTCAAGAAGCGCTCCTCCGTGTAGCCCTGGCGGCGAGCGCGGTCCGGCGCCGGACGGGCTGACGGCGGTCGCGTCGTGCCGGCACGAGAAGTCGCCCTTTTCCCGCTGACCTTTGCCCCGGCGCGGGACGATCTCACCGCGGCTCGAGCTGGCGCCTTGGCACTCCGCTTCGCTCCAGGGCTCTGCCGCCTGACCCTCGTCGGGATGGTCTTTTCGCCCGCGGTGATCCGGGGGGCAGCGCCGAGCCTTCCGGCGGCGAAGGTCCTCTTGGTCGTCGCGACCTTCTTCGCAGCGACGACCTTCTTCGGGGCGGTGACCTTGCCCGCGCTCTTTGCGCGGCCCCCCGGCCGGGCGGCGGCCACCTTCCCGGGTACCCTCGGCGCGGCGGGGGATCGTCTCGTCGTGACCTTCGTTGCGCCCCGGCTCGGCTTGGCCGTCGGACGCGCGGTCGTCGCCCGGGTGGCAGAGCGCGCGCCCCGCACCGCGGTTTTCAGCCGCGAGGCCAAAAGCTTCGCCCCTGCTTTTCGCTCCGGCCGACCCGCGACTTTGCCGCTCACCTTCCTCGACTTGGCGACGGTTCTCGTGGGGCGCGCCTCGCTCGAGCGTCGCGGCGACGCGGCCTTGTCGGCCGTCGTTTTGCCAGGGGACTTCGTCATCTTCACGGGCATGGCGACTGGTGCACCTCTCCGAATGAGGGGTCGAGGTTACCCGATCGTCACGGCCACCGCGTCAAGCGCGGCGTTACCGATTGGCGCGGGCGTGCCTCGGGCTGCCGGGGCGGGTCTCGGCCCGCGCCACGGCCTCGTCGAGGACGCGGCGGACTTCGTTGACCTCGACGCCGGGGATTCTCAACCGCTTCATCCGGCTGTGTTCCCCGCTGACGAGCTCGATCGACGCGCCCGGAACGCCGAGCAGGTCGGTGAGCAGTTCGATGCACGCGACGTTGGCGCGGCCGTCGACCGGCGGGGGCGCGACCCGCACGTGGAGGGCGTCACCCCTCCTCCCGGCCACGGCGGCCCTCCCGGCACCAGGTTGGACGTAGAGACGGAGCAGGATCGTCGCTTTCTTGGCGCGGTTCTTCACCTTGGAACCTTGCGGCGCCGCCTCTGGCTCGATCTCGAACAAGTCCTCCGCCATGGGCGCCTACTCTAGAGCGATGCCCGAACGAACGAGGTCGGACTCGTATCCAGAAGTCCCGGCGACACCGGACTATCCGGCACTCGAAGAGGCGACCCTCGCCTACTGGGAAAGTGACGGGACCTTCGCCGCGTCAATCGCCGAGCGCGACACCCGGCACGAGTACGTCTTCTACGACGGGCCGCCGTTCGCCAACGGGCTGCCCCACTACGGGCACCTGCTCACAGGATTCGTCAAGGACGCGATGCCCCGCTACCACACGATGCGCGGGTGGCGCGTGGAGCGCCGCTTCGGATGGGATTGCCACGGGCTGCCCGCCGAGACCGAGGCCCAACGCGAGCTCGGCGTCTCGGGACGCGCCCAGATCACCGCGTTCGGGATCGACCGATTCAACGCCTATTGCAGAACCTCCGTCCTGCGTTACACCGCGGCTTGGGAACGCTACGTCACCCGCCAAGGTCGCTGGGTCGACTTCGAGAATGACTACAAGACGATGGATGCCTCCTTCATGGAGAGCGTCATCTGGGCTTTCAAGACCCTCTACGACCGGGGGCTCATCTACGAAGGCTTGCGCGTCCTCCCGTACTGCTGGGAGTGCGAGACGCCGCTTTCCAACTTCGAGACGCGCCAGGACGACGCCTATCGCGACCGTGTCGACCCGGCGGTCACCGTCGCCGTCTCGCTCGATCCCGTCCCCGACGGCTCGGGGCCGGCCGCGGGGCCCCTGCGCGCCCTCACGTGGACGACGACACCGTGGACGTTGCCGTCCAACCTCGCGCTGGCGGTCGGCCCGTCGATCACCTACGCGATCTACGAGCTCAAAGGGGAGCGCTACCTCGTCGCCCGGTCCCGGGCCGACGCCTACGCCGCCGACCTCGCCGGCGCGCCCCTCGTCGGCACGGTCAGCGGGGCCGAACTCGTCGGGCGGACCTACCGGCCGCTGTTTCCCTACTTCGCCGGCGAGGACGGCGCCTTCCGGGTCCTCGCCGCGGATTTCGTCACGACCGAGGAGGGGACGGGGATCGTTCACATCGCTCCCGGATTCGGCGAGGACGACCAGCGACTCTGCGAGACGGCCGGCATCGCCGTCGTCTGCCCGGTCGATGACCGGGGAAGGTTCGACGACCGTGTCCCCGACCTCGCCGGCACGCAGGTGTTCGAGGCCAACGAACGGGTCGTCGAGAGCCTCGCCAGTTCGGGCGTCCTCGTGCGGCGCGAGGAGTACGTCCACAGCTACCCCCACTGCTGGCGGTCGGACACCCCGCTCATCTATCGCGCCGTCAGCTCGTTCTTCGTCAAGGTCTCAGCGATAAAGGACCGGATGGTCGAGTTGAACCGCCAGATCCACTGGGTTCCCGAACATGTCGGCCAGGGCGCTTTCGGCAGGTGGCTGGAAGGGGCGCGCGACTGGTCGATCACGCGCAACCGTTTCTGGGGCACCCCCATCCCGGTCTGGAAGAGCGACGATCCGGCCTGGCCCCGTGTCGACGTTTACGGGAGCCTCGACGAACTCGCCCGCGACTTCGGGGTCCGCCCCGAAGACCTGCACCGTCCGGGGATCGACGCCCTCACGCGACCGAACCCCGACGACCCGACGGGCGAGTCCACCATGCGGCGAGTCGAGGACGTCCTCGACTGCTGGTTCGAATCCGGATCGATGCCTTTCGCGCAGCTCCACTACCCGTTCGAGAACGCGGCGCGTTTCGAGGAGAACTTCCCGGCGGATCTCATCTGCGAGTACGTCGGCCAGACCCGGGGCTGGTTCTACACGCTGCACGTGCTGGCGACGGCTCTTTTCGACCGGCCGGCATTCTCGAACTGCATCGCGCACGGGATCCTCCTCGGCAACGACGGCCGCAAGCTCTCCAAGCGCCTGAAGAACTTCCCCGACCCCGAGGAGTTCTTCGCCTCTGACGGCTCCGATTCGATGCGCTGGTACTTGCTGTCGTCACCCGTTCTGCGCGGGCTCGACGTCTCCCTCGAGGAGGCCGCGATGTCCGAACCGGTGCGGGTCGTCATGAACCCGATCTGGAACTCCTGGCACTTCCTGTCGCTGTACGGACGCAGCGACCGCGTCGTCGGGCGGATCCGCCGTGATCAGACCGGGCTTCTCGACCGTTACATCCTCGCGAAGACCCGGCGTTTCCTCGAAGAGGTCACCGCGGCCCTCGACGCCTACGACCTCGCCGGTGCGACGGCGGCCTACTCGGGGTTCCTCGACGCCTTGACGAACTGGTACATCCGGCGCAGTCGTGACCGGTTCTGGCGGCCGTTCTCCGGCGACCCCGCCTCCGACGCCGACAAGACCGACGCCTACGACACGCTCCACACCGTGCTCGACGCGCTCACCCGGGTGAGCGCGCCGCTCCTCCCCTTTCTTTCCGAAGAGGTCTTCCGGGGACTGCGGGGGGCGCGCAGCGTGCACCTCGCGGACTGGCCGGCCCCAGACGAGCTCGTCGCGGACCCGGAGCTCGTCGGGTCGATGGACCTCGTGCGCGAGGTCTGCTCGGCGATCCACTCCGTACGCAAGGCCGCTGGATTACGGGCCCGATTGCCGCTGTCGAAGGTCACGGTCGCGCACCGGGACGCGGATCGCCTCGAGCCGTTCGTCGCCCTCATCGCCGACGAGGTGAACGTGAAGCTGGTCGAGCTCGAGAGCGAGCCGGACGCCTTCGCGACGAGCCTGCTCTCGGTCGTTCCCGCCGAGATCGGACCCCGTCTCGGTCCGACCACCCAGCAGGTGATCGCGGCTGTCCGCCGCGGCGAATGGCAGAGAACCGACGACGGCCGCATCGCCGTCGCCGGAGTCCTTCTCGAACCGGGCGAATTCCACCTCCGCCACGTGCCGAGGGATCCCGACGCGGGGCGCGTGATCGACGGTGAGCGCGGTGTCGTCGTTCTCGACACGAAACCGACGCCGGAACTCGAGGCCGAGGGGACGGCGCGCGATCTCGTGCGCATCGTCCAGCAGGTGCGCCGCGACGCCGACCTCGTGATCAGCGACCGGATCTGGCTCGGACTCGTCGTCCCCAACGACGTCGGCGCCGTGCTCGAGGTCTGGGGCGACGAGCTCTGCCACCAGACCCTCGCCACCTCGCTCGTCACCGCCGGCGCCGGCGATCCCCGCCCGGCCGCCCTCGGGAACCACCCTGGCGCCTACCACGGGGTGGGCGAACTCCCCGACGGCCGCGCCGTCGAGGTCTACCTCGCGCCCACCACCCCGCCCGGCTAGCGGTCCCGCCAACCAACCGGGCGGGCCTCGTCGCTGCGCCGGCGAGATCGTCGCTTCGGCCTCCACTCCTTTCGGTCGCGCCCTCGGCCCTGGCCCCGTCGACTGCCCGGCCCGGCCGCCATGAAATCGCCGATCCGGCGAGAAAGCCCGAAAGACGGTGCGAAGCGCCCCCGGGCGATCTCGCGAGACGAGCACAAGACCCGCCCGCAAGCGTCCACGCCGGACGGCCCGGGGTCCGCCGAAGCGGCGCCTTCAGCCGCTCAGGCCGACCAACCGCCGCCCCGACGCCCGCTATCGTTCGGCGTCGAGCGCATCTTCTCGGTCTGGTTCTCCGGACCGGCGTCGAGATCCGCTCCGCGCGCCCACCGTTGCCAGAGCAGCTCGTCCGGATCGTCGTCGTCGATCGGACCGACCGCGCGTAGCGTCGGCTCGTCAGGTGGTCGCCGGGAGCCGCGGCGCGCCGGACGGTTGTCCCCGCCGCTGGCATCTCGGGCGCCACCAGCCTCTTTCTCGGTGGCGGCACTCCGGCGCGAGGGACGCTCCTCGGACCGCGGAGAAAACATCTGCGGCGGCGCGGCGTCCTCCTCCTCTCCGAGCGCTCCGCCGTCGTCCCCGGCCGCCGCGGCAGCCATCTCCTCGGCCGTCTCGTCCGCCGGCAGTGGCCGCCTGGCCTCCCGGGTCGGCTTCTCCCGCTCGAGGGCTGCCATCCCACCGAGGCTCTCCAGCGCGGCAGTGAGCGCGGCGACCAGCCGGCCCCGTTCCGCGGCCGCGAACCGGGTGAGTTTTTCGATCTCCTGTTCGAGTTCGTCGCGTCGCCCCTCGAGGGCGGCGATCTTCGCGTGGGCGTCCTGCTCGGCCTCGGTGCGCAGGCGGAGGGCCTCGTCACGCGCTTCGGCGGTCAACGCCCCCGCCTCGAGGCGCGCGTCCTCGACGAGGGCCGTCGCCTCCTCACGGGCTTCGCGCACCGCGAGGTCGGCGGTCCGCTGCGCCAAAACGAGCGTGCGACGCAGACTCTCGTCGTCCAAGGCGGGCTCGGTCGGACGCGCCAACTTCTCACGCGCCGCGTCCAGTTCGGCGACGAGCTCGTCGACGGCGACCGCGATCTTCTCGAGAAACTCGTCGACCTCGTCGGTGTCGTAGCCACGCAGACGATCACGAAACTCGACTTCGCGCAGGATTCGTCCGGAGATTTCCATGCCGCGATGGTACGCGGGAGATAACCGCAGCTGGTGGATACCGCGAAGCCCCCCGGGGGGCTCGCCGCGCCGATCCTCGACGATCAATGGCTCCGCAGCAGCCCCACGAGCACGACGAGCACGACGAACAGAACGATCGGCGACACGTCAATCGCGCCCCCGCCGACGCGCAATGGGGGAACGAGACGCCGGAACGGGGCGAGGATCGGATCCGTCACGCGTCCGAGGGCGCGCTCGAACCGCCCGACAGGCGACCACGGGTTCGTCGGGAACCACGTGAGGAGGATCCGGACGAACAGCACGACGATGAAGGCCTGAACGAGATCGACGAGGATGCGAACGATCACCGACGAACGCTCCGGCGATCGCGGGGCACCTGGCCCGTTAGGGCCGGTAGAGGCCGCGTTGCTGCAGGCGCATCCGCTCTTCCGGCGAGACCTCGACGTTCGAGGGCGCGAGCAGGAAAACCTGGTCGGCGACCTTCTCCATCTGGCCGTCAAGGGCGTAGGTGAGCCCGGAGCAGAAGTCGATCATGCGCCGGGCGAGGTCGCGCTCGCTCAACTGGAGATTGACGATCACCGGGCTGCCCTGCTTCACGAGATCCCCGATCTCCTGGGCGTCGCGAAAGTGCGCCGGGGCGACGACGTGGACCCTGCTCGCCGCGACGTGCCCGCCGGCGATCGGCCGCACAACGCCCGCGGTCGTCCCGCCCGCCCGGTGCGGGTCTCCCCCGATCGGGCGCACGGTCGTCGGCACTCCCCGGGTGTCGCCCTCCTCGCCGGGTTCGGGGTAGACGGTCCTTTCCGGAGGCGGCGTCGGCGCGCCCGCCAGAGCGTCCTCGGAGTAGAACTCTTCCTCGTCGATGTCTTTCAGGCCGAGGTACGCGAGTGCTCTGTTCATGAACGACGACATCGGTCTCCTTCGCAGCCGAGCCTATTCTCGCATTGCTTTTCGCGCCGGACGTGGACCGAACAGCGCCCTTCCGATCCGTACCATCGTCGAACCCTCGGCCACCGCGAGCTCGAAGTCGTCGCTCATCCCCATCGACGCCTCGCGCAGTCCGAGATCCCTCACGAGACTAAAGACCGTGGCAAAGCCCCGTCGCGCCCCTTCGCGATCCGGCGGCGCGACGGTCATGAGCCCCTGGACGTCGAGGCCGAGGGCATCGAGCCCGGCGACGAGGCCGGGGACCTCGCGCGGCGCCACGCCCCCCCGACCCGGGAGATCCGTCGTGTCAACCTCGACGAGCACGGCCGCACCGGGGGCGTGACGAGCGAGCGCGGTCCCTTCCTCGATCCGGTCCACGGCCTCGTAGAGGCTGACATACGGCGCGAGCGCGGCGACACGGCGTCGTTGGATGCCGCCGATGAGGTGCCAGCGCGCGCCGGCGCCGGCCGAGCTCGCCCGGAGTCGCGCCGCCTTGGCGAGGAGCTCCGCGGCGTAGTTCTCGCCGAGATCGACGCACCCCGCCGCCAGCGCGGCCCTCGCCGCCGCGAATTCGAAGCCCTTGGTCACCGCGACGATGCGCACCCGGGCCGGATCGCCCCCGGCCGCGGTGATCCGCTGACGCAGCGCCACAAGGCGCGACGCGAAGTCGCCGAACTCGTCGGGCACGCCGCCCGTCACTCCTGCCGCTCCAACCAGACGCCGAGGAGGTGCCGGGCCGTGTCGCGCCGTCGGCGGAAGCTGAAGTACTCCTCCGAACACGCCGTGCAGGCGCCCTCCGCCGCGACGAGCGTGACATCGGCCGCCGCCAGAACGCGCCGCAAGGCGGCGGGCAGGTCACAGGCGGGCGAGCCGTCCGCGGCGGCGCCGACCACCTCCTCGCCGAGCACCGCCGCCAGTTCCGCGAGATCCGCGGCCGCGAACGGGTAGCACTCCGCGTGGACGCACGCCGAGACGACAGCCTCGATCCTCGAGGCCCCCCGGCGGCGCATCGTCTCGGCCGTGGCACCGACCACCCCGGCGACGAGCCCCCGCCAGCCGGCGTGGGCGACCCCGATGACACGCTCCGGACTCGCCAGGCCGACGAGCGCGCAGTCGGCGCCGAGCACGCCGAGAACGGTCGCCGGAGAGCTCGTCACGATGGCGTCCGCCGCCTCGAGCACGCCAGACGGACCGTCGACCTCGACGACCCGCGCCCCGTGGACCTGACGGACGAAGGTCCAGGGGAGCGAGACCAGGCTTTGTAGCAGGGCATCGCCCTCGGCCGCGCCCGCGAGCCCCGAGGGCCGGGCGTCTCCGTCCCGCCGCGACGTCGTGACGACGCTCACCCCTCCCGTCAGGGCGTACTGCGTCGGCGAGTCGGCCCCTCAGCGGAGAAACGACGGCACGTCGAACCCGTCGTCGCCCAGATCGAGATCGTCGTTGTCGACGACGTTGAACGCCTCGGGCTGGCCATGGTTCCCGCTACGGCGCGCCAAGGGCGCGCCGTAGCCAAAACCCCCGTCGATGTCGTGTTCGGCGAGGCTGTAGGCGACGTCCTCATAGGTGTCAAACCCCGCGGCGATCACCGTCACGCGCACGGCGTCGCCGAGCTCGTCGTCGATCGCGGAACCGAAGATGATGTTGGCGTCGGGATGGGCGATGGCGTGGATCGCCTCCGCCGCCTCGTTCACCTCGAAAAGCCCGAGGCTTGGCCCGCCGGCGATGTTGAGGACGATGCCCCGCGCGCCGTCGATCGAACCCGAGGAGAGCAGCGGACTCGTGATGGCGTGGTGCGCCGCGGCGAGTGCACGGCCCTCGCCGGAAGCGAGGCCGACGCCCATGATCGCCGAGCCGGCGTCGTGCATGACGGTGCGGACGTCGGCGAAGTCCGTGTTGATCAGACCCGGCATGTTGATGAGATCGGTGATGCCTTTCACGCCTTGTAACAAGATGTTGTCGGCCATCCGGAAGGCTTCCATCATCGTCGTGTTGGAATCCGCCAGCGTGAGCAGCCGTTCGTTCGGGATGACGATCAAGGTGTCGACCTGCTCGCGCAGCCGCTCGATCCCCTGTTCCGCCTGCAAGGCGCGCCGCCGTCCCTCGAAGGCGAAGGGCTTGGTGACGATCGCGACCGTGAGCGCGCCGAGGTCGCGCGCGACCTCGGCGACGACCGGTGCTCCGCCCGTGCCGGTGCCGCCGCCCTCCCCCGCGGCGATGAAGACCATGTCGGCGCCCTTCAGGACCTCGCCGATCTCCTCGGCGTGGTCGAGCGCCGCGGCACGGCCGATCTCCGGATCGCTCCCGGCCCCGAGGCCCCGGGTCAGCTGACGGCCGATGTCGAGCTTCAGGTCGGCTTCACTGAGCAGCAGCGCCTGCGCGTCCGTGTTGACCGCGACGAACTCGACGCCGCGCAACTCCGAGTCGATCATGCGGTTCACGGCGTTGACACCACCACCGCCGATCCCGAGAACCTTGATGACGGCGATGAAACCCTGCGTTGCCTCGGACATCTGTGACGCTGCCTTCCTGCCCCGAACCACGCCAGCGTCCCGGGACTGCCCCCGACGAGGACTCCGAACTCCCGAATCCCGCCTCTTGTGGTCCTCCACCAATTCCTCGACGACGGCTTCGTCGTCGTCCCCAGTTGACCCCCTGGAAACCCCACAGAGACGGCCGGAGCGTCTCAGGCATGCGAGAGCCAGGCCGACCATAGGACCGACGCCTCATGGGGTCAAGACCGGATCAGACGGTGCTCGTAGGTCGATCGTCGCAATTCCCTGCAAGGAAACGTCGGAAAGAACAGTCGCCAAGGCGACGAACTTCGCCGGGAGCGCCGCCGTCGTCCCCAGGATCACCTGCGTCGACGGGTCCAGGTCGGCGACGATCCCGAGTACCGGTTTGAGCCGCAGCGTCGCGATCCGGCTTAAGAGGCTCGTCGGCAGCGCGGCCGCGGCGGCGAGGAGCGCCGCCGCGCCCCGCACCGACCCGCCCGGGGCGGGCGGCCGGGCGAGACCGGTGAAAAGCACGATCCCCGCCGGCCGGTGGTCCACGTCGACGAGCACCCGTCCCGTGGCGTCGAGAAGCGCGACGCGCCGCGTGCCGGCCGGCACCGCCGCGATCGGCCGCCGTTCGGTGACGACGACCCGGACGCTCGAGGGGAACGACACGCTGACTTTCGCGGTCTTGATCCAGGGCAACCGCTCGATGGCGCGGGCGTCGGCGAGCGTGTTGACATCAACGAGCGGCGGATCGCGGCCGAGCCCGCTCACGGCGAGGATGGCGGCCCGCGGCGTCTCCACGGCACCGACGATCCGGACCACGCGGGCGGAAATGAGCGACGAGTGCGCCAGCCCGAAAAGGCTCCCGGCGACGACGGCGAGGACCACCGCGATGACGACGACCCGCAGCCGGCGCCGACCCGCGGCACGCGCGACCTCGACGCGGCGCTCGATCATCCGCTCGTGCGGGCGGGCCGCGTTCCTCGCGTCCCGGGGAGCCGTGCCGGAGGCCTGCCGCCCGGCGCGGCGCGGCGGAGAGCTTCGGCCGATCACGGCCCGAAACCGACCAGGCAGATCTCGGTCATTAGCTCGACACCGCACCGTTTTTCGACGAGCCGGCGCACCTCGCAGATCAAACGGTAGACGTCGCCGGCCGAGGCCCCGGGGTCGGCCTGGATGAAGTTGGCGTGGCGCCGGGCGACGTGGGCGCCGTTGACCGCCAGGTTCTTCAGTCCGGCGAGTTCGATCAGCCGCCCCGCCGAGTCCCCCGGGGGGTTCTGGAAGACCGACCCGGCGTTGCGCCCGCCTGGCTGGTTGGCTCTTCGCCAGGCGACAATCTCGGCGATCTCCGCGGCCGACGCGGCCCTGTCGCCCGCCTCGAGGGCGAAACTCGCCTCGACGACGACCTCGTCGCGCCGCACGGCGGAGTGGCGGTAGGAAAGGGCAAGATCGCCGGACGGAACCGTTCGCTCGGCGCCGGTGTTGAGAGCGACGAGACGAGCCGAGACCAGACGGTCGGCGGTCTGGGACCCGTGGCCGCCGGCGTTCATGCGCACGGCTCCGCCGACCGATCCGGGGACGCCGACCGCCCACTCCAGGCCGCTCAGCCCCGCCCGGGCCGTCGCCCGCGCGAGCGCCGGGTAGGCGACGGCACCCCCCGCCGCGACGCTGCGGTCGTCGCCGATCGTGAAGGATCCGTAGCCCCGGCCGAGCACGACGCACAGTCCCGGGAACCCGGCCTCGGCAACCAACAGGTTCGATCCCCGGCCGACGACGAGGACCTCGACGCCGCTCGCGACGACCGCGCCGACGACGGCCTCGAGATCGGACGCGTCATCGACCACCGCGAAGAGCGCCGCCGGCCCCCCGAGACCGTACGTCGTGCGGGCACCGAGCGGCGCGTCCCGCTCCGCCCGGGCTCCGAGGCGCGCCGCCGCCGCCTCGACGGCCCCGTGAGGAGGCGCCTTTCGACCGATGACGGGTCCCATCACCTCGTCCTAGCCCCCGGAACGGGCGACAAGCTCGTCGGCGAGACTCGTCAGGTCACCCGCCCCGAGCGTGAGGCAGCACTCGCCCGCCCGCAGCGTCCGGCGCAGATAGTCGACGAGACCAGCCCGTTCGGGAAGGTAGGTGACGGCGGCCGCGGGGTGGGCGGCGAGGACCGCGTCGGCGACGAGCTTGCCGGAAACCCCGGGACGGGGGGCCTCCCCCGCCCCGTAGATGTCGGTGATGATGAGTTCGTCGGCGTCGACGAAGGCGTCGGCGAAGGTGTCGGCGAGGGCCGCGATTCGGGAGTAGCGGTGCGGTTGGAAGACGCAGACGACCCGGCGCCACCCTCCGCGACGGGCCGTCGCCAGCGCGGCCGCGACCTCACCGGGAAGATGGGCGTAGTCGTCGACGAAGGTGGCGCCGTGGGCCTCGCCGCGGAACTCGAAGCGGCGCGCCACGCCGCCGAAACGCGCCAGCGCCCGCCGGACGGCGTCGCCGTCGACCCCCACGGCCGCCGCCGCGGCGGTGGCCCCCGCGGCGTTCAGGGCGTTGTGCCTCCCCGGCACCGGCAGGGAAAGTCTCGTCGCGGCCCCGGAGGTCTCGCGTAGCACGAAGCTCACGTCGGACCGACCCCCGGAAAACTCCGTGATGCGCCAGGACGACCCGGCCCCGAACCCGTAGGTCGTCGCGCCCCGGGGAGCGAGGGCGACGGCGTCCGGATAGTCGTGGCAGACGATCGCCCCGGAGGACGCCCCGGCGAGGAAGTCCCGAAACGCGGACCGCAAGGCCTCGAAGGACCCGTAGTGGTCGAGATGGTCGGCCTCGATACTCGTGAGAACGGCGATCTCCGAGTCCAGCTCGAGGAAGGTCCCGTCGCTCTCGTCGGCCTCGACGACGAGCCACTCGCCTGAGTCCCACACCGCCCCCGAGCCGATTTCGTTGATCTCCCCGCCGATGATGAATGACGGCGACAGCCCCGCCTCGACGAGGACGAGCGCGAGCATCGAGCTCGTCGTCGTCTTGCCGTGGGTGCCCGACACGGCGATCGTCCGTCGTAGTCGGCTGATCGCGCTGAGCAGCTCGGCGCGGCAGTGCACGGGGATCCCGCGCCGCTGCGCCCCGGCGACCTCGACGTTCGCCGCCGGGACCGCGGTCGAGACGGCGCAGAACTCGGCGGAGGCGACGTTCGCGGCATCGTGGCCGATCGCCACGGTGACGCCGAGCGCCCGCAAGCGCTGCAACGAGACATTGTCCTTGAGATCGCTGCCGCTCACCTCGTGGCCCATCGCGACGAGGACGGTCGCGATCGCGCTCATCCCGGCGCCGCCCAGCCCGACGATGTGCACCCGACGGGGACGGGATAGGTCCGGCTGGCTCACTGGTTCTCCCCTGCCTCCGGGCGGAGCGCGGCGGCGACCGCCCGCCGCGGGATCCGCCGTCGGGCGGCGACCTCGGCGACGAGGGACGCGATCGCGGCCGCGGCATCGGGCCGGGCGACGGCGCGGGCCGCCTCGCCCATGGCCGCGAGTCGACGGGGGTCGCCGAGCAAGGCCGACACCTCCGAGAACAGTCGTTCTCCGCTCGCCTCGTCGTCGGAGAGGAGCACCGCCGCGCCGGCGCCGACAAGGAACTCGGCGTTGCGTCTCTGATGGTCCGACGGTGCGCCCGGGAGCGGCACGAGGATGCTCGGCGCGCCGATCACGGCGAGCTCCGCCACCGTCGACGCGCCAGCCCGGCTGACGACCACGTCGGCGGCGGCGAAGAGGTCGGCCAGCCGCTTCTCGTAGGCGACGACCCGATAGGAGACGTCCGCGCCCTCGAGAAGTCCCGCCGCGGTCGCGGCCGCCGTCACCTCCTCGAGGGCGCGACTTCCGCAGACGTGGTACACGACGACGTCGCCCTGCCGGGCGAAGCGTCGCGCCAGATCGACGGCCGCCTCGTTGAGACGCCGGGCGCCGAGCGAGCCGCCGACGACGGCGACGAGTCGGCCCGCGCCCGGGACGGAGAGCGCCCGCCGGGAGCGGGTGCGCCCTTCGGCGGACCGGTCGGCGCCGAGCACCTCCGGGCGCACCGGGGTGCCCGTCACGACCGACCGGGGGAGCGCCGTCCCCGGGAACGCGACGCAGCAGGCGGTGGCGAAACGCCCGATCACCCGGTTGGCCGCGCCCGGGACAGAATCGACGTTGACCACGACGACCGGGACGCGCCACAAAACGGCCGCGAGCGAGCAGGCGACCGCCCCGAATCCGCCGACGGCGACGACGACCCGGGGACGGCGGCGCGCGAGCTGGGCCAGCGCGACGGCAAAGGCGGCGGCGAGGCCGGCGATCGCCCCGACGTTGTACAGGCTCAGCCGGCGGACGAGGCCACGCCCGGGCAACAACGTCAGCGCGAACCCCGCTTCGGGCACGAGATGCCGCTCCATCCCCCGGCGCGCCCCGACGAACTGGATCGCCGAGGGGGCGTATCCGGCCGCGACGAGCGCCCGGGCCACCGCGAGCGCCGGCAGGACGTGACCCGCCGTCCCGCCTCCGGTGACGATCACCTCGGCTCGGGTCGTCGTCACCGCCCCATTCGAGCGCGGCGGCGCTCCCGTTGCACGACAGCAAACGAGCGGGTCTTGGCCTCGGGGTGGCTGGCGATGCGAACCAGCAACCCGGTCGCCGCCAGAAGGACGACGAGCGACGATCCTCCCGACGACAGGAACGGGAGCGGGATCCCGGTGTCGGGGAGCACACCGACGACACCGGCGATGTTGATGAGCGCCTGGAAGACGATCCACGCCGTCACGCCGATCGCGACCAACGACGCGAAGCGGTCCTCGCTGCGCCGCGCAATGCGGAGGCCGAGCCAGCCGATCGCCAGGAACCCGCCCAGCACGCTGATCGCCCCGACGAGTCCGAAGTTGTTGCCGATGATCGCGAAGATGAAATCGGAATTGGCGTTCGGCAAGAAGCCCCATGCCGCCGGGGAACCGCCGAGGCCCGTCCCGAAGACGTGCCCAGAACCGAGCGTCAAGAGCGACTGGACAACCTGGTACCCCGTCGTCGAGGCGTGGGCAAACGGGTCCCAGAAAGCGAACAGACGGGCCCGTCCGTACGGTTCGATGAGGAAGAAGGCCCCGGCGAGCACGACGAACACCCCGGCCACGGCGGCGATCTTCCGCAACGGCGCTCCCGCCGCATAGAGCAGCACCGCGCCGATCACGGCGATGACCACCGTCGTCCCGAGGTCCGGCTGGCGCACGATGAGGACCCCGAGCACCGCGAGCGCGATGAGCACCGGGCGCACGACGTCGGCGCGCGGACCCACGGTTCCCAGCCGCCGGGCCAGGAGATCGGCGACGAAGAGGACCACGGCGAACTTCGCGAACTCCGAGGGCTGGATGCGCAGGGGACCGAGGGCGATCCAGCGACTCGAGCCGGCGGCGACGGTGCCGATCCCGCGGACGAGAACGGCGACGAGCAGGACGAGGGTGCCGAGGAAGCACGGCACCGCGACGCGTCGCCAGAACTGGAGGTCGAGGCGCGCCGCGACGACGAAGGCGACCGCGCCAATCGCCATCCACGCTCCCTGGTGCTCGAAGATCGACCACGGGGACCCGTAATTGGCGATCGAGGCGACCGACGAGGAAGAAAGCACCATGACGAGGCCGAAAACGCAGAAGCCGACGACGAGCGCGACGAGTGCCACGGCGTCGCGCCGGGCGGCGACGACCGCAACCGCCGGCTTGGCCCGCACGGGAGCGGGCGCGGGTTCTGCCCCGATTTCGGACCTCGCCCCGTCGGACGACGTGCCGGCGACGAGACGCAATCGGGCGACCGCCAGCCGATCGGCGCGGTGAGACGGCCCGGGAGTCGCGCGGCGTTCCAGGACTCCGGTCGCCATCTCAGGCTCCCGTACGGCGCGGCGCGGCGCGTGCCTCGAGTTCGTGGACCATCGCGGCAAAGTCGTCACCGCGCGCCGCGTACGACTCATACCAGTCGAAGGAGGCGCATCCCGGCGAGAGCAAGACGGCGTCGCCGGGTCGGGCCGCCCGGGCCGCGACCGAAACCGCTTCGTCCATCGACCCGGCCACGACGACCCCGTAGACGGGGGCGAAGGCCGCCACGACCTCCGGGGCCGCTTCGCCGATCGCCACGACGGCGCGCAGGTCGAGGTCCGTGCGCGCGTCGACGGCGCGCCGGATCGCCGTGAGGTCGAGCCCCTTGTTCCGGCCGCCGAGGATGAGAACAACCGACGCGAAACCGCGCAACGCCGCGACGACTGCGGCGGGGGTCGTCGCCTTGGAATCGTCGTAGTAGCCGACGCCGTCGATCGTCGCGACGTGAGTCAGGCGGTGGACCGCGGGCGGCGTCGTCCGGAGGGCGGCGCGGCACGCCTTGCGCGAGCCGCCCGATTCCAGCGCCGTTGCCAGGGCTGCGAGCGCGTTGAGGCGATCATGGGTGAGGTCCCGGACGAGATCGTCGCTCGTGGCGACGAGCCCCCCGTCGGGAGCGAAGAAACTCCCCTCCTCGAGCCGATACCCGCAGCCTGTGCGGCCGAACGTCACGACGCGCCCCCGCGCCGACTGCGCCGCCGCGGCGACGATCGGGTCGTCGCTGTTCACCAGCGCGACGTCGTCGTCTTCCTGGTTGGCCCAGATCCGGGCCTTGGCGGCCACGTAGTCGTCCAGGGAGCGATGCCAGTCGAGGTGGTTCTCGGCCAGGTTCAGCCACGTCGCCACGCGGGGACGGAACGACGAGCTCAGCGCGAGCTGGAACGAGGAAACCTCGGCCACAGCCACCTCGACGTCGTCGTTTGTCACCGTCGCGATCAGTGGTTGGCCAATGTTCCCGGAAGCTTCGGCGCGCACCCCGGAGGCGACGAGCATCGCCGTCACGAGCGCGGTCACCGTCGTCTTGCCGTTCGTCCCCGTCACCGCCACGATCGGCATTGACGACAGCCGGTACGCCAGTTCGATCTCCGAGACGAGTTGGCCCGCCCCGGCGAGCTCGAACACCGGATGGCGGGGTGGCACGCCGGGACTGGCGACAACGAGTTCGCAGCGTCCGACCAGGACGGCGAGCTCGCCCCGCCCCGGGGCGACGACGAGCTCGACCCCGAGCGACGCCGCGGCCGACTCCCGCGCCGGAGTCGGAGCGTCCTCCACCGCGACGACATCCAATCCCTTCTCTTTCAGCACGCGCGCCACGGTCTGGCCGGTGACGGCGAATCCGATGACCGCCACGGGGCCGGAGAGGCCAACGTCCCGTCGCCGCCGACCTTTCACAGGAGCGACCTCACTCCGAGGAAGTCGGCGTAGAAGATGCCGAGTCCGAGCGCGGTGCACAAGGCGGAGAAGACCCAGAATCGTACGATCACCGTCGTTTCCGGCCATCCTGCGAGCTCGAAGTGGTGATGGATCGGCGCCATCCGGAAGATACGGGTGTGGAAGACGTGGAAGCTCACCACCTGGATGACGACCGAAAGCGTGACGACGACGAAAAGGCCGCCGAGGATCGGCAGGAGCAGTTGCACGTTCATCTCCAGGGCGAGGCACGCCAGCGCCGTACCGACGGCGAGCGAGCCCGTGTCCCCCATGAAGATGCGCGCCGGGGCCGCGTTCCACCAGAGGAAACCGACACACGCGCCCCCCATCGCGATCGCGACGAGGGCGAGATCGAGTGCCGCGTGGACGTGGTAGATCTGCACGTGGCGGTACTGCCAATAGCCGATGAGCGTGAGGCCCGAGAACGTGAAGGCGGAGGAACCCGCGGCCAGACCGTCGAGCCCGTCGGTCAGGTTCACGGCGTTCGCCCCGGCCGTGGTGATGAACGTCGCCCAGACGACCCACAGCACCGTGCCGAGTGCGACCCCGGGCACGCTCGCCCGTGTGAACGACAGCACGGTGTTCGCCTGCGCCCAGTGCCAGGCGACGAGCGCGAATCCGACGCCGACGAGGATCTGCAGGAAGAATTTCCCCCGTTTGTTCAACCCGAGGCTCCGCTGGCGCCGCACCTTCAGCCAGTCGTCAGCGAAGCCGATCGCCCCGGCGAGGGCGAGCGCGAACATGGCGAAACCGCCGGCCCAGGTGAACCGCGCGCTCGTGCCGACGTGACCGACGAGGTACCCGGCGGTGGCCGCGACGATGATCGCGATGCCGCCCATCGTCGGCGTGCCCTCTTTCACGATGTGGATCGCCGGGCCGTCCTTGCGGATCTGCTGGCCGATGCGGCGGTCCGCCAGAGAACGCAGCAGGATCGGCGTTCCGAACCCCGAGACCAGAAGCGCGACGGTGCCGGACATGAAGATCGAGATCATCGGGTCACCCCGTCCGCTCCCGGCCGGCCCCTTGCCGACCGTCGGCCAGCGCGGTCGATCCACTCCAGCTCGGCGCGCACGACCTCCCGATCGTCGAACCGCAGGGTCACGTCGGCAAACTGCTGCGTCGTCTCGTGACCCTTGCCCGCCACGACGACGACGTCACCCGGTCGAGCGGCGTGCAGCGCGCCGGCGATCGCCGTCCTGCGGTTGGCTTCGACGACGAGCCTCGCCGGCCCGCTCATCCCGGCGCGGATCTCTTCGATGATCGCCTCCGGGTCCTCACTGCGCGGGTTGTCGCTCGTCAGCACGACGACGTCGGCGAGACGCGAGGCGACCGCGCCCATTGCCGGCCGCTTCCCGCGGTCCCGGTCCCCCCCGCAGCCGAAAACCACGATGACTGCCGGTGGCTGGAGCGCATCGGCCGAGGCGCGTTCCGCCCGGACCGCCTTCAGGAGTCCCTCGAGGCCCGCGGGGGTGTGGGCGTAATCGACGACGGCGACGACGCCTCCGGCGCCCTCGATGGCCTCGAACCGGCCCGGGACACCCGGGACTCCGGCGAGCCCTTCGACGATGGCGTCGGGTTCGACGCCGAGAGCCCGCGCCGCGCTCGCGGCAGCGAGCGCGTTGGCGACGTTGAATTCACCCCCGAGGTGGAGATGCACCGCGCGCTTGCCCAGCCGGAAACTGGCTTCTGAAAGACCGAGATCCAGATCTCGCACGTCGTCGAGCGAGTAAGACACCGTCGGGATCTCGGCACGATCGAAAAGGCGACGACCGAACTCGTCATCACGATTGACGACCGCGAAACGGGCGCGCTCCGGTGTGAACAACCTCGCCTTCGCCGCGAAGTAGGCCTCCATCGTCTCGTGGTAGTCGAGGTGGTCCCGGGACAGGTTCGTGAAGACGGCGACGTCGAATCGGATCCCGTCCACTCGATGCTGCACGAGGGCGTGCGAGGTCACCTCGATCGCGCTCGCGACGATTCCCCCGTCGCGCATCTGGGCGAGCTCCCGTTGCAGATGCGGTGACTCGGGCGTCGTGCGCGCCCCCTCGAGCGTCCCGATCACCCCGGTCGGCCAACCGGCCCGTTCGAGGATCGACCGCAGCAGGTACGTCGTCGTCGTCTTGCCGTTCGTTCCCGTGATCCCGACGGTGTGGAGCGCGGCGGCGGGATCTTCCCAGAAAGCACACGCAGCTCGCGCCATCGCGATGCGCGCCGTGCCCGGCGGCACGAGGAGCTGGAGCGCCCCGCCGACCTCGGCACCGAGGGTGTGCTCGCAGATGAAGGCGACGGCACCCGCCGCCGCGGCCAGTCCCGCGAAGTCGTGCCCGTCGTGGCGGGAGCCGGCGAGACAGCAGTAGAGCGCCCCCGCGGTCACCTCGCGGTCATCGAAGACGACGTCGCTGATCGCGACCCCCTGGCGCCGGCCGATCTCGACAAGCGGGGCGACTCGGTCGATGATCCGCTCGACCGCGAGGTCGGCTTCGACTCCTTCCACCGTCGAACTCGTCACCGGCTGGACGCGGGGCTCACGTGCGCCGCGAGCGCGGCGGCCGACGACGGCGCGATATCGAAGCGACGGAGCGAGTAGCGCATGATCTGGGAGAACACGGGAGCAGACACCAACCCACCGTAGATCGGCGTCGGGTGGTTCAGTACGACGATCCCGGAGAGTTGGGGATCCTGGGCGGGCACGAAGCCGACGAATGTCGCGTTCCAGTCGCCGAGGATGTAGCCCCGTCGCGTCGTTTCCGGGACTTGCGCGGTGCCGGTCTTGCCCGCGACGGTGTATCCGGGGATATGGGCGCGCACCGCCGTCCCGTCCTGGACGACGCCTTCGAGCATCGGCACGAGTGCCGCGACGGTCGAGGCCGCGATCGTTCGCTCTCCGGCCGGCGCCGCCACGAGGTCTTCGGGCGCGTCGCTGTCGACCGTGCCGGCGACGAGACGGGGAGCGACGAAGACGCCGCCGTTGGCGACGGTGTTATAGGCGTCGAGCACCTGGAGCGGCGTCACGGCGATGCCGGTGCCGATCGGCACCGCCGCCGCGGCGGATCCGTACCACGTCGACGGCGAACCGACGATCCCCGCTGACTCTCCGGGCCAACCGAGACCCGTGAGACGCCCGAAGCCGAGGGTCGTCAAGCCCGCGGCGAGGCGGGCGAGCCCGAGACGCTGCGCGATCTCGATGGTGCCGACGTTCGAAGACTGCGCGAGGATCTGTGCCACCGTAAGTTGCTCGGTCGGGTGGGCCTCGGCGTCGGCGAACCGATAGCCGCCGACAACGATCGAGTCCGGGACCGTGAACACCGTCGAGGGGGTGATCAACCCCGCCTCGAGGGCTGCGGTCACAGTGACGAGCTTCATCGCCGATCCCGGCTGGTACACACTCGTCGCGGCGAGATTCGACTCCGCCGGTTCAATCGACCCGTGCGGGCCGGCAACGAGATCGACCATCGCGAGGATCGCCCCAGTGTGGACGTCCATCACGACGGCGATGCCGCTCTTGGCGTGCGTCCTCGCCATTTGCGCCGCGAGATCCTTGTAGACCTCGACCTGCAGCGGCTCATCGATCGTGAGGACGAGACCCGTTCCCGGCTTCGCCGGGGTCACGTCTGTCGGTGCGGCCGGGAGCGTGTACCCGCCAGGCGCGAGGGCGACGAGCTCGCGGCCCGGCTTCCCGGCGAGCAGATCGTTGTCCGCCGCCTCGACGCCAGAATCGCCGATCCCGGCGGCGTTCACGCCTCCGAGCAGCGGCTGGAAAACCGCGCCCCCCGTCGACACGCGCACGGTGTCGCCGATGAAGCTCAGACCCGCGAGATCGCGGGTTTCGATCCGGGCCACCCGGGCATCCGTGAGGTCGCGGGCGACAACGACGTAGCCGTTGTGCTCGCTGAGCTCACGCCTCAGGGGGCCGGCGGCGACGCCGAGCAGCCGGGCGAGCGTCCTTGCCTCGGAGTCGGGCCTCGTGATCTGGAAATCGTCGGCGACGACGTCGGTGCGCGGGACCGAGACGGCCAGCACGTCTCCGCTGCTGTCGTAAATGGCGCCCCGGGCCGCGCTGAGCGCGACCTCGTGTTCGACCTCGCCCTTCACGTAGGCGGCGTAACGGGCGCCGTCGACGACCTGGACGACGGTGAGGCGGACGGCGAGACCCGTCGCCGCCACGACCACCACTGCGGCGACGACGCGCATGCGGGCTCGGCGCACGGCCGTCGGCGGCGGGCGACGGCCGGCCCGGCGCCGATCCAACCGCGTCACGACGCCTTCCGGCCCGCGGCCGGCCTGCCGGTCCGCCCAGGATCGACGGGGACGAGGTACGTCACGGCTCTCGGCACGACCATGCCCAGCTGGCGCTCGGCGATGGCGAGGATGCGCGACGGCGACTCCAGCTCCGCCCGGGTGAGCTGAAGATTCTGGTCCCTCGCGACGGAAGTGGCGAGTTGCTGAGCCAATCGGTCGAGGTGGACCTGCTGGGCCGCGACAAAGGCCTGACCGGCCGCGACGGTGAAGAGCGCGCCGGCGACGAGCGTCACCGCCGCGGCGAGGGTCGCCCGGGCGCGGCGTCGCAGGCGACGTCGTTCCAGCCCGGCCGGGCCGACGACGGCGAGCCCGGTCCGACTGGCACCGAGCGTTCCCCCGGCTCGTCGCTCCTCGGCCGCTTCGACGTCGAGGCGGGCGGCGCGTGCCGGCGTCATCGATCCCCGGCCTTCCCGTCGTCCGCCGGGAGACGTTCGACAGCCCGCAGACGCGCCGCGACGGCTCGGGGATTGCGCGCCACCTCGTCTCCGGACGGCCGGCGGGCTCCCCGGTTGAGGAGTCGCACCTCCGACCGGGCGCCACAGACGCAGGCCAGACCGGGCGGGCACGTGCAGCCCCCGGTCGACCACGTTCGGAAGCGTTCCTTCACGACGCGGTCCTCGCCCGAGTGGTAGGCGAGCGCGACGATCCGACCCCCGGTGACGAGGAGGGCGAGGGCCTGGTCCAGCGCACGGGGCAGCACGTCGAGCTCCTCGTTGACCGCGACCCGCAGGGCCTGAAAGACGCGGCCGGCGGGATGGCCCCGTCGCCGTGCCGCGGGTGGCACCGCCCTTGCCACCAGATCGGCGAGGGCGGTCGTCGTGACGATCGGCCTCTCCCGAACGATGGCCCGGGCGATCCTGGGGGCGAACCGCGCCTCGCCGTGGGCGGCGAAAAGGCGCGCCAGCTCGTCTTCGCCGAGGGTGTTCACGAGGTCTCGGGCGTTCCGCGGCGTCGCGCGGTCCATCCGCATGTCGAGCGGGGATTCGCGGCGGTACGAGAATCCCCTTTCCGCGCAGTCGAGCTGGTGCGAGCTCACCCCGAGGTCGAACAGCACCGCCGACACCCCGCCCGAGCGGGCGAGTTCGGTGGGAGCCGCGGCCGCGAGCACCTCGGCGAGAGCGTCGAACCGGGCGCGGCGCACCCGGGCCCGCCGTCCGAATCTCACGAGGCGGGCCGCCGCCTCGGCGACCGCGTCGCCGTCGCGGTCGATTCCGACGACGACGACATCGGATCGGCTCTCGAGGATCGCCGCGGCGTGACCGGCGCCGCCGATCGTCGCGTCGACGACGAGGCCCGGCGGCACGGGTCGCACGAGCTCGACGACCTCGGCGACCATGACCGGGGTGTGGAACGTCCCCTGGCTCATCCGCAGCCCCCCGACTGACGGCCGAGCGATGCTCGCCCGGCAGAACGGATGGAGATCGGCGGAGAGGGGTTGATGCTGGCCATCCTTGACGGCAGCCGAGGAGCTGCGGATGGGCCAGGGGACGAACCGCGGTGAGTCTTGGCGGCGGCCGGGGTGCGCCCGAACCCCCGAGCGGGGGCGGAGGCGGACACGGTCGGTCACCAGCACGATCACGCGCCGGAGCTGACGTCGGCGCCGGCCGGGACGAGAGCCTTGGCGTTCCAGATCGGCGGGGACCACAGCTCGACGTGGTCGATGACGCCGACGATGACGACTTCGCGTTCCAGGGCCGCGTAGCCCCGCAGGTCGGCGGCGATGAGAATCCGGCCGTGCGGGTCGATCTCCGTCTCGTCGACCGCCGAGGACCACTCGCGGACCTGGTTGCGCGTGATGGCGTCGACGGCGGAGGCCCGCCGGAGCTCGACCTCGGCGCGGAAGGTCTCCGGCGGCCAGATCGCGAGGCAACCCTCGAGATGCGGGGTGAGAAAGCAGAGCGAGCCGAGGCGGTGACGAATGCGAACCGGGAGGATCAGCCGACCCTTGGAATCGAGGGAGTGGTCATACCTCCCGAAAAAGTCGGTTTCGGGGCCCAACGTCGGTGTCCTTCCTCGTGGTCACCACGGGTCGCCGAGCGGGTGACACCGCTCCCCTGTCCTCCATTTCGCGCCACTCTATGTAACAGTCCCCCACCCCGTCAACCACTTGGACCTTTCCGCGCGTCTGGGCCCGGCACGAAGGGCCCGGCCCGTCACCGACCGGGAAAAAAGCCTCGCCAACGACCCTGCCGGGCGCGGCGCGAAGCAAAAAGGGCACGTCGGGGCCGGATCGCCAGCCCGGAAGGCAGTGGCGCGCCGTCCGGGCAAAGCGCCGGCCCGCGGAACACGACGGTGCTGGTGACAAGCGGCCCTGCACCGGCTTTGGCCCGCGAGGGAACTCCGGGCTGCCGCGATCGACTATCCGGGCCCGGAGAGCGCGCCCAACGAACGGTCAACGCCTCCTGTCACCGTCCGGCCGACACCGACGCGTCCCCTCGGCGGGTCAGTCCACTCCGACGAGGGTCTTCACCGCCGCGGTGATCGCGCGCAGTCCGACCTGCGCGTCGGCGAAGAACATGCCCGTCTTCGGGTCGGTGTAGAGCTCGTTGTCGATCCCGGCGTAGCCGTGACCCATCGAGCGCTTGATGACGATGATGCTCTTCGCCTTGTCGACGTCGAGAATCGGCATCCCGGAGACGGCGTTGCCCGGCCGGCGGGCCGCCGGGTTCGTCACGTCGTTCGCCCCGATCACCAGGGCGACGTCGGCGCGGGGAAACTCCGGATTGATCTCCTCCATCGTCTTCAGCTGCTGGTAGGGCACCTCAGCCTCGGCGAGCAGGACGTTCATGTGACCCGGCATCCGTCCGGCCACCGGGTGGATGGCGTAGGACACCTCGACGCCCCGCTTCTCGAGCAGGTCCGCCAGCTCCTTCACGACGTGCTGGGCGTGGGCAGCAGCGAGGCCGTAGCCGGGCACGATGATCACCTTCTGGGCGTAGGCGAGCTGGATCGCGACGTCGTCGGCCCCGATCGAGCGCACCTGGCCGGTGACGCCGGAACCGATGGCGCTCGCCTGGTCGCCCGTGCCGAACCCGCCGGCGACGATGTTGAGGATCGAGCGGTTCATCGCGTCAGCCATCAACTTGGTGAGAATGCTGCCGGAGGCACCGACGAGCGCGCCGGCGATGATGAGTCCGACACTGTTGATGACGAAACCCGCCATCGCGACAGCCGTCCCGGTGAAGGCGTTGAGGAGCGAGATGACGACGGGCATGTCCGCGCCGCCGATCGGCAGAACCATGATCACGCCCATGACGAGGGACACGACGGCGATCCCGATGAGCGTGGGATCGCTGTTCGCGCCCGACAGGATGTACCCGGTCCCGGCGCAGAGCGCCAACGCGAGCACGAGGTTGGCGACCCGGGCGCCGGGAACGACGATCGGCTGAGACGGGATGAAGCCCTGCAGCTTGCCCGCCGCGACAACCGAACCCGACAGCGTCACGGCGCCGATGACGACGTCGAGGACGCTCGTCACCGAGGTCCGTGCCGCGATCGTCGGCGCGTGGAAGATCCCGGCGAGTCGGATGAAGTCCGCGATGGCGACGAGCGCCGCGGCCCCGCCACCCACGGCGTTGAACAAGCTGACGAGTTGCGGCATCGCCGTCATCTGGACGGAGCGGGCGAGGTACAGCCCAACGCCGGAACCGATGACACCGCCCAGGGTGAGCATCAACCAACCCGTGGTCGAGATCGTCCCGTCATGGGCGATGAGCGCGAGCGTCGCCGCGACGGCGACGAGCATCCCGGCGGCCGAGAGCCGGTTGCCGTGGTTTGCCGTCGGCGGCGCGTTCATGAGGTGGAGCCCGACGACGAAGCAGGTCGCTGCGGCGAGGTAGACGAGCGTGATGACGTCGTTGAAGGCACCCATCAGGGACGTCCCCCCTCGTCCGTCGCCTCTTTGGACACCGCGGCCGGACGACGCTGGAACATCTTCAGCATCCGGTCGGTGACCGTGTACCCACCGACGACGTTCATCCCGGCGAATACGGCCGCGATGAACGCGAGCGTGTACCCGACGTCATCGTGCGCCGTCGACGCGATCAAGAACGCCCCGACGATCACGACGCCGTGGATGGAGTTCGCGGCCGACATCAACGGCGTGTGGAGCGTCTGGGGGACCTTGGAGATCACCTCGAACCCCACGAGAAGACTGAGCACGAAGATCGTGACATCAGTGACGAGACTCGTATTCATCGACTCAGGCTCCGTTCACTAGGGGTTCGCGCCCGTTCGACCCCGCCAGTTCCGCCGTCGCGGGGTTGACCACTTTGCCATCGAAGGTGATGACGACCCCGGCCTGGATCTCGTCGGTGAGGTCGATCGCCACCTTCCCGTTCTCGGCGAGATGGGCGAGGAGCGCGCAGACATTGTGCGAGTACGCCGTGGAAGCGCCCATCGGCATCGTCGAGGCGAGGTTGCCGGCTCCGATGATCGTGACGCCGTTGTCCGAGACGGTCGTCGCGTCGGGTCGCGACCCCTCGACGTTGCCGCCGAGCGGGCTCGCTGCCATGTCGACGACGACAGACCCGGCGCGCATCGCCCCCACCGCCGCCGCGGTGATGAGGAGAGGAGGACGGCGACCGGGGACCTGCGCCGTCGTGATGACGACGTCGTGCTGGGCGACGTGTCCGTTCAGCTCCTCCTGCTGTGCTGCGGTCTCCTCAGCCGTGAGGACCCGCGCATAGCCGCCCTCGCCGGCGGCGTCGGGGACCGATTTGAGCTCGATGAATCGCCCACCGAGGGACTCGACCTGTTCTTTCGCTTCCGGCCGGACGTCGTAACCCTTCACGATCGCGCCGAGTCGGTGGGCCGTCGCGATCGCCTGGAGCCCGGCGACCCCGGCCCCGAGCACGAGGACCTCGGCGGGACGGGCGGTCCCTGCCGCCGTCATGAGAAGCGGGAAATAACGCCCGAAGGCGTTCGCCGCCACGAGCGCGGCCTTGTAACCGGCGATGTTCGCCTGCGAACTCAGCACGTCCATCGCCTGGGCACGGCTGAGCGTGCGCGGCAGCATGTCGAGGCTCACCGCCGTGACGCCAAGTTCGGCGAGGCGCGTGACGAAGGCGGGATCGACAAGCGGGGCGAGCAAACCGACGACGACCTGTCCCGGCCTCAGCCTCCCGGCGTCGGCGTCGCTGGGCCGGTTGACGAACAGCACGACGTCCGAATCGGCAAAGCACTTGTCGCGATCGAGGACATCCGCCCCCGCCTGGACGTAGGCGTCGTCAAAGAACCACGCCTTCTTGCCGGCGTCCTTCTCGACGACAACGGCGAAGCCGGCGGACCTGAGCCTGCCGACGTCGTCCGGTACGAGCGCGACCCGGCTTTCCGCCTCACCGGCCTCGCGCGCCACGGCCACCACCGCAACAGTCGCCGTGGGGTTCTCCGCCGGTTCTCCCGGAGCCGCGGACGGTTCCGCTCGATCTACCATCATCTTCCTCCTTGGGTGGCCCGAGTCACCGCGGCACCCACCACTCGGGCCGGTGGCTTGGGGCGCGCCCCCGACCCCGTCTACTCAATCCAAGATGGCGCCGCGCGCCGCAGCCGACACGCGGTCAGATCAGCTCCGGCACCATGACGATCGCGCCGCAGGGGCATTCGGCAACGCAGATCCCACAGCCCTTGCAGTAGTCGTAGTCGAAGGCGTAGCGCTTCCCGGGACCGAGCTTAGACACCGCAGCATCGGGGCAGACCCCGTAGCAGTTGTCGCACTCGAAGCAGTTGCCACACGACATGCACCGGCGCGCTTCGAACAGCGCGTTCGACTCGTCGAGCCCGCCGACGACCTCCTCGAACCCGGACTCGCGACGCGCCGCCTCGAGCTCGGGTTGGAGCGTCCGGGGGGCGTCGGCGTAGTACCAGGTGTTCAGCTTGTCGATCGAAGCGAGCTCGTGGCGCTCCACCGGGGCCTCTCGCGTCCCGCGCAGCCAGCGATCGATGTTGCGGGCGGCCTTCTTTCCCTGCCCGATCGCGACGGTGACCGTCCGTTCGGCGGGGACCATGTCTCCCCCGGCGAAGACCCCCGGTCGCCCGGTCATCATCTGGGCGTCGACGAGCACGCCACCGTCGTTCAGGTCGACGCCTTCGAGCCCAGCGAGCGGCGCGAGGTCGGCGTCCTGACCGAGGGCCAAGATGACGCAGTCCGCGCCGAGCTCGGCGAATTCGCCGGTCGGCTGGGGGAAACCGTCGGCGTCGAGCTCCATCTTCTCGATGACTATCCTGCCTTCGTCCACCCGGGAGATCGTCGAGAGCCAGTTCACGGTCACCCCTTCGGCGAGGGCCTCGGCGACCTCGACCTCGTGGGCCGGCATCTTCTCGCGGTTCCGGCGATAGACGATGACCGCTTCCGTCGCGCCGAGCCGCCTGGCGCTCCGGGCGGCGTCCATCGCCGTGTCGCCGCCGCCGTAGACGACGACGCGACGCCCGACCTCAACCGGTTCCGCCGCGGCGTTGCTCGCGAGGAACGCGAGGGCGTCGACCACGTGCGCCGAATCGGCGGCTGGAATGTCGACCCGACGCGAGAGCTGCGCGCCGAAGGCGAGGTAGACCGCGTCGAAACGGCCCTCTTCCTGCGCGCGGGCGATGTCGGTCACCTTGCGGTTGAGCTCGATCGTGGCTCCGAGGTCGGTGATCGCACGGATCTCGGCGTCGATCACCTCGCGAGGCAGGCGGTACTTCGGGATTCCATAGCGCAGCATGCCGCCCGCCGCGGGGGCCGCCTCGGCGATGACGACCTCATGCCCGAGCCGGGCGAGGTGATAGGCGACCGCGAGTCCCGACGGTCCCGACCCGACGACGAGGACCCGGTGAGCCGACATCGCCGCCGGCGGGGGCAGTCGCCAACCGTGTGAGATCGCCGCGTCGCCGAGGAACCGCTCGACGGCGTGGATCCCGACCGCCTCATCCACCTTGGCCCGATTGCAGGCCGTCTCGCAGGGATGGAAGCAGACACGTCCGCAGATCGCGGGAAGCGGGTTGTCCTCGACGAGCGAGCGCCACGCCGCCTCGTAGTCCCCGGCCTCGGCGTCGTACAGCCAGTGTTGGATGTTCTCGCCGGCCGGACAGGCGTCGTTGCAGGGAGGGAGACGGTCCACGTAGACGGGTCGCTCGACCCGCCAGGAACCCGTGCGGTTCGCCCGGCTCGATCCGGCGTCGAGCGTGATCGCGAAGGGGTGCTCGCTCACCGGGGCTCCTCGCCAGCAGCCTCGCCGAGAAGATCGAAGCGCCGGATGTTGCGGTCGGCGATCGCCTGAATGCGGGCGATGTCGTCGGTGCGCGGAGGATCCCGGAACAAGTGGGCGAACCGCCGCTGCGGACGCAGGTACGCCTCGACCGGCACGAGACGGCGGATCGGAGTCGTGCTGAGGATCTCCCCGTAGGCCGCCTCGAAGCGCGGAAAGAGACCTGTCTCGCAGGCCAGGCGGGCGAGACGGATCGTGTCCCGGGACTCCGTGCCCCAGCCGAGCGGGCACGGGACGAGGACGTGCAGGTAGCGCTCCCCCCGCAGCTCCATCGCCCGTTCGACCTTGGCCTCGAGGTCGTGCAGGTCGCCGACCGTCGCTGTCGCGACGTAGGGGATCTCGTGCGCGACGGCGAGCAGGGGCAAATTCTTGCCCTGGCCGAACGGGTTGCCCGGCTCCCGCCCGAGGGACTCGGTCGTCGCGGTCCGCGCCGCGGCGGGCGTCGAGCCGGAACGCTGCACGCCGGTGTTCATGTAGGCGCCGTTGTCGTAGCAGACGAACAGGGCGTCGTCGTTGCGCTCGAACATGCCCGACAGACAACCGAATCCGATGTCGACGGCTCCCCCGTCTCCGGCCTGGGCAATAACGCGGGTCTGCGCGTCGCCCCGCGTCTTCAACGCCGCGGCAACCCCGGTCGCGACCGCTGCCGTGTTGCCGAATAGGGAATGCATCCACGCGACCTGCCACGACGTCTCCGGATACGGCGTGGAGAAAACCTCGAGGCACCCGGTCGCGTTGACGACGATCAACTGCCCGTTCGTCGCCCGCATCGCCGCGTCGAGGACGTAGCGGGCGCCAAGCGCCTCGCCGCACCCCTGACAGGCCCGATGGCCCGAGGTGAGCGAGTTCGGCCGGGCGCGGTCGGACTGCACGGTGCGCAGCGCCGGGTCGACGAGACGGTTGCCGACCGCGAAACTGCCGACTTGGTAGAACTTGATCGTCTGTTCGGTCACGACACGCCCTTCTAGACGATTCGCGCCGCGGACTGCCGCACGTCACGGAGCACCCGCTCGATACTCGGCGCGGTGCGGGGGTCGTCCGCCATGCGGGCGAGTTCCCGGTCGACCACCCCCCGGTCGAGATCGAGGAAGTTCACCGCCTCGAGCTCGCCCCGGATCGCCTCGCCAAAGACCCGGCGCAGCGACCCTTCGGTGATTGCCCGGCCCCCGAGCCCGGCGATGACCGTGTAGGTCTTCGTCCCCCGGTTGGAGATCAGCGCGTCGACGTCTGCTCCGAGGATGCCCCGGGAGCCAAGGGCGAACGCCTTCTCGATCACGACGACGCGGTGCGCGCCCTCGAGCGCCGCCGCCAGGGCCTCCTCCGGGCAAGGACGGAAGGTCGTCGGGCTGACGACGCCGATCTTCGTGCCTTCCTCGCGCATCGCGTCGACGACGTCCTTGATCGTGCCGACGACGGAACCGAGCGCGACGACGATCGTTTCGGCGTCCTCGTTGCGGTAGCCCGAGACGAGGCCCCCGCTCGGGCGACCGACCACGCGCTCAAACTCGGCGGCGAGTTCGGGGATGCGGACGAGAGCCTCGACCTGGCGCGCCTGGGCCAGGTAGCGGACCTCCGTGAACGCCTCGGGTCCTACCATCGCGCCGATCGAGACCGGGGACGCCGGGTCGAGGACCTGTTGTGGGAGGAACGGCGGCAGATAGCGGTCGACTTGTTCCTGGGTTGGGATCTCGACCCGTTCCACTGCGTGGGTGAGGATGAAGCCGTCCATGCAGACCATCACCGGCACGCTGAGCTCCTCGGCAAGACGGAAGGCCTGGACGTGGAGATCGACGGCGTGTTGGTTCGTCACGGCGAAAAGCTGGACCCAACCGGAGTCCCGCAATGCCATCGCGTCGCTGTGGTCGTTCCAGATGTTGATCGGCGCGCCGAGAGCCCGATTCGCCACGGTCATCACGATCGGCAACCCGAGTCCGGAGGCGTTGAAGACGGCCTCCGCCATGAAAAGCAGCCCCTGGCTTGACGTCGCGGTGTAGGCCCTCGCCCCCGCCGCCGAGGCCCCGATCGACACGGACATCGCGGCGAACTCCGATTCGACGTTGAGGAACTCGCAGGGTTTGAGCCGTCCCGACTTCACGAGCGCCCCGACGCCCTCGATGATGTGGGTCTGCGGGGAGATTGGGTAGGCGCAGACGACCTGCGGGCGGCACAGCGCGACCGATTCGGCGACGGCGCGAGAACCTTCAATCTGGCGCAGCACCGACGGACCTCCTCTCGCGAACCGCAAGTGCTTCGTACTGGGCGCGCGTCTGGTTGAACGCCTCCGTGACGGCCGCGACGTTGCCGTCTCGCATCTCCCCGGAGAAGCGGTCCTCGACGGCCGCGATGACCGCCGCGAGCGAGACCACCCCGGTCAGCGCGGCGAAACCGCCGAGCAGGACGGCGTTGGGCAGGGGCCGACCGAGGTGCTGCAGCGCGATTTCCGTCGCCCGGAGTGAAACTACGTGGTTGGCCGGCAGTCCGGCAACGAACTGCGCGGCACCGATCTCTTCCAAGCTCTTCGCCGTGTTGACGAGCGCGTAGCCCTGCGGCTTGAGACCGGAGAACAGCCCCACCTGATGGAGGAGAGTCGCGTCCTGGATCACGAGCGCGTCAGGCTCGTCGATCGGCGCGCGGGTCCTGATCTCCCGTTCGCTGATCCGGCAGAACGACACGACCGGTGCACCGGTTCGCTCGGAACCGAAACTCGGAAAGGCCTGGGCGTGGCGACCGTCGTTGAACGCGGCGACGGCGAGCAGTTCCGCCGCCGTCACGACCCCCTGTCCTCCCCGCCCGTGGATCCGAACCTTGAACATCCGCAGCCTCTCCGTGGCCTCTGGACCCTTCGCCCGAGTACCGCCCGCCTCGGCGCTCGTCCTGTCACAATGCTCGCGTCCGTTCGCCGCGGTGGTTAGGGCCGATGGTCACAAGCCCGCGGTACTTCAGCCCACCATCGCACGGAGAAAATGGGCCGACCGGCCCTTCCGCCGGCTCGAGCCGGGCTCTAACGTGGCGGTGTGCCTTCCCCTCACGGCGTCGTCATCGATCGTGACGGGGTCGACTCGCTCATCGCGTCGCTGCGGACCGGCGGCTATC
This sequence comes from Acidimicrobiales bacterium, assembly GCA_035625025.1. GTDB lineage: Bacteria > Actinomycetota > Acidimicrobiia > Acidimicrobiales > Bog-793 > Bog-793. Next base: position 60,997 of record DASPQJ010000037.1, read on the forward strand.
GCGTCGTTGGGCCCGTTGTGCGCAACGGTGCCATAGTCCATCGCGAGGTCCATTCGGTCGAAGACCTCCCGATCGGCTGGCACGACGAGCAGAAGCCTGGTTCGTACCGCCTCGCGAGCTCGGACGACGGGGACCTGTTCGGATGGGCAGTCGGTCCCGAATCGTTCCGGCAATCGGTGTTCCCCTCCCAGGCGGTCGTCTGGCGAGGGCGGCGCGAGGGCGGTGACGTCGTCGTCAGCGGGGTCGCCGACGACGCTCCGGTGGAGGCCTTTTTCGGGGCCCGCCCGTGCGAGGTCGCCGCGCTCGAGGTCCTCGGCGGCGTGCTCGCCGGGGGCAAGAGCCCCGACCCCGTCTTCCGCCGGCGACGCGACGGGGCCTTCGTCGTCGTCGTGGAGTGCGGCGTCCCCGCGGCCACGTGCTTTTGCACTTCGATGGGCAGCGGGCCCGCCGCCAAGGCGAGCTTCGACCTCGCGCTCACCGAGCTGCACGACCCCGAACATCGCTTCCTCGTCCGGGTCGGGTCCGAGCGGGGCGCGGCGATGCTCGCCCAGATCCCCTCGAGCCCGGCAGGAGACGCCGACCTGCGGGCCCGGGAGGAAGTCATCGGCCACGCCGAGGCCGCCATCGGCAGGACCCTCGACGCCGCCGCGGCCCCGGAGCTGCTCGCGCGCAACCTGGAACATCCCCGATGGGACGATGTCGCTTCTCGTTGCCTCGCCTGCGGCAACTGCACCCTCGTCTGCCCGACCTGCTTCTGCGCCGCCGTCGAACAAACGACCGACCTCGCGGGCGGCATCGAGCAGACCCGGCGCTGGGATTCCTGCTTCGACCTCGCGCACTCCTACCTCCACGGCGGATCGGTGCGCGTCTCGACGAGATCCCGGTATCGCCAATGGATGACACACAAGCTCTCGACCTGGGTCGATCAGTTCGGGAATTCGGGCTGCATTGGTTGCGGACGCTGCATCACGTGGTGTCCGGTGGGCATCGACATCACCGAGGAAGTCGCGGCGATCGCGGCAAGCGACGGCGCGCTGAAGAAGGACGAACCCGTTGCGGTTCGGGACAGGTAGGCCAATGGAAGAGATGAGGGATCTCATCGCCAGGAACTCGTTGTTCGCCGGTCTCCCGGACTCGACGATCGAGCTCGCCGCCGGATGCGCGCAGAACGTCGCCTTCGAACCGGGGGCCCGCATCCTCGTCGAGGGCGAGCCGGCCGACACGCTCTACCTCTTGCGCCGCGGGCGTGTCTCCCTGCAGGTGCAACGGCCCTCGGGCAAGCCGCTCGTCATCGAGACGATCGGGCCGAACTGCGTCCTCGGCTGGTCGTGGCTCGTGCCGCCGTATCGCTGGCACTTCGACGGCGTGGCGATCGACCCGGTCGGCGCCATCGCGATCGACGGCACGTGTTTGCGTGCCAAGGCCGACGAGGACCCGGTGTTCGGCTACGCCCTCTTGCAGCGGATCAGCGGCGTGCTGCTCAGTCGTCTCCAGTCGACCCGCGTCCGTCTCCTCGACCTGTACGGGCACAGCCTTGAAGACTGAAGCCGAACGCCTGGCGGCGGGCCCCTTCGTGCCCTCCCGCTACCGCGTCGTCGATCGCAAACCCGAGACGTTCGACGTCACGACGCTCTGGCTCGAACCGATCGACGAGCCGATCACCGCCTTCCGGGCCGGACAGTTCAACATGCTGACCGCCTTCGGCGTCGGCGAGATCGCCATCTCGATCAGCTCGGCGCCCGGGGCGCCCGGCGCGATCGAACACACGGTGCGCGACGTCGGCGCGGTGAGCCACGCGCTCGCATCCGCGGCGATCGGCGAAGTCGTCGGTGTGCGCGGTCCGTTCGGGACCGACTGGGGACTGGAAAGCCTCGAGGCGCTCGACGTCGTCGTCGTCGTCGGCGGGATCGGGCTGGCGCCGTTGCGCGGTGCGATGCGCTACCTCGCCGAGAACAAGTCGCCGTCGCGTCGGGTCGCGCTGCGCGTCGGAGCCCGCCTGCCGGACCAGATCGTGTTCCCCGGGGAAATCGCTCGTTGGAAAGAGATGGGCATCGACGTCGAGGTGACCGTCGACGTCGCCGACTCGGGGTGGACCGGGCACGTCGGGGTCGTGACCCAGATCCTGCACGAGCTCCCCTTCGACGGGGCCAGCGCGGTCGCGCTCGTCTGCGGTCCGGAGATCATGATGCGCTTCAGCGCCCGGTCGCTCATCGACCTCGGCGTACGACCGGAGAACATCCGAGTCTCGCTCGAGCGCAACATGCAGTGCGGCATCGCATTGTGCGGCCACTGCCAGCTCGGTCCGTACCTGCTGTGCCGGGACGGGCCCGTCGTCCCCTACGCACCGCTCGCGGCGGAGCTCATCACGGAGAAGGAGCGATGACGACTCGACCGACACTGGCGGTCTGGAAGTTCGCGTCGTGCGACGGCTGCCAGCTGGGCATCCTCGACTGCGAGGACGAGCTGATCCAGCTGACGGCGGCCGTGAGAATCGCCAGCTTCACCGAGATGACGAGCGCGGTGATCGACGGTCCCTACGACGTCTCTCTCGTCGAGGGCTCGGTCACGACCCCCGAGGACGCCGAGCGGATCCTCGCCGTGCGCGCCGCCTCGGGCCTGCTCGTCACCATCGGGGCCTGCGCGACGGCGGGAGGCATCCAGGCGCTCCGCAACTACGCCGACGTCGGCGAGTACACGTCAGCGGTCTACGCCCACCCGGAGTACATCTCGACCCTGGCGACGAGCAGCCCCATCTCGGAACACGTCAAGGTCGACTTCGAGCTGCGCGGCTGCCCGATCAACCGCTTCCAGGTCATCGAGGTCGTCACGGCGCTCCTCGCTGGGCGCCGCCCGGTCATCCCGGGCTACAGCGTCTGCGAGGAGTGCAAGACACGGGGCAACCTCTGCGTGCTCGTCGCCCACGGCACGCCATGCCTCGGACCGGTGACACGGGCGGGCTGCGGCGCCCTCTGCCCGGCCGTCAACCGCGGCTGCTACGGCTGCTTCGGCCCGGCAAACACGACGAACACCGGGTCGCTTTCAAGACGGCTCACCGATCTCGGCTTGTCCGAACGGGGGGTCGCGCGGATCTTCCGGACCTTCAACTCCGCCGCAACCGAGTTCTCAAAGGAGAGCCTCGAGCATGACGCCTAGCGGAGCCACCACCAACCGCAAGATCGATGTCCACGGGCTCGCTCGCGTCGAGGGTGAGGGGTCGCTCCATGTGGCGATCCGCGACGGCGCCCTGGAGCGAGTCGAGCTCGAGATCTTCGAGCCACCGCGCTTTTTCGAAGCCTTCCTGCGCGGCAGAGGCTTCGAGGAGCCGCCGGACATCACGGCACGCATCTGCGGCATCTGCCCCGTCGCCTACCAGATGTCCGCCTGCGCCGCGCTCGAGGACGCTTGCGGCGTCGAGGTCGGCGAGCGCATCGGAAAGCTCCGGCGTCTTCTGTACTGCGGTGAGTGGATCCAGAGCCACGCCCTCCACATCTACCTGCTCCACGCCCCCGACTTCTTCGGTTGCCGAGATGCCGTCGAGCTCGCGGCGCTCGACGCCGCCGCGGTGGAACGCGGCCTTCGGCTGAAAAAGACCGGCAATCACCTCATGGAGACCGTCGGCGGCCGGGCGATCCACCCCGTCAACGTCCGCCTCGGCGGTTTCTACCGCGCCCCGACCCGGGAGGAGGTCACGGCCCTCGTCGAGCCGCTGCGGCGAGCCCGGGACGAGTCACTCGAGACGGTCGCCTGGGTCGCCGGCTTCGCCTTCCCCGAGATCGAGGCTCCCTACCGGTTCGTCGCCCTTTCCCACCCGGATCACTACGCGATCGAGACCGGGCGCATCGTGTCCTCGGACGGGATTGACGCGACGGCCGCGGAGTTCGCCGAGCTCGCCGTCGAGGAGCACGTCGAACGCTCGACGGCTCTCCAGTCCCGGATCGAAGGCCGGGGACCGTACCTCACGGGGCCGCTCGCCCGCTACGCCCTCAACCACTCCAAACTCCCTGCCATCGCCCGCGACGCCGCCGCCGCGGCCGGCCTCGGCCCGGTCTGCAACAACCCGTTCCGCAGCGTCATCGTGCGCGCGGTCGAGCTCCTGTTCGCCTGTGACGAGGCCCTCCGCCTGGCGACGGAGTACGAACCTCCCGAGCCTCCGGCTGCCACCGTCGTGCCCAGGGCCGGCACCGGGGCGGGCGCGACCGAGGCGCCGCGCGGGATGCTCCTGCAGCGCTACGAACTCGAAGCCGACGGGACGATCCACGCGGCGCGCATCATGCCCCCCACGGCGCAGAATCAACTGACGATCGAGTCCGACGTCCGCCGGGTCGTCGAGTTGGGCCTCGAGCTGAGCGACGCGGAGTTGACGGCGCGCTGCGAGCTCGCGATCCGCAACCACGACCCGTGCATCTCGTGCGCGGCCCACTTCCTCGACGTCTCGATCGATCGCTCATGACGGCACGTGTCGTCGTCGCCGGGATCGGCAACGACTTTCGCCGTGATGACGGTGCCGGCCCGGCCGTCGCCCGCCTCGTCGCCGCCTCGACCGGGGCTGAAGACATCGGCCCGATCGCCGAACCCCTCGACCTTGTGGGCCGCTGGGAGGCCGCGACGCTCGCCGTTCTCGTTGACGCGACGCGCTCCGACGCCCCGGCGGGGACGGTGTGCCTCGTCGACCTCGGCGACGCCGACCATCAGTCGAACACGAGCACCCACGCCATCGGGCTGGACCGGGTCGTGCGACTCGCCCAGGCCCTCGGGAGCGCGCCGAACCGGGTCGTCGTCGTCGGCGTCGAAGGGCTGGACTTCTCGGACGGGACGGGGCTGTCCCCGCCCGTGCGGGATGCGGTCCCCCTCGCGGCGCGCCGGATCGCCGATCTCATCACCGAGACGGCCTGATCGGGGGCCCGGGATGTGCATGAGCCGGCTCCACAGGATCGTCACGGTCTCCGACGACGGATCGGTCGTCGCGGCGGACATCGACGGGAGTACCCACAAGCTGTCGCTCCTCGCCTACGAGGGCGACGCCCCGCGGCCCGGTGACTGGGTCGTCGCCCACAGCGGCTACGCCCTCGCCCCCGCCGACCGAGCCGAGGCCGAGGCCACGCTCGCGGAGTACCGCGGGGGTCCCGCGGCGCAAGATCCGAACAGCAGTCCGAACTAGGAGGCGAAATGGCCAATTCGACGAATGCCGCGGAAAAGACCCGCCTTCCCGGACTGTACGTCGCCGGGGCGACGGCGATCGTCAGCGGAATCTCGGTCTTCGTCAATAGCTACGGCGTGAAGAGCTTCCAGTCGCCCGCGGTCTACACGACGGCGAAGAACCTCGCCGCGACGCTCGTCATCGCCGCCTTCGTCGCCCTCGCCTGGCTGGCGACCCGCGGCGAGGGCCGCGACGCCCGGCGAACCACCGAGCCCGCCGCGCCGACCTCGTCGCGCCCGTTGTCCGGGGTCGCCCGCCTCGCCGGGTTCGCCTACGTCGCCGCGATCGGCGGCGGGGCCGCCTTCATCCTCTTCTTCGACGGCCTCGCCCGCACCTCGGCCGTTCCGGCCGTCTTCCTCCACGACACGCTCGTCATCTGGGTCGCCCTCGCCGCGCTCCCGCTCCTCGGCGAGCGGCTCGGACCCTGGAACCTCGCGGCCATCGCCCTCCTCGTCGTCGGTGTCACGGCGACCTCGGGCGGCGTCGGGCATCTCGTCGTCGACTCCGGCAACGCCCTCGTGCTCGCCGCCACAATTCTCTGGGCGATCGAGGCGGTGATCGCCAAGCGCCTTCTCGCCGGCATCACCCCGTCGGGCCTCGCGCTCGTGAGGATGGGTGGCGGCGCCGTCGTTCTCGTCGGCTACCTCGGCGCGACGGGTCAGTTCCACACGCTCGTCGGGCTCGGCGGGAGCGGACTGCGCTGGGCACTCGTCACCGGCTGTCTGCTCGGCGGCTACGTGACGACGTGGATGACCGCGCTCAGCCGGGCGCGGGCCGTCGACGTCACCTCGGTCCTCGTCGCGAGTGCGGCGGTCACAATCTTCCTCGACACCGTCGTCCACCACACCGGTCTCGCCTCCGACACGGTCGGGCTCGTGCTGCTGGCGCTCGGCGTGGCGGCGGTCGTCCGGGCCTGGCCGCGAGTCGCCCGGGCGTGAGGGGCCCCGTCCTCTTCGCGAGGTACGCCTACCCGCCGAACGCCCTCGGCTACTGCGGCCCCGCGGACCACGAGGCGCTGCTCGGCGCGTCGAGCGGCGGGGGCGATCTCCGGGAGCTCAGCTACCTCGCGCCGCGCTTCGAGGGTGCCTGGCCCTACCTCGAGCTGATCGCGGGTTGCAACGGCATCTCGGATCCCCTGGACGAACGCGTCGTCGAGGCGTACTGGGTCGGCAACGCGCTGCTCGAACACGTCCCCGAGAGGGCGCTCGTCGCCTCGCTCGAGAAACGTTTCGCCCGACGCGCGGCCGGCGACTTCGAGTCCATCGCCACGGCGGTCCCCCTCGGCGGGGTCGCCCACCACAGCTTCCACGTCTTCGCCGTCTATCCCTGGCTCGGCCTGTTGCGATCCGGGACGCACGGTCCGGCCTTAGCCGTCCTCGACCGCTGTCGCATCCGCTGGGGGCGTGTCGAGGCCGTCGACGGCGACTTGGTCGTCGTCGCGAATCGCACGCTCGATTTCCACGATGACCGACTCGTCCTCGGCGGGCTCCGCCTCGAACAGGCCCGGCGCGCCGGCGGCGGCGTAGGAATCCTCGACGACCTCGCCGTCGGCGAGGTCGTCTCGCTCCACTGGGATTGGGTCTGCGAGCGGTTGTCGGTGCCGCGCCTCGCCAGGTTGCGGCGCGCCACGGCGCGCAACCTCGCCGCGGTCAACGCCCTTCCGGTGCCCGGTCCGGTCGCCGCCGTCAACTCCTGGGGCAACTAGACCTCCCCGGCGGCCCGGTCCGCCCGGCAGGAACTGGCAAATCGCGCCGAAGCCGACGACCCGATGGTCCTTTCAGGAGGGAAGGCGGCGCCAGAGCGACCGTGGCAGACAACGCGCCAGCGGCATCACGACGCCGAGCACGCGGGGAACCCACACGACGGGCTCGCCGGTGCCGAGGGCACGCACCACCGCGCCGGCGACGGCGTCCGCGGTCGTCGAGAGCGGCATCGGCCGGCGGCCCGCCGTCATCTTCGTGGCGACGAATCCCGGCCGCACGACGATGGTGTCGACGCCGCTCCCCCGGAGGGCGTCGCCGAGCCCCTGGCTGAATCCGTCGAGTCCCGCCTTGGCGGCGCCGTAGACGAAGTTGGCGCGCCGCACCCGCACCGCCGTCGCCGACGAGAAGACGACGAAGCGCCCGTGCCCCTGGCGGCGCAGGATCCGGGAGAAGGCGATCATCGCCGCGGCGAGCCCGGTGAAGTCCGCCGAGATCACGTCGGCGACACCCGGCGCCGTGAGGTCCTCGAGGCGGCCGTCGCCGAGGACACCGGCGGCCACGATGACGAGGTCGATCGGTCCGACCCGGCGCGCTACCTCGTCGGCGAAGGTCTCGTGCGACGCCGTGTCGCGCGCGTCGAAAGTCACGGTCTCGACGGCATCGACACCGAGGCCGGTCAGTTCGCGCGCCACGGGCTCGAGGGCTTCCTGGTGCCGTCCGGCGAGGAGCACCGACACCAGGCCCCGCTGGGCGAGCAGCCGGAGCACGGCCCGGGCGAGGTCGGAGCTTCCGCCGAGGACGACCACCGTCTGGGGCACCCCGAACACGTCGTCCATCTCGGCTCCTGTCCGCCGCCTCGCGTCCTCGCGCACCGCGTCCCGCGCTGCTGGATCATCGCGCCACACCGGCGGGCATGGGCACACCGCGACCCCGTGGGGACGACGACGCCCGGCGCGCCTGGCTCCGTCCCGTGCGGGACGGCGCCTTTCCCGGTCTCGGGCGCGACGACGCGCGATTCGGCACAATGCCGGTGTGCTCCGCGGACTCGCACTCGTCGCAGCCGGGATCGCGCTCTCGATCGCGGCGAGTTACACGACGGCTTTCTCGACGGGTGCCGATGTCGTCACGGCTGCGGCGATCGGCGTTTTCGTCGCGGCCGGGATCGGCGCGGCCTTCCACCGGAGGCCGGCGGCGCACGCCGCGCGCCTCGCCGCGAGGACCAGCCCTCAGGGCGACGAAATCGGCGCCCCGCCCGGCGGTCCCCTGCGTGCCGGCTTCGTGCTCTGGGCCGTCACCGGCGGCATCGCGCTCGCCTTCGAGCTCGGGAACTACTTCGTGACGCCGCGAACGGCACACCCGACCGTCAGCTACTTCCTCGCCGGGGCCGCCGGCGAGCCCTGGTCGCGCGGCGTCCTCTTCGCGTGCTGGCTGGCCCTCGGCGGTTACCTCGTCCGGCGATGAGCGACCGGCTGATCACGATCGCGGCCTGGATCGCCCTCGTCGCGGCGCTCGCCACGCTCCAGGCCGTCGCGGTGTCGACCCGCGGCCGGTTCCCGGGGATCGGCGAGGCCATCAACCGGCTCGCCCGCCTGCCGGTTGGTCGCGTCGCGCTCGCCCTCGGGTGGATGTGGCTCGGCTGGCACGTCTTCGCCCGCTGACCAGGCTCCCCCGAGTCCGCGTCCGATTTCAACCTCGAGGTCTTCGGCTGCACAGCCGGCCGCCGCCGTCTCGGTGGCGAGCGCGGCGCGCAGCGCCGGGCGCTCCTCGTCGGAGCCGGCGAGAACCAGGGCCAGCCGGTGCTGTTCCCGACGAACGAGCGCCATCGTGAAGAACCACACCCCGGTGCGGTCGCGCCGCTGGGCGAGGCCGGTGATCTTGCGACCTCGCCGGGTCACCTCCCCCGGCCCGATCCCGGAGAAGCAGACGCGCCGTGACCACGCCGTCGCGACGAGCCGACCATCGTGAACCGCCAGTCCGTCCCGGCGACCCGAGGCGACGGCGATGGCGTCGCGCCACAGCGCACCGACCCAGGCCGACGCCCGCCCGACGTCGGGGTCGAAGAGCGGATCCGCCACCGGCACGAACAAGTCGAGCCAGACCTGCGACCCGGGGACGACGACGACCGCGCCGCCGCCGCCGCGGCGCCGGGCGACCGCGAGGCCCGCGTCAAGACAGCGTTCGGTGTCGAGGTCGGTTTCCGGTTGGGCACTGCCGAGCACGACCGCCGCCGCCGCGGGATGGACGAGGCACGCCAGTCGTCCCCCGCCCGGGTCGGGCTGCGCCGCGACGAGCGAGGAGGGAATCCCACGCCTTTCCACCAGTCGCCAACCGCCGCACCAGGGTGGCACCGGCCCCGGCACGTTGTCGCTTAACCCGCGGCGCGCTCGACGAGCGGCGCCACGTAGGGCTTCCACTCGGTCCGCACGTCGCCGCTTGCCGCGAGCAACCAGACCCGCGAATAGGGCGCATGCGGCAAGCGACGCAGGGTGAGACCCGTCTCCTCGAGCAGACGGTCCTCTTTCAGCGCATTGCAGCGCCGACACGCCGCGACGACGTTCTCCCAGATGTGCGCCCCGCCGCGACTGCGCGGCGTGATGTGGTCGATGTTCTCCGCTTGCCCACCGCAGTACTGGCAGCGATGGCCGTCGCGGGCGAACACGCTCCGCCGGGTGATGGCGATCCGTGCCTGGCGGGGCACCCGGACGAAGTGCGACAGCCGGACGACCGACGGCTCGGGGAAGACGACCTTTTCGGAGTGGTAGTGCCGGCCGGTGTCGTGGACAAGTTCGGCCTTCTGGTCGATCACGAGGACGAGAGCCCGCCGCGACGACACGACGCAGATCGGCTCGTACGTCGCGTTGAGAACGAGAGATCTGCCGTTCACGTCAGGTCCGATCGTCCTCGCAAGCGTCGTTTTCCGCCGTCACCGGCGAGGCTAGCGCGCGACCCGTCGCCGCAACGGCACTGTCCTTTGCAGAGTCCGCATCTGGCGGGCCCAGGCGAGATAGTCCGCGAGGTCCTCCGCCGACGGGACGGCGCAGGGGTCGCCGTAAGCGACTTCCATGCGAAAGGCGATCCAGTCCCTGTCGGGAAGCGGGAGGAAGGGGCGGCGACGCCACCATCGCTTCGGCACGAGGCCGACCGCCACCCGTACCGCAGACGGCAAGAGGCCCGGTCGGCGGGCAAGAACCAACAAGAGCGACAAGCCGGCCCGCGTCAGGGCGGCGCGCCCGGCACGGTCCAATGCGCTCAGTGCTCGCGCCCGAACCGAGAGCGGAGGCGCCGGCCGATCATCGAGAGCTCCTGGGAGAGCGCCCACGGCTTTCCCCGACGCGTCGCGGCGGCGTCGGCATGCCGGAACACCTGACGCGCGCTCCGCTCGAACAGCAGCGCCGCGACGAGCATGACGAGGAAACCGCAGGTCCCGATCAGCGTAGAAGAACGGAACGAGACGAGCAGCACGACGAATCCCATCACGAAGATCACCGCCGACCAGCGCATGGAGCGACCGGCGAGCGAACGCGGACGCCTCGGCCGGACGCGGTTCGCGAACCCGCGATCGTGCTCGTAGAGCTTCTCTTCCAGCTCGTGGAGAATGCGCTGTTCGTCCTCCGAAAGCGGCACCCTCTCCCCCTCCTCGCCACGTGGGCGCCCGCGCGGCCCGAACCGCGGCCGCGCCGTCCCCCGTCAGGCTAATCCGCGGCGGACGCCGAGCCGCGCGCGGCATTCTCGCGCCGCGTCCCCTGCACCGCCAACGGCGGAATTCGCCTCTAGCGCCGTTTTCGCCGGGTGTGGCCGCGCCTCTGCGTCGCGCGGCGCCCGGCCGCCGCCGCCGAAGAAATGGCGTCGGACCCGAAGCGGCGGCGGATCTCGTCGGCCGCGAGCTCGACGTCCGCCCTCCCTTCGGCCGGGGGCGGCGTCGCGACCCTTGACCCGGACCCGGCGAACAGGCCGAGCTGGACGGCGTGCTCGAGCGTCGCCTCGTCGAGATGGGACACCGACACGCCGAGCAGGCGCACGCCCCGGCCGAGATCGACCGCGGCGAGCAGCTCGTTCGCCACCGCGGCAATCTCCGCCGCCGTCGCGACCGGTCGGTCGAGCGATCGGGAACGTTCGATCGTTGCGAAATCACCAAAGCGCACCTTGATCGAGATCGTGCGTCCGGCGACGCCTCGTGCTCGGCAGCGCGCCGCGACCGAAACGGCGAGCTCCCGAGCCTTGCTCGCCAGCGACTCCGGATCACGGTCGTCGACGTCGAACGTCTGCTCGTGGCCAATGGAGCGGACAACACGGTCAGTGACCACCCGCCGGTCGTCCCGCCCCGAGGCGAGATCGCAAAGCGCCGCGCCGTGTGAGGATCCGAACAGGGCGACGAGCCGTTCCCGTCCGATGAGGTCAAGGTCCCCCACCGTCGTCACTCCGAGACGCCGCAAACGCTCCCCAGTGGCCGGCCCGACCCCGGGGACAGCGCTCACGGGGTGAGCACGCAGAAAGGAGAGCTCGTCGGCGGCCGCCACGAGGACGACCCCGGCGCCCGGCTCGAACCCGTCCGGTCCGACTCGGGGTTTCGCCGCCTTGGAGGCGAGCTTGGCAACGAGTTTGGTCCGCCCGACACCGATGGCGCAGGTGAGACGGAGCTCGTCGAGCACCCTCTGACGCAGGCTCGTCGCGATCGTCCAACTGTCGCCGAACAGCTGATGGGCGCCGGACAGGTCGAGGAAGGCCTCGTCGATCGAGATCGGCTCGACGATCGGCGTGACCTCGTGACAGATCCCGATCAGACGCTCGCTCGTCTGCGAGTAGAGATCGTGATGCGGCACGACGACGACGAGCCCCGGACAGCGCCGCCGAGCCGCGCCGACCGGCATCGCCGATCGCACACCGAAAAGGCGGGCCTCGTAGGAGGCCGAGGCGACGACGGCTCGCGGCCCCGTCCCGCCGACGACCACGGGCCTGCCGGCGAGCGAAGGGTCCTCCAGGACCTCGACCGCGGCGAAGAACGAGTCCATGTCGAGGTGCAGAACGTCGGTCGCGTCGATCGTCGTCCCCCGCCGGAGCGAAGGGCAGCCGGACCCGAGGGAACGATCCACCCGCGCGGCCTCCTAGCGCCCGAGCCAGATCCGGCGAAAGGCCTCGGCGTAGTCGACGCCGGCCGCCCGCCCCGCCTCGGCGGCGCGCTCTTCCATCACGGCGCGGAACGACTCGCCCGCGTCGCCGAGCTGGCTCATGTGACAGCAGACGGCGTCCCCCTTGCGACCGACGGTCGCGGTCACCTCGACGCAGACATTCGGCTCGAGAGAGCCGGACAACAGGGCAAAGCTGACCGCGTGCGGAGACCCGGCCTCGGGAAAGTACAGCGGAGACGCCGCCGCCGGCGCCGCGGCGTCGAGGGCGGCGAAGCCGACAGCACGGTGGTCGCGGTGGTTGTAGTAGTGCTCGCCGAAGAAGACAGCGAGAGGATCCGGGCAGACCAGCACTTCCGGTCGGAGCTCGCGCAGCAACGCGACGAGCTCGCCCCGCAGCCCGACATCGTTCTCGAACTCTCCGTCGGGACGTCCGAGTCGGTGCACGCCCGCGAGCCCGAGGACCGCCGCCGCCGCCTCGATCTCCGCGGCGCGCGCCGCGACCAGCGACTCCGCTGGCATCGCGGCATCCCGCGTGCCCTTGTCTCCTGCCGCGCAGACGATGAGATCGACGGCGCACCCCGCGTCCGCCCAGCGCGCGAGCGTCCCGCCGCACGAGACGTCGGAGTCGTCGGGATGGGCGTAGATGGCAACCGCTCGACGCGGCGCCTCTCCGAGAAGCTCGACGGGCACTGTCTCTCAGCTCAGCGATCGGCGTGGGGCGCGCCCGGCCGGCACGCTTTCGCCCCGGTGCTGCTTCGGCGCCGTCGCCTTCGTCAGGAGGCCTGCCTCCCGTTCGAAATCTCCGAGGCTCTCGAAACCCTTGTACACACTGGCGAAACGGATGTACGCGACCTCGTCGAGCTCTCTCAGGCGATCGAGCACGGCGACGCCGATCTCCACGGTCGTCACGTCTCGCCCGCCGTGGGCAAGCTCGTTCTCGACCGCGACGGCGAGCGCCTCGATCTCGTCGTCGTCGACCGGCCTGTTCTTGCAGGCGGCCCGCACGCCGGCAATGACCTTCTCCCGACGGAACGGTTCCCGCTCCGTAGACCGTTTCACGACGAAAGTCACCGCCCCGCCGATCCGCTCGAAGGTCGTGAAGCGATAGCCACAGTTGCGGCACTCGCGGCGGCGGCGGATCGACTCACCCTGATCCACCTCGCGGGAATCGATCACGCGGTCGTCACCGGCCGAGCACCTCGGACAACGCACCGCGGGAGAGTAGCGCCCCGCGGGACCGACCCGGATCGCCGTGGCGCGCCAGCCGTCGGGATCAGGGAACGGCGAGGACCACCCCGGACCGCAGCGGCGCCCCGTGGAGCTCGGCCTCGAGCGTCGCGACGACCTGCAGGGGGTCATCTCGCGGATCGAGCTTCGTGGCGATCGCCCACAGGGTGTCGCCAGGTCGGGCGACGTAGACGACCGCGCGACCACCCCGGCCCGCGACCCCGCTCTCCGTCGAGCGGAGCACTCCCGCCCCGACCCAGAGCCCGGCAAGGGCCACGATCGTCGTGAACCCTTCCACGACGCGACGCCACACTCCGGGGCGCGGCACCGCCCGGGCCCGGCGCGCTGCGGCGGACGCCCTGTCGCGGGTGGGCGTCGAACCGCGGACCTCGTCGTCGACGGGTGCGGGGCGCGGCACGACCTCGAGTCTGGGGCCCGGCACCGACCAGACCCTCGCCTCGCCGACTGGATCGACCACCCCCGCCATGCTCGCCTCCGGCTGGCACGACCTTGAGCGGTCGACCTGCCTCCGTTCGCGCGCCAGGACGTCATCGTCGCACGAACGTCTGTTCGGTGTCAACAATTGAACGAACGGGTGTTCCACGAACGGATGTTTGCATTCCGGTGTGACAAAGATGTAACTTTGCGCCCGGGACGTGGCCGCAGGCCGCTCGCGAAAGGCGGGGCAGATGGCCGAAACGCAGCTCTCGGGCAAGCGTCGTCAGATCCTCGAGTTCATCGAGCGGCAGGTCCGCGAACGCGGTTATCCGCCCTCGGTGCGCGAGATCGGAGAGGCCGTCGGCCTCACCTCCTCCTCAACCGTCCACACGCACCTCCAGATCCTCCAGCGCCAGGGTTATCTCCGCCGGGACCCGACAAAGCCGCGCGCGATCGAGGTCTCCTTCGAGCCCTCGTCGGGTGCCGCCATCGGCGTGCGACCGGTCGCGCACGTGCCCCTCATCGGGGACGTCGCCGCCGGCGTCGGGGTGCTCGCCGAGGAAAACGTCGAAGAGGTCCTGCCGGTGCCGGGGGACTTCACCGGACCCGGCGAACTCTTCATGCTCCGGGTGCGGGGCGATTCGATGATCGAGGCGGGAATTCTCGACGGCGACTTCGTCGTCGTCCGGCACCAACCCGAGGCTGAACCGGGCGATGTCGTCGTCGCCGGCATCCCCGACGGCGAGGCGACGGTGAAGACCTTCCGCCGTCGGCGCGGCCGGATCGTGCTCGTCCCGGCGAATCCCCGCATCGCCGAGATCGAACTTCCCCCCGAGGAGGTCACGATCTACGGCAAGGTCGTGACCGTCCTGCGCCGTCTGTAGGGCGTTCAGGCTCCGTCGAGGAGCGACCGGAGAATCGCGTACACGCCGTCGAGTTCGCCCCGACTGACGCGCTCGTCGGCGTGATGGCAGAGCAACGGGTCACCCGGACCGAAGTTCGTGGCGGCCAGCCCCCGCGCGGCGAAGTGCGAGACGTCGGTCCAGCCGAGCTTGGCGCGGGGTTCGGCGCCGGTCGCCGCGACGAGCGAAGCCAGAATCGGATGGGCGAGGCGCGGTGGTGCCGGCGCGTCGACCTCTTCGATCTCGATCGAGTCACCGCGGGAATACTCGAGCGCCGGGCCGATCAACGCCTCGATCGACTCGCGGGCTTGCTCGGCGTCGCGGTCGGGCGCGAAACGGTGGCTCAAGAGCGCACAGGCCCGGTCGGGAATGACGTTGGCCTTGGCACGCGACCCGCCCTCCGCCCACACCACCTGCAGCGACTCCCGGTATTCGCAGCCGTCGAGGACGGGACGGCGCTCGGCGAACTCGCCAGCCCGCGCGAGCACCGCGCCAAGACGGTGGAGCGCGTTGTCGCCCATCGACGGGCGGGCGACGTGGGCCGCTGTGCCCCGCGTCGTGACGACGAGCCGCATCACACCCTGACAGCCGGCCTCGACGAACGATCCGGTGGGCTCCAGCAGGAGTGCGACGTCGCCCGTGAGCAAATCCGGGCGCGCCGCGTCGACAGCTGCGATCCCCGAATATCGCCTCTCCACCTCCTCGCAGGCGTAGAGCACGTACGTGAGGTCGTAACGCGGCGCCCCGATCTGCTGGGCCAGGGCGAGCAGGACCGCGACACCGCCCTTCATGTCGACACTGCCCACGCCGTAGCAGACGTCGCCCTCGACGCGGGACCCGGCCTTGCCGGTCGGGGGGACCGTGTCGAGGTGGCCGGCGAGCACGACCCGTTCGGCGCGGCCGAGCGCGGTTCGGGCGATGACGTTGTCGCCGAGGCGCGCCACCTCGAGGCCGGGGGCGCGGCGCAACTCGGACTCCACGAACCCGGCTATCGCCCCCTCGTCGTGACTGACCGAGGGGATGTCGACGAGCTCGGCGGTGAGCGCCAGCAGGTCCGTCACGGCGACACTCCGGGAGTCACTCCGGAATCGCGCAGAATCTCGTTCAGCTGCGCCTTGTCGTGACGTTTCCCCGCCTCGAGATGCCGGATGACGAGCACGCACGGTAGGAAGAACTCCCCGCCCGCGAACTGCCGCCGACGCGAGGCGCCGACCGCGACGCTCCAGGGCGGAACCCGCCCGCGGCTGATCTCCTCGCCGGTTGCCGCATCGATGACAGGCATCGAGCCCGTGAGGATCGATCCCGCGCCGAGCACGGCACCGCGGCCGACGCGTGCCCCCTCGGTGAGGATCGACCGACTTCCGATCAAGGCTTCGTCCTCGACGACGACCGGGACGGTGTTCGGCGGCTCGAGGACACCGCCGATGCCAACGCCGCCCGAGAGGTGGACCCGTGCCCCGATCTGGGCGCAGGAGCCGACCGTCGCCCAGGTGTCGACGAGCGTCTCGGCTCCGACGCGAGCGCCGATGTTCACGTAGCTCGGCATGAGGATGACGCCGCGATCGAGAAACGCCCCCCACCGGGCCGTCGCGCCCGGGACAACGCGCACGCCCTGGGCGAGGTAGTTCTTCTTCAACGGGATCTTGTCGGCGAACTCCAGCGGTCCGATCTCGGTCGTCGTGAGGCGCGACAAAGCAAAGAGCAGCAAGATCGCCTCGCGTAACCACTCGTGGACGACGACCTCGCCGCTCTCGTCGACCTCGGCGACACGCGCCGCGCCCGCGTCGAGGAGCTCGATCGCGGCCTTGACCGTCGCCCGAGCGCCCTCGTCGGAGGTGGAGAGCTCGCCCCGGCGTCGCCAGAGCTCCTCGATCGACGCCTCCAGACTTTCCATCGCTCCTCCGGCGGCGAGGCTAACGCGATGCGGCGCCCCGCCCCGAAAGGTGTGCGCCGTGGCGGCGGATTCCCCTCAACTCCAGGCGAACAGAAGGCGCCCACCCGTGTCCGTCCCGGGGTCGCCTCACGAGGGCCCGCCGCCGACGGAGCCGTCGCCGTCCCCCCTTGATGCTTTCGCGACGGTGAACTGCGAAAAACGGCGCCGGCCGGCCTCGTCGAGCCGGGCCCGCACCGCCAGACCCGAACCGGAGTCGCGCTGGTCGAGAACCTCGCCGTCGCGGTGCAACGCGGCGATGACGTCACCCCGCTCGTAAGGGACGGAGAGCTCGACCGTGCGGTCGCGGACCCGCAGCGCCTCGGCGATGGCGTGCAGCAGGCCGTCGAGACCCTGACCCGTCACCGCCGAGCAGACGACCGAGTCCGGATGCTGCCGGTGCAGCCGGCCGGCGCTCACCGGCGCGAGGTCGCTCTTGTTGAAGGTGAACAGCTCGGGCACCGAGTCCGCCCCGATCTCGGCGAGCACCGATCGCACAGCGGCGATCTGGGCATCCGGATCGGGCGCCGCGGCATCGACGACGTGGACGAGCAGATCGGAGTCGGCGACCGTCTCGAGCGTCGAGTGGAAGGCGGTGACGAGTTGGTGCGGGAGCTTGCGGACAAAACCGACGGTGTCCGAACAGAGCACCGTCTCACCGCCAGGCAGCTCGAGCCGACGCGTTCTCGGATCGAGGGTCGCGAAGAGGCGATTCTCGACGAGCACGTCGGCGTCGGTCAAAGCGTTGAGGAGGGTGGACTTGCCGGTGTTCGTATAGCCGACGAGCGAGACCGTCCGGCGGGCGCCCCGCCGGCGACGGCGGCGCTGTGTTTTCCGCGTCGCTTCCAGGTTGGCGAGCACGACCTCGAGCCGTTGGATCCGCTGCTGGAGGCGCCGTCGGTCAACCTCGAGCTGGGTCTCGCCAGGACCCCGGGTCCCGATCCCTCCGGCCTGCTGGGAAAGGGTCACGCCCTTGCCTCGCAACCGGGGCAGCCGGTATTGGAGCAGCGCCAGCTCGACCTGGGCGCGGCCTTCCTCGGTCCGGGCGTTCTGGGCGAAGATGTCGAGGATCACCGCCGTGCGATCGATCGCCGTCCGCCCGATGATCCGCTCCAGGTTGCGCTGCTGGGCCGGACTGAGCTCATCGTCGAAGACAACGGTGTCGGCGTCGACCGCCTCGCACAGAGCGTGAAGCTCCTCCGCCTTGCCCCGACCGATGTAGGTCGCGGCATCGAGGGTGTCGCGAGCTTGGACGACGCGGGCCGCTTCGTCAGCTCCCGCGGTGTCGACGAGCAGGGCGAGCTCGTCGAGGCTTGCTTCGACCTCGCCCAGGGTGCGCGGTCGACTGGCGACCCCGACGAGCACGATCCGCTCTCGAAAGCGGCGCTCGATGAGCGTCACGCGAAGCGATCCTTTTTCGCCGACAGCCACTCCGAGTCGACGACGACTTCGGCGACGCGTACGGCCGACCCGGCGAGCGTGGCCTCCACGCCCGCGTCGTTCGGGGCGAGCTCGACGACGAGATCGCCGCCCGGGTTGTGGACGGTAACGGAGGCGCCGACGAGCCCAGCGAGGTGGGCCGCCGCCGCGGCCGCCACGCTCCCGGATCCGCACGCCAGGGTGAGGCCGGCCCCCCGCTCCCAGACGACCAGGCTGAGCTCGTCGCGGCCTCGGTGGGACGCGACGAGCTCGACGTTGCGGCCACCGGGGACGCCGTCACCAAGTGCTGGTCCGACGACGGCGAGATCCACGTCGGAAAGATTCGCTCCGAGAAGGACGAGGTGGGGGTTCCCGACGTCGACGTTGAACGCCCGCCGGTTCCGGACCGGTGAGGACGGGAGCGCCTCGACCCGGACGACCCCCATCCCGACGCGCACGGTGATGGGGCTGCTTTCCCCGGTGCCGTCGACCGTAGCCGTGACGTCGCCCGCCGCGGTCTCGACGACGAGCTCGTCGGCGCGGACCAGACCCTCGTCTCGGGCACACAGCACGCCACAGCGAAGGCCGTTCCCACTCGTTTGCGCCACGGACCCGTCGGCGTTGCGCAGGTCCATCCGTAACGCGCCGCCCCGGCCGGGTGCCGAGAGCCGGATCAGTCCGTCCGCGCCGACACCTCCGTGCCGCTCGCAGAGCGCCACGGCCAAGTTGGCGCCGAACGGGCCTTCGCGGCGCCAGTCGACGACGATGAGGAAGTCGTTCCCGATCGCCTCGTACTTGCGAAGTTCGAGCCGTGCCACGCGGTCAGTCTCGCGCCGGGTCGCCGGCGCGGCCCGCCGTGCCGGCGAGGGCGTCGAGGGCCTCGTCGAAGTCACGCCGCTGCGCCTCAAGCCAGACGATCCGGGGGTCGCGACGAAACCACGACTCCTGACGGCGCGCGAAGGCCCGCGTCCGGCGCAGGATCGCGGCGCGGGCCTCCTCGAGCGTCATATCTCCCGCGACGTGCTCGATGAGCTCCCGATAGCCGAGCGCTTGGCGGGCGGTGCGGGACAGGCCGCCCTCCCGGGTGACGAGCGCGGCGACCTCGTCGACGAAGCCCGCGGCGAACTGCGCCTCGAGCCGTGCCGCAATCCGTCTGTCGAGCTCGTCACGGGGAAGCGTCAGCCCGACAAGGCAAAAGCGCGTCGGACCGTAGTGTCCGAGCCCGGGGCCCGCAGCGCTGAAGGGCCGCCCCGAGCCGATGACGACCTCGAGAGCCCGCACGAGGCGGCGGCGATTGGTCGGCGAGACGCGCGTCGCCGCGGTCGGGTCCAGGACGACGAGGCGCGCGTAGAGCCCGGCGAGCCCGTCCGGCCCGTCTGCTTCTGTCTCGAGCGCCGCCGCGACCTCCGGGTAACGCCCGGGCAGGGCGAGCTCGTCGACGAGGGCCCGGTGATAAAGGCCGGTCCCCCCGACGAGAACGACGCGGTGACCACGGCCTTCGATCCCGGCGACGGCGGCGCGGGCGTGGCGTTGAAAACGCGCCACCGAGAACTCCTCGCCCGGATCACAGACGTCGAGGAGATGCCAGGTGACGTCGCGCCTTTCGTCGGGGGTCGGCTTGGCGGTCCCGATGTCGAGTCCGCGGTACACGGCGATGGCGTCGACCGACACGAGCTCGACTCCGGCGTGGCGGCGCGCGTAGCGGACGGCGGCCGCGGTCTTGCCCGTCGCCGTCGCGCCGACCACCGACAGATGGCGCGCCTCCCGGTCGAGGTGCACCGCGCCAGACAGCCGGGAGCGGCTGACCTGGTCTTTGCCCCCACACTCGCCCGCCGAGGAGGTGACGTTCCGACTGGCGGCGGTCGGCCGAAGCCGACCCGACGCCACCTTGTACGGCACGCTTTGCTCCTTCTCCACGCGGCACCGGGCGGCACCGCCTGGGCGGGGCTTACTTCTAAGCCGCACCATGCTCAGCAACCACAGGTCGCCTTACGTGGGTCGTTTCGCCTGCGGCTGGCTTCGACTTGCAACCACAGACCCGCTCCCGGCCGGGTTCGAGTCTACGACGGCCTCAGGTCCCCGAGGTCCAGGACCCGAGGTAGATCCGCTGTGCCTCGGTGAGCTCGTCGACGGACACGCCCATCGATGCGAGCTTCAGGCGCGCGATCTCCTGATCGATCGCCGTCGGCACGTCGTAGACGCGCGCCTCGAGCTCGCCGCGGTGCGCGAGCGCCCATTCCACGGCGAGGGACTGATTGGCGAACGACATGTCCATCACCGCCGCCGGGTGACCCTCGGCCCCACCCAGGTTGACGAGCCGGCCCTCGGCGAGGACGCGGATCCGCTTCGTCCCGCCCTTGCCGTCGGGGATCGCGAACTCCTCGACGTTCGGACGCACCGCTCGGCGCCGCCCGTCGGCGAGTTTCGCGAGCGCCTCGAGATCGATCTCGACGTCGAAATGGCCCGAGTTGGCGAGGATGGCTCCGTCCGGCATCAAGCCGAAATGTTCGGCGCGCAGCACGTCGCGGTTGCCGGTGACGCTGATGAAGATCTCCCCGTCGACGGCTGCTACGCCCATCGGCGCGACCCGGAAGCCGTCCATCACCGCCTCGAGGGCGCGCAACGGGTTGATCTCGGTAACCGTGACGATCGCGCCGAGGCCCCGCGCCCGGGAGGCGACTCCCTTGCCGCAGAAGCCGTAGCCCGCGACGACGACACGCGATCCGGCGAGAAGCACGTTCGTCGACCGGACGATCCCGTCGAGCGTCGACTGACCGGTCCCGTAACGGTTGTCGAACATGTGCTTCGTGTCGGCGTCGTTCACCGCGATGATCGGGTAACGCAGTGCTTGGTCCCGCTCCATCGCCCGCAGCCGGATCACACCGGTCGTCGTCTCCTCCGTCCCGGCGACAACCCCGCCTACCTGCTCCGGGCGGAGCTGGTGCAGACGGGAGACGAGATCGCACCCGTCGTCCATCGTGACCGTCGGATGGGCGTCGAGCGCGGCGTCGATGTGCGCGTAGTAGCGACCGGAGTCCTCGCCGCGCACGGCGTAGGTCGCGATGCCCTCGTCCAGGACGAGTGAGGCGGCAACGTCATCTTGGGTCGACAGCGGGTTGGAAGCGCACGCGACAACCCTGGCGCCACCGGCTTTCAGGGTCCTCAGCAGGTTCGCCGTCTCGGTCGTGATGTGCAGACACGCCGCGATCGTCGTATCGGCCAACGGCTTGTCACGCGTGAAGCGCTCCCGGATGGCAGCCAGAACGGGCATATTCCAGTCCGCCCACGCGATCCTCTGGCGCCCGAGCTCGGCGCGGGACGCGTCGGCGATATCGCCCGGCGTCGCCCCGTTCGCAGTTGTCGTTCCCATGCCCACGTCGCGCCCTTTCTCCTGTCCGCCCCGCCGATCGAGCGCGACCGCGCGCCCGGAACCTTGCTTTCCCACCATGGTCGCCGATCGGGACGACGTTGTCACCTCGGAGCCGGTCGCCGAAGGATCGCCGAGCCGCTCCTCGCGCCGGGGTGCCGATCGACGGCGTGTCTCGCGCCGCGGCCCGACGAACTCGCCCTCCCGGTCGGCCTGCGCCTAGAGGTCATGAAGATCACGAACGGCCGAAGAGACTCGCTCACAAGGGGGCGTCGGTCACCCGCCCGAGGAGTCGCCCGGGTCGGCCAGAACTTCCGGTCCGCCCCCGGTCTTAACGGCCGAGGGCTCCCGCGCCGAGAATCGTGCCGCCTCAGCGTCGTCGAGGGTCTCCGACTCCCCGCTGAGCAGCACCGGGATCCCGTCGCGCACGGCGTAGCGGCGCCGCGAGCGCGGGTTGTAGAGAACCTCCTCGTCGGCGAAGTACCAGAGCGGTCCCTTGTCCTCCGGGTCGACGAGGATCGCCAACAGCAACGGGTCGAGACTCATCACGTCCTCTCAGTTCGCGCCGTTCGCGTGCCGGATGAGATCCTCGACCTCGGCGACGTGGGCGGCACACGATCGGGGATCTGCCGCTTCGACGTTGAGTCGCAACAACGGCTCGGTGTTCGACGGTCTTAGGTTGAACCACCAGTCGCCGAAGTCGGCCGTCAGTCCGTCGAGACGGTCGACGGTCCCACCTCGCGCCGCGTAGTGCTGGGCCGCCGCCTCGATGACGGCGGACGTGTCGGTGACGCGGGTGTTCAACTCCCCAGAGCCCGCGTAGCGCTCGAACGGCTGGCGCAGCCGCGACATCGGCACCTTCGCTCGGCAGAGCGCCTCGAGCACGACGACGGCGGCGATGATTCCCGAATCGGCCCGGAAGTTCTCGCGGAAGTAGTAGTGACCGGAATGCTCGCCTGCGAAGACCGCTCCCGTCTCGGCCATCCGGGCCTTGATGAAGGAGTGACCGACCCGCGTCCGCACCGCCACTCCGTGGCACTCGCCGATGACCTCGGGAACGGTCTTCGAACAGATGAGGTTGTAAAGGACCGTCTCACCGGGGTGCTTCGTGAGCATCGCCTGGGCGACGATCGCCGTCGTTGTCGACCCGGAGAGCTGCTCACCGGATTCGTCGATCAAAAAGACCCGGTCGGCGTCACCGTCGAAGGCCAGCCCGACGTCGGCCCCGGTCTCCAGGATCCGGGCGCGCAGGTCCTTCAGGTTCTCCGGTTCGAGCGGATTCGCCGGATGATGGGGGAAGGATCCGTCGAGCTCGCCGTAGAGGACGTCGAGGGAGAACGGCAATCCCGCGAAGACACGCGGCACGACGAGACCGCCCATCCCGTTGGCGGTGTCGGCCACGACCCGCAGCGGCACAAGCTCGGAGACGTCGACGAAGGAACGGACGTGGTCGGCGAACTCGCCGAGCCAGTCGCGTCCGGCGGTCGTCGCGCGCGGCGCGGGCACGTCGCCACCGAGCACGCCCAACGCCAGTTCGGCGCCGCGGCGCACTTCGGTCAGCCCCGTGTCTTGCCCGACTGGCTTGGCACCAGAAAGGCAGAACTTGATCCCGTTGTACTCGGGCGGATTGTGCGAAGCCGTGACCATCGCGCCGGGCGCGCCGAGCACCCCGGAGGCGTAGTAGAGCAGATCGGTCGAGGCGAGCCCGACGGCGACGACGTCGGTGCCCTCGGACTCCGCGCCCGCGGCGAACGCGGCCGCGAGCCCGGCGCCGGAGGTCCGCATGTCGTGGGCGACGAGGACGCGCTGCGCGCCCTCTTCCCGGCGGGCAAAGGCGGCGAATCCGGCCCCGATCGCGAAGCTGCGTCGGTCGTCAAGTTCGTCGGGCACCACCCCGCGCACGTCATAGGCCTTGAAGATCGCGCCGAGTCCCCCTGCGCCGCCCACGGTCACCGACATTACCCGGGGCGGCTCGAGCCTCACGGACGCTTCCCGAGTCAGATGTGGACCACCGCGACGGACAAGAACGCCACCGCGTTGAACGCGGCGTGCGCGAAGATCCCGGTCCCCAGCCGGCCGGTGCGTGCCGCGATGGCGCCGAGCAGGACGCCAAAGCCCGCCAGGGCGAGGAATTGCAGCGCCTCGAAATGCGCCAGCCCGAAAACCAGCCCGACGACGACGACGGCGCACGACACGGCGGCGCCCCCGAGCCGGGGCGCGCCGACACCGATCAACGATCGCAGCAGCAGGCCCCGGAAGTACAGCTCCTCGACGAGCGGGGTGAGGACACAGAGGAAGACCCCGAGGACGACGAGCCCGGGACCGTGGACGCCCGTAACGAGAGTGCGCGCCGGCGCGCCGAGGCGGCGGAAAAGGTGCGGGACGAAAGGGAGCAGCGGCACTTCCAACAGAGGAGCGAGGAGGTACTGCGCCCCGACGCCACAGGCGATGCCGACGGGCACATCCGGCCAGAGCCGGATCGACAGACCGAACTCCTCCGCGAGCCTCGGCGCGCGTCCCCGTCGATCCGGTACCGGTCGACTCCACATGGCCGCCACGGCGGCCCCGACGAGTCCGGCCCACAGCCCGATGAGACGCACGAGCTCGTCGCCAAGACCTCCCGAGCCATGGTGCCCGCTCGCGGCCAGATAGGCGGCGTTGGCGATCGCCGCCAGGCAGTAACCGACGGCCAGGCCACCGAGCGCCCAGCCGAGACCGTAGGGGTTGGCCCCCGCGAGTCCACGTCGCGCGACGTCGTGGACGGCGCGCGAATCGGCCACGTCCACTCCGTGAGCGTCGCTGGCGCGGCGCGGCCGGTCAACTCGCCCGGCCGCGTCGTGCCGACCTGCCCCTGGGGCAGGGCGCCTACGATGGTTCCCGATGGGCAGACCTCCCGACGACATGCGCCAATCCGGCGGCACGGGCCCCGGCACGCCCGGCACCGGCGGCGACACGACCTGGCGATGGGTACTCGCCGGTCTCGTCGTCGTACTCGTGCTCGTCCTGTTCGGATCGTCGCTCATCAGTCACTCGAGTTCGCAGGCGATCGGTTGGAGTCGCTTCCAGCAGGATCTCGCGCGCCACGAATTCAAGACGGTGACGGTGAACAACACCTCGGGAGCGATCACCGGCCAGTACAAGGCGGCCTTCGACGGCGGCGCCAGTTACTCGACGACCGGTCCGCTTGCGCTATCCGCCTCGGAGATCGCCAAACTCGGCGCGTCCGGGGCGACGGTAAAGTTCGAGACCCCGTCTTCGAGCATCATCCCGACCCTCATCATCTACGTCTTGCCGATCGCCCTCATCGCCGCCCTTTTCATCTGGCTGCAACGACGCGCCCAGGGTCAGATGACTGGGATCATGTCGATCGGTCGTTCGCGAGCCAGGGTGTACTCGACGGAACGACCGCGCACTACCTTCGCCGACGTCGCGGGGTACGCGGGCGTGAAGCTCGAGATCAGCGAGATCGTCGATTTCCTCAAGTCCCCGGGACGCTTCCGGGAGATCGGCGCCCGGATCCCGAAAGGCGTCCTCCTCGTCGGACCCCCGGGCACGGGAAAGACACTCCTCGCGCGGGCCGTCGCCGGTGAGGCAGGTGTGCCGTTCCTCTCGGTGAGCGGCTCGGA
>DASPQJ010000038.1:0-58087 GCA_035625025.1 Acidimicrobiales bacterium
CTGGAGCTGGGTGAGAACCGCCGCTGTCCCTGCAAGGCCGCGCAGCCGCGCTCCGGGCGCGACGTGCTGCCACTCGAGGACGAACCGCACAAAATGCTGGGGGCTCACGGCCTCGAAACTGCGACGGCGGCGCTCGCGCACTCGGGAATGCGCGCGGGCGACGAGCCGTCGCGACCACCACGTGTCTCCGGCGATCCGTAACGCGGCCCCGGCGGCCTCGACGCGTGCAAGTGCGCTTCGAACGGCCGCTTCGTGCGCGATCCCGATCGCGTCGGTGAGTTGCGCCGCGGTGGCTGGCCCGACGAGCTCGAGATGGCCGCGTACCGCGAGCTCCACGGCATCGTCGAACGACGACGCGCCGCGACCGATGGGTTCTGGGACGTCGTGGTCAGGGGTGAACGCGGTCCCGGGAAAGAGCGTTTCGACGGCGGGACGGCGTTCGGTCGCACACCACCGCTCGACTCGGCCCTGCGGCGCGGGTGTCCCGGTCGTGAACGCCATCGCCCGTCCGGCCGTGGCGAGCCGGGCGAACAGCTGTCGCCAGCGATCGTCGGCTTCCAAAACGACGGCGGACAACAGGAGGTCGTGGAGCTCGTCGGGGTCGCGCAGATCTGCCGCGGCCTCGGCGCGCACCTCGTCGATCGCCGCCTGATCGATGATCGAGAGGTCATGGGCCTCGAGCGGGATCCCCCGCCGCAGCGTGATCGCGCGACTGCGGCGGTTCTCCAGGGGCGCGTCGTCGAGGAACGTATAGGGCCGGCCGTTCAGGATCTCGTGGGCGAGCACCGACGGCTCGGTCGTCTCGACAAGGCGCGCCCCGACCGTTCCCGCCCGCAGGCCTTCGAGGAGGTCGACGAGCCCGGGGAGGTCCATTGCTTCGACACAGCAGTCCGCGAGCGTCTGGCGCACGAGGGGATGGTCGGGGATCTCGATCGGACCGGAAACGTTTTCCTGGCAGGCGGCAAGCTTGGGGAACACCGCCGCCAAGAGGTCGTCGGCCTCCATGCGCTGGATCGCCGGTGGCAGGTGCCTCGATCCGCGAAAGCGCGGCGACACGAGGGCGCGATTGAGGTTCCACCGCCAGCGTGCGGTGAAGATCGGGGTCGGCAAGACGGCCTGGACGAGCACGTCGTGAACACTCTCGGGCGAGAGCATGTCGAGGACGCTCTCCAGCGCGAACGAGTGCTGGGGCCCGAGCGAGAGCACGACGGCGTCGTCGCCCGCCGCCGCCTGCAGCTCGAAGTCGAACGATCGGCAGAAACGCTTGCGGAGCGCGAGTCCGAGTCCTCGATTGATCCGCGCCCCGTACGGCGAGTGCACGACGAGTTGCGCGCCACCGGTGTCGTCGAAGAAGCGCTCGACGACGAGCGATTCTCGCGTCGGCAGGCCTCCGAGTTCCTTCCTCCCGGCGGCGAGGTAGGCGACGACGTCCGCCGCCGGTCGTCCGTCGACCCCGGCAAATTCGGCGACCGCCTCGACGGCAAGCCGGGGGCCGCCGGCGACGAGGGCCTCCTCGACCACGCCGCGCAGTTGCGAGACCGCTTGTGACAGCTCGTCGGTGCGGGCCGGCGCCTCGCCGATCCAGAATGGCACCGTCGGCGGGGCGCCTTGGGCATCGGTCACGCGCACCGTGCCCTGTTCGACACGACGGATGCGCCAGGAGTTCGAACCGAGCAGAAAGACGTCGCCGACCATCGCTTCGACGGCGAAGTCCTCGAAGACCGAACCGACGACGTGCTCGTCGGGTTCAACGACGACCCGGTAATCGGCGAGCTCGGGTATCGCCCCGCCCGACGTCAGCGCCGTGATCGATGCCCCACGCCGCGCCCGCAGGACGCCGTTCACCCGATCGCGGTGCACGTGGGCTCCACGCCGGCCGCGGCCGGTCGGCACGCCCTCGCAGACGAGGGAGATGACCGCCTCGAAGTCGTCGTCGCTGATGGCGGCGAAAGGTGCGGCGTGACGGACGAGCCGCGCAAGATCGCCCTCGTCGATGCCGTGGTCCCCGGCGGCGGCGCATTCGGCGATGACCTGCTGGGCCAGGATGTCGAGCGGTGCCACGGGGGGAACGGTCGTGTCGAGCGAGCCCGCGCGAACCGCTCCGAAAAGCGCGATGCACTCGACGAGCTCGTCCCGGGTCATCGGGTAGATGCGACCCTTCGGCACTCCCTCGAGGCGGTGCTCCGCCCGTCCCACCCTCTGGAGAAAGGCGTTGATACTCCTCGGCGAGCCCACCTGGCAGACGAGGTCGACCGGTCCGACGTCGATGCCGAGCTCGAGCGAGGCCGTCGCCACGACGGCGCGCAGCTCCCCCGTCCGCAGACGGGACTCGACCGCGAGTCGACGATCCATCGCCACGCTCCCATGGTGCGCGGCGACGGCATCGTCGCCGAGCTCGACGCGCAGCAGGTGCGCGATCCGCTCGGCCATCTTGCGGGTGTTGACGAAGACGAGGGTCGTGCGGTGGCGGCTGATTTGGTCGGCGAGGGACCGCACGATCTCGCCGAGCTGCTCGGTTGTCATCACTGCGCCGAGCTCGTCGCCAGGGAGCACGACACCGAGATCGAGCTCGCGACGATGTCCGGCATCGACGATCGTGCAACGAGGTGAGCCGTCGGGTTCCGAGCGGTCGTCGCCGGCGCCGACGAGGAGGCGGGCGATGCGGGCGATCGGGCGTTGTGTCGCCGAGCAGCCGATGCGCGTCGGGCGAGGTCGACCGCTGGCGGTGACGAGACGCTCGAGACGCTCGAGGCTGAGGGCAAGGTGCGACCCGCGCTTGTCGCGGGCCAAAGCGTGGATCTCGTCGACAATGACCGTTCCGACCGTGCCGAGCATCTCTCGGCCGCGTCGCGCGGTGATAAGGAGATAGAGCGACTCGGGGGTCGTGACGATGATGTCCGGTGGCCGGCGCAACATTGCGGCGCGCGCCGCAGCCGGGGTGTCGCCGTTGCGAACAGCGACGCGGAGCGGCCGTACCGGGAGACCGATCTCCTCGCCGACCGCGACGATCCCCGCCAGAGGCGTCTCGAGGTTCTCCGCGACGTCGACGGTGAGGGCGCGCAACGGCGAGACGTAGAGGACCGACGTGGCCCGGCGGTCCTCGGCGGGGGTGGCGTCGCGCAGGCAACGGTCGATCGCGACGAGGAAGGCGGCGAGCGTCTTACCCGAGCCGGTCGGCGCGGCGACGAGGGTGTCGCGGTCGCCTGAGATCGCCGGCCAGCCGAGCGCCTGGGCGGGCGTCGGTCCGGCGGGGAAACTGCGGCGGAACCATTCCGCGACGGCGGGGTGGAACGCGGCGAGAACCGGGCGGGCGGTCACTCCGCCCGATTCTATGGGCGAAGACCCCCGATCGAACGTATGTGCGCTCCCGTCGTGCGAGACCTGCCGGTCAGCCGGGGCGCTCGCGTCGCAGCTGGACCGGCGAGGCCCACCAGCGGTTCCCGAACCGCCAGGTGCGCCGGGTGCCGGTCGCCCAACCTGACGACGCCGGCGGATCATTGTCGCACGGCCAGACGGCCGCGACAGCAACTTCGATCGCGGCGCGGATCTCGGACGGTGCCGCCAGCGGGGGGCGGGCCGCGCCGGGTGCCGGCGTCGGGTTCACAGGGGCACGTTGCCGTGCTTGCGCTTCGGCAGGTCCTCGCGTTTGGTCGCCAGCATCTCGAGGCTGCGGGCGAGCACCCGGCGGGTCTCGGCGGGGTCGACAACGTCTTCGACGTAGCCGCGCTCGGCCGCGACGTACGGGGTCGTGAAGCGCTCGGTGTACTCGGCGACGAGCTCGGCGCGCCGTTGGGCCGGATCGGCCGCCTCCTGGAGCTCGCGGCGGTGGACGATCTCGACCGCGCCCTCCGGGCCCATCACGGCGAGTTCCGCCGAGGGCCAGGCGAAGCTGAGGTCCGTGCCGATCGACTTCGAGTCCATGACGAGGTAGGCGCCGCCGTAGGCCTTGCGGATGATGAACTGCACCCGCGGCACGGTCGCTTCGCAGTAGGCGTAGAGGAGCTGGGCGCCGTGGCGGATGATCCCGCCGTACTCCTGGTCCGTGCCGGGCATGAACCCTGGCACGTCGACGAGGGTGACGAGCGGGATGTTGAAGGCGTCGCAGGTCCGGACGAAGCGGCCGCCCTTCTCGGAGGCATCGATGTCGAGCACGCCGGCGAGCACCTGAGGCTGGTTAGCGACGATCCCCACGACCCGGCCGGCGATCCGCGCCAGCCCGCAGGTCAAGTTCATCGCCCAGAAGGGGAAGTACTCGAGGTACTCGCCGTCGTCGACGACGGTCTCGATCAGGCGTTTCATGTCGTACGGCTGATTTGGACGCTCCGGCACGAGCGTGCGGAGTTCGGGGGTCAGCCGCTCAGGGTCGTCGGTGCAGGCGGTGCGCGGTGGTTCCTCGAGGTTGTTCGAGGGCAGGAAGGACAGAAGGTAGCGGACGTCGTCGAGGCAGGCTTTCTCGTCGGCGGAGACGAAGGCGGCGACGCCCGAACGGGTCGCGTGCGTCATCGCCCCGCCGAGCTGCTCGGCGGTTACGTCCTCGCCGGTCACCGTGCGGATGACGTCGGGGCCAGTGATGAACATGTGGCTCGTGCCCTGGACCATGAAGACGAAGTCGGTGAGCGCCGGTGAGTACACGGCACCGCCCGCTGACGGGCCGAGCACCACGCTGATCTGGGGCACCACGCCCGACGCCCGGGCGTTGCGGAAGAAGATCCCGCCGAAGCCGTTCAGCGCCGCGACCCCCTCCTGGATGCGCGCCCCTCCACCGTCGCTGATCCCGATGAGCGGGACACCCGATGACAGGGCGAGGTCCTGGATCTTGTGGATCTTCTCGGCGTGCGCTTCTCCGAGCGAGCCGCCGAAGACCGTGAAGTCCTGGCTGTAGACACAGACGCGCCGATTGTCGATCGACCCGAAGCCGGTGACGACGCCGTCCGTGTAGGGCTTGACGTCGTCGAGACCGACGCCGTGGGCACGGTGGCGAACGAGGGTGTCGACCTCCTGGAACGAGCCGGTGTCGAGCAGGTACTCGATCCGCTCGCGCGCCGTCATCTTCCCTTGCGTGCGTTGGGCTTCGATCGCCCGTTCGGTTCCCGGCCGCCGGGCTTCCGCCTTGCGGCGCTCGAGCTCAGCGAGCCGCGAGGTCCTCAAGTCTCCGGCAGTGTCCGACATGGCGCGAAGGCTACCGGGCCGGGGCGCCGGCCGTCCCTCCGAGCTCAGGCGTCGACGTCGCGACGGCCGTCGAGTGCCCGACCGAGCGTCTGCTCGTCCGCGAACTCGAGGTCCGCTCCAACCGGGAGTCCGCTCGCGATGCGTGTCACGCGCACGCCGAGGGGCTTCAGCGCCCGCGAGAGGTACATCGCCGTTGCATCGCCCTCAAGGTTCGGATTGGTGCACACGATGACCTCGGCGATCTGGTTCTGCTCCACTCGGGCGAGGAGCTCGCGGATGTGGAGCTGTTCGGTGCCGACTCCCTCGATGGGGCTCAGCGCGCCGCCCAGTACGTGGTAGCGACCTCGGAATGAGCCGCTCTTCTCGACGGCGATCACGTCGCGGGGGTCCTCGACGACGCAGAGGAGCGACGGATCCCGCTTCGGGTCCGAGCAGATCGAGCAGAGCTCGTGCAGCCCGATGTTGAAGCAGACCGAGCAGACAACCGTCCGCTCCTTCACCTCGACGATCGCCCGGGCGAGCCGCGTCGCGTCCTCTTCAGGGATCCGCAGGAGAAAGAATGCGATCCGTTGAGCAGACTTCGGTCCGATGCCCGGCAGTCGGCCGAGCTCGTCGACGAGTTCCTGGATGGGACCTTCGAAAAGTGCCAGGGCCAGCTCCTAACTCATTCGGGTGTCGGCAACTGGCTGACTCGACGTCGCAGCCCGTCTTCCGTCGCAGAACGCCCCGCCGTTCGGGAGGACGCCGAGGCCCGCCGCGGCAACGACCTCCGCGGGTCTCGCGAGTCGTCCGGTTCCGGCCGGCTGTCACCCGGTCTCGGGTTCGAAGCGACAAAGCCGTGAGCGGACGGTACGCGCATCGCCGTCACATCTCCTCCGTGCCGGGAAACGCCTCGAGGAGGCGGTTCTCGATCGCCTCGGTGCTCGAGGGCGGCCGGCTCGTGGCCGCCTGTTCCGGAGCCGGGTCGGGGTCGTCGGTGAGTTCGTTGACGAGCTCTTCCTCGGACGTCGCGGCTTCCGCCACTGCTGGTTCACGCCGAATTCGGCGCGCCGGGACGGCTGTCGGGGTGCGCGCCGTCGAGTTCGCCTCGGCGACGAGCCGCAGGCCGACGGGCTGGCGGAAGTGGCGGCTCAAGGCGTCTACGACCTCGGTGCGCAGCGGTTCGGCGTGGGCGATGTGGGCTTCATTCGGGAGGGCGAGGAGCGCGTCCGGGCCGTCGGTTCCGACGAACCGTCCTGCCTGGTAGATGGCGCGCACCTTGGGACGCAGCTTCGGCAGGACGTCGTCGGCCCAGGCGGTGACGAGGTCGTCCCGGCTCGGCGCGTCCGGCCGCTCGTTCGGGCTCGAGCCGGCGGGAGCGGCCCGCTCGCCCGTTCCCCGGGTGCGCTCCGCGGCCGGTGCTTCGGGAACGGGGGTCTCTTCCGGCGGCGGTCGGGTCGCGGAAGGCTGCGATCGCGGGCGGGCCGGGGCGGCCGACGGGGTGGCCGACGCACCCCATCCCACCGGCGGCGGAACGGGTGGTGGGGCCGGCCTCGTCGCTTCCGGGGACCCCGTCGATTCGAGATGCCGTTCAAGGCGCTCGACCCGGTCGAAGATCGCCTCGGGCAGCGTGTCGGCCGCGGGCCGGGCCGCCCGAATCAACGCGACTTCGAGGGTGACGCGGGGTTCGGGCGCGTCGCGCATCGCGACGATCGCGCCGCCGACGAGTTCCATCGCCCGCACGCAGCGAGTGGTTCCGAGGGAGGCGACGACCTCGGCGGGATCGCCGACGAGGCCCGGCCTCCCGCCGACCGCGGCGGCGCCGACGAGAACGAGGAAGTCGCGGCGCAGTCGTTCGACGATCCCGACGGCGAATTGGGCGGGATCGCGTCCCTGACGGACGGCACCGTCGACGGCGACGAGCACCCCGGCCACGTCACCCTCGGCGAGCGCCGCGACGAGGGTCACGAGGGCGTCGGAATCGTCGTACGCCTCGCCTCCGGCGGCGACCTGGTCGAGCACGCTCAGCGCGTCGCGGGCCGAGCCGCGGGCGCGCCCGACGATCGACGAGAGGACGTCTGGTGCGAGTTCGATACCAGCGTCGTCGGCGACCTCGGCGACGAGCGCAGAAAGCTCGTCCTCGTTGAGGAGGTGGAACTCGTAGTGCTGGGTCCGGCTGCGCAGCGTCGGCAGGACCTTCTGCGGGTCGGTCGTCGCCAGCACGAAGACGACGCGGTCTGGCGGCTCTTCGAGCGTTTTCAGAAGCGTGTTCGACGCCGCCGTCGACAGCATGTGGACCTCGTCGACGATATAGACCTTCCAACGACCCGGTGTCGCGAGGAAGGCGCGGGCGACGAGGTCCCGCATCGCGTCGACGCCGTTATTCGATGCGGCGTCGAGTTCGTGGACGTCGAACGAGGTGCCGGTTGTGATCGACTCGCACGATTCGCAGGTCCCGCACGGTTCGCCACCATCGGGGGTCGCGCAGTTGAGTGCTTTGGCGAGAATCCGTGCAGTCGAGGTCTTCCCCGTTCCTCGGGGACCGCTGAAGAGGTAGGCGTGGGCGACGTGGCCGTCGCGTACTGCATTGACGAGCGCGCGCGTTACGTGGTCCTGCCCGCGCACCTCCGCGAACCGCTGGGGTCTGAAGCGCCGGTAAAGGGACTGGAAGGGCCGATCCCCTTCGGATTGCGTCGTCGGTGTCGGTCGGGATCGCGGCACGCCGACGATGCTACGGCCACGCTGGTACGGCCGTCGCCGAAAGAGGGCGGCGCCTCGGCGCGCAGCGGCCAGGTCTCCTGCGGCCCACGTGGTAATCCGCTGAGAGCTGCTGTCTTCCGACCCTGACTCGGTTCACGGGTCCCCGTCGCGCAGAACCCGGCCGCTGCGCACGAAGGCGCCGCAGTCCGGCGACACGATAGCGTCTGGACTCCCGGAGGGGTGCGAGAGCGGCCGAATCGGCACGACTGGAAATCGTGTGTCGGGCAACCGACCGTGGGTTCGAATCCCACCTCCTCCGCGCCAGTAAGGCACCGTGACCTGGAGACTAAATGGACCGGACCGTCGGGCTCGCCGATGATGCCGCTGCAATGGAGTTCGCGATCGCTGAGGCACGTCTTGCCGCGGCCGAAGGCGACATCCCGGTCGGTGCCGTCGTGGTCACGTCCGGCACAGTCGTCGCGCGCCGCCACAACGAGCGCGAGAAGACCGGCGACCCGTGCGCCCACGCCGAGATCCTGGCGCTGCGTGACGCCGCGCAGCGGCTCGGTCGCTGGCGACTGATGGACTGCACGATGGTCGTGACGCTGGAGCCTTGCCCGATGTGCGCAGGCGCGCTCGTCGCAGCGCGCCTTGGTCGGCTCGTATTCGGTGCGGCCGATCCGAAGACAGGCGCCTGCGGATCGCTCTACAACCTGTGCGCCGATCCACGGCTGAATCACGAGGTGCCCGTGGAACGGGGGTTCCTCGGTGAGCGTTGCGCCGCGGTGCTGACCGAGTATTTCGCGAATCGCCGTGCGCCCGCTGAACCCTGACCGATCGATGGAAGGGTTGCGCGTCGGGTAGCCTCGCCGCCCGGAGGGATGCGAGAGCGGCCGAATCGGGCGGTCTCGAAAACCGTTGTACGTCCTACGTACCGTGGGTTCGAATCCCACTCCCTCCGCCGAGTGGGCGCCTGTGCGGCTGGCCAGCCGATGGGGCGCGCGTCACGGAGAGGATTCCTGTACTCACGGCGATCGGGTGGCGTTGTCATTGCAGCACCCCTGCCGGTGGCGACTTGCCGGGAAACGATGCCTGGTCGTGGTCGCATCGTGATCTCTGGCGAAGACCGGGGTTATCTACGTGATGCAGGACCCCGTGTGCGTGGGCCTTTCCACGGGCAGCGCCTCTTCGATGCGCTGAACGACGCCAGGAGTCGCGAGGGCGAACCCTACGTCGGAGTTCGACGTCGAGCGCGAGAACACAACCCCGACTACTTCGTCGATCCCGTTCACCTGCGCGACGAGCGGTCCGCCAGAGTTCCCCGGCAGCACGATTCCCGCGACTTCGTAGACGTTGCGCACCGTCAGCGATTGGTCGTAGATGTCACGGCCTTCGGCCGCGAACAGCGAGATCACCCCCGCGGGTTGGGCGACGAGCGGTCCCCCGCCGGGATAGCCGAAGATGACTGCCCGTGTCCCTCGTGTGATGAAGCCGGGGAAGACTGGGAGCGGAGAGATCCCAAGCGGGTGGACGATCCGCAAAACGGCGAGGTCGAAGCGTGAGTCGAACCAGATGGGCACGAGTCTCGACGCCCGACCGTTGGTGGCGACGGCCTCAATCACGTTTGACCCCGCGACGACGTGCGCGTTCGTGATGACGAGATCGTCCTGGACGACGAAGCCCGAGCCGTCGCGCTCCCCGCCACATCCGATCGCGACGACCTTCAGCACCGACCCCGCCACCTCATGCGAGACAGCAACGACTTGTGGCTCCGTCGCGAGTCGGACCGGAACGTAGGGCTGGGGGACGATGTTGGCGAGGACCTGCGGGAAGCCTGTAGTCGCCAGGTAGCGCTCGACGCCGGAGAACACATCGGGGATCGGTGGCATCACCTCACCGACGCCGCGCAGCAAGTACGAATACTCAATCTCGTTGGAGACGGTCGCAAGGGGGCTGCTCACCAGGATCGATCCGAACAGCCAGAGCACGACGAGCGCGCTCGCCATCGCGGTCAACGCGCCGACGACCTCGTCGAGGATCCAAATGCGGAACCGGTGCAGGGACGTCGACAGGCGAACCCCGAGCTCCCGACCGCCCATGCTGATGACGGCCACCGGGAGGATGAGAAGGGTGACCGCGAGCAACGGTTTGGTGAGCGTTCCTGAGACGCGTGGACAGATGACGAGGACGAGCACGGAACCGAGCGCGAACCCGGCGACGGCTCCCAGGAACTCAGCGATCTGGGCCAAGCCCCCGACACGGGCGCCGTGGACCGCGGCGGCGACGAGGACGATGATGATCGCGACATCGAGAGCGTCCATTCGGACTGACTCTGACGGCTATGAGCTCTTGACCGGCGCGAGGACCGGTTCGATTCCGAGGTCGCGATAGTCAAGCAGGCTCGAGTAAGGGACCGAGCAGGCCGCGAAGGCGGCACTTGCAGTTTCGCCGCGGTCCAGGAGTACGCAAGCGTGCACGACGATCGCACCGGCCCGGACCGCGACCTCGAAGGCTTCCAGGATCGAGCCGCCCGTCGAGGCGGTGTCCTCGAACAGCACGACGCGTCGGCCGTCGATCTCGCTCCCTTCCACGCGCCTGCGGCTCCCATGGCTCTTCTCACCCTTGCGAACCGAGAACCAGGACTTGTCAGCGATCAGGGCGACGGCGTGGGAGATGGGATCCGCGCCCATCGTCATCCCGCCGATCGCGTCATATTCGACCTGTCGGGTGGCGAGGTGGTCGATGACGGCTCGCGCCGCAAGGTCGAGATCCGCGCCCCGGGCGACGGCACGCCGCATGTCCACGTAGTCATAGCTCGTGGCACCGGAAGCGAGGAGGAATGGCTCGTCCGATCGTGTGTAGGCACGAGTTCGCACCAGCGTGAGCAGTTTCTCGGCGGACTGCGGGCGGTTGCGCCGCCTGGGGTCGACCCAGCCGCTTCCGCGTTCCCGATCCGGTGTCATCGGACACCTAACTTAGGGCTAAAGGCGGTTCGCCCCGGACATTCTGATCAGGGCCTGTCGTTGAACCGGTAGCCGACTCCACGGATCGTGATGATGTGGGTCGGGTTGTCCGGGTCGGCTTCGAGGCGTGCGCGCAAGCGGCCGACGAGCGTTGCAACGATGCGCGGATCGCCGTCGTAATCGGGGCCCCACACCCGTTCGAGCAATTCGTCGCGCGTGACGACGCGTCCCGCGTGCTCGAGGAGTTGGCGCAGCAACTGGAACTCACGCAGCGGGATCTCCACTTCCTGGCCCGCGACGATGACCTCGTGCCGTGCGGGGTCGAGCGCGATGCCGTCGGCGCGCAGGATCGGATTCGGATCGGTCATGTCCTGTAGCGGGCGATCGAGCCCGGCGAGCGAAGTCGGCTGGCGGCGACGAAGCTGCGCGCCGATCCGCGCGACGAGCTCCCGTATGCGGTACGGCTTCGACACGTAGTCGTCGGCTCCGACCTCGATGCCGAGCACGACGTCGAGCTCCCCGTTACGTGAGCTCAACATGATGATCGGCGTGGTGATGCCCCTGTCTCGCAGTGCACGGCAGACGTCGATCCCGGACATGCCGGGGAGCGTCACGTCGAGGAGGATGACGTCGGGATGGACCGTCTCGACGGCGGCAAGCGCCTCGGTGCTGTTCCGAGCGCCGGAAATGGCGAGACCCTCGCGACCCAGTCCAATCGTGAGCGCGAACAGCTGGTCCTCGTCGTCTTCGATGATGAGGACCCGCGGCCACTCGGTCCGATCGTTCTCGGCCGCCACCGTGTTCGTCAATGCACAAACCTCGGTCGCTTCGTCTTCGACGTACGCGATGGTGGCCTGGGCCGGTGACAGGACCGTGAGACGAGGGTGAACAGATCGTGAAGACGCGGCGAAATCTAGGGTGCGCCGATCCGATTCTGGCAAGGCGTCGCAGACGGGAAGGACCGGCGCCCTGAGAGGGACGGCTGTTCGGGCGGTAGCCTCAGCGCCATGTTCTCGTGGCCAGGGAGGCGGTTCGCGGCGGTCCGGGAAGCTCTGCGCTTTCAGCCGCCACCTTCGGCGGCGGGACCACGTTTCGTCGAGCACACACACCGAGATGTGCGCGGAGGTGGCCTGCGTGCCGCGGTGTTCGGGGTGAGCGACGGACTCGTGTCGAACGTGTCCCTCGTCCTCGGCACGGCGGGGGCCCATCCGGGGGCGGGTGTCGTGCGGCTGGCCGGTCTCGCGGGGCTGTTCGGGGGGTCGTTTTCGATGGCGGCGGGCGAGTACATCTCGATGCGGGTCCAGCGGGAGGCGTTTGAGCGCGAGCTTCACGTCGAGCGAGCGGAGATCGAAGCGCGACCTGACAGCGAGCGCGCCGAGCTCGAGTACCTGTATCAGAGCCGGGGGCTCGACGCCGAGACCGCAGGAAAGATCGCCGACGCGTTGATGGCTGATCCGAAGGTCGCCCTGGAGACGCACGCGCGGGAGGAACTCGGCCTCGACCCGGCCGCGCTCGGCTCTCCGGTCCAGGCGGCACTGTTTTCGTTCGTCACCTTCGCCATTGGCGCACTCATTCCGCTCGCCGCGTTCCTCGGTGGTTCCTCGGGTCCGGGCGCCATCGAAATCGCGATCGCGGCCACCGGCGTCGTAGCTCTCATCGTCGGTGGGGCACTCTCATTCCTCACGAATCGGCCTGTGCTCCTTTCGGCGTTGCGTTCTCTTTGCGTCTGCGCGATCGCCGGGGCGATCACGTACGGCATCGGCTCCGCCGTCGGCACGGCGGGGGGTTAGGAGGGCTTGTGCTGCTTCGTCATGGCGCGAGGCGCGCCCCGACGTTGGTTCCCGAAGTTCGCACCTGCCTTGTGCTACGGCACGCGGTGGCGCTTCCTCGTTGGAGCTGGCGAGGCGACGACGCTCTGCGACCGTTATCGCGGCGCGGCGATCGTCAGGCTGTGGCGCTGGCTCGGAACCTTTCGGTCGAGTCCATCCGGCGTGTGTTGGCGAGCCCGGCTCGTCGTTGCGTCGCGACGGTTGCCGCGATCGCGGAGGATGCGGGGCTCCTCGTCGAGATCGCGCCGTTTCTTGCCGAGGGGTCGGACGGGCTTGTGGCGTTGAAACGCCTCGTTGCGGCGTGCGAGGCCATGGGTCCTGGCGTCCTTGTCGCCTGCACGCATGGCGACGTGCTTGGCGGCGTCGTCGTCGAGCTCGTGGAATCGGGTGGCATCGTCAGTCCGCCTCGCGCGATCCAGAAGGGTGGCGCGATTCGCCTCAGCGTCGTCTCGGGGACCATCGCCGCCGTGTCGATCGTTCCCGCCCCGGCCTAGGGCACGAACTTGGTTCGACGGGCGTTTCGTGCGACGCCACCGCGATGCCGTGGGTCCAGGTCTGGGCCGACCCGTTCCGGGGCGCGGACGGCTCACACAATCTTGTCGGGTCGCGGCCGTGTCGGGCGTCATCATTGCGCCGTTGACGTGATCCGCGAACCGACTCACGTGTTCGAGGCTCCGGCTGATCGAGTCGCCGCGAGGCATGCGCCGGGGAACTCCGCCGGCGGCCGGGGGTGCCGTGGTTGAGCCAGCCCGCGGCGACGCCGCGGACAGCTCCGTCGAACGGGCAAGTCTCGCCACGATCGCTCGGGAGTGGGGTCGGATCGGTTGCATCGGATTCGGGGGCCCGCCGACGCACATCGCCCTATTGCGCAAGCTCTGCGTCACCGAACGCGGCTGGATGTCGGCGACCGAGTTCGAGGACGGCATCGCCGCGACGAATCTGTTACCCGGTCCCGCCTCGACCGAGCTCGCGATCTTCTGTGCTTGGCGCTTGCGAGGCCGGCTCGGCGCTGTCGTCGGCGGAGTCTGTTTCATCGTGCCCGGACTTGTCCTCATCCTGGTGCTCTCGGCGCTCTTCCTGTCGAATCACCCGCCGCGCTGGGCGATCGGCGCCGCCGCCGGGGCGGGAGCGGCCGTCGCCGCGGTCGCGTTGAACGCAGCCCTCGGCCTCATGCCCTCGAGCTGGGAAAGGATCGGTTCTCGACGTTCTGAACGCGTCCGCTGGGCCCTCTACGCCGTCGCGGGCGGCGGTGCCGCGGCGACGATCGGACCCTTTCTCGTCGTCGTGCTCGCGGCCTGCGGCGTCGCCGAGGTCGTCGTGCGGGAGCTGCGGTATCGGCCGCCGTCGGCACTGCCGGGTGTCGTCTTGCTGCCGGTTCTTGCCACGGTGGCCTCGGTCGGCGGGATGGGCGCGCTGGCCTGGGAGGCGTTCAAGATCGGCGCCCTCTCCTACGGCGGAGGTTTCGTCATCGTGCCGCTGATGCAAACCGACGCGGTCCACACCTTCCACTGGATGACGAACGCCCAGTTCCTGAACGCGGTCGCGCTCGGCCAGATCACTCCCGGCCCCGTGGTCCAGACGGTCGCCGTCGTCGGCTATGCCGCGGCCAAGTTACGCGGGGGCCTCATCGCCGCGCTCGTCGCCTTCGCGCCTTCGTTCCTCTTCGTCCTCTTCGGCGGGCCGCACTTCGGGCGGATGCGCGCCAATGCTCGTGTCCAGGCCTTCCTCACCGGGGCCGGTCCCGGGGCGATCGGCGCGATCGCCGGCGCCTCGATCCCCCTCGGGCTGGCGCTCGCCCATCTCTGGCAGGTGGGGCTGCTCGCGGCGGCCTTCGTCTGGCTCGTTGTCCTGCGTCGCAACGTCGTCGTGGGCCTGCTCGCCGCCGGCGCGATCGGGGTCGCCGTGTCGTTCGCCGGACTGCCGATCGGCTCCTGACCTCGGCTCGACCGCCCCGAGGTGTGCCGCGGCAACGATCGACCCGGTGATCGAGCGTGCGACCGATCGGCGACCGCGGCGCGTCCCGTGCCCAGTGGCCGAAACGCCTGGCCCGAGGGCGCGCGGATCGTCCCAGACTCGATGACGACGCGCTCGCTCGGCGTGGCCGACGGGCTCCCGGCCGCGCCGATCGCGGCCAGGACATCGAGCCCGGGGATCACCGTGTCGAAAGCGGATAGAGGGGCGGGCCCATCCCCTTGGCCCCGGAGATGGCGATGAACTGGCTGACGATCGTGTCGGGACCGGCGTCCGCCTGCGCGCCGGCCGATCTCGAAGCGGCCGGGCCGGGGCGCTCGTCGAAAAGCGGCAGCCCGGTCCGCCGGTCCCCGTCCCGATCGGGCCGCGGCGCCGGACGACGAAGCCGGGGATGATCCGGAGAAAGACGATCCCGTCGAACAAGTGATGACGGGTGGGAAGTCGAAGATGCTGCCGGCCACGGGTACGCCGGTCGAATCGAGGGCGAAGTTGATCGTCGCTTTCCTGGCGCGCATCGTCGCTTTGGGGCGATTCGCCGGGTCGATGCACCCGGCGGGGGTTCCGCGAAGCGGACCGACGTCAGGGCGACGCCGTCTGGCGGCGGGCACGTCTTCTTCGGGCGCCGCCTTTTCGGGCAGCTGTCACTACACGGCAGCTTCGGTGATGGTGACCGAGATGAGGCGGTGGACGTGTTTGGGCTTGCCCGTCGACGGCGGTCCGCCGTCCTTGGCGATCCGATTGACGACCGCCCGTCCCAAGATGACCTTGCCGAAAGGGGTGTAGTCGGGAGTGGTGTCGAGGTCCTTCACCCCTTTGGGCAGGACGATGAAGAACTGGCTCCCGTTCGTCGTCGGACCGTAGGAGTTGGCGTAGGCGACCGCCCAGGCCGAGTAGCAGTCGTGCGCCGCGACGCAGTTGTGCGGCGGAGTGTTGCCCGTCCACTTGTATCCCGGTCCCCCGTTGGCACTTCCGTTCGGGCTGCCTCCCTGCACGACGAAGCCCGGGACGACCCGGGAGAACTTCGTCCCGTCGAAGAAACGGTGCTCGGCGAGGAAGATGAAATTGTTCACTGCCTTGGGTGACGCCGGAGCCGGCATCTCGACGACGAAGGACCCGACGTCGGTTGTGAACGTCGCGTCGTAGGTGGTCGTTTTCGAGATGCACATGGGCGGCGGTTTCGTGAACTTGGTATGCCGGGTGGCGGCGACGAGCTGGCCCTCGTGCAGGCAGGTCGGCGAGATCGCGCCGTTCGAGGGCTTCGGGCCGTGCTGGCTCACCAGGGCGATGACCCCCACGACGACCGCGGCGACGAGGATCGCGCCACCCATCCGGCGCAGGCGTCGCGTCCGGCGCTTGTGCTTCTGGATCTGCGCGACTTTCATCTGTCGCATGGCGCGCTGGCGCGTCCGCTTTTCGCTCGGCACGGCCAGCCAAGCTAGTCGCGACAGCGCACTAGGTTGTCCACGTGGCTCTTGTCGTCCAGAAGTTCGGTGGCACGTCGGTCGCCGACGCCGACCGCATCCGCGAGGTCGCCAAGCACATCGCCTGGACGCGCGAGCATGGCGACGAGGTCGTCGTCGTCGTGTCGGCGATGGGCAAGACGACCGACGAGCTCATCCGGATGGCCGACGACGTGAGCTCGGTGACGCCGGGGCGCGAGCTCGACATGCTGTTGACGGCGGGTGAACGCATCACGATGTCCCTTTTATGCATGGCGCTCGCCGAGCTCGATGTCGAAGCGGCTTCATTCACCGGCAGCCAGGCTGGCATCATCACCGACACGACGCACACCAAGGCGAAGATCGTCGAGGTCCGCGCCGACCGATTGACCGAAGCGCTGGGCCGGGGTGTCGTGCCCGTCGTCGCCGGCTTCCAAGGCGTTTCGACGACTCGCGACATCACGACGCTCGGCCGGGGCGGTTCCGACACGACGGCCGTCGCGCTGGCCGCGACGCTCGGCGCCGATCGATGCGAGATCTACACGGACGTCTCGGGGGTGTTCACCGCCGACCCGCGCCTCGTGCCGAGCGCGCGCCGGCTAAGGAGGGTCTCGTTCGACGAGATGCTCGAGATCGCCTCGACCGGAGGCCGTGTGCTCGCGCTCCGGTCGGTCGAGTTCGCCCGCAACCATCATGTGCCGGTCCACGTCCGCTCCTCGTTCACCTGGGAGCCCGGGACGTGGGTGACCGAGGAGGATCCGTCCATGGAGCAGCCCATCGTGTCTGCTGTGACGAGCGACGTCTCGGAGGCGAAGGTGACGATCACCGCGGTGCCCGACCGTCCCGGAGTCGCGGCGACCGTCTTTCGCGCCCTCGCCGACAGCGCCGTCAACGTCGACATGATCGTCCAGAACACCTCCCGGGAAGGGCTGACCGACATCTCCTTCACCGTCGGGCGCGCCGAGCTCATCGCGGCGCGCGCGGTGACGGAATCGTTGGCGACGGAGATCGGAGCGCGCGAGGTCTTCGTCGACGAGGGAATCGCCCAGGTCTCGATCGTCGGAGCGGGGATGAAGACCCATCCGGGCGTGACGGCCCTGATGTTCGAGACGCTCGCCAAGGAGAACATCAACATTGAGATGATCTCGACCTCGCCCATTCGCATCTCGTGCGTCGTGCGATCAAGCTCCGTCGACGTCGCGGTGCGCGCCTTACACGAGGCCTTCGGCCTCGGAGGCTGAAACTGGTAGGAGCGCGCCGGCGCGCCCTGGCTAACCTGGTCCCATGCGCGTCGGCATCTTCGGGGCAACCGGCCAGGTCGGTGGCGTCATGCGGCGGCTCGTCGCCGAGCGGCACTTCCCAGTCGACGAGATCCGTTACTTCGCGTCTCAGCGCTCCGCCGGCTTGAAGCTGGACTGGCAGGGGTCGCAAGTGGTCGTCGAGGACGCCGCCGCGGCGAATTTCTCCGGTCTCGACATCGCCCTCTTCTCCTGTGGCAAGACGACCTCGCTTTGGCTCGCTCCGCGTGTCGCGGCCGCCGGGGCGACCGTCATCGACAACTCCTCGGCGTGGCGGATGGACTCCGAAGTGCCGCTCGTCGTTTCGGAGGTGAACCCAGAGGCGCTGGATTCGATCCCGAAGGGGATCGTCGCCAACCCGAACTGCACGACGATGGTCGCGATGCCCGTCCTCAAGCCGCTCGACGTCGTGGCGGGACTGCGCCGTGTCGTGGCCGCGACCTACCAGGCCGTCTCGGGTGCGGGTCTGGCGGGTGTCGCTGAACTCGATGCGCAGGTGCGGGCCGTGGCAGACGGGGCGCGAGGCCTCACCTTCGCGGGCGACGTCGTCGCCTTCCCCGAGCCGGCGAAGTTCGCCGCGCCGATCGCCTTCAACGTCCTGCCGCTGGCGGGCTCGCTCGTCGAGGACGGGTCCGGCGAGACCGACGAAGAACAGAAGTTCCGAGACGAGAGCCGGAAGATCCTCGGTCTGCCGACTCTTCGCGTCGTCTGCTCGTGCGTGCGGGTCCCGGTCTTCACGGGCCATTCGCTCGCACTCGCGCTGGAGTTCGCCCGGCCGCTTTCCGTCGATCGGGCGCGCGCCATCCTCGCCGAGTCTCCGGGCATTGTCCTCGCCGACGTGCCGACACCATTGCAGGCCGCGGGGAAGGACCCTGCCTACGTCGGGAGGATCCGACGCGATCCGACGGTCGAGAACGGCCTCGAACTCTTCGTCTCGGGTGACAACCTGCGAAAGGGCGCGGCCCTCAACGCCGTCGAGATCGCCGAGATCCTCGCCGCCCGCTAGTACCGGCGGGGCCTCTCAGTAGGACCGACCGAACACGAGCCGGCGCCCGTAGTCCGCGGGGCGACCGCACACCACGCACGGGCCGGCCTCGGGATCCGCGTCGCGCGGCACGCAGCGCGGTGTCGCGCCGGTTCGTTCCTGGATCGCCGCTTCGCAGGCGGGATCGCCGCAGAGGAGAGTCTGAGCGAAGCCGAAAGCGACCGCCGGGGCGAGGTCGTCGAAGGAGTTGACGACGACGGTGTGCGCGTCGCGGAAATCCCGTGCCCGGCGAAAGAGCGCCTCCTGGAAGGCCGCGAGCCGCGCCGGCATCGTCGTGGCGACCTCAGCGAGCAGCTGCGGGATCTTTGCGCCGCTCAGGCGGTCGACGACGACGGCTGAGCCGGTCGCAAGGTCGCGGGGGCCAAGTTCAACCCGGACCGGCACCCCTCGCAGTTCCCAGTCGTTGAACTTGAAGCCCGGTGAGACCTGCTGGCGCGTGTCGACGTAGACCCGAACCCCTCTGTCGGTGAGCTCCCGGGCGAGAGCCTCGGCCGACGCGGTGACGGGCCCGAGGTCGTCGTCCCGGCCGATCGGCACGACGACGACCTGGTGGGGCGCGATCTTCGGGGGCAGGATGAGGCCGCGGTCGTCGCCGTGGGTCATGATCACCCCGCCGACCATCCGGGTACTCATTCCCCACGAAGCGGTGTGGCACAGGGCGCGCACGCCGTCGGCGCCCGTGTAGTCGATGCCGAAGGCCGCGGCGAAGTTCGTGCCCAGATAGTGCGAGGTCGCCGCCTGGAGGGCACGACCGTCGCGCATCATCGCCTCGAGCGAGATGGTGCGCACGGCTCCGGCGAAACGTTCCGCGGGCGTCTTGTCCCCGACGAGGACGGGCATCGCCGCGCAGTCCTCGGCGACCGCCTGGTAGAAGTCGGCGGCGACCAGCATCTCGGCGATCGCTTCGTCCTCGCTGGCGTGGGCCGTGTGACCCTCCTGCCAGAGGAACTCGGTCGTTCGCAGGAACAGCCGTGGCCGCAGCTCCCAGCGGACGACGTTCGCCCACTGGTTAATCCGGAGCGGTAGGTCGCGGTAGGAGCCGATCCAGCGGGCGAACATCTCGCCGACGACCGTCTCCGAGGTCGGGCGCAAAACGAGCGGTTCCTCGAGGTCCTCGCCGCCGGCGTGGGTGACGATCGCCAGTTCGGGTGCGAACCCTTCGACGTGCTCGGCTT
The DNA here is from genome assembly GCA_035625025.1 of Acidimicrobiales bacterium. Classification (GTDB taxonomy): domain Bacteria; phylum Actinomycetota; class Acidimicrobiia; order Acidimicrobiales; family Bog-793; genus Bog-793. The sequence goes on from DASPQJ010000038.1 coordinate 19,569, forward strand.
CCCGACGGAGGTGGCTTTCCGGGATGAGCAAGGGGAAGTAGGCGTTCTCGTGGCCGGTCGCCTTGATGTGCCGGTCGAGTTCGGCCGAGAGCAGTTCCCAGATCCGGTAGCCGTACGGGCGAATGACCATCGTGCCGCGCACCGGGCCATGGTCGGCGAGCTCGGCGCGCACGACGAGCTCGTTGTACCAGGCCGAGAAGTCCTCGCTCTGAGGGGTGATCCCGCGTTCGTTCGGTTTCGCCATTTCTGACCGGGTCTCTCACTCGAGTCGGCGCAATCGTTGCGCTGGGTGGCGAACGTAGCGGATCACCGACCCGACCCGCGGCCTCGGGCTCGCACCCCGGGTTGACGGGGACGGATCACCACGTACAGTGAAGATGTCTCCACGCAACGTGGTAACGAGATTCCGATCGCGGGGCCGTGCGCAGGGACGACGGCATTGTCACGGCATTGTCACGCCGGGCACCTTGCGACGGCTTCGGCGCGCTTTCTAGAGTCGCCCGGTCAGCGAACCGGGTAGTACCCGCGGCTTTCCGCGTCATTTTTCGGTGCTCTGTGGCGGAACCGTACGAATCGACGAGGGAGCGGGATGCGAAAACGTCCGCTTGGTGCGTTGGTCTGGAGCGCGACGATTCTCGTTGCGTCCGGGGTCGCGCAGCTGCCCGCGGGTGCTGCGGCGCCGGCGGGCGGAGGGTCGGTCGCCGGGACGACTCCAGCGTGGTGTGCCGAGTATGGATCGGCCGTCGTCGGCTGGACGGGGACGACGCCGAACCTGCCGATCTGCGGACCGGGCCCGGACAACGGGGGTACCTGGTTGGACGTCGACCTGCCCGGTCCGTACGGCGCGGACAACGTCTATTTCAACGCCACGCCGGGTTTCCAGTGCGTCGAGCTCGCTGATCGTTTCCTCGCGGTCGTCGACGGCCTCGCGCCGGTCTTCGCCAACGGCCAGCAGGTCGCGGCGAGCTACCACGCTGCCTACACGAACACGAGCCTCTACGTGAACGGGTCGCCCCAGGCGGTCGGTCATCCGCCGGTCGCGGGCGATGTCATCAGCTTCTCGGACGCGCCGGACTTTGACGCCTGGACGCCGGGTCACGTTGCCGTCGTCACGGCGAGTTCGGTTGACCGGGCCACGGGATACGGCACGGTGACGCTCGCCCAGGAGAACGTCGGCTCCGGCTACTGGAGGTACACGCTCGACCTCGTCGACTGGCGGCTCGAAGACCCGACGACGGCGCCCAACGCCGAGTGGGGATTCCCGTACGCCGAGTGGCTCCACGTCACGCCGTACCGCGCCGCGCTCGGATCGGCGGCGATTGCGCTCGTCGCGGGCTCCCCGCAGCCCGAGCTCGCCTCGGTGCCGGGGATCGTCGAATCTCTCGGCCTCGGCGAAAGCCGCAGCCTCGGCGGTCACCTCCGTTGGTTCCGTCGCCGCGGGCGAACCTAACTCCGGATCGGCTCAGTCCGGGCCGAGGAGGATCCGTTCAAGGAGATCGGCTTGGAAGACGCGCTCCGAGGCGGCGGCCCCGGGGTCAGGTCGGTCGGCTGCTGACTCCCGGGCGCGGGCGGCGGCGTCACGGGCGGCGGCCCAGGCGGGTTCGTAGGGTGAGAAGTGTTCGGCGCCGAGCGCGATGGGACCCCAAGGGGTCGGGAGGACGGAGGAGGGCACGCTCGGCGCGGTGGCGGGGTGCTCGTCGAGCACCTCCTCGCGCGAGCGCGCGTAACGCGGAGCCGCGAGGTGCCGCAGCGCCTCCAGGGCGGCGAGCACCGCCTCGGAGCAGGCCGCGATCGTCGTCCAGGCGGGGTCGTCGAGGGCGTCGAGATCGGCTCCGAGATCTTCGGTGAGCCTTTCTAGCGTGATGTCGCCGAGCTCGGACTCGAGCCGGCGCAGTCGGCGGAGCGCGGCGAAACGCGCGAGGAGACCGAGCCGTTGCTCGCCCGCCGGGCTCGTCCGATCAAGGATCACCCGTGCCTCAGCGACGACGGCCCCGAGCGACGAACCATCCGGCAGCGTGGTCGCCGCCGTCACGTCGTCGAGCGCGTGGGACGCGCACTCGAGAGCGAAGCGCGCCGCGGCTTTCACCCCCCAGGCGGTTTCGGCGGTGAGCCGGGCGGTCGAGGCGCCGACCGTGTCACCGGCGTCTCGGGCACCGTCGATCGCCTCGGCGAGAAAGATCCGCTCGTCGAGCGCTTCGAGCAGCGCTGCCGGTCGACGCAGGACGAGCTCGCCGCGGGGCGCCGCCGTCCGTTCGGCAGGCGACGTCGTGGCGCCGGCGACCGCCGGCAGGTTCCAGGTGACTTCGCCGCGCGCTGTTCTTTCGACGCCCTCGGCATTCGTCGCGACGTAGAGGTGCTCAGCCATCACACGGCTCCTCGAGGGCTCAGGGCACAGGGGTTGTACGTGTCGATCGCCAGGGCGACCGGCAAGTCGGGAAGGCGGGATTTGAACCCGCGACCTCAGCGTCCCGAACGCTGCGCGCTAACCAAGCTGCGCTACTTCCCGTCCGAAGTCCGGCTCCCGCCGTCTTCAATGGGGATCGTAGTCGATGGTGCCTCGAGGACGACCTTGGCGATGCGGCGCCTTTCCATGCGCGTGATCCGAAAGGTCCACCCTTCGTGCTCGTACGATTCGGACTCGACCGGGATGTGGCCGAGGGCGTCGAAGAGGTACCCGCCGAGGGTGACGTAATCGCCCTCGGGGATGCCGACACCGACCTGCTCCGTGACCTCGTCGACCGCACAGGCGCCGTCGACGAGGAAGCGGCGCGCGTCGATGCGGAAGATCGCCGGGCTCGTCGCGCGGTCGAACTCGTCGCGCAGATCACCGACGAGCTCGCTGACGAGGTCGTTGACGGTGATCACGCCGGCGAAGCCCCCGTACTCGTCGACGACGACGGCGAAACCACGTCGGCCGCGGCGCATGTCGGCGAGGATCTCGAGCGCCGAACGTGTTTCCGGCACGACATACGGTTCGCGGAGTCTGGCCGTCACGTCGGCGCCCGCGAAGACCGTCGATGGGCCCGCGCTCTCCCCGGGTCCGATGGGCACGTCGAGGTTGAACAGGTCCTTCACGTACAGCACGCCGAGGAGATGGTCGAAGTCGTCGGTGTAGACGGGGAAGTGGCTGTGCCCGGAGCGCCGAACGGCCCGCGCCACGTCGGCGAAGCCAACGGGGGTCGCCAGCCCGACCACATCGACCCGCGGCGTCATCACCTCACGGGCCGTCGCCTCACGCAGGGCCTCGATACCGCGTCGGATCTGCAGCTCCTGCTCCGACGGTGCCAGGGCCGCGGTCACCGGGGCGCGCTTCAAGTGCAAGCGCTTCATCGCCGGCTCTCCGGTGCGGAGCCGTGACGTCGGATCGGCGGCGACGTCGGCAGGTCCGACTCGGTTTCTAGCGCGCGGCGACGGTGGTCGGTGCGTACGACTCGTCGCGGAACGTGCCCCCCGTGAGCAGCGCTTGCACGGCCCGGCGTAGCCGGACCGGATCGAGCGGCTTCACGAGGTAGCCCTCGACGCCGGTTCGTCGGGCGAGAAAGACGTCGGCGCGCCGATCGAGGAGCACGAGGACCGGGACGTGCCCCAACCGGCCGCCGGACTCCTCGTGGGCGAGGTCCAGGGCGATGGCGAACCCGCCCATGTTCTGGACCTGGCTGTCGGTGATCACGAGGTCGGGCTGGAAGTCGGCCGCCATGGCGCGCACGGTTTCACCGGTCCGGGCCACGCTGATCTGGCGCTCGCCGTCGTCGACGACGGCCGCCAACTCCTCGACGACAGTCGGGGCATCGGCCACGAGCAGGATCTTCTCCACCTGTCCAAGGTAGCGCTCAGCCGATGAGGTGGCGAACGATGCCCAGCAGGCCCTCGACGTCGTGCACGTCGCTGTCGAGGAACGGAACCCGCACGACGGGCGCCGGAGCGACGGCCGTGACGAGATCGGCGAGGAAACCCTCCTCCCGGCGCGCGATTCGGTCGAGATCAGCGAGATTCTCGACAAGCTCGTGCCAGGCCGCGCTGGGCGCGCTTTTGTCCGCGAGCCGGGGTGCCGGCGCCGCATCGAAGGCGGGGTGGATCCGGTTTACAAGGAGCGCGTCGATGACGCCGCGGCGCTTTTCTAGCTCGTCGCGGAAGAAACGGGCGTCGTCGATGGCGTCGCGCCGGGGGGTGACGACGAGGACGAATCCGGTGGCTCTCTCGGTGAGGAGCCGCTCGACGTGCGCGGCGCGTTCGCGGAAGCCCCGTTCCATACCCTGGAACGCGCTGAAGAAGGCGAGCGTGTCGTCGACGATCTCGGCGCCGGCGACCCGTGCGATCGAGCGGGCGACCATCTGGCCGGCGAGGCTCGCGGCACGCAGGTACGAGGTTCCCGGGGTGACGAGAACCTTAAAGATCCGGTTGTCGAGGAAGCTTGTCAACCGACGGGGGGCATCGAGGAACTCGAGGGCGTGACGCGTCGGGGGCGTGTCGACGACGACGAGGTCGAAGACGGCCTCCTCGTGCAGCTCGAACAGTTTCTCCGTCGCCATGTATTCCTGGGTCCCGGACAACACGGACGCGAGGTTCCGATAGAGGCGGTTCGCCAGGATGCGTTCGGCCTGCTGGGGGTCACGGGCATACTTCCCGACGAGTTCGTCGAAGGTCGTCTTTGCGTCGAGCATCACGACGCTGAGCCTGCCCGGCCAAGGCCCGGCGATCTCGTGTGGCTCGTTTCCGACCCCGGTCACCCCGAGGGCGTCAGCGAGCCGTCGTGCCGGGTCGATCGTGATGACGCAGGCCCGACGTCCCCGCAGGGCCCCCGCAACGGCGAGCGCCGCCGCGGCCGTCGTCTTGCCGACCCCACCCGAACCGCAACAGATGATGACCGAGCGCCCGTCGACCAAGGCGTCGAGGACGCTCACAGCGCCTCGATGCCCGTCGCGAGGGCGGACACGAGGTCCGCGAGCTCAACAGGGCCCATCTCGGCGGTGAGCAGGTAGGGAAGCTCGAGGCGCGGGAGCGGCAGCCGGTCGGCGAGGCGAGCCAGCTGCACCAGCTGGACCCGCTGGCGTCCCCGCCGGAAAGTCGCCGCCCGGAGGATCGCCCCGGCGACCTCGGGCGAGATCTCGGGCAGCCCGGCCGCCGCCGCTGCCCGAACCGGGTCCTCGTCAAGGTGACGGAGCACGGGATAGCAGCAGTTGACGACGACCGGGGCGAGCGCGACGCCGATCTCGTCCTCGAGCCGGTAGGCGGTCTCGACTGCCTCGTTGACCGGGGTCTCCTCGGGGACGGTGACGACGACTACCTGGCAGCGCGCCGGATCGCTGAGCATCGCGACGACCTGGTCGGCTTGGGTCCGCAAGGGCCCGCCGCGCGCCGCGTCGGCCAGGCCGCCCGAGCTGGACAGGAAGCTCAGCGCGTGACCGGTCGCCGGGGCGTCCAGCACGATGAGGTCGGCTACGCCGGCCTGCTCGAGCTGGCGGACCTTGCCGAGGATGAGGACCTCGCGGATCCCGGGGACGGCCGTCGCGACAACATCGAGGGAGCCGGTGCGCGCGAGCCGGCCGGCGACGCGCTTGAGACCGTGGCCGACGAGGTACTCGAGCAGCGCCGCATCCGAGGTGAGGACCCTCGCCCGGACGCGACCGGGGACCTTCGCCGAACCCTCGTCCTCGATCGATCGGGTCTTGTCAGCTCCGCGCGTCGGGGCGCGCACGGTCGTCTCGTCGTAGCCGAGACGACCCGTGTAGCCGAAGAGAGTCGCGAGGCCCGTGGCGTCGAGGGCAACGACGAGCACGTCGAGGCCGACATCGGCCGCGAGGTTCGCCAGCACTGCGCTGATGGTCGTCTTGCCGACCCCTCCCTTGCCGATGACGAGGAGGATGTTGCTGCGGCGCAAGAACCCGGTGACGTCCATCGGGCGCCGACACTACCGGGAGCCCGGTCGGGAGCCTGATCACAGCTGGGCTCCCGGGCCCCGGAACCCCTTGTCAGCCGGACGGGCACGGCGGTAGCGTCACGACGCGGCCGGAGTCCGCGCCCGGCCCACGGCGCGAGACCGGGTGCAGCGCCGCTCGAGCGGTCGTCCCCGAGGGGACGAGACGGGGAGGGGTTCGTGATCGCGGAGCGATCCGAGCAGGCCTGGTACCTGAAAGCCCTGTGCCGCGGGCCCCAGGCCGTCGTCTTTTTCCCGCCCAACCAGCCAGAGGGCAAGGACGAGCGACTTGGCCGCGAAGCGGCCGCGAAGCAGATGTGTGCCCTCTGTCCGGTGCAGCGACCCTGCCTCGACTATGCCATCCGAATCCGGGAACCCCACGGGATCTGGGGCGGACTCAACGAGGTCGAACGCAAGCAGATCCTCGAGCGCCGCGCCGGCTGATCCTTTTCCGGTCGCGTTCGCCCAGGGACAACGTTCCCGGTTATCACAGCTGGCTCGTGGGTCGCGCGAGGACCTCTTCGACGCTGTGGATGAGGCGTGCCGTGCACCCGGACATCTCGACCGGGGGCGCGACATCGGTCGCGAGCCGTTCGGCGAGAGCGGCGAACTCCCGGCCGAGAGGGGTTCCGGCGTCCAGCTCGAGGCAGGTTCCGGCGTCGCCCGCTTGCCCGAGACCGGGGTCGAACGGCAGCGTACCGAGCAGTGGTACGCCGATCTCGGCGGCGAGCGCGGCGCCCCCGCCCTCCCCGAACAGGACGTGTCGCCGTCCGTCCTCGGCAGCGTACGGGGCCATGTTCTCGATGACTCCGGCGACGCGAACATCGCCCTTACGGGCCATGTCGGCCGCGCGCCCGGCGACACGGGCCGCAACAGCAGATGGTGTCGTGACGACGAGGAACTCGGCGCGCGGCAGCATCCGCGCCAGCGCCATCTGGACGTCCCCGGTGCCCGGGGGCATGTCGACGAGCAGGTAGTCGAGCGGTCCCCAGGCGACGTCCTCGAGGAAGTGCTGCACAGCCCGGGCGAGGACGAGACCGCGCCACATGATCGCTTCGTTCTCGTCGGCGAGGAACCCCATTGACACGACGCGCAACGAGTTGTCGTCGACGGCGACGCGGGCCGGCAAAATCTTGCCGGCCCGCACCTCCAGGGGCCCGGCGACGCCGAGAAGGCGCGGGATGGAAAAACCCCAGATGTCGGCGTCGAGGAGTCCGACGACGAGGCCGCGGCGCGCCAAGGCGAGCGCGAGATTCGCCGTCACGGAGGACTTGCCGACGCCGCCCTTACCGGAGACCACCGCGAGCACCCGTGTCGAGTCGGGGAAGCTCGTCCCGATCGCGCGACCCTGAGCCGCCCGGCGGGCCGTCGACATCAGGCGGGCCCGCTCGTCCGGTCCCATCACGCCGGTCGCGACCTCAACCTCCTCTACACCGCCGAGTGCCGCGAGACGGCGGGTGACGTCGTCGCGCAACTGGCGGCGCAACGGGCACCCCGCGACGGTGAGGGCGATCTCGGCGCGCGCCCGACCGGAGGCGCAGGAAACCGAGCGGACCATGCCGAGCGTGACGATGTCCTCGCCGAGTTCCGGATCGACGACGTCGCGCAGCGCCGCGAGGAGCTCGTCGTGGCTCGGAGGGCTGGTCGCCACGCCGCCCTGGCGTCGGTCGGCAGGCATCACGGCGATGCTAACGGGCCGGACCGTGCGACCAACTTGTTACGATCGAAGCGCACCTCGAAAAGGAGCTATTTGTGAATACCGCCACGACGGTCAAGATCGGTCAGCGGCCGAGCCCCGTGAGCCTCACGGACGCCGCGGTCGTCAAGGTGACCGAGCTGCTCGCCGGAGAGACCGACGGCGAGAGCCTCGCGCTCCGGGTCGCGGTGCGACCGGGGGGTTGCTCCGGGTACAGCTACGACATGTTCTTCGACGCCGAGGTCGCGGACGACGACATCGTGCGCTCCTTCGGGCGGGTGCGGGTCGTCATAGACCCTGAGAGCGCCGAACTCATCAAGGGGGCGACGCTCGACTACCGCGATGGCCTGCAGGGATCGGGCTTCCACATCACGAATCCGTCCGCCTCGCGCACCTGCGGGTGCGGTTCTTCGTTCAGCTGAACCCTGCCCCCGGCGTTGGCGCGCCGAACGGACCCCGGCGGTTCTACCGCCCGGTCGTGCGGGCGGGTGACTGGCTCATCTGCTCGGGCCAGCTCGGACTGGAATCCGGCAAGCTCGTCGCCGGCGGTGCCGCGGCGGAGGTGACACAGGCGCTCGCCAATCTCGCCGGGTTCCTCGAAGCCGAGGGCTCGTCTCTTGCGGCGGTCGCCAAGACGACGGTGTTCCTGGCCGACATAGGCGACTATCCGGCGATGAACGAGGCCTACGCCGCCGCGTTCGGCGACCACCTCCCCGCCCGCTCGGCCGTTGCCGTTGCAGCCCTGCCCTTCGGCGCGCTCGTCGAGGTCGAGGCCTGGGCGTGGGCACCGCTCCCTCTGGCGTAGTCTCGGTCGAGCCGCCGCCGCGCCGCCGCCCGGTTGGGCCCCGACGCAGCCGGGCGGACTACGGCGACCAGCGGGCCTTTCCGAAGCGGTAGCCGACGCTGCGCACGGTCTCGATGAGGTGCGCGTTCTCCTCGCCGAGCTTGGCCCGTAGACGCCTGATGTGGACGTCGACCGTGCGCGCCCCCCCGAAGTACTCGTAGCCCCAGACGCGGGAGAGCAGAACCTCGCGGGTGAAGACCTTGCCCGGGTGTGCCGCGAGGAAACGGAGGAGCTCGTACTCCATGAACGTGAGGTCGAGAGAGCGTCCCGCGACGACAGCCTGGTAGGTCTCGAGGTTGAGCGCCAGCGGGCCGTAGGCGATCACGTCGTGCCGTTTGCCCCGCCCCGTTTTCCACAGCAGGTGCCCGAGGCGCGTCTCGATCTCGTCCTGCATCGCCCCGGTGAGCGTGAAGTCGTCGAAGAGTTCCCTGTGCCCGTCGAGCGCGGCGAGTTGATCGGCGGCCACGACGAGGAGGACGGGCGCAACCGGCTCGTCGCGCTCGCGCAGCGCCAAGCAGAACGAAAATGCCGCTTCGGGTGATTCGACAGCCGAGACGATCGCACCGGGCCATCCTTCGGTCGGCTCGAGCTCGCGCGCCGTGTCGGCGCCGACGACCGCGGTGAAGGCGTAACCGGCCGAGTCGAGCGCCTTGGCGAGCTCGAGGCTGGGGGGGTCGGGGAAACAGAGCAGCGGCTCCATGTGCCTACCGCCTGGTCCGTGGCGACGTCACCGTGACTCCTAGAGCGAGGGGAGGTAGCGGACAAGTTCGAAGGGCGTGACCTGGCGGGTGTAGTCCTCCCACTCGGCTCGCTTGTTGCGGAGGAACCACTCGAAGACATGGTCGCCGAGCGTGGCGAGGACGAGTTCGGAGTTCTCCATCGCGTTCAGTGCTTCGTCGAGAGTGCGCGGCAACGGGACGATGCCAGCCGCAGCGAGCTCGCGCGGGGACATCGTGTACAAGTTGGTGTCCGCCTCGTCAGGGAGCTCGTACGAGTTCTCGATCCCTCGCAGTCCCGCGGCGAGGATCACCGCGAAGGCGAGGTACGGGTTGCACGCCGGGTCGATCGAGCGGTACTCGATGCGCGCCGACTCGGACTTTTCCTGCTTCACGATGGGCACGCGCACGAGCGCCGACCTGTTGTTATAGGCCCACGAAACGGTGAAAGGCGCCTCGTAGCCTGAGACGAGCCGTTTGTACGAGTTCACCCACTGGTTCGTGACGGCGGTGATCTCACGGGCGTGCTCGAGCAGGCCGGCGATGAAGTGGCGCGCCGTCAGGGAGAGGCCGCGCTCGTCGTCGGCGTCGTAGAAGGCGTTGCGGTCGTCGCGGAAGAGGGAGCAGTGCGTGTGCATCCCTGAGCCCTGGACACCGGCGAGGGGCTTGGGCATGAACGACGCGTAGACGCCGTGCTCCTGCGCGATCTCCTTGATGAGGAGCCGGACGGTCATGATCGTGTCGGCCATCGTCAGCGCGTCGGTGTAGCGGAGGTCGATCTCGTGCTGGCTCGGGGCGTCCTCATGCTGGGCGTACTCGACTGGGATCCCCATGTCCTCAAGGGTGAGGACCGTCTTGCGCCGGAGATCGGTAGCGAGGTCAGCGACGGTGAGTTCGAAGTACGAGCCTGTATCGAGCGGCTGCGGGGGGACGTCGGCGTCGGCGACGGAACTCGCGAAGTAGAAGTACTCGAGCTCGGGGGCCGCGAAGAAACTGAAGCCGCGCTCGTGGGCGCGTTCGAGGGCCCGGCGCAGCACGTTGCGCGGGTCGCCTTCGAAGGGCGTCCCGTCGATGTTGGAGATGTCGCAGAACACGCGCGCGACGGTCGCGTCCTCCCCCGATCGGATCGGCAGGATCTGGAAGGTCTTGGGATCCGGACGCGCGATCACGTCGCTTTCTTGGATACGGCTGAAACCGTCGATCGAGGAGCCGTCGAAGGTCATGCCCTCGTCGATCGCGTTCTCGAACTCGGCCGGTGGGATCGAGAACGTCTTGGGCGTTCCGAGCACGTCGGTGAACCAGAGTTGGATGAAACGCACGCCGCGTTCTTCCACCGTCTTGAGGACGTATTCGCGCTGGTTCTCCATCGGGGTCACCCTTTCGCGCCACGGCGACGCTGCGGTCGTTCGGATCGCACCGACAAGTCTCGCAGACCACGAGGGCCCGACCAAACGGCTTGCGACTTCGGATCGCCCCGGGAGCGCGAGGACTCCATCGCTACGATGACTGCGTGGGCTGGCTACGCGTCGCGCTCTGCCAGGTCGACGCGGTGGTCGGGGATCTCGACGGGAATGTCCGGCGCGTGCTTGACGGGTTGGAACGGGCCGAGGAACTCGACGCCGACGTCGCCCTCTTCCCCGAGCTCGTCGTGACGGGCTATCCGCCCGAGGACCTGCTACTAGAGCCGGAGTTCGTCGCGGCGAGTGAGCAGGCTCTCGCCGCTGTGGCGGCGAGCTCGGGCGAGTGCGCTGGGGTAGTTGGCTATGTGGCTGATTCCGCGGGCTTGCGCAACGCGGCCGCCCTCTGCTGGCGGGGCAAGGTGCGCGGCGTGTCGGTGAAAGAACTGCTCCCGAACTACGGCGTGTTCGACGAGCAGCGCTGGTTCGTGCCGGGCGCGGGCGACTCGCCGGTGTACCGGATCGGTGGGGCGGGAGTCGGCGTCGTTATCTGCGAGGACGCCTGGCAGCCGTTGGGCCCGATCGGCCGACTCGCCGGGGCCGGGGCGGGGATCGTGCTGTCGTGCAACGCCTCGCCCTACCGGGCCGGGGCGCGGGCCGAGCGCCAAGGGATCCTCGTTCAGCGGGCAGTCGAGTCCCGCTGCGCCATCGCCTACGTGAACCTCGTCGGCGGCCAGGACGAGCTCGTTTTCGACGGCGGTTCGTTGGTTATCGCCCCCGACGGTTCGCTTCTCGCGTCGGTCGCGCAGTTTCGGGAGGACATTGTCGCCGTGGACGTGCCCTTCGTCGGCGACGGCCCCGAGGTCCGACCCGGCCTCGTCGAGGTGAGCGGAGCGCGGCACCGGCGCGGAGGCGCCTCACCGGGGACGATCACGCCAGTCCTCGGCGGCGATGCCGAGACCTACGAGGCCCTGGTGCTGGCGACCCGGGACTACGCAGAAAAGAACGGCTTCGTCGACTGCGTTGTCGCCTTGTCGGGCGGGATCGACTCGTCGCTCGTCGCCGCGATCGCTGTCGACGCGGTCGGAGCGAGCCGGGTGCACGGTGTGGCGATGCCGTCGCGCTTTTCGTCCGTGACCTCGCTCGCCGACGCGACCGCGCTCGCGCGGAATCTCGGCATCGAGCTCATCGAGATCCCGATCGAGCCGGCGCATGAGGTGATGCTCGGACTGCTCGCGCCGAGCTTTGACGACCGGCCGCCGGGCGTTGCCGAGGAGAACCTCCAGGCCAGGATCCGTGGCACGCTTCTCATGGCGTTGTCGAACAAGTTCGGATGGCTCGTGCTCACGACCGGGAACAAGAGCGAGACCGCCGTCGGCTACTCGACGCTCTACGGCGACACGGCGGGCGGCTTCGCCGTCATCCGGGACGTCCCGAAGTTGCTCGTCTACACGCTCGTGGCCTACCGCAACGCCCAGGCCGGACGAGACCTCATCCCGGAGCAGATTCTCACCAAGCCGCCGTCGGCCGAGTTGCGCCCCGACCAGCGCGACGAGGATTCACTGCCCCCCTACGCGGTGCTCGATCCGATCCTGGAGGCCTACGTTGAGCGCCACGCCACCGTCGACGAACTCGTCGCCGGGGGCTTCGACGCGGCGATGGTCCGGCAGATCTTCGATCTCGTTGATGCGGCGGAGTACAAGAGGCGCCAGGCACCACCCGGTCCGCGGGTGACGAGCAGGGCGTTCGGCAAGGATCGCCGGATGCCGATCACGAACCGCTTCCGCTCGGGTGGCCCGCCCGGCGGGCGGGCGTCGCCGTGACCGAACCACTGACGCTGGAGGAGACGGCGGACCTTCTCGGCCGCTACCGGTACGTCGAGTTGACGCTTTTCACCCGCCTCGGGGCGCGGGCTCCGGCGTGCGGAGACGCCAAGCTCGTCGTCTACCTCGCGGGGGCGAGTCGCGCCCACGGCTTTCGGGCCGCGCTCGTCGAGTCGCTCATCCCCGTGGCGTCCGGCCTCCCCGACGCCGCGGCGTTGACGCGTTCTCCGGGCAGACACTGCGATGAGGCGCTCGACGTCCTCGACGGTCCAGGTGACGACGACGAGCTCCTTGATGCGCTCGTCGCCTGCGTCTACCCGGCGATGGCCGCCGCCTACGCCGAGCACCTCGTGGCGGCCCCCGGCCCGGCCGACCCGGCGACGCGCCGCACGTTGCACCGGGTGCTGGCGGACCTCGATGACGTCACGACCGAGGGCCGGGAGCTCGGGGCCCAGGGCGGCGGAAGTCCCCGCGCGTTGCGGGTCCGGGAGCTTGTTGCCGCGGTCCCGGGACCGTTCGGTCCCCTGCACGGTCGGTCCTGACCGCCGGGAAGTCGGGTCGATGCTGGTCAGGGGCGTGCGAGAGCCTCTTGACTCCGTCGTTACACTAAAGAGGGAGCCGGCCGGTTGCGGTGCCCGCCGGACCGGTGCAGTCCGTCGCCGCTGCTGACGTCGTCAGGTAGCCGGGCGTCGGGGTTGCTCCCAGCGGCCCCATCAATTCACAAAGGACCCCACGCATTGGCGAAGGAGCGAGTCGAGCGCGACGAGGAAGATCTCGTCCGGTTGTACTTGACCGACATAGGTCAGTATCCGTTGCTCACCAAAGACGACGAGGTTCGCCTGGCCCAGGCGATCGAGCGGCGCGGCCAGGCCGAAGAGGAGCTGTGCAAAGGGGCGAAGGGCCTCACGCCGGCACGGCGCCGTGAGCTGAGACGGATCGTTCGCCAGGGCGATGACGCACAGCGCACGTTCGTCCAGTCGAACCTCCGCCTCGTCGTCTCGATAGCCAAGAAGTACCAGGCGTCGGGACTGCCGCTGCTCGACCTCATCCAGGAGGGCAACCTCGGCCTCATGCACGCCGTCGAGAAGTTCGACTGGCGCAAGGGCTTCAAGTTCTCGACGTACGCCACCTGGTGGATCCGTCAGGCGATCACGCGCGGGATCGCCAACACTGGCCGGACGATCCGCTTGCCGGTCCACGCCGGCGACACGCTGGCGCGGGTGCAAAAGGCCCAGGCGCGCCTGGAGCTGAAGTTCGGCCGTCCCGCGACCCTGGCCGAGCTCGGGGCCGAGGTCGAGTTGCCCGAGGACAAGCTGATCGAGGCGCTACGGTTCCGCGCCGAGCCGCTCTCGCTCTCCGAGCCGCTGCGGGAGGACGGGGACGCCGAACTCGGCGATGTCGTCGAAGACCGTTCCGCGGAATCGCCGTTCGAGATGGCGGCGACGGCGCTCTTGCCGGTCGAGATCAACCGCCTCTTGGCCCCTTTGGATGAACGCGAGCGGGAAATCCTCCGGTTGCGTTTCGGACTCGATCGTGGTGAGCCCCGCACGCTCGAAGAGGTCGGTGAGCACTTCAACCTGACCCGCGAGCGGATTCGCCAGATCGAGGCGCGGGCGATGTCCAAGCTTCGCCACCCCTCGAGCGACACGGGCGCGCGCGATCTATTGACCGTCTGACGGCCGCCGCCGGCACCGCCACCTCGGGGCACCCGCGTCGCTGCCGTTACGATGCGGTCATGTGCAAGAAGCTCTTGATTCTGGTCGCGCTCATCGCCCTCGGCTATGTGGTCGTGAAGCGGCTCAGCTCCGACTGAGGTCGCTGGGGTCTCACACGACACGGATCGGGCGCGCGACCGCGGCCGTGTGTCGGCGGGAGTGGAGCCACCAGCCGAGAGCTGCGGCGCCGACGCCGACGACGACCGTGCTCGTCCCGATGGCGATGGCGGGTCGCGGCGGCACGGCGCGTACCCGGTCCCGCACCCGGTCCCGCAGGCGGACCGGCCGGATGAAGCTCTGTACCTCCCACCCGCGCTCGGCGGCGACCTTGGCGAGACCACGGTCGGGGTTCACCGCGACGGGATGGCCGACGAGCTCGAGGAGCGGCAGGTCGGTGAGCGAGTCACTGTAGGCGAAGGAGCGCGACAGGTCGACCCCCGTTTTGGCGGCGTAGGCGCGCACGGCGTCGGCTTTCTGCGGCCCGGCGGCGTAGAAGGCGAGCTCGCCCGTGTAGCAGCCGTCGGCGTCGACCGCCGCCTCGCTCGCGATCGTGGCGTCAACGCCGAGATGGCGACCGAGGGGCTGGACGATCTCGATCGGCGATGCCGAGACGATGACAACCCGTCGACCGGCCGAGTGGTGGTCGTCGATCAGGTCCATCGCCTCGTCGTAGATGATCGGCTCGACCACGCCCTCAAGGGCGTCGTTCACGATCGCGACGACCTCGGCCCGCGACCAGCCTTTGGTCAGGCGCAGTACCGCAGTGCGGATGCGGTCGAGTCGTCGGTCATTCGACCCCAGGATGAGGTAGATGACCTGGGCAAGAACGACCTGGGCGAGCGGACGCCCTTTGAGGAGGCCCTGTTTGCGCAGTGGTCCCCCGAAAGCTGCCATCGCGTCTTTGGCGATGACGGTCTTGTCGAGGTCGAAGAACGCCGCCTCGTCGAGGGGCTGCGGCCAGCGCTCGAAAGCATCCGTCTCGGTCAAGGTGCTCATAGGACCAACGTCTCCGATGCCGATGGGCCATCCCCTCGGGCAACGTCCACGGTTCTATCGAACACGGTGTCGGAGGCCGTTACAACTCATTGCGCGGTGTGGACCGTTCACCTCGGTCCTGGGGTGCTGGCCCGATGGGGTCAGCACCGTTATCCTTCGCCACCGTCCCGGAAGGTTCCGTCATGGCCAAGCCGCTTGTGATCGTCGAGTCGCCCGCCAAGGCGAAGACGATCGCGCGCCTGCTCGGCAGCGGGTACGTCGTCGAGTCCTCGATCGGACACATTCGGGACCTCCCCCGATCGGCGGCGGAGGTCCCTGCGGCGTACAAGTCCGAGCCGTGGTCGCGTCTCGGGGTCGACGTTGACAACGACTTCAAGCCGCTCTACGTGGTCGCCCACGAAAAACAGGGTCAGGTGCGAAAACTGCGCGCCCTACTGCGCGAGGCGAACGAGTTATATCTCGCCACTGACGAGGACCGCGAGGGCGAGTCGATCGCCTGGCACCTGTTGGAGGTGCTCTCGCCGCGGGTGCCCGTGAAGCGGATGGTCTTCCACGAGATCACGCCCTCCGCGATCGAGCACGCGATCAACCACCCGCGCCAGCTCGACCGTCGTCTCGTCGACGCCCAGGAGGCACGCCGAATTCTCGACCGCCTCTACGGCTACGAGCTCTCGCCGGTCTTGTGGCGGAAGGTGATGCAGGGCCTGTCGGCCGGGCGCGTGCAAAGTGTGGCGACGCGCATCGTCGTCGAACGCGAGCGCGAGCGGATGCGCTTTCGTTCCGGCGCGTGGTGGAGCCTCACTGGGAGCTTCGCCACCATGGCGGGTGAACCGATCACCGCGGCGCTTACTGCCCTCGGCGGCCGGCCGGTCGCCGAGGGTTCGGATTTCACGTCGAGTGGCGAGCTTGTCCAGGAGGACGGTGCGGTCCTCCTCGAGGCTGGGACGTCATCAGAGCTCGCCGCTTCCCTAGAGGGGGCGTCGTTCTCGGTCGCCGCCCTCGAGACGAAGGCTTATCGGCGTTCGCCGTCGGCGCCCTTCATCACGTCGACGCTCCAGCAGGAGGCGGCCCGCAAGCTCGGTTTCTCGGCGCAGCGAACGATGCAGGTCGCGCAGCGCCTCTACGAACAGGGTCGCATCACGTACATGCGGACGGATTCGACGATGCTCTCGGCGACGGCAGTCGCCGCCGCACGCGCCCAGGCCAAGCAGCTTTACGGCGCGGCCTCCGTACCGGATCGGCCGCGCCGCTACGCACGTCGGGTGAAGAACGCCCAGGAAGCGCACGAGGCGATCCGGCCCGCCGGCGACCACTTCCAGCTCCCCGACGTGATCGCGACATCGATAGGTGCCGACGGGCGGCGACTCTACGAGCTCATCTGGCAAAGGACCATCGCGTCGCAAATGATCGACGCGACCGGGCTCACGGCCCGTTTGCGCATCGTCGGCGCTACGACGGCCCCGACAGCGGTCGCGCCCGCCGGGACGGTGGCGGAGTTCGCCGCCTCGGGCACCGTGATCACTTCGCCCGGGTTCCTCCGCGTCTACCGGGAGAGCGAAGACGACGTCGATGACGCGCGCCGCGACGACGAGGTTCGACTGCCCGCGGTCGAGTCCGGCATGCCGCTCGCGCTCGAGTCGTTCGTCACCGAGGAGCACTCCACCAAGCCCCCCGCCCGCTACACGGAGGCGTCGCTCGTCAAACGCCTCGAGGATCTCGGAGTCGGCCGTCCGTCCACCTACGCGAGCATCCTGCAGACGATCCAGGACCGCGGTTACGTCCGGAAAAGGGGCAACGCCCTCGTTCCCGCCTTTCTCGCGTTCGCGGTCGTCGGCCTCCTGGAGACGTACTTCCCCTCGCTTGTCGACTACAACTTCACCGCCGCCATGGAAGACGATCTCGACGAGATCGCCGCGGGAGCCGAGCAGACGATCCCTTGGCTCGAGCGCTTCTACTTTGGCGACGAACGAGCTGCTGGCGCGGTCGGCGCTCCCGTTCGTGCCGCCACGCTCGAGGGTGGCCAGGGCTTGAAGCAGGCGGTCGTTCGCCATCTCGAGACGATCGACGCCCGGGAGGTGAACTCGATTCCGCTCGGCACCGACGGCGACGGAACGCCGGTCGTCGTCCGGGTGGGACGGTTCGGCCCGTACCTGCAGCGGGGGGAGGACCGCGCCTCGATCCCGGAAGATCTCGCCCCTGACGAACTGTCCCTCGAGCGCGCCCTCGAACTGATCGCGATGCCGTCGAAAGACCGCGAACTGGGGGTCGATCCCGACACTGGGCTCGTCGTGTCGGTTCGGACGGGACGTTTCGGACCCTACGTCCAACTCGGCGGGACGGGCGCGAAAGGCGAGAAGCCCCCGCGGGCCTCGCTCTTCAAGTCGATGACCCCGGGAACGCTGACCCTCGAGGAGGGGCTCGAACTGCTCCATTTGCCCCGTGTCGTCGGTGTCGATCCCGTAACCGGCGACGAAATCGCTGCCCGCAACGGCCGCTACGGGCCTTACCTGCAGCGTGGTAAGGACTCTCGCAGCCTCGAGAGCGAGGAGCAGTTGCTGCAGATCGGTCTTGACGCCGCGCTCGAGCTCTTCGCGCGCCCGAAAGAGCGCCGATTCACACGGGCGAGCGCCACTCCGGGACGGGAACTCGGCCCCGACCCGGAGTCGGGATCGCCGGTCGTTCTGCGTCACGGACGTTTTGGGCACTACGTCACCGACGGGACAGTGAACGCGTCACTCCGGCGCGGTGACGACCCGGACGCAATGACTCTCGACCGCGCGGCCGAACTGCTCGCGGCGCGACGTCTCGCCGGACCGAGGACCCCTCGTCGGACACAGGGCGCGAGAAATCCCGGGGCGAGAAAGTCCTTGGCCAGGAGAATCGCCGTGAAAAAGCCGGCGGCCAGGACGGCCGCGGCGAAGAAATCGACAGTGAAGCCGACGTTGAAGAAGTCAGCGGTAAGACAGTCCGGGTCCAAACGAACCACCGCGAGGACGACCCCGGTGGCCAAGCGCCCACGTGGAGCGGGTGCGAAGCGGCGCTCTGCGAGCTGACGGGTTCGAAGGGACGGCCGCGAACTTCTGGTGTCGTAGTCTCAGAAACGATGGTCGCGCGCGGGAAGTTCATCGTTCTCGAGGGCGGTGAGGGGTGCGGCAAGTCGACGCAAGCGGAGCTACTTGCGACACATCTCGGCGCGCAGTGCACGCGTGAGCCAGGCGGAACGCAGATCGGGGAGTCGATCCGGGCGATCCTGCTCGAGCGGGGGACGGGATCCCTCGACCCGCGGGCGGAGCTGATGTTGATGCTCGCGGCGCGCGCCCAGCACGTCAGTGAGCGGATTCGACCTTGGCTCGATGCCGGGCGCGACGTCGTGTGCGACCGATTCTCGGGCTCGACGCTCGCCTACCAAGGTCACGGTCGCGGCCTGCCGCTCGACGAGGTCGCCGCGGCGAACGACCTGTGTTGCGCGGGGCTCCAGCCCGATCTTGTCGTGCTCCTGGATCTGCCCACCGAGGCGGGAGCGGCGCGTCGAGAAGCGCCCGATGATCGCTTCGAAAAGGAAGACGGGGCCTTCTTTTCCCGGGTCGCCGACGGCTTTCAAGAGATTGCTCGGGGCGATCCCGACCGGTGGGTCATCGTCGACGCGTCGGGGGCCATAGACGAAGTGGCTCGAAGGGTCCGAGCCGCCGTCGCAGAGCGCCTTGGGATGTTTGGCGTGGACGGGGATTCGTGAGGGAGAGCTGAACACGAGAGCGAGACCGGATCCTCTGGGGAGGTCGGCTCCGCCCATTTTCGGTCGGATCATCGGTCAGCCGCGGGTTCGGGAAATCCTGGGATCGTTCGCGGTCTCACCGGTGCACGCCTTCCTTTTCATCGGCCCCCCGGGTTCGGGCAAGCGTGAGGCGGCGAGGGCGTTCGCGGCGGCACTCGTCTGCCCGAACGGAGGGTGCGGCGACTGTCCGTCTTGTCGCGACGTCCTGACGGGACGCCATCCCGACGTGGTGTTCGTCGAGCGGCACGGTGCGTCGATCCTCGTCGACGAGGCGAGAGAAGTCACCCAGCTCGCACTGCGGACGCCGCGCGTCGCCAGCCGACAAGTCCTCGTCCTGGCCGATTTCCATCTCGTCGACCGTGCCGCCCCGGCACTGCTGAAGACGATCGAGGAGCCACCAGCGACGACCGTGATCATCGTCCTCGCCGATGCGCGGGCACCCGCGCTCGTCACGATCGCGAGCCGATGCGTCGAGGTGGAGTTCGTCCCCCTCGACATCGAGAGCATCGGCGACGCGCTGCGTGCGAACGGAGCGACGGAGGAGATCGCGCTGGCGGCGGCTTCCGCGGCGAACGGACGCCTCGACAGGGCGCGATTGCTCGTGGAGGATCCGGGGTTCGCCGACCGCGAGGCGCGTTGGCGTTCCGTCCCCGAGCGGCTCGACGGCACCGGTGCGACAGTGGCGACACTTGCGGCCGAACTCCTCGCCGCGAGCGACGAACTCCTCGTCGTTCTGACGGCGCGTCAGGACGCGGAACTCGCCAGTGCCGACGCGGCCGCCGAGCTCGCGGGAGAAGGGCGGACACCGGGTCGCAAGGCCATCGAGGAGCGCCATCGCCGAGAACAAAGGCAGGTGCGCAGCGACGAACTGCGCGCGGGTTTGGCGACGCTCGCTTCGGCCTACCGGTCTCGGCTCGCGGCCGAGAACCTCCCGGCGCGCCGGGTCGCCTCGCTCCTCAGAGCGTGCGAGGCCATCGATTCCGCCGCGGCACGACTCGCTCGCAACCCGAACGAGACGCTTCTCGTCCAGGCGCTGCTGACCCTGCTTGAGGGGTCGAACTGAACTGAGGGACGAGGGCACCAATCGCGCCGGCGGCGCGCGAAAGATCGTGAGTACCAGCGCCTTACCGGTCGCGCATCGCCTTGAGTCGCGAACGAATCTCCGGCCATTCGGCAGCGATGATCGAGTAGTAGGCCGTGTCCCGCACGGCGCCATCGACCGCCGGTGCGTGTACCCGGCGGATCCCTTCGAAGGTGGCGCCCAATCGCAGGATCGCGGTGCGCGACCTTTCGTTGCGCGTGTCCGTCTTCAAGGTCACGCGCAGGACACCCCAGGTGTCGAAGGCGTAGGTGAGGAGCAGCAGCTTGCACTCGGTGTTGACGACCGTTCGTTGTGCCGACGCGGCATACCACGTCCCCCCGATCTCGGCGACCGTCGGTGGCATGTCATCGGACGGCGCCGCTCCCCTCGTCACGCCAGGTGGCCACGGAGGCGGCCACCGGAAGACCTCGAGGTCCATGAACCGCGTTGCCCCGACGACCCGATCGGTCTCGAGGAACCGGACGGCGAAGGGGACTTGGCGCCCCGAGAGCGACAAGTCGACGTTGTTCTCGACGTACGTCGTCACTTCCTCGAGGCCGTCCGGCACCTCGCTGAAGGCGAACGACGTACGGTCCTCGGCTGCGGCCGCGACGAGACCGGGGATGTGACGGGGAGCGAGGGGCTCGAGCTGGACGAATCGACCCCGCAACGTCGGAGGCGTGAGCACGTGGCCAAGTCTTGTGCATCGGCGGATGCCTGATGCAGGAAAGACGGTCCCGTCAGGCCGATCGCCGGACCTTCTACTTTAGGATCGTGCGTCTGGAGCCTTCCCTGGCGAACCCGGCTGGCTTCGATCGCGTCGCGGGCCCCATCCGAGGCGACGGATCGGTCTAAGTCGGCGATGACCAAACGCGGCTGGGCACTGTTCGTCGCCCTCTCCGTCATCTGGGGACTTCCCTACTTCTTCATCCGGATCGCCGTCCGCGACGTCGATCCGGCGACACTCGTCTTCTTGCGTACGGCGCTCGCGGCGTTGATCCTCCTGCCGTTCGCGATCCACCGTCGACAACTGCGCCGGTTGTTGGACGACTGGCTCGCCGTGCTCGGCTACACGATTCTCGAGATCACGATTCCCTGGTTCCTCCTTTTCACAGCAGAGCAGAAACTGACGAGTTCGCTCGCGGGGCTCGTCGTCGCGACCGTGCCGATCATCGGCGCGGTGATCGCTTGGGGACTTGGCCATGAACGTGTCGACGCGCGGCGGGTATCCGGGCTGTTCCTCGGCTTCGCGGGCGTGATCCTTCTCGCCGGCGTGGGAGTCAAAGGACCGGATCTGCCATCGATGTTCGAGGTCGTTCTGTGCGCTGTTGGCTACGCGACAGCGCCGGTGATCGTCAGCCGGCGGCTCGCCAGGGTACCGAGTTTTGAAGTCGTCACGGCATCCATGCTCGTGACGGCGCTCGTCTACCTGCCGTTCGGTCTCACGCACCTGCCAAGTCGGTTCCATGCCGAGCCCGTGGAGTCGATCGCAATCCTGTCGATCGTGTGTACCGTGCTCGCGTTCTTGGTGTTTTTCGCGCTCATCAGGGAGGTCGGTCCAACGCGTTCTGTCGTCGTCACTTATCTCAACCCGGCCGTCGCGCTGTTGCTTGGCGTCGTCGTCCTCCGGGAGCCTTTCACTCTCGGCATCGCGATCGGCTTCCCGGTGATCATCGCCGGTTCGGTGCTCGCGACGTGGTCGAAGGCGGCTCCAGTTAGTCCTGCTCTCGCCCGCGACCCCTAGGAACCTGCTCTTTGAGGCGAGTCGTTACGGTGATCGATCGGCCTTTCGACGCCGACGAGCTGGACTCTTCCCGAGCCCTCGACGGTGATCGCCGCGGCGGGTTGTCCACGGTGGGCGCTATCCCCGCCGCACGCCCTCCCCCCCGGCGGAAGTGCTCCGATGCCGCTTCTTCGACCAATGGCGATAGAACCGGAGAGCGCCATGCCGGCAAGCTCGAGGCTCTTGTCCTTCTACATCAGTCGAGCCGCCCGAGGATGGCTCTGCAGTCCCTGAGCGATCCGACACCACCGACCGAGCGTGATCAAACCGGATCGGTTGCCGCTGCCCTGGGGATCAGTCGAGCTGGCCTCTTTGACCAGATCGCTGACATGTATGTGCCTTGATGGGAGTTGCCGAGAAGATCACAGTCCTCTAACGATCTCTTAACCGCTGACACAGCACGACGTGTGACACTTTCGCGAGATCGAACGGGGAGGTCCCTATGCGCAGCCCAAGTGAAGTGCTCGTTCGTGGGCGCGTCCTCGCGTCGGCTGGACGCGTGTTCGTCACCGTGGGCATCGTGATCGGGCTCACAGCAGCCTTTTGCGGTGCGGCATACGCGTCGGGAGCGAACCTCCGCCATGGGAGCTGTCGTGGCGGCCGCCACAGCGTCACGGGCACCGTGACGAGTGTGCCGAGCGACAGCACCACCCTCCCGAACAGCTTCTCGATCTCCACACGGTCCGGCTCGGCGCTGACGGTGGACGTCACCTCGACGACGAGCTATGTCGAGTGCGGCGTGACCAGTCCCTCGCTGGCCAACGTGGCGCAGGGTGACCTCGTCACGGTCTTCGGCACGACGTCGGGGACGACGGTGGCCGCCACCAAGGTCGTCATCTCGAACGGCCAAGGACGCGGGCCGGTCGGTTTCGGTGGGTCGCCGCACCTCGGTCATGGCTCGGGAGGACTCGGCGGCTTCGATTCGGCTCGGGGAGCCGGAGGCTTCGGTCACCGGCACGGGTCGCGGTAGGTTCGTCGGCTCCACGGCCGACTGAGAAGGTCGTGTCGGGGAGCGCGGGTCCCCCGCGGGCGGGAAAGCGCGCCGCTCATCTCGCAGCCGCCGTGGAAGCGTTCGTGGCGAGCACCGAACGCCGCTGGGGCTGGTCGTCGCGGGGATGTCGCGGCAGCTTCCAGCGTTTATTTCGTTCAGGAATCTTGCACAGCAGTCGTGTCTTGTCTTGGGGCGTGGTTCCGGGCCTGGACGCCTGCGCGTTCTTGCGCCTTGAGAAGCAGTCGGTGCCTTCACCTCATCACGATCTTCGGCTTGGCGGTTCGACGCAGACGGCCTGAGGGGCTGCTCCGCCAGCCGTCTTCCGACCTCTCGACGCGGTGGCCTCGACATATAGCGGCGCCACGAGGGCGCGGAGGGTCCGAGCGGCTGGTGCGGCCCGAATCCCAAGTCGATCTTCGGTGCACCGGGGCTGTTGCCGGTATCCGTCGTCCGAATCGCAGGTCAGCGTCGTGATTGGCTGGCAGGGGGAAGCCCAGCGGGTTAGCTTGACAGCCATGGCCTTTCAGAAGTGGGAATTGTCATGACCAAACCGCTGTGGGATGTCGCAGTGCTGCCGGACTTGGCGCAAGGGCGTACGCACTCCGGTCCTGTTCGGGTGCTCCGTCCGGAGTACGTCGACCTCCTTCCACCTTGCAACGCTGGCTGCCCGGCGGGTGAGAACATCCAGGCCTGGTTGTCACACGCTCGGGCCGGTCATCACGAACAGGCCTGGCGTCAACTCGTAGTCGACAACCCCCTGCCAGCAGTCCACGGGCGGGTCTGCTACCACCCGTGTGAGAGCGTCTGCAATCGAGCCAACCTCGACAGTGCCGTTTCAATTCATTCGGTGGAGCGGTTCCTCGGTGACCTGGCCCTTGAAAAGGGCTGGCAGTTCGATCCGCCGGCGGTCCACAGCGGCAAGCGGGTGCTTGTGATCGGAGCCGGGCCGAGTGGGTTGTCCGCGGCTTATCACCTGGCCCGACGTGGCCACGAAGTCGAGGTCCGGGACGCGGGAGCCGAACCGGGCGGGATGATGCGCTACGGCATTCCGTCCTACCGTCTGCCCCGCGACGTGCTATCGGCCGAGCTCGACCGAATCGCGACCCTCGGTGTGAAGATGACAGGCAATCACCGGGTCGAGGATCTCGCCGGCGAGCGACAGGAGGGCCACTTTGACGCTGTCTTCGTCGCGGTCGGCGCGCATCTATCCCGGCGAGTCGACATCCCGGCCCGCGATACCGGACCGATGCTCGACGCGTTGTCGTTCCTCCGCAATGTCGCTTCTGGCGAGCGGCCGGTGATAGGTCGCCGCGTCGCGGTCTACGGCGGCGGCAACACCGCGATGGACGCCGCCCGGGTCGCCAAGCGGCTCGGCGCGGACGAAGCGTTGGTCGTTTACCGGCGCACCCGCGCCCAGATGCCAGCCCACCCCGAGGAGGCCGAGGACGCGGAGCGCGAGGGCGTGCGGATCAACTGGTTACGGACGATCAAGACGATGGACGGTTCCGAGATGCAGGTCGAGGTGATGGAGCTCGACGAGTCGGGGTTCCCCCAGCCGACGGGCCGCTTCGAGACGCTCTCGGCGGACACGGTGATCCTGGCACTCGGGCAGGAGACGGACACCGAGTTCCTGCACAGGGTGCCGGGTGTGGAGTTCGAGAAGGACGGCACCGTGAAGGTGTCGACGTCACTGGAAACCGGATCCCCGGGCGTGTTCGCCGGTGGCGACATGGTGCCGAGCGAGCGCACCGTCACGGTCGGCGTGGGCCACGGCAAGAAGGCGGCTCGCCACATCGACCAATGGCTGCAGGGTGCTTCTCCGGCGGAAGCAAGGAAGCACGACTTGGCGAGTTTCGAGCGTCTGCACCTGTGGTACTTCGGTGACAACAGCCGCCGGCAGCAGCCGGAGCTCGTGCCCGAGGAGCGCGTGGCGGCATTCGACGAGGTGGTCGGCGGTCTTTCCCTTGACGAGGCGGTGTACGAGGCGGGCCGGTGTCTGTCTTGTGGCAACTGCTTCGAATGCGACGGCTGCCTCGGTTCGTGCCCGGAAGACGCCGTGGTCAAGCTCGGCGTCGGGAACCGCTACCGGTTCAACTACGACCGTTGTACCGGCTGCGGTGCATGCTTTGAACAGTGCCCGGTGCATGCGATCGAGATGGTGGCGGAGGCGAACTGAAATGCGCGTGACAATTGACGGAAATGAGGCCGCGGCCTCGGTTGCTTACCGGCTCAGTGAGGTTTGCTGCATCTATCCGATAACCCCGTCGTCGCCGATGGCGGAGTTCGCAGACGAATGGGCGAGCCACAAGAGGACCAACCTCTGGGGTGGCGTTCCGACGGTCGTCGAGATGCAAAGTGAAGGAGGCGCGGCCGGCGCGCTGCACGGCGCGCTGCAGAGCGGCGCCTTGGCGACGACGTTCACCGCCTCGCAGGGCCTGTTGCTCATGATTCCGAACATGTACAAGATCGCCGGCGAGCTCACACCCGCTGTGGTGCACGTCGCGGCGCGGTCGCTCGCGGCTCAAGGACTCTCAATCTTCGGAGATCACGCGGACGTGATGGCGGTCCGTCAGACGGGCTTCGCGTTGCTCGCGTCGGCGTCGGTCCAGGAGGCTCACGACCTCGCGCTCGTCGCGCACACCGCAACTCTGGCAACACGGGTGCCGTTCTTGCACTTCTTCGACGGTTTCCGCACTTCGCACGAACTGAACTCGATCGAGTTGCTCACCGACGACGACCTGGCGGCGCTCGTGTCCGACGAGCTCATCCGGGCGCATCGCGACCGGGCGCTATCACCCGAGCGCCCGTTCATCCGGGGTACGGCCCAGAACCCCGACGTCTACTTCCAGGCACGCGAGACGGTCAACCCCTTCTACGCCCGTGTGCCGGACGCCGTAGAGGAGGCGATGGCGCGCCTCGCCGATCGCACCGGTCGGCGCTACCACGTCGTCGACTACACCGGGCACCCCGAAGCGGATCGCGTGCTTGTCATCATGGCATCGGGCGGGGAGACGGCCCGGGAGACAGTCGCCTGGCTCAACGGGCAAGGCGAACGGGTCGGTGTGGCCCAAGTACGCCTGTTTCGACCGTTCCCGGCACAGGCGTTGACTGAGGCGCTCCCGGCGACAGTTCGGCGCGTCGCCGTGCTCGACCGGACGAAGGAACCCGGATCGATCGGCGAGCCGCTCTTCCTCGACACGGTCGCCGCGTTCGCCAGGTCGATTGCCGTCGGAGCGAGGCAGGTGATGCCGGAAGTGATTGGTGGTCGTTACGGCCTGTCCTCCAAGGAGTTCACCCCGGGCATGGTGAGCGGCGTGTTCGGCGAACTGGCCGCCGCCCGGCCGCGCGCTGCCTTCACGGTCGGCATCAACGACGACGTCTCCGGCACGAGTATTCCCTTCGACGCGTCGCTCAACATCGAGCCCGCGGAGACGGTTCGTTCGATCTTTTTCGGTCTCGGGTCGGACGGCACGGTCGGCGCGAACAAGAACACGATCAAGATCTTGGGGGATGAGGAGGGTCTCAACGCGCAGGGGTACTTCGTCTACGACTCGAAGAAGTCTGGTTCACAGACGGTTTCCCACCTGCGTTTCGGTCCGCAGCCGATCCGGGCGCCCTACCTCGTGGACCAGGCGAGCTTCATCGGCTGTCACCAGTTCGGGTTGCTCGACCGGGCGAACGTGCTCGGCCCAGCAGCACCAGGCGCGACACTGCTGCTCAACTGCCCGTATGCGCCCGACGAGGTCTGGGACGCGCTTTCACGCCCCGTCCAAGAGCAGATCGTCGCCAAGCGCCTCGACCTCTACGTGGTCGACGCCAGCCGGATTGCCCGCGAGGTGGGCCTCGCCGGCCGAACCAATGTCGTCCTGCAGACGTGCTTCTTTGCCATCTCGGGAGTGCTGCCCCGCAAGGCTGCGATCGACCGGATCAAGAAGGCGATCGCGAAGACGTACGGTCGACGCGGTGAAGAGGTCGTCAAGCGAAACCAGATGGCTGTGGACCGCGCGCTCGAAGGTCTGCACCGTATCAAGGTGCCCGGAAATGTCACCGCGACCCGCGAGATGCCGCGCATCGTGCCCGATCACGTACCGGAATTCGTTCGCGCCGTGACGGCCGAGATGATGGCTGGCCGGGGCGACGCCCTCCCGGTTAGCGCGCTGCCGGTCGACGGCACCTATCCAAGTGGAACCGCAGCCTACGAGAAGCGGAATATCGCGGAGTTCGTCGCGCAGTGGGAGCCCGAGACGTGCATCCAGTGCGGCAACTGCAGCTTCGTCTGCCCCCATAGCGTGATCCGTTCACGTCAGTACGACAGGTCCCACCTCAAGGGGGCGCCGGACCAGTTCCGGTCGATGGTGCTCGACGCCGTCGGCCTGCCCGACACCCGCTACACGCTGCAGGTCTACGTCGAGGACTGCACGGGCTGCGGTCTGTGCGTCGAAGCGTGCCCGATCGAGACGCCGGGTGACCCGGTCCGTAAGGCGATCAACCTCACCGCGCGAGAGTCCATCGTGGCCGCCGAGAGGGAGAACATCGCCTTCTTCGAGACCCTGCCCGCGACCGACCGATCGCGGGTCGACTTCGGCACCGTGCGCGGCACCCAGTTCCTCGAGCCGCTGTTCGAGTTCTCGGGCGCTTGCGAGGGCTGTGGCGAGACGCCCTATCTGAAGCTGCTCTCGCAGCTCTTCGGAGACCGTCTGATGGTGGCCAACGCGACCGGCTGCTCATCGATTTACGGGGGCAATCTGCCGACCACGCCGTGGACCACCGACGACGACGGACGCGGACCCGCCTGGTCGAACTCGTTGTTCGAGGACAACGCCGAGTTCGGTCTCGGTTTCCGCATCGCCACCGACGGGCACGCCGAACTCGCCCGTCGACGTCTTGTCGAACTGCGCGACGCCCTCGGGTCCGAGCTCGTCGACGAGATCCTGACAGCGTCGCAGCTGCGCGAGTCAGAGCTGCGGGCCCAGCGCGAACGTGTCGCCGAACTGAAGCGGCGGCTCCACGGAGTCGACGGATCCGCGGCCGACGACCTGCGCAGTGTGGTCGATTACCTCATCCGGCGCAGCATCTGGATCGTCGGAGGCGACGGCTGGGCTTACGACATCGGCGCCGGCGGGCTCGATCATGTGCTGTCGAGCGGGCGCAACGTGAACGTGCTCGTGCTCGACACCGAGGTGTATTCGAACACCGGCGGCCAGATGTCGAAGGCGACCCCGCTTGGCGCAGTAGCCAAATTCGCCAGCTCCGGCAAGACGGTGACGAGTAAGGACCTCGCGTTACAGGCCATCTCCTATGGAAGCGTCTACGTCGCTCGCGTGGCGATGGGCGCCGACCCGCAGCAGACGCTGACGGCATTCCGCGAGGCAGAGGCGTACGACGGTCCTTCGCTCATTCTCGCGTACTGCCACTGCATCTCCCACGGCATCGCGATGCGAGACGGGCTCAGTCAGCAGTACCGGGCGGTGGCGAGCGGGTACTGGCCGCTCGTCCGCTACGACCCGGTGGTGCGGGCCGCGGGCGGCAACCCGTTCCTGCTCGACTCCCCGCGACCGCGCATCCCGCTCGGCGAGTACACGAACCGGGAGTTGCGCTATCGCTCGCTCATGAACACCGATCCGGCCGAGGCCGAACGGCTGCATGCCCTCGCCGAACAGGCTGTCGCGCGACAGTGGGACGTGTACGAGGAGATGGCCACCAACGGCGCCGAGCACTTTGCTGCTGACGCCCGCAGGGAACGTTGATGGACCTCGCGACGACGTACATGGGTCTGGAGCTGCGCAACCCTCTCGTCGCCTCGGCTTCACCGCTTTCGTGGACGGTGGACGGCGTGCGACGCCTCGCCGATGCCGGGGTCGGCGCGGTGGTGCTGTACTCGCTCTTCGAGGAGCAGCTGCGCCGGGAGGCGGCCGAGAACGCGCGACTGGTCGACGTCGGCACGGAGAGTTTCGCCGAATCGCTCTCGTACTTCCCGACGTCCTCGGAAGACGAGCCCGGTCCGCGCCAGTACCTCAGCGTTCTCGAGCGGGCCGCCGCCGCCGTCGAGATCCCGGTGCTGGGAAGCCTGAACGGCGTCACACCCGGTGGCTGGGTCGAATACGCGCGCCGCATGCAAGATGTCGGGGCGGCGGCGATCGAGTTGAACATCTACTACCTGCCTGGCAGCACGCACATTGCCGGTCGGGAGGTCGAGGAGCGGTATGTCGAGGTCCTGAGAAGCGTGAAGAGCGCGGTCAACGTGCCGGTCGCGGTCAAATTGGGGGCGCATTTCAGCTCGATCGGCGAGATGGCAGTGCGCCTCGACGAGGCCGGCGCGGACGGACTCGTGCTCTTCAACCGGTTCCTGCAACCCGACATCGACCCCGACACGCTCAGCATCGTGCCCCAGATCGGCCTTTCGCACCCGAGCGACGCCCGGTTGCCGCGCACGTGGATCGCCCTTCTGTACCGCCGGGTGCACGCCGCCCTCGCGGCGACGACGGGTGTCGAGACGCCAGCCGACGTGAGCAAGTACCTGCTTGCCGGGGCCGATGTCGTCATGACGGCGTCGGCTCTCCTGCGTCACGGTCCCGAGTACGCGACCGTGCTCGTCGACGGGTTGGTGGACTGGATGGAGCGCAAGGGATTCGAGTCCGTCGAGGCGGTGCGCGGGCGGCTCGCCGTGCCCGCTGAAGCGGACGGGTCGGATTACGAGCGGGCGGGCTACGTCGGTGCGCTACGCGCGGCCAACATGAGCGATTACGGACCCTGGTGAACTAGCCAATCCGAGTTGGCGCGCGCTTCTAGTGCCCGACTCGATTGCACAAGAGTTCACGGACAGCGAACAGGGATCTGCACCATCGCGTGGACGGCCAACTTCACGCCGCGACCTGCTGCCCGACGCTCGGACCTTCGTGAGACTGCGATCCGATCTGCCGAAAGTGAGTGGCGGATACGCGGCAGGAGAGTCGAGAGACACGGACTCGCGAGTCGCGCGTTTCTCAGGTCGACCGCCGGTAGTAGAGCACCGCGAGCGGACCGAATACCGCGAGTAGACCGATACTCCAGGCGACAGCCTCGGCCACGTTTGTCGCCGTCGGTCCGCCGACGCAGAGCGCTCGAACGGCCGTGACCGTGACCGAGACTGGCTGATGGGCGGCGAACGCCTGGAGCCATCCGGGCATCGAAGACACTGGGACGAAGGCGGAGGAAGCGAACACCAGCGGAGCGATGATCGGAAACGCGGCGGCTTCGGCCGTCTCGGGGTTGCCGGTCATCAGGCCGACCGTCGCGAAGAGCCACGAGAGCGCATAGCCGAACAGGAGCACCAGCAGCATTGCCGCGAGGAGGGCGGGCACGCCGACGTGGATCCGGAACCCGACGGCGTAGCCCACTCCGACCATGAGTGCCGCGACGAAGACGTTACGGACGAGGTCGGCGAGCGTGCGACCGCCGAGCACGGCGGACCGCGACATCGGAAGCGAGCGGAACCTCTCGAGCAGCCCGCTCTGCCGGTCCGTGGCGAGGCCGATCGATGCCCCGATGGCGCCGAAGACAGTGGTCTGGACGAAGATTCCCGGCATTAGAAAGTCGACGTAGGGATAGGGGATGAGCCTGAGCGACACGACGCCGCCGAACACGTAGCGGAACATGAGCACGAATATGACCGGCTGGATCGTGGTGAAGATGAGCAGCGAGGGGACTCTCCAGTAGGCGATCAGGTTGCGGCTGCCCGCCGAGAGCGAGTCCCGGAAGGGACGGAGTAACCGGTAAGGATGCCGCAAGACCGGCGCGTCAGTTATCGCTGTGAGGGTCACCGTCGTGTCCTCTCGACCGGTAGTGCGTCGTCAGTGCCGACAGTCGTCGTTCTTTGCCCCGTGAGGGCGAGGAACACGTCATCGAGGCTGGGCTCACGAACGGTCAACGTCGTGGGCGCAATGCCGTTGTCGTTGAGCGATCGCACTGTCTCGAGAAGGACGCGTGTCCCGTCGGGCGAACTGAGGCGCAACAAGGTCCCCTCCCGGTCCGTCCTGGTTCCCGTCGCCTGGGTCAGGAGCTGCGCCGCCCGAATTGCTTCCACCTCGTGTTGCAGGTTGATCTCAACCACCGTGTTCCCGAGCTGTGCCTTCAACGCCGCCGGAGCGTCGGAAGCGATGACGCGGCCCACGCTCATGACGGCGACCCGATCAGCGAGGCGGTCAGCCTCTTCCAGGTACTGGGTCGTGAGCAGGACGGTCGCGCCCTCGGCCACGAGTTCTCGGATCATGTCCCAGAGCTCGTTGCGACTGTGCAGGTCAAGGCCAGTGGTCGGCTCGTCGAGGAACACGACCGCAGGCCGCTGCACGAGCGCCGCGGCCACGTCGAGACGCCGCCTCATTCCTCCGGAGTACGTGCGAGCGGGACGGTCGGCGGCCTCGGAGAGCTGGAAGCGGTCGAGGAGTTCGTAGGCGCGCTCCCTGGCGACGCGCCCCCGCAGCTGCGCCAGCCGGCCCGTGAGTCGCAGGTTCTCTGCCCCGGTGAGGTTGGGATCGATCGCGGCGAACTGGCCGGCGAGGCCGATGAGGTAACGGACTTCGTCGGCCTGGCGGACCACGTCGCGCCCGAGCACCTCGGCGCGACCAGCGTCTGGGTGCAGGATCGTGGCAAGGATCCGCACGATCGTCGTCTTGCCTGATCCGTTGGGTCCGAGCAGACCGAACACGGTACCCGCGGCAACATCGAAGCTGACGCCGTCGACCGCGTGGACCGACCCGAAGCGCTTGACGAGTTCCTCAGCCCGGATTGCAGTTCCCATGAAGGCATCTTCTCATTGCTTTCACGTCAGCCGAAGTGACTTTGGCCCCAAATAGGATTCAAAAGTGCCCCGATGACGCGTCAGACGTGCTCAGAACCGGGCAGCGACGCGACGAATGCAACAAGTTCCCTTGTCGTGGGGTCGGTGTCGTTAGCGAACGCGGAACCCGATCTCGCCCACAGGCTCTTCGAAGGTCACCTCGATCGATTCGACGATCGCGTCCGGTGGACCTTTCCTGCACCAGTCGACAATGGCACGCACGGCGCGTGCCTCGCCTTCGAACACGCCTTCGACCCGGCCATCGCGCAGGTTCGAGACGAATCCACTCACACCGAGGCGGGTCGCTTCATCCCGGCACGAAGCCCGGAAGAAGACGTTCTGGACCATCCCGCGGACGA
Organism: Acidimicrobiales bacterium; assembly: GCA_035625025.1. Classification (GTDB taxonomy): domain Bacteria; phylum Actinomycetota; class Acidimicrobiia; order Acidimicrobiales; family Bog-793; genus Bog-793. Next base: position 51,471 of record DASPQJ010000038.1, read on the forward strand.
TGACGTGGGCGCGGAGAACGGGACCCGAATCACCGCTCATCGTGTCAGCACCCTTTCTTGATCATGCGCTACGAACGTGAGGAATTCTCTCCGATCTGCCGGATTCCGTGAGGAGTTCCGCGTGCCCCACCACTTTGCTTCTTGTCGCGTTGACACCTCGGCGACAAGAGTCGTGCAAGACGTCCCCACTGATAGTCTGAGCCGCCGGTTCCGGTCGAGTCATGGAAGACAACAGTGGCAGCGATGGACAACGAGTCGTGGGACAGCCGGTACCGGGGCAGCGAGCTGGTGTGGGGTGCAAGTCCCAATCGGTTCCTCGTGGCGCAGGTCGGGGATCTCAAGCCAGGGACCGCCCTCGATGTGGCGTGTGGTGAGGGACGCAATGCCATCTGGCTTGCCGAACAGGGATGGCAGGTCGTCGGCGTGGACTTCTCCTCGGTCGGCCTGGACAAAGCGCGCCGAGTGGCAGCCGCGCGGGGCGTGACCGTCAAATGGGTGGAGGACGACCTCTCAACCTGGGAACCACCGGACAGCTATGACCTCGTGACGGTGATGTATCTGCACCTGCCGTCGGACCTTCGCCACCTGATCTTCGCCCGCATGGCGAACTCGGTGGCGGCGGGAGGGACGATGCTCGTCGTCGGCCACGACCTGTCGAACCTCTCCGAAGGCTACGGCGGACCGCAGGATCCCGCGGTTCTGTACGGACCGGAGGATGTGGAACGGGATCTCGGCGGGATACTCGAGATCGAGCGGGCGGAGCGCGTGCCTCGTGCGGTCAGCACGTCAGAGGGCGAAGTTGTGGCGATCGACGTTCTGGTGCGCGGCCGACGACGCTGAGGGTGGTGCGCCAAGGATCCGACGGTGCGCAGCGTCTGCAAAGCGGGGCGCGAGTTGTCGGTTTCTCCCTCAAGTCCGCCCGCGCGTCGACGGTTAACAGCGAGGTTGAGATGCGACCCGACGTGCCGCGATGCGTCGAGCCATTTGAGTCCCGCGATCGTTCTCACCGTTTGCGAGGTTGACGTGGTTACCATCTGACGGTTCCTATCGTGTGTTCGGTCGGGTTCCCTTGGCACTGGCGAGGCGAAGTTCCACAGCCGTTCGGATCAAGGACGATCTTGCTTGGCCGTTTTTTCCGCTGAAGGGTCGCGATACAACAAGGTCTCGAGACCGCGCACTCACTTTGGCAAACTGTCGCCAGGTTCCCCGTGCCGCTGCGTTGCCAAGTGGTGGCCGAGCCCCGCTGTTAGCGTCGTGCCCGGATCGTGAGGGTCGGCATTGAGGTCGGCCGCCTCCTGCTGCGAAAGGATCGCGATGACAGACCGATATCGGGAAGACAGAACCTTCGGCGTGCTGCATCGGTTGCCTTTGCTGCTGGCAGTGTTGTTCGCGGTGGCCCTCCTCCCGGCTAGCGGCGCCGGTGCCGGGTCGACGAACGCCATCACCGTGAGCGGGGCGCTCAAAGGAACGCTCAAGATCGTTCCGAACTTCAACTGCTACACGGTAAGTGCTCACAACGACACGCTGAGCTGGGCGAGCGCCAAGCTCTCGCCGAGGAAGGCCGCTCCGTGGACGATCAACATCGTGGTGCCCGGTCCCGGTACATGGAAGAAGTTCGCTGTAGGCAAGGTGTACGTCGTACTCGAAACCAGCGGTCTCGTCGCGTGGGTCTCCTCGAGCGGTTCCGTGACCGTCGGGGGCAAGGGAACGACAGGATCGATCAATGCGACACTCGGTTTGCATGAGGGCACCGCGACGGGGACGGTCCACCTCACGGGCAGCTGGAGCTGTCCCTGATTGCCGAGGACGGGATCGGCTGCGGCGGTTGCGGCTTTTCCAAGACTGATGACACTGCGACGCACGCGATGGCTTGTCCGATCCGTCCACGCCGAAAGCGATGATCCTCAAGGCGATCCAAATTGCGATGAGATAGCGGAAAAGGTCGCTTGGCACGCAAGCCAGCCTGGCAGCGTCATCCACGGCGCGACCCGGGAGAACCCGGGTCCTTACCGGTCACGAGCAGGGTGGTGGCGTCAATCTCTTCCTGTGGGGAGAAGCAGGCGGTGCCAGCGGATGCCCGTTCGAGTCCGGAACGTGCCATGGCTTCGGTCGTAGCACTCCGATGAGTGAGAGGTTGACCGTCTCCGCCGGTGACGTGAATTCGATGGCCGTCGTCGTGGCGGTTTGTGGATTCTGCGCACAGCTGATTGATCGATTTGCCGGCCTCAGGGTTTGGCTCGCGACGAGAAACGCTCGGAGGAGGATCACGGCCGCCTGAGGCGGCGGCTGTACGCGCCGCCGTGACCAGGTCCAGGCCGACGGCGAGATCTCCCACGTGGTCGAGCCGCATCGCGCATGCCCACATTTCCGAGGAATCCGATGATCACGAATACCCCCCATGGGTATAATCTTAGAGTATGTCGACAAGCGCGTCATCGTGAGAGCACCGGGATACATCGACGAGAAGCAAGCGCTGCAGAGACGACTGCGACGGATCGAGGGGCAGATCCGTGGGTTGCAGAGCATGGTCGACGACGAGCGCTACTGCATCGACATCCTCGACCAGATCTCTGCGACGACGCGGGCCCTCCAAGCTGTTGCACTGGCATTGCTCGGCGAGCACCTCTCGCATTGTGTTGCTCACGCCGTCGCGCAAGGAGGGAATGAAGCCGCGGAGAAAATCGGCGAAGCCTCCGCCGCGATCGCCCGACTGGTCCGTTCGTGAGTCAATTAGCCGTCATCTACCCACTAGTTGACGTCGGCCGCGGCTTGCGAGAGGGCTTCTTCATGTTCTGGGAGACCCTCTGGGCGCTCGTGCTCGGCTTCTCGCTATCGGGCTTGGTCCAGGCACTCGTTTCGAAAGACCAGATGCAATTGAAACTCGGCAGTCACCGGCCGGCTGCGATAGCCCGCGCCGCTGGCTATGGCTTGCTCTCATCGAGCTGTTCCTATGGCGCCTCGGCCATGTCGAAATCACTCTTCGCGCGGGGGGCGGACTTTGTCACCGCGATGGTGTTCATGGTGGCTTCGACGAACCTCGTGGTCGAGCTGGGGATCGTCATGCTCGTGCTGTTGGGTTGGCAGTTCATGGTTGCAGAGTTCGTCGGCGGTCCGATCATGATCATTGTTTTCGCAACCGTCGGAGGATTCGTCTTCGGCAAGCCGATCGTCGAAGCCGCCCGGCGCCGGATCACCGACCAGGATGCGGCTGTCCATGGCCAGGTGCTCCAGGCCGGCGTCTCCGCCCGGCGACAGGGTGAGCTGGATCGGAGGTCATGGTCGGTGAAGCTGCGCTCGCCCGCGGCGCTGGCCGATGCCGCGAGCTGCGCGGTCGCCGACGCGACGATGCTGCGCCGGGAACTGGTCATTGGCTACGGCATCGCCGGGTTTCTCGCGGTCCTCGTGCCCACGGACCTGTGGAATGCCCTTTTCGTCCATGGGCACGGCTTTGCCACGAGTATCGAGAACGCCCTTGTCGGACCCATCATCGCCATTCTGAGCTGTGTGTGCTCGATCGGGAACGTGCCCCTGGCCGCGGCGCTCTGGTCAGGCGGGATCAGCTTTGGCGGCGTGATCTCGTTCATCTTCGCCGACCTCATCGCCGCGCCGCTGATTCTCATCTACCGGAAGTTCTACGGTCTCAAACTCACTGCCGGGCTCGTGGGCCTCTTCTACGTGGTGATGGCAATCGCCGGACTCGCGACAGAAGGGATCTTCAGACTGGTCGGCGCGATCCCAACGACGCGAGCGATCCGAGTGGCTTCCGCCCATTTTGCCTGGAACTACACCGCCTATCTGAACGTCGTCTTTCTGGGCGTTGCCGCGGGCGTGTGGTGGCTGGCCCGCAATGGGGCGCGTTTCGGCGGGGGTTTCGGTTACGCGAACGATCCGGTGTGCGGAATGCAGGTGCGTGTGGCGGAAGCCCCGGCGCACATGTCGTTCGGCGGTCGTGACTACTGGTTCTGCTCTGATCGATGCCGAGACCGGTTTGCGGAAGGTGCGACCCCTTCCATCGAGGATTCTCATCACCGTGAGGAGGCGCGCTCGCACGGACCGGAAGTCGGGTCTCCGATCGGGGCACAGACTGCAGACCCCGACGTCGCGATCGACCCGATTTGCGGAATGAAGGTCGATCCCGCGAAGGCTCCCGCCCGTCGGTCGATCGGCGAGCTCGACTTCTGGTTCTGCGGCCCAGGGTGTGCCGCAGCCTTTGACGCCGGTCTGCGGTCCGGCGCCAGCGAGAAGCCCGCGCCGAACAGGCCCACCGATTAGGACGTCTTGGCCCAAATCGAGAATCTTCGCTGAGGCGGCACGGGGCGCGCTTCGGGGATGAGCCTCGCCCGACATGACGGGCACATGTCCGGAGAATCTGAGCAGCGCGGATCGCGCCCGAGCTTGCTTCTTTCGGGAGACGATCTCCCTAGCCATGGACACTTGGTCGGGTGACCCGACGATTCTTGCGGGGGTTGCTAGGCGTCGCCGGATGACTAGGCAAATACCGGCGGGCCGGAGGAGTACCGGTGGGCCGTCCGGGTCTTGATCCGGGCACTTTGGGACTAAAAGGGCAGCTCAGAGGGTCCATGAGAGTGTCACCGAGTCCCACGGCGTCCCATTTCAGCTTGTTGGCGCGTTGTGGCATCGTCCGAGGGGACGATGCGGGACGGACCCAGACGCGCCGGGAGGTGACTTATGGGCCACGGCCGGTCGTGTTGCGCACGCTACGGAGCCCTACGGACGAGGATCCTGTGGAGTGGGTTGAGCGCGGTCAGAATGATCCGAGAGCACTCTGGAAACTTCCTATTGAATGACACGGAAGAAGCTATTGGTCACTAGAGAGCTGTGAACTGGGACGCCAGGCCGACGGTGGATCACCGCAAACGCGGCTTCAAGTGTCTCCTTTGCTCAAGGCCTTACAGCGACGCTATGACGTGACCGGAGACCCCGCGTGTGTCCTGCACATTCGGTTCCTGGCGAAGGAGGAACTCCGGCGGTTCGCCGGATCGGGTGAAGAGCGAGAGATGACGGATGCCTTCGCTTGACTCGGCGGCCGTGCCCGCCCTACGGACCAATTCACGCAGAAGCGACGTGGCGTTTCTTCTTGACATCAAATCGGGCGCGACACGAAGCTTCGGATTGCTTGTCGTTCTGTGCGGCGCGAACCGACGTGAGGGGACGTTCGACCCTCGGCGTTCGGGGACGCTGTTCTGGGATGGTCCCGTGATCGCTGTCGATAGCGCACATCGGCGAACACGTTCGGAGCCGAAGGAGTCACCTCCAAATCGCCAGGCTGGCTTGACTGTCCGGCCATAAAGCGATATCACTTAGATATCAGTCAGCGAGGAGGAGCCAGCCATGAGCGACGGTACGTCACAGTCCACCGCCGGGCCCGTGGGGCATCAAAGAGCGCGAGTTGACATCGTCCAGCGCCGGGCTGTCGCCACCGGCGGCTGGCTGGGCCTTGTCGTTCTGGGGGGCGCCATCTACGGGCAGGTGGTGGCCCATGGGGATGGCACGGCGTGGTTCTGGCTGCCCTTCGCCCTCTCGATCCTGGTCCTCACCGGCCTGGACGTCATAACTCCGGGCCAGATGCTGGTGGTTGAGTTCTTTGGCCGTTACATCGGCACCGTGACCAGGCCGGGGTTCTGGTGGGTGGCACCGTTCCACCATCGGCGCCGGCGGATCAGCGTCCGGGTGCGCAACTTCGAGACCGCCCATTTGAAGGTCAACGACGCCGACGGGAACCCGGTGGAGATGGCCGCGATCGTTGTCTGGCAAGTCGTGGACACGGCCAAGGCCACCTATGCCGTCGAGAACTACCAGAACTTCGTCACGGTCCAGGCCGAATCGGCCGTTCGGCACGTGGCCACCAGTCATCCCTATGACGACACCACCGGGGTGGGAACCTCTCTGCGGGGCTCCACCGACGTGGTGGCGGCCCAGCTGGCTCGGGAGGTGGCCGAACGGGTGGCCGTCGCCGGGGTCGAGATCGTCGAGGTGCGCATCTCCCATCTGGCCTACGCTCCCGAGATCGCCCAGGCCATGCTGCGCCGCCAGCAGGCCAACGCAGTCGTGGCGGCCCGCTCTCGCATCGTCGAGGGCGCCGTGGGGATGGTGGAGATGGCCCTAAAGCGCCTCTCCGAAACGGGCGTGGTCTCCCTCGACGAGGAACGAACCGCAGCCATGGTGAGCAACCTCATGGTCGTGCTCTGCGGTGACCAGCCTCCTTCGCCTGTGGTGAACGCTGGCTCCCTGTATACGTGAGCGAACGGCGATCGGTCCTGTTGCGCATCGACCCGGCGGTCCACGATGCGCTGGTCCGCTGGGCCAACGACGAGTTCCGCAGCGTGAACGCCGAGATCGAGTTCGTCCTGCGGCGGGCGTTGGCCGAGGCGGGCCGGATGCCAAAGAGGGCGGGACCCTCACCCCGGCGGGGCCGCCCGTCGTCAGTCGAAAAGAGGTGACCTCCCGGTAGGGCGACCCGGATTAGATCGCAGGACACCTGAGATTTGCGGCTCCCGCTCGGCCTCGCGTCTAGTGCCATGGAACACGCGCGTCCGGTGGCACGCTCGGCCGTAAGGGTCACGGCCGAGGAAGACGCGGATCTCGAACGCGTCAGG
>DASPQJ010000039.1:0-32362 GCA_035625025.1 Acidimicrobiales bacterium
AGATCCTTGAAATAGACCCGCTCGTCCGGGTTCTCGAGCAGGTTCCGCATGCAGAGGCGCTCGACCTCGTCCCGCGGGAGAGCCGGAACCGGGTCGTCAGGGCTTGGCTTCGGCCGCTTCACCATCGCGATCCCCCCCGAAGAACACCGCTCGAAACTTGGCGAACGCATCAACCAGAACGGGAACGGACCGTTCGAAATCTAGCTCCTCTCGTTTGACTGACCGTCGATTCTCGTGTCACGGCACCAGGCCCACGCCGGAAGACGCGCCGTCTGGACAACCAAACTAGGCAAGACACTCGGTTCCTCCTTGTCGAACACGACGTCGATCGGCGCGCGCTGCGGACAGCGGCGTCATGACATCGCTCGCTTCGCCAACCGGTCCTCGTGCCGACCAGGCTCAGCCGCACCCGCGGGGAGCCGAAACGGCTCGATCCGCGCTCCTGCGGGGAGTGCGCCCCAACACGTGAAGAGCGATCCGGAAGCCACGGTCGCGGACCCCGTCGATCGAGCAGGGCGACGCGCCCGAACGCCGCATCCCCGGTGCTCTTCGATGGCGGACTACGTTGGTGGCACTTGAGCCCGGATCCCGGCTGGGTCCCCGTGCCGGTTGTTCGCGGGGACGCGGCTCGTGGCGGAGACGACCGGAAGCAGGGTTGGCGAACAGATGACGGACGACCGCAGGAGAAGCTCCAGCACGAAATCGGGTGCGCCGACGATCATTTCCGCGGCCGCTGGCGAGGTAAACGGACAGCTGGTCAACCTGTACACCCTGAGCAACCGTCACGGCATGGTCGTGAAGATCTTCAACTACGGCGGGATCATCCAGTCGGTCAGCTTCCCGGACGCTTCCGGCACCGCGGCGAACGTCACGCTCGGCTACCCGACACTGCGGGACTACGTCGACTACAACGCCCAACCGAACGTCAACGGCAAGAACGGTCTCGGCACGTACTTCGGCGCCCTGATCGGTCGGTACGCCAACCGGATCGCCAACGGGCAGTTCACGCTCCGAGGCGTCACCTACAACGTCCCCATCAACAACGGCATCAACAGCCTGCACGGCGGATTCGTCGGTTTCGACCAGCAGGTTTGGACGCCGACGGTCCTGCAGGACGGCACGGAGGGCGACGGTACGGTCGGGCTGCAACTCGAATACGTGAGCCCAAACGCCTCGGAAGGTTACCCGGGAAATCTCGACACGATCGCCACCTACGCCTTGAACAACGAAAACCAGTTGCAGCTCACCTTTCGCGCCACGACCGACATGCCGACGGTCCTCAACCTGACGAACCACACCTACTGGAACCTCGCTGGCGAAGCCTCGGGCCCCGTCTACGACCAGACCCTGTACATCAACGCCAGCCGGTACACGCCGGTCAACTCCGACCTGATCCCGCTGGGAGAGCAGGCGAGCGTCGAGGGCACACCGTTCGACTTCACTGTGGCCAAGCCGATCGGCCGAAACATCAACGATCACGACCCGCAGCTCAAGATCGGGCACGGCTTCGACCACAACTGGGTCCTGAACCAGACTTCACCGCCATCACTCATCGAGGCGGCCCGGGCACGTGACCCGGGAAGCGGGCGCACCCTGACGGTCTTCACGACGCAACCGGGCATGCAGTTCTACTCGGGAAACTTCCTGGTCGGCCAGGGCGTCGTCGGGACGAGCGGCCACATCTACCGCCAGAGCGAAGGGTTCGCGCTGGAAACCCAGCACTTCCCAGACTCGCCGAACGAGCCGGCCTACCCGACGACCGAGCTAGACCCGGGCCAGGTGTACTCGCACACGATCATCTTCCAGCTCTCGAACAGCTAGACCCACTTCGCCGGCCGCGGTCGCGGATCGGTCACGAGTCGGAGCTATCGGCCCCAGGTGGGACTCGCTCACGTCCCGCCGATTCCCGCCGCGGCCCTCCATGGTCGCCACCGCACGGCTTCCTCGCGCCTGCGAAACTCGCGAACCGGTTCGTCGATGCCGGCGGCTGCCGCGCCTCAGGAGCTCGCCAGCCGGCGCAACTCCACAGCCGAGAGGTCCGCCGTGTACAAGGGGCTCCCCGGTTGATGCTTGCGCCCACCCACGGCGAGGGACCCGAGGTCCACGGCGTCGAAGCCGATCTCGTCGATCAAGATCGCGACAAGGCGCTTCGCCTCCGCGTCATCGCCTGAAATCGGGATCGCGATCCGGTCCGGCGCGCCGGCCAGACGGGAACCGTCCCGTAGGTGCTCCCAGTAGATCGCGTTGAAGGCCTTGACGAGGCGCGCCTGCGGGAGAAAGGCGGCCAACATCTCGCTCGACGTCGTTCGGTCGTCGTCGAGTTCGCTGAACTGCCCGTCACGACCCGGGTAGTAGTTGTTGGTGTCGATAACCACCTTGCCGCTCGATCCGTCGACGGGGATAGTGCGGTACTTGCCGAACGGCACCGAGACGACGGTGATCTCGCCGAAGCGGGCGGCGTCGGCGGCCGCCATCGCCTGGGCGTGTTCTCCGAGTTCCCGAACGAGCGCGTCGAGCGTTTCCGGGCCTCGCGAGTTGCTGACCGCGACGTCGTGACCGACCCGCACGAAGTGCCAAGCGAGCGTGGACCCGATGTTCCCCGCGCCGATCATCCCAATCCTCATCGTCAGTCCCTCCCTGTTCCGATCCCTGGTGCCGTGTACGCCCAACCGCCCACCGGACACGACTATTCCCTCTCAGCGCGATCGCCGCAGTCGACGAGAACTCTCGCACGGCGGTGGCTGGCGAGACGGCCCGGCCGCCAGTCAAGCTGTCGCCGTGCAGGCCGGCGTGCTGACCATCGACATCCTGGTCGAATCGAGCCGTTCGCTGAAGGACAAACGCGCCATCGTGCGACACCTCCTCGACACGGTGCGACGGCGCTTCGCGGTTTCCGCCGCCGAGGTGGGGCACCTCGACAAGTGGCAGCGGGCCGAGCTTGGTTTCGCCGTGGTCGCGGTCGACGCCGCCCACGTCAGCGAGGTTCTGGACGCGGTGGAACGATTCGTCTGGGCACACCCTGAGATCACGGTCACCACCAGCGCACGTCACTGGATCGAGTCGGATCACTGAATCGCTCCGAAGACCGCCAGGACATCGGTCTTGACGTGATTGTGAGTAGTCACTAACATCAGTTCCGTGAACCCCGCACCCGCCTTGGTGGGACGACGCGCCCCCGGCGCGACCGCGGCCGGGCCTATTCGCGACGGCGCGCCCGCCATCGAGGTCGTGAACCTCACGAAGTCCTACGGCGACGTGGCTGCGGTGGCTGGGGTGGATCTCGAGATCCAGGCGGGCGAGATCTTCGCGCTCCTCGGACCGAACGGCGCGGGCAAGACGACGACGGTTGAGATCCTCGAGGGATACCGGCACCGCGACGGCGGCCAGGTCAGCGTGCTCGGTCTCGACCCCGAACATGATCGTCAACAGCTGAAACCCCGGATCGGGATCGTCCTGCAGTCGACCGGAGTCGACCGCTACCTCACCGTGGCCGAGACGATCCAGATGTACGCCAGCTACTACCCGCATCCCCGGCCGGTCGCCGAGATCGTCGAACTCGTCGGGCTCGTCGCCAAACGCGACACGCGCGTCATCAAGCTCTCGGGAGGCCAGCAGCGCCGCCTCGACGTCGCGATCGGGCTTGCCGGGGACCCCGACCTGCTCTTCCTCGACGAGCCGACAACCGGCTTCGATCCCTCAGCACGTCGGGAGGCGTGGGAGGTCGTGAAGAACCTCGCGGTCCTCGGCAAGACCGTCCTTTTAACGACGCACTACATGGACGAGGCGCAGTACCTGGCCGATCGTGTCGCCGTCATGGCTGCCGGCCGGATCGTGGCGACTGGCACCCCGGAGCAGCTGGGCGGCCGCCAGAGCAAGGACGTCCGGATCCGTTTTCGCGTGCCCGACGGCACTCTGCTCCCCGTCGACCTCCGCGGTGAGACGTTGGCCGATGGTTGTGTCGAACTCGTCCCAGACGACGTCAGTCGGGTTCTCTACCGCCTCACGGGCTGGTCGATCGAGAGCGGGATCGAACTAGAACAGCTGGAGATCATCCGCAAATCACTTGAAGACGTCTATCTCGAGCTCGTCGGGGATCCGATGGCGTCGGAGACCGCCGGCACGAACCCTCCCGCAGTAGTGCCGAGACCATGACGAGGCCGCTCGTTCGCTTCGTGTCCCAGGTCGGCTACGTCAACAAGGCCTTCTGGCGCAACCCCGCGTCGGCATTCTTCACGTTCGCCTTCCCGCTCATGTTCCTCGTGATCTTCACCTCACTGCTCGGCCACCCGACGGTTCACATCGGCGGACGGACGATTCACTACTCGACGTACTACGTCGCCGCGATGGCCGCCTACGCCGTCATCGGCGCCTGTTACATGAACATCGCCATGGCTGTGACCGCGCAGCGGGATGCCGGCATCCTGAAGAGGACGAACGGGACGCCTCTGCCCTCAGGCATCTATCTCGGCGCGCGCGTGATCCACGCGATGTTCGTCGCGGTGCTCCTCGTCGTGATCACGGCGGCATTCGGGCGAGCCGTGTACTCGGCAGACATCCCGACCGGAATGACGCTCGTCCGGTTCTTGATCGTGCTGGCTGTCGGTTCGGCTTGCTTCTGCGCCCTCGCGTTCGCGATCACGTCCGTCATTCCGAACGCCGACGCCGCGCCCGCCATCGTCCAAGCCTCGATCATGCCGCTTCTGTTCCTCTCGGGCATCTTCATCCCATTCGGTAATAACGCGCCGTCCTGGATCGTCTGGGTCGCCCGGATCTTCCCCGTGCGACACTTCGCCGTCGGCGTACAGGCCGGGTTCCTCGGCACGGCGTTCAGTTGGACCGACGTCCTGATCGTCGCGGCGTGGGGGATCGGTGGACTGGCCGTCGCCATCCGGTACTTCAGCTGGGAGCCGCGCACCTAACGGGCGACAGGATGGCCTCCTGGAGGCGGCCTCCGCGGCCGTTCCGGCATCTTCCGGGCCGCGTCGATGGGGTCTGTCGTCGCGCGGGCCGTTCACGAGCTGAATGTTGTCGACAGGTATCGGGGCACGGGTCATCGACCCCGACCGTTCCATCGTCGCTAGACGACGTGGGATAGGACGATCGCGGCGGTAACGAAGCCGAAGGCGACGACGACGGCCGTCAACGAGTAGGTCGCCGCCCGGCGGGCGCCTCGCATCCTCAGCTCGACGGGAATCACCCGGCGCTCGAGCGCGAGCAGGAACCCGAGGACGATCGGCAGCAGGCAAGCATTGAGCACCTCGACGTCGATCGTCAGGTTGACGAGATTCGGCGCCGCGAGGACCAGCACGACGCCGACGAGGACCCCGACGACGGTCAGACTGTAGAAGCCGGCGGCGCGCGCCGGCGAGTCGTTCAGGCTGTGCCGCCAGCCGAGCACTTCGGAGATGCCCCACGCCCCCGCCAGGGTCACGACGAGCGCCGCGACCACCGCCGCCCCGACCATGCCGAGACCGAACAGGACGATCGCCCGCTCATGCCCGAGGAACGGTGTCAGCGCGGAGGCGATCGCGCCAATGCTGTTGAGGGCGACACCCCGGTGGGTCACGCCGAGGGTCGCGCCCGTCGCGACGATCACCGCCACCATGACGAGCTGGGTGAGCACCGAGCCGGCCGCGGTGTCCAACCGGGCGGATCGCAAGGCGGCGCGCAGTTCGAGACCGTGCCGATCCTTGTCGATGACGGCCTCCTGCTGGTAAAAGACCATCCAAGGCATGATGACGGCGCCGACGTTCGCGGCGAGCAGTGTCGCGTAGCCGTTGGTCGCGTGGATCGGGTTCCCGAGGTCGTGGAGGATCGCACCGCCGTGCGCGTGGGCGAGCAGCGCCGCCGGCACGAACAACAGCTCGAGGGCCCCCACCGCGATGCCGACGTGCTCGACACGGCGGTAGCGCCCGAGCAGGACGAGGGCGATCAGCGCGGTCGCCGCCGCGCCGGTGGAGACCCATCTCGGGAGCCCGACGAGCCGGCCGACGCCGGCAACGCCGGCGAACTCCGTGACGAGCGCCCCGACACAGGCGACGAAGAGCGCCGCCGCCGAGACAAGCGCCCACCGCTCCCCGAACGTCCGGCGGATGAGGGCGCCGTGCCCTTGTCGCGTCGCCAACCCCAACCGGGCCGTCATCTCCTGGACGCAGTAGAGCGCCGGGACGAGGACGAGCTGTGGGAGGAGGAACGCGTAGCGGAACCTGGCACCGGACTGGGCGGCGGTGATCACGCTTCCGGCGTCGGAGTTCGCCAGCATCACCATCACACCGGGGCCGACCATTGCGAGCAAAGCGGCCCCGGCGAAGAGGGGTTTCCTCGAACGCGCCACGGTCAACGGAATCGGTGAGGCGCCGAGGCCCGTCACGGCCACCACCCTTTCCTGCTCACCTGATCCAGATCCTCAGGCTTGCCTGAGCCTACTCTTCAGGAGCACCTGAGCCGTAGTGACAAAAGTCACGTCGTGCGGGACGGCGCGGGCTCGGGCGACAGGCTCACGGATCCATCTCGGCGGGATCGCCGCGGTCCCCAGGCACCCCGGACGCCCGTCGCCGGACGACCGATCGCAGCTAGGAGCGAACCCCACCCCCGAGGACTGGCGGCGCGCTGCCTCGTTGCGCCCGGGCGGCGAGGAGCGACGAGCTCAGCGCTTGCGGAGGTACAGGCGCCACTGATCGTGGAAAGCCGTCGTCTCGCACCCGGCCGCGTCTTCGACCACGAACCGCTTCCCCACGATCTCGCGGATGTCCCTTTCCGCGAACACGGTCCGCACTGCGCTCGCGGTCACCGCGTTGGGGGGGCTTTTGAAGAAGGTCATGAACGCACCGCCGGAAGCGCGCAGCACGCGGGAGGTCTCGGACGCGTAACGCGCGACGACGACAAGGTTTTCCAGGTGGGTATAGAGAGACAACGCCACGACGAAGTCGAAGGATCCGTCCGGATACGGAAACGAGGCCTTGTCGGGCTCTTGTGAACCGTGGGGGTTGTACATCGGGTTGAAAACGTCCAACCAGTCGAAGTGCACGCTTCCGAAGGAAGCAAAGGCCGCATTGGCGTATTCGACGCTTCGTTTCACCACCTCAAGACCGGTGTACGAGCCAACACCCAGCTCGATGAGGCCGATCGCCTGCCGCCCGTTGCCAGCGCCGACGTCGAGCACACGGTCACCGGCGCGCACCAATCCCCGCGCCGCGAAGTCCCCTGCCTCTCGTCGACTCGATTCGAGCGCGACGGACGGAACGACGACATGACCGGCTCGCGCGCCGACCAAGACGGGTCGCCATCGCTGCACGGATTCGTCCTTGCGATGCGCGAAGAGGTCCCATCGAACGAGAACCTGCTTGGCGAGCCAGCGCGCCCTCGGAAACGGTCGTTTCCATTGGACGATCTCGCGCAGCGCCACCGAAACAGGATAGGCACCGAGGCCGCGGGCGCCTCGACTGCCGGTCAACAGGTACGCGTGCCGCCGCTGACCCGTTCGACATTTCCGCGATTTCTACGTCGTCCGCGCCCTCCATTTCGGCAACGCAGCCGGTACCCTGAACCCCCGGGTCGGATGTCCCGACCTCGAGTTCATCTGCGACAGGTGACGAGGCCATGACCCCCGAAGGAAGCGATGCCGCGCCATGCTCGTGGCGCCAGCGCCGGCGGGAAAAGAAGGCGCGACGTAGCAAGCTCCATCGCTGGACCATTCGCAGTGTGCTCGCGCTGGTCCTGTGCGTCGTCCTCTTCCTCGGTTTCGCGATCGGGCTCACGATCTACCGCATTGACGAGATCGGACGCGTCAAGGTGCCGAACCTTGTCAAGGCGAAATCAGGGGTTGAGAACATCCTCCTCGTCGGCTCCACCTCTCGCTGCGCCGTAAAACCGGCGAAGAACTTCGAGATCTACGTCAAGCAGTGCGAGGAGGGCGTGAACGGCGTGAACAGTGACGTCATCATGATCCTCCGGCTGAACTCGAACGACCACCGCGTGTCCCTGCTCTCCATTCCCCGTGACACCTTCGTTCCCGACGCCCGCGCGGGAGGGCTCTACAACAAGGTCGACGCGGCGCTGGCCGACGGACCCGGTCAGCTCGTGCAGGCGATCGAAGAGGACTTCGGCATTCCGATCAACCACTATGTGGTGCTCAATTTCGAGAGTTTCGCCGACATCGTCAGTGCGCTCGGTGGCGTCGACATGTACTTCCCGACGCAGATCAAGGACATGTCGGGAATCACCCAGATGAAGACAGGGTGCCAGCACATCGGTGGGATCGAGGCGTTGGCACTCGTCCGTGCACGGCACCTGTACTACAACTACAGCTACAAGACGAAGACGTGGCTCGGCTATGACGGTTCCGGGGACCTTGGCCGGATCGAACGCGACCACATCTTCCTGCGGGTGCTCGCCGCCACCGTGAAGAGCCACGGCCTCGGCAACCCCGTGACCGACGAGTCGCTGCTCGGTGCCATCGCACCGCAACTCACCGTCGACACCTCGTTCGGCGTCGGCGAGATGCTGCACCTCGTGAACACGTTCCACTCGGTGGACATCAGCAAGGTCCCCGAGTACACGGCTCCGATCGTCGTTGACACGCAGACCTACATGTACAAGGGCTTCAACTACGGCGACATCGTGTTCCCGACCGAGCCACAGGACCAGCAGACGATCGACGCCTTTCTCGGGACCACCCCGCCGGGCTTGAAGCTCCAACCGAAAGCGATCACCGTATCGGTCGTCGACGGCACGGGATCGGCGACCGCAACCACCGTTGTCGTCGCCAGACTGCGCGCCCTCGGCTACCGGGTCGTCGCCACCGGATCGCAGACTCCGGTCGGTCCGATCTCGGAAACGACAATCCGCTATGCCGCCCCGATGCACCTGCAAGACGCGGAAAAGGTGCTCTCCGACCTGTCCGGCACTGTCGCACTGGCACGCGGCGCGACGCTCGACGGTGCCGACGTCACCGTGGTGACCGGTTCCGACATCGCGGTCACGAGCGTCCACCCGGCTGGGCAATCCCGCCAGACAACTGGAACGACACCGCGCAAGACCGGAACGAGCGCGACGTCGCCGAGATCGCCGACGACGACCGCAGCGGTCACGGCCACGACGACCCCGAACACAAACGGCGGTGCGCTCGGCCCGCCGACGGCAGCGACGAGCTCGATCCCCCCCTACGACCCGAGGGCCTGCCCGACGTCGAAGGCCTAGCGGCGCCGACGCGGCGTTCGCGACCCGACCCCGACGACCGAGCACGGAACGTTGTCGCCGGGGGTGGGGACACAACTGCTCCTCGTCGCGAGACAGGCGCCTGCGGGAAGCGGACAGGGTTCGTCATCCCGGGCGTGCTGGCAGCTGGGAGGCATCTCTGACGGGTGTCGCGCTCGTCTTCTCGCCCTTCGCCGCTACCGACGTCTACTGTCGCCGAAATGGAGGCCGAAGCGTACGACGTCGTCGTCGTCGGGAGCGGCTTCGGAGGCAGCACGGCGGCTCTCCGCCTCGCCGAGAAGGGGTATCGGGTCCTCGTCATCGAAGCAGGTCGGCGCTTCGACGAGTCGTCGTTGCCGAAGACCTCTTGGCGGCTGCGCTCGTTTTTCTGGGCACCGCGGCTCGGGTTGCTCGGCATTCAGCGGATTTCGCTCTTGAAAGACGTGATGATCCTCTCCGGCGCCGGTGTCGGGGGCGGATCGCTCGTCTACGCCAACACCCTCTACGAGCCCCCTCCTCCTTTCTACAGCGACGCTCAGTGGGTCCACATCACGGACTGGCGCGCCGAGCTTGGGCCTTACTACGACCAGGCCAAGCGGATGCTCGGCGTCGTCTTGAACCCGACGACGACCCCGTCCGACGACGTGATGCGGTCCGTCGCCGACGAGATGGGCGTCGGCGAGACTTTCGTCCAGGCACCCGTCGGCGTCTACTTCGGCGAGCCGGGGGGCGAGGTTGAAGACCCGTATTTCGGCGGCGTCGGCCCGGCCCGGACCGGCTGCACCGAGTGCGGCGAATGCATGACCGGCTGCCGCCACGGCGCCAAGAACACGCTGCTGAAGAACTACCTGTACCTCGCCGAACGATGCGGCGCCAAGGTCCTGCCCCTCACGACCGTGACGGCCATCCGACCGCTCGCCGACGGCCGCTACGAGGTCACCGCCGAGCACTCCGGCTCCTGGGTGCTCAGGCGTCGGCGCACGTTCCTCGCCGACGACGTCGTGCTGGCCGCGGGCACGATGGGCACCCAGAAGCTGCTGCACGCCATGCGCGATACGGGAAACCTGCCGAACCTGTCGCCGAGGCTCGGCGAACTCACCCGTACCAACTCCGAGGCGATCCTCGGGGCGCGCACCTTCCGACGCGACGTCGACTTCACCCCCGGCGTCGCCATCACCTCGTCGTTCCACCCGGACGACCGCACCCACATCGAACCGGTGCGCTACGGCCGGGGCAGCAACGCGATGGGGCTCCTCACCACCGCACTCGCCGATGGCGGGGGGCGGGCCCGACCGCTCGAGTGGGCGCGCGAAGTCGCGCGCCACCCCGTGATGATGACGCGCAACCTGAGCATGCGCCGGTGGTCGGAACAGACGATCATCGCCCTCGTCATGCAAACAAGTGAGAGTTCACTCACCTGTTACACGAAAAAGGGCCTGTTCAGAAGGCGGCTGACCTCACGGCAGGGCCACGGCGAGCCCAACCCGACGTGGATCCCCGCCGGCCACGAAGCGGTACGGCGCATCGCCAAGCTCATCGGCGGCTTCGCCGCCGGAGGCTGGAACGACGTGTTCAATATCCCGCTGACGGCGCACTTCCTCGGCGGTGCCGTCATCGGAGACTCCGCGCAGAGCGGGGTGATCGACCCGTACCAACGGGTCTACGGTCACCCCGGCCTGCACGTCGCGGACGGAGCCGCGATCTCGGCCAATCTTGGCGTCAACCCGGCGCTCACGATCACCGCTCAGGCGGAGCGGGCGATGGCCCTGTGGCCCAACCGGGGAGAGCCCGACCAACGCCCCCCGCTCGGCGCACCCTACCGACGTCTTGCTCCGATCGAGCCGCGCAACCCCGTCGTCCCGGCCGGCGCGCCCGCAGCTCTGCGACTGCGGCCCTAGCGTCCGACGACGACCGCACGAGCCGAACGCTGCCGTCGCCGGGCGGACGTGCTCCCTTCCCGCCGGCCAGTTCCGCCGGTCGGCATCGGCGAGGGGAATCGGACCTCCAAAGCGGGAAGCCCGCGGGATCTCTTCGGAAAAAGGCGCGCCCGGGATCGACCGGGCTCCCCTAGCGCCTGACTGCCAACGCGCTGAAGGCCCTCTCGACAGCGTCTTCAGGATCCGACGCGATCTCCACGTCCCCTTGACGCTCGTCGCCGTCCTGCGCCCCGCCGATCACCCGCCAGCCGTCGAGGCTGACGACCGACTTCCCGGCACGGCGAGCCAGCGCCACCTCGCTGAGGGTGCCCCAGCTTCCCCCCACGGCGACGAGAACGTCGGCGGAGCTCACAACCAGGGCGTTGCGCATCTCGCCGAGTCCCGTCGGCAGTTCCACGTCGAGGAACGGATTCCCCGAGCCCCGCTCCATTCCAGGTGACAGTCCGATCGTCAGGCCGCCGGCCGATTGCGCGCCTTGCGACGCGGCCTCCGTGACACCGCCGAGTCCTCCGGTGATGACGACGCCGTGGTGCACCGCGATCAGACGGCCGACCTCCCTCGCCTTCTCGCACAGCTCGCCGAACGCATCCCGGTTCAGCCCCGCGGCGAGTTCACTCCCTGGACCGATCACACCGACGCTCCGGCGCACTCCCCTTCGCGCCAGGAGCATGCCCCCGAGCAGGCCGGAATCGTCTCCGAGTCCCGGAGCAACGATGACCTCGGCGAGATCGGCCCCCTCCGGGAAGTAGGTGACATCGAGCAGTTCGGCCACCCTCGACCGGATCGTCTCCAAGAGCCCCTCGTGGCGAAGGACACCGCCACCGACGACGACCCGTTGCGGACGATAAACGCAGACCAGGTTCGTAAGACCAAGTGCGAGATACTCGGTTTCAAGGTCCCAAGCCGCGTCGTCGAGGATCTGCGCCGCCTCTGTCCCGTGACGGGCCGACATCGCGTGCCCGGACGCCAAACCCTCCCAGCAGGATCCGTGGAAGTCACAGGCGCCCCGCCACGGATCGTCCCGGCGCTGCGGGATCCTCATGTGTCCCATCTCCGGGTGCCCCGACCCGTAGACGACGCGTCCTGCCACGATTGCGCCGACTCCGATCCCCGTCCCGACTGTCACGTACAGAACATCGTCGAAACCTTGTGCCGCCCCCCAGGTCCATTCCGCCAACACGGCCCCGTTGACGTCGGTGTCGAGCACGACGGGGACGTGGAGCGCCTTCGTGAGCTCGTCGCGAAGCGGGAATCCCTGCCAGCCCTGTTTTGGCGTCGCCGCGATAGTTCCCTTGACGAGATTGAGCGGCCCAAAGGACGCCACGCCGACAGAATCCAGCGCCTTTCCTTGGTCCTGAAACCACCTCACGAGCCTGTTCACCGTCGAGGCCGGGGCGTGTTCCGTCTCGAACGTCTCGCGCGCCAGCACGACGCGGGAGCCATCCCCCACCGCAGCTCTGCTCCGGGTCCCGCCCAGTTCGACAGAACCGAACCAGTTCATATCTCTTTCCTTTCTCGCCGATCGCCGTGTCCCGGACCCCGTCCCACCAGCACGGGCTCGTCGTCATCCTGGCTGTCGCACGCCCCGCACGGGCAGCCCAACGGGGAGGGGCGCCGACCTCGATCTTCGCGGTCCAGCGGGAATGACGACCGGGGACGATCGCAAGCTCCCGTTCGCTATACCGTCGCCCCGGCGAGTTCGTCCGCGAGGTCGGCGACCGAGTCGACGACACGGGACGGGCGGTAGGGGAACCGGTCGATCGCCTCGGGTCGGGTCACCCCGGAGAGGACGAGAATCGTCTCGAGGCCAGCTTCGATTCCCGCGACGATGTCCGTGTCCATTCGGTCGCCAACCATCGCGGTCGTCTCAGAGTGGGCACCGAGGACATCCAGGCCCTCTCGAATCATCAACGGGTTCGGTTTTCCGATGAAGTAGGCGGCTTGGCCAGTGGCGTGCTGAATCATTGCCGCGACGGAACCCGTGGCCGGCAGGTTGCCCCCCGGAGACGGCCCGACCGAATCGGGATTGGTGGCGATGAAGCGGGCACCGCGGTCGATCAACCGGATCGCCTTCGTGATCGCTTCGAAGCTGTACGTACGCGTCTCACCCAGTACGACGTAATCCGGATCCCGATCCGTGAGCACGTATCCAATGTCGTGCAGCGCGCTCGTGAGCCCTGCTTCGCCAACGACGAAGGCCCGCCCATTGTGTCGCTGGCTGTCCAGAAAACGGGCGGTGGCGAGCGCCGAGGTCCACAGCGCCTCGGGAGGTATCGAGAGCCCGCTGTCAACGAGGCGGGACGCGAGGTCCTTCGGAGCAAATCGCGAGTTGTTGGTGAGAACAAGAAAACTGCACCCCGCCTTGCCGAGGGCCGCGAGGAAACGGTCGGCTCCCGGCACCGCGACTCCTCCGTTCACGAGCACGCCGTCCATGTCACACAGCCAACTCACTGCACATCGGCGAGATGTCATGGCCCTAGTATGCCGGGTCACTGTCCGCCCGACGTGGGTGATCCCCCCGCAACCCGCGCCGCTCTGGCTCGTCAAGGGAAGTCGGTAGATAACCTTCCTGCCGTGGGCGCACCCGCTCTTTCCGCAGTCCGCATCCACGCGATGGTGGCGGTCGACCTCAGTGAGCGTTGAGATCCGCTTTCAGAGAGTTTCTCCCGTGCGACGCGTGCCGCGTTCGCCTGCCCGCCACCCCGGCGCTCGCGGTTTCTCGCCGCAGCGGACAGAGATCTGCGCGCTCGACGACCCGACGGTTCCAGCAACGAGACTCGGGCGCATGGACGGTGCGTCCCTCCACCCCGCGGACCTCGGGAAGTTCGGACCTCTGGACGCTCGACGGCCGCCGGGCCTGTGACCCGCCGATGACCCCCACCGTCAACGGGCGAGCCTGTGAACTCGCGGCCGGGACTGGGCGCACCTTGCTCGCCTACTTGCGCGACGAGCTCGGTCTGACCGGCGCGAAACCGGGCTGCGGCGAAGGCGAATGCGGAGCCTGCACGGTGCTCCTCGATGGTGCGCCGGTGCTCTCCTGCCAGACCCTCGTCGACGAGGTTGCGGGCCGATCGATTACGACGATCGAGGGGCTGGAAGACGAAACCGGGCTGCACCCGATCCAAAAAGCCCTGATCGAAGAGCGCGCTTCGCAGTGCGGCTACTGCATACCGGGTATCGCAATGCGGGCAGCCGCCCTGCTGTCGAGCGATCCCGATCCGGACGACGAACACATTGTTGCGGCCCTTGATCCGAATCTCTGCCGCTGCGGGTGCTACCTGCGTTTGGTCCGAGCGGTTCACCGTGCGGCGGCGCTGGCCCGTGGAACCGACGGCGGGAGGGCTCCGGCCGAGATGACCCTCGATCAGCCTGAACTCGGCCGGCCCCGAAGACCATGGGATCTCTGTGAGCCCCAGGACCGGGAATGGTTTGACCTGCTCGGGGATGGGCTTGTCGTGGTGTGGCCGCCGCCGCCTCGGGCAGCTGGAATGTGGTCAACGAGGGGTGGCGCGTGGTTGCACGTCGCTCCGTCCGGCGCCGTCACAGCGTTCAGCGGCAAGGTCGATGTCGGGCAGGACAATCGAACCGCCTTCTCGCTCCTCGTTGCGGAGGAGCTCGAGATCGATCCCGCCGACGTGCGAATCGTCCTCGGGGACACCGACGTGTGCCCGTTTGACATCGGAACCTTCGGCAGCCGGTCGATGCCCGATGCCGGGGAGGCTCTCCGCCGGGCAGCAGCCGGGGCCCGAGAGATCCTGTACGGCCTTGCCGCGGAACGATCCCCCACCGTTCGCGGCGGGCGCGACGCGGGCGAAAGTCCGATGGACGCCGCGGCCGCGAGTGCCCGCCCCGAGTACGGCCTCCTGTTAAGCGGGGTGCGGCGCCTGGAGGTGCTGTCGAAGGAGCCGACGCTGCGCGAACCTGGGATCTGGCAGACCGCCGGACGTGCCGGCCACGTCGCGGCGCGGCTCGATGTGGTGACCGGCGCTCGACGATTCGTGTCTGACCTCAGCCGAACCGGGATGCAGCACGGGGTGGTGCTGCGACCGCCGGTCGCCAGGTCAGAACTACGCGCAGTCGACGTCGCTCCGGCTGCGCGCCTTCCGGGGATCAGCGTGACCCGGGAGGGCGATTTCGTCGCAGTGACAGCGAGCGACCGGGTGACCGCCCGCCGAGCGCTGGCCGCGATCGACGCCGAGTGGGACCTTCCTCCGCGCGGTCCTCGTGACGTCGTCGCTCACCTCCGGGCGCATCCGCTCGCCGAACAAGGATGGGAACGAGAGTTCGACGAGGTTGTCGGTGACGTCGACGCCGCGCTCCACGCGGCGTCGGCGCGGATCGACGCGACCTACACGACGGCGTATCTCGCCCATGTCCCGCTCGAGACACGAGCTGCGGTCGCCGAGTGGGACGGCGACCGCGTCACAGTGTGGGTCGGCACCCAGGTCCCCTTTGGCGTCCGCGCCAGGCTCGCCGACGAGCTCGACCTGGACGAGGGCAGCGTGCGCGTCGTCGTGCCGCCCACCGGTGGAGGTTTCGGGGGCAAGCACAGCGAAGATGTCGCCCTCGAGGCGGCCCGTCTCGCCCGCCGCGCCGGTCGACCGGTCAAGGTCCATTGGAACAGGGCCGAGGAGTTCCAATGGGGGCATCTGCGGCCGATGGCGGTGATCGACGTTCGGGCCGGGATCGACTCGGCCGGTTGCATCAGCGCGTGGGACTTTCTCGACATCAACGCCGGAATCGCCGGTATCGCGCTCCCGTACGCCATCGCCAACAGTCGCTTGCGCTACCAGCCCGCCGAATCGCCCGTGGCGCAGAGCTCGTACCGGGCGCTCGCCGCAACGGCCAACCACTTCGCCCGGGAGTCCCTCGTCGACGAGTTGGCGCACGCGATCGGCCGCGACCCCCTCGATTTCCGTCTCTGCAACCTCGCCGACGAACGGCTCACTGCAGTGCTGAAGGTCGCCGCCGAGCGCTTTGACTGGCGCACACGATCCGCCGAGGCCGTGATCGGTATTGGCGGCTCGGGCATGGCGGTCGGATTGGAAAAGGGCGGGCGGGCGGCGACGTTCGCGCAGGTACGCCTGGAAGGAGACGGCTCGCCACGGGTGACCGAGATCATCACCGCGTACGAGTGCGGCGCCGTGGTGAATCCCGACGCGGTCGTCAACCAGATCGAGGGTGGCACGATGATGGCTCTGGGCGGCGCGCTGTTCGAGGAGGTCGTCCTCGAGGACGGCCACATCGCCGAGCCCACTCTCGCCGGTTACCGGCTGCCACGTTTCACCGACCTACCCCGTCTGGAGGTCGTTCTCCTCGACCGTCCGGATATCGCGTCGGCGGGCGCGGGCGAGACTCCCCTCGTCACGGTCGCTCCGGCGATCGGGAACGCCGTCTTCTCGGCCACCGGTCGCCGCCTGCGATCGCTCCCCCTCGTGTCGCAGAAACGCGGACGACGAGCCGCCCCGCCCGCCTGATCCGGTTTCCCGGCACGACTGCAGACCCTCCCGTCTTCCATCCGACCCGGCCCTCGTGTCCGCCTGGCCTTCGACAAGCGCCCCCGGACCGACCCTGACCGGGACGCCCTGCGCCATCATGGAGTCCGTGGACGACTTCACGGTTGCCACCCGCTACTGGCACGAGCTGTCCGACGGACGAGTCCAGTGCGACGTGTGCCCCCGTGCGTGCAGGCTGCGGGAGGGCCAACGGGGCCTGTGCTTCGTGCGGTCCCGAGCCAATGGCCAGATTGTGCTGACGAGCTACGGACGTTCCAGCGGCTTCTGCATCGACCCGATCGAGAAGAAGCCGCTCAATCATTTCCTGCCCGGCAGCGCGGTGCTTTCCTTCGGGACGGCGGGATGCAATCTGGCCTGCCGCTTCTGTCAGAACTGGGACATCTCGAAGTCCAAAGAGGTCGACACCCTGTCGCAACAGGCGTCTCCTCAGATGATCGCCTCGGCGGCCAGGAAGCTGGGAGTGGCCAGCGTGGCCTTCACCTACAACGACCCCGTGCCGTTCATGGAGTTCGCCATCGACTGTGCCGACGCGGCCCACGAGCTGGGCGTGCGGGCGGTCGCCGTGACTGCCGGCTACGTCTGCCCCGAACCACGAGCCGAGATGTACGCCCACATGGACGCCACCAACGTCGATCTCAAGGCTTTCAGCGAGGACTTCTACCGCCACACCTGCGGCGCCGAGCTAGGCGATGTTCTCGAAACATTGCAGTACCTGCACGACGAGACCGCGGTCTGGTTCGAAATCACCAACCTGCTCATCCCCGGCGCCAACGACTCCGACGCCGAGATCGACGCCATGACCTCCTGGGTGGTGGATCACCTCGGAACGGACGTGCCCATGCATTTCACTGCCTTCCACCCCGACTTCAGAATGAGGGACCGTCCCGCGACCTCGCGCCAGACGCTCCGGCGGGCCCGTCGCATCGCCCTCGCCAACGGAGTGCGCCACGCCTACACCGGAAACGTCCGTGACACCGAGGGCGCCTCGACGTACTGCTCAACCTGCGGCATCCGGGTGGTGGAGCGCGACTGGTACACGCTCGGCGAGTACCGGCTCACGAGTGACGGCCGCTGTGAGAACTGCGGCACCCAGTGCCCGGGCGTCTATCGGGGGCCGGTGGGCACCTGGGGCGCCCGTCGCCTCCCCGTGAACATCCCCCAGGAGCTAGGGCAGTGACGTCCCCTGGCGAAGGGCAACGACAGTCAGGGAGGCCCGTTCAGCGGTGAGCGACGACCTCGGCGGAGGACGAGACGAGACGCGGCGTTCGGTGCGATTCCCCGCCGTCGCCGGTGTCTTCTACCCTTCCAGCCCCGCCCGGCTGCGGGCCATGGTCCAAGGCGCCCTTGCCGGCGCCGTCCGGGACGCTCCCGACGCGGTCGGAGAACGGGTCCCGAAGGCGATCATCGGTCCTCACGCCGGCTACGTGTACTCGGGGCCCATCGCCGCCTCGGCGTACGTGTGGGTGAGGACGAGCCGGGGAATCGTCGAACGCGTCGTCCTGATCGGCCCCGCCCACTGGGCAGCGCTGAACGCCGTGGCCGTCAGCAGCGCCAACGCCTTCGCCACCCCCCTCGGCGAGCTGCCCGTCGACGCAGACGGCCGACGGTCGGTCCTGTCGTGCCCCGGCGTCGTGGTCGATGATCGTGCCCACGCCAAGGAACACAGCCTCGAAGTCCATCTTCCCTTCATCCAAGAGGTGCTCGGCGACGTGGCCGTGCTCCCGCTCGTGGTGGGCCGGATGGCGGCGACCAAGGTGGCCGACGTGCTCGAAGCGGTGTGGGGCGGCCCTGAGACGCTGGTGGTGGCGAGCACCGATCTGTCCCACTACCACGACCACGCCACCGCGATCATCCTCGACCGGGAAACCGCCGAGGCCATCGTTTCCCGTCATCCCGAGGAGGTGGGTCTCGACCGGGCGTGCGGGGTCTTCGCCGTCCGGGGCCTTCTCGAGGCGGCGCGCCGACACGACCTCGAAGTCGACCTGGTGGACCTGCGGACCTCCGGGGACACTTCCGGGAGCGAAGAGAGCGTGGTCGGATATGGGGCCTTCGTGCTGAGCTGATTCGTCACACGACAACGAGCGCGAAAGCCCCTCCCCGAGGAGGTGCCGAAGTCCCGACGAGACTTCCGCACTCTCCTCACGGTCCAACCGGTGAGTTCCAAATCGCGGCCAGGCCGCCCTCCGTGCTGCGGATGAGCTTCCCAACAGACCCAGGGGATCTCACCCGCAGTCGCGAGGTCACCGCTATTCGGCGCCGAGCGCCCCCGCCGCCCGCTCGTAATCGACGGGCGCGACCCACAGGATCATGCCAAACCTCCCCGACCCGCCACCGACGGCGGCGGCGGCGGTGATGTTCACACCCGCGGCGGCAAGCTTCGCCGTCGTGGCCTCGACGGATCCGACCTGATCATCACCGTGAACGAGGAAGGCGCGCTTTGCATCGCTGAGCGTGAAGCCAGCTCGCTCAGCAACTCGGCGCAACGCGGCGGGATCTTCGGGCACAAGGTCGATCTGCGACCGACCACCGCCGGCTGGAAAACCGAGGTAGGCGAGCATGTTCACGCCACCGTCCTTCAGAGCCGCCAGGACCCGCTCGCCCTCTCCCGGAGTATTCGGAATCGTCAGATAGAAATAGTCAACGCGTCGCACAGTGTCAGCCATCACGGTCCCCCTCTCCGAGCATCAGCTCGCGCGCGAACCATACGCCACAGGAGACTTCCCGCGACAAGGCCCCGTGCTCCACGTCCGACGAGTGCCCGGAGGACGCCTCGAGATCGTGACGAAGACGGCTCCCTGTCTCCGACGTCCGATCTGTTCGGCGGCCGCCGCTGGACTCGAACGGCCGACTTGCTCGCCGCGAGGAAGCTCAGCTGGAGCGCCGGACTGAGCGATTCTCCCTCCAGTCACGACCGCGCGAAGTCACGTCGTCGGCCGTTGAGGTTACAGTCGGGCTCACGTCCCGTGAAAAGTCACGTTGTTGGCCACTGACCGCCACGACGCGACGAGATCCTGCACGGCGCGAAGTTCCGACCAACCCAGTCTCAAATGACCGTTTCTATCGGCAAGACTTGTCATCGTCAGGATCGAACCAGGTACGCCGTACGCGCGAGGCTTGGCTTGGGAGGGAGCATCGCGATGCGGTTCTCCAGTTCTCGGGTCCCCGCCTCACTGAGCGTGGCCCTTCGTCATCGTGCCCTCGGCGACGACGAAGGGAACCGGTTCCGCGTCGGCTCAGTCCTACACCCCGTTCCGACGATCGACTCGGTCGCGGTCTCGGGTAACACGGCCGTCGTCTCCCACACGATCCCGTCGGCGCCCGAAGTTGGTGGCGAGCAATTCGAAGCGTTCCTGGTCGCCCTGACCCCGACGAGATGGCGACCGGCGAGCTTGTGGATTGGTACAACGCCTGGGACAACGAGACGTGCGACACCGGTTCAAGGACTTGCAAGTTTGAAGATCCGGATCCAGGCACCAACTACCTCCAACTCGAAAAGACAATTCCAGGTCCCTGGGTGACGGCGAACCGTCGCTGGGATGCCCAGTGCCCGCAGCTCAGGCCAGCGAACAGCCGGACGGCTCTCGTGCATGCTTGTCCAACCTGGATTCGGTCGCCGTCGGCTCGGCCATCGTCACGCCGACTCATGGGCAAATCGCCTTGCCGCCCGTCCTCACCGACATCCCCCGACGAACGGAACGGCCGCATGTGATGAGGCGATTGGCCAGCCAACCAACGACGGCACCGTCGATGTGCCCCTATAGACGGGCCGAGCAAAATGGCCGCTTCACCTGTCGCGATGCCAAGGTCGACGCCGCGCCGTGCGATCACGTCGCCCTCGAGCGACGGATGGAGATCGGCGACTCCCGAGAGCTGTGCCGCGTCGCCACGTGCCGACGCGGTAACGAGCGTCATCACGGCTCCTCGAGGAGAGAGCCCTGCGACCGGCTTGCGCTCGGCTGTCGCACACCCGCCGTAGACCGAGCACAGAATGCATCGTTTGTCGCCAAGCGCCGAGTTGCAGTGCGGAGGAGAACGCGGGAAAAGACAAGCCCAGGTTCAGGTCGACCGTGTCGCGATTGATCCTGCCAGCGCGTTCACTCAATTGGCTGCCGGGCGATCGCCGGCGGTTCGCGCCCCGCCAAGAGCCACCCAACAACTGCAGCAACGAGCGGCATCGCGACGAGGAGCTCCAACAAATTGGCGGTGGGGACATTCCCGAGCGCCGAGATCCCGCCGTTGAGCGAGTTCGATCTGATGAAACCGATCATCCCGACGTACCCCGCAATGGTCCCGAGCAGCGCGCCGAGGAATCCGAGCGCTCCGGCGGTTGCTGCTGTAATCGTGCGCCTCGTCGTGCTGCTCGCCCCGGTCGCGGCGAGCGTCCGGAGGTCGCTGGCCGTCTCGCTTCTGATGAGACCGACGCTCATCGCGAGGATCGCAAGCGCGAGCACGATCCCGGCAAGCGTCGCCAAGTCGATGACCTCCCTGCCCGACGGCATGCTGTTCTTGGTTTCGATGGACATACCCGACACTTTCGAGGCGAGCAGTCGGGCGTCCCTGATCTGCTGCGCGGTCGGCGAATGTACGGTTGTGACGAACCAGCCGGCAAGCGTCGTTTGCAGCCCAAGTGAGCGGATGGCGTGCTCGGTGATGACGGTATTCGGCGCCGATGTTCCGGAGGGAAGCCCGCTCAGCTCTTCGATCTTCGGGTTCCAGCGGCACGAACTCCTTGGGCAGGGGTTCGAATTCCGGTCCGAGCTGTTCAGCACGTTCCGGTGGGGTCCGGCGTGGCTCTTCCCGCGATGACGCGTTGACGGCGGCGTCCACGTGAACTGCATGTTCGAGACACCCGACAGACCGGGTCGCATGCTGAGGATGTAAGCGCTCGGATCGATTTCCGATGACATGATGCCGAACGTCTTGAGGAGTTGGGGCGTGCCCACGTAAATCGGGCCGTTCCAGTTCCGACCAGACCCCGCGTGGTTCAGGCCGGCGTTCGTCTGCTCGAGCGGAACCACCGAATTCGCCCCGAGCGCTTCGGCGATCTCGTGGACACGCTTATCGAGCACTGCCATCGGCGGCGGCTTCGGAGCGGTGCTTGCTCCGTTCGGGCCGAACAACGGCGTGCCGGCGGGCAGCGGCGCGTAGACGACGACCTGGTTCGACGCGAGGTTCGGGCCGGCGTAGTCGAGGACGTTGCCGTACCGTGCAGCAGCGGCGACCGCGACGATCACCGTGATCAACACGCCGATGCTGACGGCGGCGAGTGCCGGTCCCGACCGGACGCGATAACGCGCGAGGTCGCGCAAGGCGAGGCGCATGGCGATTGGCGCGTGTCGACCGATGCCAGCGGCAAGGGAAAGAGAGAACGGCGCGAGCAGGATCACGCCGGGAATGAGCGCAACAAGCCCGCCAACGAGGAACGGAACCTGCGGCTTCGCGCTGTTAGCCGTCGTGGAGTACCCGAGCAACACGAAGGACAGTCCCAGCAGCAGGACGCCAGGAACCGCCGAGCGGTGAATTCTCTTCGGCTCGACGGGCCTTCCTGAGAGCGCCGCAACGATGGGCACCTTCGCCACGGTCCGAGCCGGACGTCTTGCAGCGACGTAGGCCGCGACGACGGCGAGACCCATCGCCGGCCCGATGACGACCCATGGCAACGCGAACGTGCCGATGACGTGAAAGGAACTCGTTTCGAGCGCTGGTCGATAGATAAACCACACGATGAGGCCGAGCAGCCCGCCGAGCAGTGTGCCAACGATCCCGACGACGGCACCGTTCGTCCGGACGACCGCTCGCACCTGCTTTTCCGTCGCGCCGATCGAAGAGAGCATGCCAAGCGAACGCAGCCGTCGTTGCGCCAACACCGTGAAACCTCCGGCCGCGATCAGTGTGACCAAGAGCATCCCGATCACCGCGACCACAAGGATGATCGTTTCGGGATTGGCCGCGCCGATCGCCACCGACCCCACTTCCACGACGTTCGGTCCGATCGTCGAGGGGTTCACCCCAGGCGCATCAAACAGCAGATCGATTTCGCTCGGGGTGCGGACCTGTCCGGGCACCACGAGGGCAAAGTTGTCAAGGGTGTCGAGCGGGTCTTCGACGATGCCGACCACACGCCGCCGGGTCCCGCCCTCGGACCACGGCTGCCCGATGCGCACGTCGAACGCCGAAGCGACGCCCTTGGTGAGGGCGACCTCGCCAGGGCCAACTGGGTATTTCCCCGAGATGAGCGAGATCATCGGACCGCTGAACGGCCCGTGCGAACTCTCGGCTCGGAGCTGATACGTGTCGACGGAACCAGGAATCGAGAGGGTCTCGTCCTCGATGACCTGAACGCGCCCGAAGCGGTGCTCGAGCGTGGCAACTTTCGCCGAAAGATGTGGAACAGCCCCCTCATAGGAAGCGACGTCATTCGCCGTCCCGAAACCCAGGTTTGCTGGCGTCGGGTTGTTCGTCGCCACTGCTGCGGCGACGAAGATCGCGCCGACCACGACGACGATCAGTGCGAGGACAAGGAGCTGCTGGCGCCACTCGCGCCGGAAGAGCCGCCACGCCCAACGCATCACCGCACGACGAGCCGATAACGATCCAGAGCCCCCGCCCCGAAGATCGAGGGCGGAGTCTGAAGCCGGCATCATGGCTGCGGCCCGGTCTGAAGCAGAGACTCTGCGCTCGGCGGAGGAACCGTCTGGTCGACGATGCGACCGTCGCGCAAGAAGACAACCCGGTCCGCCCACGAGGCGAGCTGCGCTTCATGGGTCACGACCACCGCGGCGACGCCTTTCTTGCAGGCGGAAAGAAGCATCCGCATCACGGCCTCCCCGTTCGCCTGATCGAGCGCCCCAGAGGGCTCGTCCGCAAGCAGAAGATGACGCCCACCGATCATCGCTCGGGCGATGGCGACGCGTTGGCGCTCTCCGCCGGAAAGCTCGTCGGGGTAACGCGCCGCCTGGTCGGCGAGGCCGAGTTCTTCCAACACCGCCATTCCGGCCAAACGCGCCTTTCGTGCGCCGACTCCGTCGAGCTCGAGCGGAAGCGTGACGTTCTCGACGGCTGTGAGGCCGGCGAGGAGGTTGAACTCTTGGAAGACGTAGCCAACCGTGCGTCGCCGCAGCCGCGCCTTGTCGTTGTGCGACATCTCTTGCAGCGAGTCGCCGTCGATGAGCACTTCGCCGCTCGTCGGCTCCTCAAGGCTGCCGGCGATGGTGAGCAAGGTCGACTTGCCTGACCCGCTCGGGCCCATGATCGCGATGAGCGAACCGCGGTCGATTTCGAGATCGACGTCAGCCACCGCGTGTACCTCGTTCGGACCCGTGCCGTAGGTCTTCGATACTTGGTGAAGTTCGAGAAGACTCATTTGCGTACCGCCAATCTCCGTCTGAGAATCGGAACGTTCGCGCTCGCGGTGCGCGGCTCTCGAGCCTCACGCTTCAACCGGCCGTCGACGACGTCGAGCCATCGGATTACCGAGTCGAGCCGAAACAGCTCCGCGTCAACGACGAGCGCCAGCCTGAAGTCGTATTGACCCTCGTCGTCCTTCAGCCGGGTCCACTGCTGCATCAGCTCGACGACGTACCGCCTGTGAATCTGCAGCACCTTCCGCACGTCGACGCCGGGGACGTCGACCGCGACCAGCACCTTGATCACGAGCTCGTCTCGAGGGGGGACGGTGAGGTCGATCGGGCTCATGAGCCACTCGGCGAGTTCGTGCTCGCCGGCGGCGGTGATTCGGAACCGCTTCTGCGGCCCCTCGGAGTCCGCTTCATCGGATTCGACCAGCCCGTCGCGCTCGAGACGCTGGAGGGTCGTGTACACCTGGCCGACGTTGAGCGGCCACACGTCGCCGGTCTTCTCTTCGAACTGTTGCCGGAGCTGGTGGCCGTATTTCGGCTGCTCGCTCAGCAGTCCGAGCAAAGCGTGTTTGACGCTCATCTGCGATTTCCTGGGAGTTGCATACCGAGTATACTATGGAGTTAAACCCCTTCTGGCAAGTCCCTCTTCAAATAGGGCGCCGACGGCGCGAACTCAGCTGTTCGACACGCTCTCGCTGTCTTGTCGCGTCGAACCCGCGACGGTGATCGGCGGGAAGAACCTCCGTTCGTGCACGCCTTCGCTGTTCAGGTTGGCTTGCTCAATGTGAGCTGGGCGCGCCCTGCCTCGTGCGAAACGCCGGAGGCGGCTGCCCTGCCGGCCGGCGGCGGGCGGGACGTCGCCGTTGGATACCCGCGCTAGCCCTGGCCCCGGCACTTTCGCGGTTTCATCCCGCTTAGGTGCTCCGGCCTTTCTCTCCCATTGGGCGACGGTGGGCGCTGAGGTGGGGATGAGCGGATAGCTCTCGAACCTGATTATCCGGGAACGAGTGGAGAAGCTCGTTTCGCACGTCGATAGTTGAAGAGGCCGGAACCGAGGACAATCCTCAGCTAGATCCGTGGAAACGTCAGTCCAGCACCGCCGGAGCGCGGCCGAGGTGAGGGATCTCGTTGACGCCTACGTGCGGGATGATTCGGTCCGTCAGCTCGTCACGCGGTGCCGGGTCCCTCGGACCACGGCTCTCAGCGACCTCACGCGGGCCGAGGTCGCCCGACGACCGGACGCTGCCAAACTCATGCCCACCGAAATCGCCGAAGCTGCGCAGCCCTGCGCGAGCGGGTGATCACTCGCCGCTATCGGCAACCCGTCCGCAGCCGACGTGGAGACGGTCCGGAAGGCACTACGCCGCGCGGAATCAGCGGCGCCCGAGAGGCGGGCCGGCCGCGGCTGAGGGTTGCGGTGAAGTGTGAATAATCTCAACGCAGAGCGCACTTTGGCAGCAACGCCAACTCTATTAACAGCTACCTCAAACGGGCAGGGGCAGAGCTGCGGGACACCCCGGGCAATTCCTCCGGCGGCCTTCACTCTGCCTAGACACTTGATTACCTCTGTCACGTCAGGCAACTTTTCGATCTCACCGACCTGCATATGCCGGATAAGTGCTCTGCTCGTCCGGGCGCACATTCTGGGGCAATCGTCGAAGCGCCGATCGCCGAATCTGGCGCGGTGCAAGCCCGAATCGAGTCGGCATTCTGCGCGCCCCAGGCCGGCGTTTGGTAGCGCCTCTCGTGCGCTATTCAGTAGATCCCCTGCGGCACATCGGACAGGTTAGAAGTGGCTTATTCTGCCAACCCGTCGCAGTCATCATTGTGCGACAATCGCATCGTGAGAGGGCCTCGATTCGGATTCCTCTTGGTCTGCGTAGTGGTCGCATCTGCAGTTGGTTATGGCGCCTCGCCAGCGGTGTCGGGCCCGACCGGAGTCGGGCGGGTTACGACGCTCAACCTCACGAAGAGCGATCGGTACGACGCCATTGCGGTCGTCGACGGCCGTATCGTCCTCTACGGTCCCGCCGGACCGTCGCTCGCACAACCGTCGACTTCGAGCACCTGTTCCTCGGCTGTCGTGAACCCCTCCACGCTCGCGTTGAGCCACGTACGCAGCGGGAGCTGTGCCGACCCAGCGGTGTTCGAGCGGTCGGTCATCCCCGCGATCTCGATCGACAAGAACCTGCCGTCGCCCGAGGGTGGCCCGAGCGCGGTGGTGCGTATCGCCCACGTCACCTCGCGTTCGCCGGGTTATTCACTCGGCCCAATCGTCATGACTTTTTCGGCCTGGGCCTATGACCAGACGCAGCCGAGCTGGATCTACGGCGACGGCGATCTCTGGCTCTACGACTGGGTAAACCGCTTCGATCTCCTCCGTGTCTCGGCGACGACGGGAGCGGTGCTCCAACGCCTCAGCGTTCCGAAGATCCAGACTCCGCTTCTTGCCTTCAACGAGGAAGGGTTGTGGATCGCGCCGTTCGGCGAATCGGGCGGGCCGCTCTATCGGCTGACTCCCGGCGCAACACAGCTCTCGCCCGTCTTCAACTTGGGACCTGGTGGCTTCGCGTGGTGGCTCGTTGCCTCGGGTGACTCCGTGTGGATCGAGGACCAGACGCGCCCTGTCTCCAAGCCCGCGACCATATGGGAGCTGCGCGGTCCCGATGCCGTACGGGTCTGGCACGAAGCGCCGGGCTCCGCGCTGAAGGCGGTCGTGGAGCAGGTGCCGATTGCCAGCCCATCGATGGTGGTCGGCAACGGTAGCGACGGCCTGTGGACCGTCGTCGTCTCGCCCTCGGGAAGCAAACAGCAGGTGACCCGCGTCGACCCGAACTCCGGAAAGCTCACGGTGGTGGCGACGCTGGGTCCGGGCTATCCACCGGGGGCGTCGGGCGAACTCGCCTCGATACTCGCTTCGTGGCAGGCGACGACCTTCGACGGCTCGTTGTTTCTTCTGGACCCACCCGCCGTTGTGCCCGGTTCCGCGGATCAGGTCAGCGGGTTCAGCGCGTTGTACCGGATAACCCCAAGTGGGCCTTGATTGCGGCCGCGCTTTTCTGGTGAGCGCGCGATAGATCAGCGCACAGAACATTCGCTCCGCACAACGGCGGGAGCGCCGTATTGACGGCTCCGCGTGATGTCTTCCCGCCCCATAACACTCGAGGGGCCAGGGGTTCGAATTGCCACCGATCGTCGGCAATGCGCGTTATCGCTAGCCCTGCCTGGCGGCTACAACGCGCGCTACGTCCGTCCAACGGAAAGGGCTTTGGGCAGGTGCGAGGTCCAGACAAGGGTAGGCATGCTCGAAGAGACAATGTCCTCGCTGGAGACGGCACGTTGCCGGGCAGAAGATTCTTTGGCGATCGTCGCCTAGCCTCGGAAGTGTTCGTTGCCCATCCCCGAATCCCGACCGAGGACTGGCGTAAGAATGTCATCGCCCACGAGTCGCTCACTGAATGTTCCGGGAGCGCACTTGTACTACGAGGTACAGGGCTCGGGCCCTGTGCTCATGCTCGTGGGGCACCCCATGGGTGCTTCGGGATTTGCCGCGATCGCGCCGCTGCTCGCCGAGGACTACACCGTCGTGACGTTCGACCCCCGAGGCTTCGCCCGCAGCGCGATTGACGACCCCAATCAGGATGCCGAGCCGGACCTGCTGGCCGATGATGTACGCCGGGTGTTAGAGGCCGTTGGCGAGGGACCCGCGCACGTGTTCGGCAGCAGCGGTGGCGCCGTCACGGGGCTCGCCTTGGTCGCCCACTACCCCGGCCACGTGCAAACCCTCGTCGCCCACGAGCCCCCGCTAGCCCTGCTCTTGGCGGAAGCCGAGGAGGCGCGCGCCCGGATGCGCGACATCTGCGACACTCACCGCGACAGCGGCAATTCGGCCGCGTGGCAGAACTTCTCCAGCTTTACCGGCCTCAACATGCGCCCCCACGGTGAGGACGCCGCGCCGCAGCCGACATCGGCTGAGGCGGTGGCGACGAGCGAGCGCTTTTTCCGCCACGGCTTGCTGCCGATCGCGTTCTACCAGCTGGACTTCTCCGCTCTGCAGGGCGCAGCGGTCCGGGTCGTGGTCGCCGGTGGCACCACCTCGAAGGGCCAGTTCGCGCAGCGCACGGCGGCAGCGCTTGCGGAACGCCTCGGCACTCCGCTGATCGACTTCCCCGGGGGGCACACCGGTTTCGCCAGCGACTCCGAGGACTTCGCTGACGTCCTTCGCCGTACCCTGGCCTAGCTCGCAGGCACGGGCGGCGCGGGAAAGGGAAGCCCCGGCGTGACGGCGAGCGACCGCCTGGCCATCCCGCCTCACGTCGAATACGGGGGCCAACAGCAGTGGTTCGTGGTCCAGGTGCCCTCGATGTCGAACGACCTGATCTGCGTATGCCCTAGCGGGACGCGGTGCTCTCGCCGACAAGCGCGGAACGACGGCTCGGGACTGCGCCGTGTGCCCGATAATGCGCCCGCGATCATCGCCGTGGGTGCCCCCGACTGCCGGGTGTGCGCCATACGTCGAGGATGGACAGACGGCTGCGGCGGTTGGAACGAAGCCTTCAGGACGTCCGAGCGATCGGACAGGAAAACGACGATTTCAACAGCCTAAACATTGTCGATTCGACAGCGTTGTGGGGATGAGCGGACAACTCTCAAGATTCACTATCCACGCACGTGTCGAGCCCTCTATCCCAACCACCACAACGCAAAGGACCGTCCCGTCACAAGCGCCTTTCTCGCGGCAGAGCTGAGCTTGGTGGTGATTCGGATGAAGTCATCTCCAGATGGCTCCCGTCCGTCTTGTCCAGACTCAAGCCACTCGGCGTGCTCGCGAATCGCTTCATCCAGATCGCCTGTGGTTTCAGGCTTCTCGCCAGCGGCGTGCCCTGCGACGGCGATGTCGGCTATTCGAGGCCAGACATCGACGTTGCTCTCCAACTCAAGTGACTCACGTCGCGACGCGTGAGATTTCGATCAGATTGCAGCTGAATGCCGCAATCGTGCACGTGTGGAACAGCTCGTGGTGGCCGATCGTCCTCCCGGCGGAAGTAAGCCCGTCTGACCTCCGCCTCTGGTCGACGAGGTTGAACGCGCGTCCGGCTCACCGATCGATGCCGAAACGATCTACTTCGTCGCAGTAACCGTCTGGAGGATCGGCGAAGAGACAGGGAGTGGCCCAGCTTGGCTAGCGCGCCTGCATTGCAAGCAGGAGGTCGCGGGTTCGAATCGCGCCTCCCCGAGCACTGTGTTGGCGTGAGACATCAGAGCCCTCGCCCAGAGGATATCGGCCAGAACTGCAGCTCACCGTGTATCGTCACGACGGCATGACCCCGCGCCAGCCAGGAGGAGGGGCCAAATGAACCTTGCGCTTCTCACGCGGACGGAGCAACGGCACACGGCACAACGGAGGAGTCGGCACCGCCTGTGGCTGATCGGAGCGCTGGCGGCAGCGACGGCGGCCGTGGCTCCCTCGCAAGCCGTGGGGGCGGTTGCGCCGTCAACCCGGGCGGTCGGTCATCTCCGTGCCGCCCTGGCCACCTCGAACCAGCTCACCCAGGTCGCGTACACACTCGTCCGGGACTCCAAAGGCGGCCATGCCAACCCTGGTGCGGAGGCCGACCTCCTGTTCGGAGCCAACGATGAAGCGTTCCTGTACCTCGCGGATCCCAATGAGGCGCTCGCCGAAGAAGGGACCTACTCGTACTCGGACGGCAAGCTCGCCCTGCACATCTCGACCGCGGACGTGAAGGACGACGTCAACTTCGCCCTGGATCTCTCGGCCAGCCAGGTGACGATGCCGTTCATGGTGTTCTCCTCAGGGCACGGCACGTCGCTGTGGGACCGCAAGGACTTGGACCTCGGCGCGGGAATGCAGGCGATCTACAACGCGGCCATGAACGCGAGCAACCTCTCCCTGACCCCGGCCGAGGGCGCCCAGCGCGCGATGGCCTTCGCTCAGGCTTGGCTCGCCGCTCCGCCGATCGGCGACCCGCCGGTCACAGATGGCCGGCTGCGACCGGGGCTGAAGGCACCCGAGGGGAAGTGCACCGAAGAAGGCGACAACTGCATCACCTCCGTGCGGAGCCTGGGAGACGACGTCCTCATCTCCTACAGCGACGCGGACCCCACCTTGGTGATGCTGTACAGCCGGGTTCCCACGCCTGGTACCACGACGTTGACGCCGAGCGAGCTCGCGTCCGACCCGCGCGTCTTCCTCAACCCGGAAGTGCACCCGGATTCCCAGTTCGACCCGACCAACCGCTCGGCCGCGGTCATCGTGCCCGAGCCGGCTCTGGAAACGAGCGGCTCTCTCTCCCACATGGAAGACACGCTCCACAGCCGGCATTACACGGTGAGCGAGCTGAGCGGCGCTGACGCGACCGTCGAGGGCATCGCCATCTTGCTCAAGAAAGCACCGGGCATTCTCCTTTTCTCGACACACGGCAACGATGGCGGCATGCTCCTCACGGCCAGCCAGGTGAAGATCGCCAGCGGCGAGAAGTACCAGAAGGCGCAAGCCCAGTTCGCGAGCCAGCTCGACGACGAGGGGTTCAGTTCTCTGGCGAACTGGAAGTTGAACGGTCAGAGGACGTTCACGTTCGCGCAGCCCAACTGCGGTTTCAACCTGTTCAAGCTTTCGACCGTTTGTGAGTGGGACGTCCTCATCACTCCTGCCTTCTGGAACTGGCTGGCCACAAAATGGCACGTCAACTGGTCTCACAGCTTGGTCTTCATCAGTGCGTGCGAGACCGACGCCAACCCTGCCCTGAGAAACCAGATCAAGGCCGCGAGCTACTGGGCGTTCTCGCAGGACGTGTGGCCACCCTACGCAACCGCGGTGGAGGAGTACCTGCTCGACTCGCTCGCCCGGCCCACGCACTCGCCGGAGGAGGCCTACTACAACATCGTGCGCATCGAGAACACCCACCAGATGATCTACAAAGAAGACCGGCTGTTCATGGGCTTGATCGGTGGCCGGTTCAGCAGCGCCAGTTCCTTCATCCTCGACGCTTATGGGTGGAACGGCTCGAAGTGGGTCGACTACGTCAACGATGGATGGATGAGCAGGTCCGTTGACCAGGGCGAGGTCTGGTGGATGCTGTTCGCGGGCCGGTGGGACAACAACGCCGAAGCCGGAGCGACCGCGCTCCAGACCTGTTTTGACAAGTACTGGTCCCAGGGCGAACCAGGTGGTCTCGCGGACCAGTTCTGCAACTCAGCCAATTCCGGACTCGCGCACACGAAGAGCCGACTAGCGAGAGACGTCGCCTACGCCGTCTACTTGCTGATCGGGAAACAGCCGAGCGGTTTTCCCGAGGGCTCCATACCGCCCCGCTGGACCATGGACGACTGACGGCGGGCACCTTCCGCTGCCCGATGTCCCGTCACAGCCGGCACCTTCAGGATTGGCCTTCCGCGGACGCCGCGCCCCCTACGACGCCCTGACACGACGGCCGACGTCGGCGTGCGGCGTCGACCAGGACGTGGACTCGATCGAGGACCCTGGCGAACCCGAGCAGGAACCTCACGGCACCGGGGTTGCGGGCAGTCTGATGCCCCCTTTCGCATCCTCCTTGCGGGGGCACCGCGGACGGGAAGAGGCCAACTCGACGGGTCCCGCCAGTCTTCACCGCGGCTTCACATCACGCCGAGGAGCCCGGGGCGTGGACTTCTCCGGCGGCCTCCTCCTTCCCTCACGCCTTAACGGCCCGCCAGCGGGGCTTTTCGGGCACTTCGGTGAGTTCCCGGGCTCCTCCCGCCATTGGCGTTCTTCGCCTGGCACGGCCCTTTCCTGCCACGGGCGCGAAGCAACCGCCGACCGCCGCCACCTTGCACCAACGGGACACGAAAGGACACGCAGCAGACAGCGGAACGCGCGAGGCAGAACCTTCTAGCCTTCTTTGCGAAAGGAAGTCGCGGGTTCGCATCCCGCCTCCCCCATCGGTCTCTCAGACGACGATCCCGAGGGCGAGCGCCGCCGCCGGTCCTCTCGCCCCCGGCCTCTCGGGCTGGCCTCAGGTCTCTCGGGCTCGTTCCCGGCCTGTGAGCCGACGGCGTGGCTCAGCCCTTTCGGCTGCGGGCTCTCCTTCGTGCCGGCTGGTGGGGTCCGCCGTCCCCGGCGAGCCGGGCTCAGCCCTTCTGGCTCCCCAACCGCGCGGCGGTTTCGTCCTGGTTCCGCGCCGTCGTCTTTCTCCCTTGGCAACGGTGTGGGCGCTGAGGTGCGCGATTTCAGGACATAAGCGACATCGACGCGGCTGATGTGTCAAGACATCGGAGACATCGACGAAGGGGAGGTCTCCGGTGGACAAGGGCCGTTTCCTCATCGAGCGCCATCTGAGGGACGGGACGCCGATCGCCC